>DASYAM010000015.1:0-55115 GCA_036501315.1 Solirubrobacteraceae bacterium
GGGTGGTGGCGAGTCGAGGTCCCGGGCGGCCTCGTAAAACACCCGGGAAAACCATAAGTGCGGACTCTCACGAGTACGCCCTCGCTGCCTAGCAAACACTAGGCGAGTGAGGTCTCGGGCCCCGCTTGCCTGCGGCGGGGAAGGCCGGGATCAGAAAGCAGGCTCACCCGGCAAGGTCCGTCTTCGCCGAGCCGGGAACATCTAAGGAGGCTGGTCCCTCACAACCCCGCCGGCGAGGCGAGCGAGGGATGAGATCAGAGCGCCGGCTACGCTCGTAGAAGCCATTCTCACGCGATCGCGGACGCGGGTTCGATTCCCGCCGTCTCCACCATCTTGAGGCAGGTCGAACCGGCTCAGTCCCTTCGGGGACTGGGCCTTCGGCTTTTCCGGGGCGGGAGGGCCGCGTCCAACGTTGATCGGGGCGCTCATAGGCGCGGAGCGCGCCTAGCTGCCCCTGAGCCGTCTGCTGGCCCGGATCGGATAGCTCGCCTAGCCGTTTAGCTATCCGCCGAGGCGGCGCCGGTTGGCCTGGATCATCTCGTAGATCTTCTGGATGGCCTGCGTTGATCCAGGATCTCCTTCATGGCCGCGTCGGAAGCGCGGGAATAACCAAGAGAGGTTGGCTTGTATCCACTGCCCTCTGTTGCTATCGACTGTAGCGCCGTGCGGCTCTACGAAGTCCTTTGCCCGCGAGCTTGGCCCCGATGCGGGCGCTTCTCGGGACACTATCCCTAGCGAGCCCCGCGGCTGGGATGGCGAGCGCCGTCAGCAGGCTGCTCGTCTCTGCTTGGAGCTCGGCGATCACGTCGGCTCGCCGGCGCGGCTGGATGTGCCGCTCATCCGGACTGCCGCTTGGCGACCCGCCGGCGCCGTTGACGTAGTCTAGCGCCCGCTGACCACCTAGCTCCGCTACGAGGGATCGGAGGCGATCTACGCGATCCCTGTATTGGTCACGCTCGGTTGCGGGGAGCTCGCGCCACTGTTTAAGCACCCTTTGGACATTGCGGAGCAGCTTGAGCACGAAGGCATACTATCTAAGCTCAGCGAGATGTATAGTCCCACTGCTCGGAACTGTGATCAATATCCGGAGGAACGCACATGACGCTTTTCAGTCGTCGGCCTAAGCTCTACAGCTGCTTCTTCTGCGCAGAGCAAGTCGATGACGCAGCGAAATGGGCGCATTACGAAACCCATCTGATCGAGGTAACCGACGACAACGGCCAGCAAGCGTTTACGTTTGAGTGTCCTCGCTGTGGCCTGATGGATCAAGCGTGGGGTGGCGGCCGGCCGAATCCAAAATCCAACGGGATGAACGCGATCGCTGTTCATCTGATGCAGGCCCACCATGTCAGCAATCTGATGCCCTAGGAGCAATATCCCGAGCGCACGTTCCAAGTATGCAGGAGGTTGTGACACGACTCGACTTCGCGCTTGAGCATGCACGCGATCTGCTTGAGCATGCGCGCAATCTGCAATGGTCAATATTTCAGAGATTTGGAGGACGTCCCTTCGCGAGTGACGAGTGGTACCTGCTCGTCCCTGACTTGGAGGGAACGGTTCTTGAGGAGCGCCCGACTGCAAATGCGCCTGCTGACTAAGTAAGCCGTTTGTCACCAAATGCCAGAGAGCTAGAGCTGCTGCCGAAAGGAGATAGAACTGCCATCTCGGCATTGGAGGGCCCTTTGCGCTTGCAGGAGTTAGTGTTTCGCGAGGTAGGACCACACTTGATGTTGAGCCGCAGTCGGAAGATGACGAGTAGAGCCGGCGCGGGAAGAGGAGGCCTTCTGTGATGTCGATCAGGTCACGGGACGTGGCGCTTGGCTCGTCTGGCCGCGTGCTGCACTATGCGCGGCACGATCTGGCGGTGGAGGAGCGACACGGGTGGCCAGATGATCGCCGCGATCCGTCGGTCGTAGCAGACGTACGTGGATTGGGTGAGACATGTGGCCTCGATCCGGAAGACAAGGCGGGAGGTGAGGAACCACGAGCGCGACTCGACCGTGAGGGAGTCGGGTGACCTGTCGATGATCGCCCACCCGAGGACGTGCTCGGACGAGGGGCGGGGACCGAATCTGAGGCCGAGTCCGTAGCGGAAGCCGCTCATGAGAAGCCAGCGCACGGGCCGCGGCGCGTCCTCGAAGACCGCCCGCGCCCACTGCTCGGGGGTGCGGTCGTCGCTCGCAGCGCGGGGAGCTGCGAAGCGGTCGTTGTAGTCGTAGTGATATCCGGCGAGACCGTTCGGCATCTGCAGTCGGCAGGCTAGCTGCTTGTTTGACGCGCATGCGCACCCGCTGCGCCGCCTGTATCCCGGCCGGAACCCTGCGACGCCGGCAACTCGCCTGGCCGGTGTGCGATGGGCGTATCGCGCGAGCTTGTCGAGCCACGTCAGCCGCCCGATTGTTAGGGCTCCCCCGATCCCTTGAGCCGGGCGGCAAGCGCGACCAGAACGGACACCTGTGTATCGAGGCCCTCTGCAAGCTCCAGCAGCTGCTCGTAAGTCGGGTCGAGGCGCCCGTCCTCGAGCGCGTCGATACGCTGGCGGCCCATGTCAGTGGCATCGGCCAGCGCCTCGGCACTCATGCCCAGCTCTTCTCGCATTCGTCGAACGGCCCGCGCGAGGCCACGCAGGTTTGCATCATCGTGTCTGCTCTCGGGCAAGAAAAGCTCCCAAATTGGGATGACGACAACTGTCATCGTCGGGTTTCCACGTATATGCCCTAACACCTGCTTCGAGAGTGAGTAAGGCTGCGGCCATGGCACGCCCGAGGACCGCCAAGCCCCGCAGCCTGAACCACGCCGCGCTGGGTCAGGCGATCGAGTTGGTGATCGCTGAAGACGCATCTATGACGCTTGATACCGTGGCCGCCGACTCGGGCTTGGATGAAAAGCAGATCGGCACTTTCATCCGTGGCCAGGGCAACCCGACGTTCAGCACCATGCTCAAGCTGTGCGAGGGTCTACACGTGAGCTTCGACGAGTTGGCGTTTCGCGCCCAGGAGCTGTACAGGAAACGGGTCGGGCACTAGCGCGAGTCTCGAGCACATTCAAGGGGCTGCTCGAAACGTTCAAGGCTCTACCCTGATCACTAATGGCGTACACGACTCTCGCGGGAAGGCAGCAGCTGCTCGACTCCATCGCCGGAGCGATCGACGAACTCGGGTTCGCGCTGGCCTCTCTGGGGGAGGCGTACGAGCACTTGGACGAACACGCCGGCGAGCGGCTCGAAGAGGGGCTGTTCCGGCCTGTACGCACGGCCTATGGGCGCGCTCAGCGCGTGTACTCGGCGTTTGCCGAGCGCGTCAATCTGCCTGGCAGGAGCTTCGAGCCACGGCCTCCCGGCGCCCCGTCGGGCGGTGCGAAGGGCAATATCGACAGCGCGATCGAAGCGGTCGAGAAGGCCGACGGCGAGCTCGCCACGCTGCAGGACTCGATGCTGCCGGTGGAAGTCGGAGACGCGGAGCTACGGGCCGGGATCGCCGACGTGCGCGAGCATCTCGGCGGTCTGCGCGGGCAGGCCCGCGAGCTCGTGCGAGTGCTTGGTCGCTAGCGGCGCCGAGCCTTAGGTAGCCCGGTTAGCAGCGCTGAGCCTTGGTAGCCCGGTGGCCCTGTCCGCCGGTGGCCCTATCCGGCGTCTGCATCGAGCGGGCATGGGTCCCGTGTTGGGAAGTGGCTGTCCGAGCGATGGGCCGGCGGGCGCTCACTCCCGCCGGCCCTGTGCTCCGGACCTCCCTGTCCATCCCTCTCCGTGTGGCGTCCGCGCCGGTGTCGGAGGACTCTGTCATCTCCCTCTCAAGCCTCTATCTCATGCGCGGGTCGACGAACACGTCATCGATGCGCGATGCACCGCTGAGCGCCGTGAAGCGCAACGCCATCTGGGCGGTCCCGTTGGCGGAGAGCGCACCCGCGATGGCCGCGCCGGTGGGCATCGCGGCCGCCGGCTGCCAGCTGCCGCCAGGCGTCATCGTGCCTACAGGCACCGCGATCACCCCGAGCGGGGTCTGGTAGGCCACGGCGACGGTGACGCTCGACGCTGTGCCTTCGCTGCGCGCGAGGAACCTGAACGTCGGATCGCTCGCGGTCACGCACGTGAACGGCGACTGAACGGAGGAACCGGCGGATGGCAGCGCCAGCGAGTACTTGCCCACCGATCCAGTTACGCCGTAGGTCTCGCTTCCCGTCACCTGTGCCGCCCCGTGAGAGAGCGTCCAGCCCGACAGCGAGCCCTCGAAATCGCCGCCCGCGACCAGGCCGTAGGAGCTCGAGTCGCCCCATTTGAGAAACGGCTGGCTCTGCGCCGACGCTGCGCACGTGGCGGCCGCGCTCGAGGTGCTGCTCTGCGACGTTGTGGCCGTGGAGGTCTTGGCTGGCGGTGTCGTGCTCGTGGCAGCCGCCTGTGCCGCGGTGGCGGGCAAGGCGACGGCGAGGCACGCGATCACCGCGACCGCCGCGGAGCTCGCGACTGGGACTCGAAACGGGTTTGAGAACACAATGGGCCTCCGTGCGTGGTGTTCGCGCTGGCGGCCGAGCTATCTCGTATTCGAGACCTCTGGCTTTGCGTCCCCGCCTCACGACGGGTTTGCCTTTTTCAGTCTGGTTATCCGACGGACAGCAGCATGTAGCACGAAGCACCTTTAGGGAAGGGCTGTGGACGATCGTTGTAGCGATCGCCGTTTTCATGCGCTGATAATTCCGATAGCAGAGATTTGTGTCGCTGTCATGGGGGCGATCGATCGTGGTGGCCGCTCGTGGGTGTAGTCGCGGCACCCGGATGACGATATGCGGAGGAGGTTATGTCTGCTCACGCTCTCATCGAATCCGAGCGCGTGCGCGCATCGTTTGCCGGCCGGACGCAGCGTATGGTCGCCGCCGAGCGCCGGGGCGAGGCGTTGGTCGGCGCCGGCTTTCTCGTCGCTGCGGTCGCGCTCGCCTTGCTGAGTGGCCAGGACCGTGGCCTGTCGCTGCCGATGGTGGCGCTGTACGTGCTGAGCGTCGCGATGGCCGGTCACGTGCGGTTCGACATCGGCGCGGGCTTCACCGTTCCAACTCAGGCGGTGTTCGTGCCGATGCTGTTCGCCTTGCCGACAGCATTCGTGCCCCTCCTGGTGGCGTTGGCGCTCGCACTCGGAATGGCGCCGGCGATCCTCGGGGGGCGCGTGCCCGCCAGTCGCATGTTGACTGTGCCGGGAAACAGCTGGTTCGCGCTCGGACCGGCGCTCGTGCTGCTGCTCGCGCACGATCACGATCCCAATGGCCGCTGGTCCATCCTATTGCTGGCATTGGTGGCTCAGTTCGTGTGCGACTTCACCGCCAACGCGGCGCGCGAGCGCCTGCGCGACGGCCTCACGCTGCGCGAGCTGGCCGAGGAGGTACGGCAGGTTTACCTGATCGACCTGGCCTTGGCACCGCTGGGCCTCGCGATCGCGCTCACCGCGGTCACGCATCGCTGGGCCGTGCTGCTGATCGCACCGCTGTTCGCTGTGCTGAGGTGGTTCTCCCAGGAGCGTCACGCCCGCTTGGAGCAGCTGGTCGAGCTCAACGACGCCTATCGTGGCACGGCGCTCGTGCTGGGCGACGTCGTCGAGGCCGACGATGCGTATACCGGCGAGCACTGCAAGGGCGTCGTGCGTCTGGCGCTTGACGTCGCTGGCGAGCTGGAGCTGGATGCCGAGGAGCGGCGCAACGTGGAGTTCGCGGCGCTGCTGCATGACGTCGGCAAGATCGCCGTGCCGAAGGAGATCGTCAACAAGCCGGGTAAGCTCGACGAGCGCGAGTGGGCGATCATCAAGACGCACACGCTCGAAGGTCAGAAAATGCTCGAGCGGGTAGGCGGCTTCATGCGCGAGGTCGGTGAGATCGTGCGCTCTCATCACGAGCGCTGGGATGGCGGGGGCTATCCGGATGGGTTGCGCGGAACGGAGATCCCGCTCGAAGCGAGGATCGTCTCCGCCTGCGATGCGTTCAACGCGATGACGACCACCCGCTCTTACCGGCGGGCGATGGGGCTGACGGCCGCGATCGCCGAGCTGCGCGACAACGCCGGGGCGCAGTTCGACCCGCAGATCGTCGAGGTGCTGGTCCGGCTGGTTGAGCCGGGCGCGCCGAGCGGCTGAAGCAGCTCCCGACCGCGAATGCTCTTGCTACCAAGGACGTTCCATCTGCTGAAAGCGCTGCAAAGGAGCGTTGTGCGGCTGGGTGTTCTGCAGGCGGGGTGTTCTGCAGAGGTGTTCTACTCCTCGCGCGGCACGTATGGCATCAGCTCGCGACGGGCGATCGACAGCTTATGGACCTCGTCGGGACCGTCGGCCAGGCGCAGCGTGCGCAGGTGAGCGTAGGCCCACGCGAGCGTCGTATCGTCTGAGACGCCGCCGCCGCCGTGGACCTGAATCGCCCGGTCGATGACCTTCAGGGCGATATTCGGAGCGGCCACCTTGATCGCCGCGATCTCCATGCGGGCGTGGCGGTTGCCAACCGTGTCCATCAGCCAGGCCGCCTTGAGGGTCAATAGGCGCGCCATCTCGATCTCGATGCGCGACTCGGCGATCCAGTCCTGGATGTTGCCGCGCATCGCGATCGGCTGGCCGAAGGTGACGCGCGAGACCGCGCGGGCGCACATCGCCTCCAGGGCGCGCTCGGCGGCGCCGATCGCACGCATGCAGTGGTGGATGCGCCCCGGGCCGAGACGGGCCTGGGCGATCATGAAGCCGTCGCCCTCGGCGCCGATCAGGTTGGCGGCGGGCACGCGCACGTCGGAGAACTCGATTTCGGCGTGGCCCTCCTGGTCCTGGTAGCCGAACACCGGCAGCCCACGCACGATCTCGACGCCCGGCGTGTCGAGCGGTACGAGGATCATGCTCTGCTGCTTGTAGCGCGAGCCTTCGGTCGTGGTCTTGCCCATCACGATCATGACGCGAGCGTGGGGATGCAGAGCGCCCGAGGTCCACCACTTGCGGCCGTTGAGCACGTAGTCCTCGCCGTCGCGAGCGATGCTGAGCTCGATGTTGGTCGCATCAGAGGAGGCGACGTCGGGCTCGGTCATCGCGAAGGAAGAGCGGATCTCGCCGTCGAGCAGCGGCATCAGCCAGCGCTCCTTCTGCTCGTCGGTAGCGAAATGGAAGAGCACCTCCATGTTGCCTGTGTCCGGCGCTGAGCAGTTGCATGCCTCTGAAGCTATGTGCGAGCGCCCGAGGATCTCCGCCAGCGGCGCGTAGTCGCTGTTGGACAGCCCCGCCCCGTGGGTGGCGTCGGGGAGGAACATGTTCCACAGCCCGGCCTCGCGCGCGCGCACCTTGAGCTCCTCCATGATCGGCGGCTGGAAATGCGGGTTGCCGGAGTCGTGCAACTGGCGCTCGTAGACGGCCTCGGCGGGGTGGACGTGCGCGTCCATGAACGCGATCAGGCGCTCCTTGAACTCCGCACAGTGCTCGCTTGGTTGAAAGTCCATCGGTTCTCCTCGCTGGTGGCAACGGCCTTAGAAGTCCGGGGTCCGTAGGATCATCGCCGATGACGCAAGCGGGAGCAGGTCACGACGGTGCGCGGTCCACCAGCTATCGCGCTGCCGGCGTCGACTACGAGACGCTCGACGCGGGCAAGCGGCTGGCGATGACCGCGGCCCTTTCGACATCAGCACTACTGTCGGCGAGAGGCGGTCACGCACTCGACGCCTCGCGCGGCGAGCCGGCTTTCGTGTTCGAGCTCGACGGACGGACGTTTGCGTTCGTCGTCGAGGGGCTTGGCACGAAGTCGATGATCGCTCGGCGCGTGCTCGAGCGGCAGGGGATCGACCGCTTCGGCGATGTCGCCTATGACACGGTCGCTGCGATCCTGAACGACCTCTGCTGCGTCGGAGCGCTGCCGCTCGTCGTGAACGCCTACTTCGCCACCGGCTCCTCGGAGTGGTATCGCCAAGGCGAGCGCGCCGCGGCGCTCATCGACGGCTGGCGGCGGGCGTGCGACGACGCCGGCTGCACGTGGGGCGGGGGAGAGTCGCCGTCGCTGCCGGGCCTGCTCGCGACGGAGGAGATCGAGCTGGCGGGTGCGGCCGTCGGGGCGATGCCCGCGGGCCGCGCGCCGATCCTGGGAGCGGACCTGAGCGCGGGAGATGAGATCGTGATCGTCGCCTCGAGCGGTCTGCACGCCAACGGCGCCTCGCTCGCGCGGCTCGTAGCGGGACGGCTGGACAGCGGCTATGAGACGGCCCTGCCGAGCGGAGCGACGCTGGGAGAGGCCTTGCTGGAGCCATCGGTCATGTATGTCCCGCTTGTCGCGGCGCTGCTTGAGAGCGAGGCGGCGCTCACGTATTTGAGTCATGTGACCGGCCATGGCCTGCTCAAGCTGATGCGTCCGGTCAAGCCGCTCACATATCGCATCGACAAGCTGCCCGAGGTGCCCGAGGTGCTGAGCTTCCTGGTGGCTGAGGCGGAGCTCGACCCGCACGCGGCGTACTCGACGTTCAACATGGGCTGCGGCTACGCCGTCTACTGCGAGCGTGGTGGCGGCGAGTCGGTCGTGGAGATAGCCTCGGAGCTGGGGTTCGCGGCGCTCCTCGCAGGGCGCGTCGAGGAGGGGCCGAGGCAGGTGATCCTCGAGCCGCTCGGCGTGCGCTTCGGCGGCGAGGAGCTCGAGCTGTCGGCCGGTTGAGGTGCAGCGGAAGAAAGCTCGGCTAGCGCGAGCGTTTGATCAACCATAACCCTCTTGCTCAACCTGACGGTTCGGAATGTCGGGAGAATTCCCACGTCAGCGGGCTGTTTTGGTCTGGCTGGATGGCCAGCTTGCAGACAGGGAGTGTGGTGCAAGCGGCTGCCCGCAAGCGTGTTCGAACTTGAACCCATCGGCCGATACGGATAAGGTTGGCCTAGAAATCGCCACTGTTCTCCGGCGTGGGTCGTCGGAGATCTCGATGTCGCCGGACCGGTATGGATCCGGAGCTACCCGGATCGAGGCGGACCTGTCCATCAACAGAGGAGAGAATCTGATGCGCAGAGCATCCACCTGCCTGGCCTTGCTCGGCCTTGCCGCCCTGGGCCTACCGGCCGTCGCGTCGGCAGCCCCGACGGTCACGCTGTTCGCAAAGGCCGTCCCGATCTCGGGCTTCCCGGGCACGGGCAACATCCTCGGCGCAGGTGCCGCCGTGGAATTCAAGTACACGATCAAAGGCACCGAATCGACCGGGGGCGTCCCATCTCAGATCACGGGCGTCACGGTCTACTCGCCCGCCGGCGTGAAGATCAACTCCGCTGGGTTCGTCACGTGCCCGCCGGCCACGCTTGAAAACATCGGCCCGAGCGGCTGTCCGAAGAAGTCGCAGGCGAGCCCGATCGGCACAGCTGCCGTCGTCGACCCGATCGGTGGCGAATTGGTCAAAGAGAACGCGACTCTGCAGGGGTTCTTTGCCCCCGGCGGTGGCCTGCAGTTCTACGCTAACGCCGCTTCGCCGATCTCGGCCCAGTTGCTGGTCGCCAAGGGAGGCTTCAGCGCAGCCAGCCCTCCCTACGGCTTGAAGTTCACGGGCGCTGTGCAGATCGTCGATTCCGTGCCCGGCGCACCGCCGGTGTCTACCGAAGGGTTCGACATCAAGGTCGGAGCTGCCTATAAGAAGGGCAAGAAGACGGTCTCGTATGTGACGCTGCCGAAGAAGTGCCCGAAGGGCGGCTTCCCCTTGAAGTCGGAAATCACCTTCGCGACAGGCGAAACGTCCTCGGCGGAATACAAGGCGCCGTGCCCCAAGAAGTAGCTGACAGCGGCGAGCTCATGCCCTCGACGAGGGCGTGAGCTCGACCGGAGCGAAAGCGCTACGGGCGGCCCCAGGGTATGGGTGGGGTCGCCCGCCTCGCTGTTGAATTGCAAGGAAGGTTCGGGTTGAGGACGCAGCAGACCGGAAGGTGGAGGAGAGGAGCGGCCTGGATGGCCGGCGTCGTGGGCGTGGTCGCGCTGGTTGCGGTCGTGCTGCTCGCGACCTCGGCCGGGGGCTCAAGCGGGGGCTATACAGTCCGCGCGATCTTCGACGACGCCGGCAACATCATCCCCGGCGAGAACGTCAAGGTCGACGGCGTCAACGTCGGCAAGGTGAAGGCTGTCGAACCAACGCCAAAGGCACAGGCGGCGGTCACGATCGTGATCGAAAACCCAGGCTTCAAGGATTTTCGCGCCGATGCCAGCTGCACGATCCGTCCTCAGGCGCTGATCGGCGAGAAGTTCGTCGACTGCCTGCCAACCCAGCCCCGCGTCGAAGGCACGCCGTTGCCACCGTCCTTGAAGGTCATCCCCCACGGTCAGGAAGGCGCGGGCGATCGTCTGCTGCCGGTGACCGATACGCACAGCCCGGTCGACGTGGACCTGCTGCAGGACATCACGCGACGGCCCGAGAGCGAACGCCTGGCGATCATCATCAACGAGCTCGGCGCGGGCCTGGCGGGGCGGGGAAGCGACCTGAACGAGGTGGTACAGCGCGCCAATCCTGCGTTGCAGGAACTGGGCAAGGTGCTCTCGATCCTCGCCGGCGAGAACCACGTGCTCGCGAAACTCGCCACAGACTCCGACAAGGCCCTGGCGCCGTTCGCCGCGGTTCGCGACCGGGTGGCCGACTTCATCGGTCAAAGCGCCACGGTCGCTACGGCGACCGCCGAGCACAGCGCGGCGCTCAAGCGCAACCTGGCCGACTTCCCCGCCTTCCTGCAACAGCTCGGACCGGCGATGGAACGTCTAGGGCGCTTCGCCGACCAGACGGCGCCGGCCTTTGCCAACCTCGGCATAGCGGCGCCGGGCCTGAACAAGGCGTTCACCCACCTGGGAGCGTTCTCGGACAGCTCGACCAAGTTCTTCACGACCTTCGGCCAGACCGCGCAGTCCTCCGGACCGGCGATCGCGGCGACCCAGCCGCTGCTCAAACGCGTGCAGGCGCTGGGCAGCACCGGCAAGCCATTCAGCAGCAGCCTCGCCGAACTGCTCTCCAGCCTGCGCTCCACTGGCGGCTTGGAGCGCTTCATGGACTTCGTGTTCCTCGGCTCGGGGTCGGTGAACGGCTATGACTCGCTCGGCCACTTCCTGCGTGGAGAAGGCTTGGTCAAGGCGTGCGTGACCTACGTGATCACTCCGGCGCCGGGATGTACCGCCAAGCTCTTCAGCACGACCGGCTCGGAAGCAAAGACCGCCTCTGCCGGCAAGCCCAATCCCGCCACCACCAGCCTGGTGATGGCGCGTACGCTGGCGGTCCTCGACGGCTCCACGCCGGCGCAGGCGCTCGCCAAATATCCGGGCTCTGCGCCGAGCGCCGGCGAAATCACAGGCACGGGCTCGCCCGGCGGGACGTCCGCGGCCGGGGGCGGGTCTGCGCAGAGCGCCAATCCGGTGGGGGGCTCGAGCGCGGGCACCACCTACTACACGCCTGCGGCAGAAGGCTCCGAAGCGGGCGGGATGCTGCTCAACTACCTGCTCGGCAACTGAGATGACGGCCATGCGACGACACCTGCCCATCCGCCTTCTGCTTCCGTTGACCACGGGCGCGCTGGTGCTGGCGCTGGCGCCGGTGTCGAGCTTTGCGGTGGAACCGGCTGCGTCCACTCCAACCAGCCCGGCGGCCGAAACCACGACTTCGCCCGAAACCCCGTCGTCAGCGCCGGTCCCCTCGACCACCGAAGCGACTCCGCCGACCATGCCGCCGACCACGACGTCAACGGCCCCGGAAAGCTCCGAAACGCCGGGAGTGGCGATCCCACAGGTGCAGTCTCAGCACGCGCAAGGGAACACGTCGGGCGCGCCTAAAAGCTCGGGTCACGCGCATGCGAAGAGGTCGAACGGCGAATCGACTCCCGGCGCAGGCGCCAAGGAAAAGGGGGGCGCAGAATCGGCCGAAGCGCCTGCCTCGACGCTCGCGCACGCCAAGCATTCCGCGCCTTCGCCCTCCACGCTGACACCACCGCTGCCGCTCACGCTCGGATCGCCGATCTCGGGAGTGCCGGGGTTCTTCATCGAAAGCTTTCGCATCCCGCCATTCCTGCTGCCGATCTATCAGGCGGCCGGCACCGCCTACGGGATCCCGTGGCAGGTGCTGGCGGCGATCAACGAGGTGGAGACCGACTACGGACGCGACCTGAGCGTCTCGAGCGCCGGGGCGGAGGGGTGGATGCAGTTTCTGCCGGCCGAGTGGGAACAGTACGGGGTCGATGCGAACGGGGACGGGTTCAAGGACCCTTACAACCCAGCCGACGCAATCTTCGCGGCTGCGCGCTACCTGCGCGCGGCCGGCGGAGATCAGAACATCAAGGCAGCGGTCTTCTCCTACAACCACTCCGCGGCGTATGTCGACTCGGTGACGCTGCGCGCCCAGCTGCTCGGCGGCACCCCACCGGAACTGCTCGGCGCAGTCACGGGGCTGACCGAGGCGCGCTTCCCGGTGCACGCCCCCTCGCATTTCAGCGACGGCTTCGCGACTGTATCCGCCGGCGGCGGCAGTGGGTCGGGGGAGCGGACGTCTGAGACGCTCGTCGGAACGACGATCTACACGCGGGTGGGCGCGCCGGTGATCGCGACGCAGGACGGCGAAATCGTGCAGATCGGCGACTCGCCTTCGCTCGGCCGGTTCGTCTCGCTACGCGACGCGTTCGGCAACACATATGTGTACGCGCAGCTGGGGAGCGTGGCCAATCTGTATCCGGTGCTGCAGCCGCATGAGCACACGACGGTCAGCACGCGCATAGCGCAGCCTGAGGGAGCGAGCGAACCCGCTCCGAGCGGTCCCGCGACGGCCGGCGCGCAGCCGCGCTCGCCGGTGTCTGAAGGGGCTGCCGTGTCGGGCTTCGCGCTGGGCGCCCCCGCTGCGCTTGAACCGGCGCCGAGCATACCCGCGCTCGCGCCGGCCACGCCTGCGCGGAAGCTCGCCTCGCCGCGGACGGCGCCGCGGGGCACGGTCAGGGTTTTCAGGGCAGGCTCCGACGACGTCTACCTGCACCGGCTGCGCGCGAGCGTGCAGGTTCTCGCGGGCACCGTGCTCGGTCACGTCGGCGCCGGCGGCACATCCGCCGTGGCGGCGGGGGAGGCGCAGCCGCACATGCTCTTCCAGATCCGCCCGGCCGGGGCGGGCGCGCCGCTGATCGATCCCAAGCCGATCCTCGACGGATGGGTGGCGCTGGAGAACACCTCGATCTTCCGGGCCAAAGGCGAGAACCCGTTCCTTGCGACCTCGCCGACGGTGGGTCAGGTGCTGCTGGAGTCACAGGCCCAGCTCGAGCCGCAGGTGCTGCACGACTCGGGCATCCATCTCGGCAGGTGTGGGAAAGCTGATGTGCAGACCGGACGGGTTGACAGGCGTCTGCTGGCGACGCTCGAGTTCCTGTCGGTGTCAGGCCTGAAGCCCACCGTGTCGGGTCTTCGCTGCGGTCGCGCGGCGCCGGCGACGGAAGGCAACGCGGTCGCGCGCTCGAGCGGCGACGCGCTTGACATCGTCGCGGTCAACGGCACCCCAATCGCAGGCCACCAGGGGCCGGGCTCGATCGCAGACACGACGGTGCGCAAGCTGCTGACGTTGCAGGGTGCCTCGCGGCCGCGGCGAATCGTGAGCGCGATGAGCTATCCGGGCGCCGCCGGTGCGCTTGCCGAGCCGTCCGCGCGCGATGACATTCGTCTCTCGTTTAGCGCCTTGCCCGCTGTGAGCCTTGCGCATACCGCCGGAGCCCTGGACCAGACGCTGACGCCGGATGAGTGGATCAAGCTGATCGCCCGCCTGGGTGAGATCCCGGATCCCACGGTGGCCGGCCGTCCGTCGGCCGCGGCGATCCCGGACACATCGAGCACGTCCTCCACGGGCGAAGGGGGAGTCGGTGGCGGTCGCTAACCCTCCCGGTCCTCCCGCGGCCGCTGATCCTCCCGGGTCGGCGGTCGTGCGCTCGCGCCGGCCCGTCACGCCCAGGCTGATCGCCATCGGCGCGCTTGCGCTCGTGGTTCTGATCGTCGCCTATCTCCTATTTGCCGGGGGCGGGGGAGACAGCTACCAACTGGTGTTCCCCGAAGCCGACCAGCTCGTCCTGGGTGACCAGGTCCAGGTCGGCGGCGTGCCGGTGGGGACGATCACGAACATCGTCCTGACGCCCGACTTCAAAGCGCGGGTCACGATCAAGGTGAACTCGCCGCTGGCGCCGCTTCACGAAGGCACGACGGCCCAGATCCGGGTGCCCTCGCTGGCGAGCGTGGCCAACCGCTACATCGCGCTCACGCCGGGCCCGAACAACCGTCCCAAGCTCGGGTCCGGCGCGACCCTGCCGACCGGCTCAACCGAAGGGGCGGTGGATCTCGATCAGCTGTTCAACACGCTCAACCCAAAGACGCGCAAGGGGCTGCAGCAGGTACTGCAGGGGTCGGCCGAACAGTACGCGGGCGCGGGCAAGGACTTGGGTCTGGCGACCGAATACTTCGCACCTTCGTTTGCCGCCACCGACCATATCTTTGCCGAGCTCACCCGCGACCAGCCGACGTTCACGAGCTTCCTGGTCGAAACGGCGAAGGCCACCAGCACGATCGGCGCGCGCAGCGAAAAGCTCACGGACCTGGTCGAAAACGCGGACAGGACTTTCCAGGCGATCGGTTCTCAGCAGGCGAGCTTGGGGTCCGCGCTGCGAGAACTGCCCGTCGCCCTGCGCCACAGCAACCGCACGTTCGTGAACCTGCCATCGACGCTGAGCGCGCTCAAGCAGCTGGTGGACGTATCCAAGCCCAACACCAAGACGCTCGCGCTGTTCTTCGAACGGCTGCACTCGCTGGTGGGCAACGGCACGCCGGTGGTCGGCAACTTCGCCACGGCGTTCAGCCGGCCGGGCCCAGACAACGACTTCACCGATGCCGTCCGCGCGCTGCCGGCGCTCGCGCAGACGCTGTCCACGGGCTCTCCCGCCGGTGTCACCGCGCTCAAGGAATCGGTGCCGATCACCTCGATCTTCGGGCCCTACTCGCCCGACCTCGAGGGACTGGCGCGCGACTTCGGCCAGACGACCGCCTATTACGACGCCAACGGCCACTACGCGCGCATCAGCCCGGTCGTCGCGGACTTCAAGGTGGGCGCCAACGACAAGCTCACGCCGGCGAGCCCGCAACAGGGGCTGGAAGGTCTCAAGACGGGTCAGCTGCGCCGCTGCCCGGGCGCGGCGACGCAGCCGGCGGCGGACGGCTCATCGCCCTTCACCGACAATGAAATCTTGAGTTGCGACCCATCGGAGACGCCATGAACCGGCGTCGCGGATCGCTCGCTTCCAACCCGCTGCTGATCGGCGCGGTCACGACGCTGATCGTGGTCGTGGCGGTGTTCTTGTCATACAACGCGAACAACGGGTTGCCGTTCGTGCCGACGTACAACCTGAAGGTGGCGCTGCCGGAGGCGTCGGGGTTGCAGAAAGCCAACCAGGTGCGGATCGCGGGCTCGCGCGTCGGCATCATCAGCTCGTTGGGACTTCACCAGAACCCCAAGACCGGGCGCGTGGCGGTGATCGCGGACCTGAAGCTCGAAAAGAGCGTCGAGCCGCTGCCGGTCGATACGAAAGCGATAGTGCAGTCGGTCTCGGCGATCGGCCTGAAGTATCTCGAACTGGAAAAGGGCTCTGCGCGCCAGACGCTGAAGGCGGGCGCGACGATTCCCGTGAGCCAGACGCGCGAACCCGTGGACATCGACGAATTCTTCAACATGTTTGATCAGAAGACGAGGACCGCGAACCAGGTGAACCTGAACAACTTCGGCGACGGCGTGGCGGGGCGCGGGCTGGGGCTCAACCAGACGATCTCGACGCTGCGACCGCTGCTCAACCATGCGGTCCCGGTACTGCACAACCTCGCCTCCCCGCAGACGGGGTTGCGCGAGTTGTTCGTCGCGCTGGACCGCGCCGCGTCGCAGACCGCCCCGGTGGCTCAGGCCAACGCCGAAGGCTTCAGCGATCTGGATACGTTCTTTACGGCGTTCGCGAGCGTCGCGCCGTCGCTCGAACAGGCGATCGTGGGCGGCCCGCCGGCGCTCGAAGAAGCGACCCACTCGTTCATCTCGACGGCATCCTTCGTGAACAAGAGCGCTGAGTTCATGCATCTGCTGCGCCCGAGCGCGAGCGGGTTGAGCACCTCCGCCAGGCCCCTGGGCAACGCAATCGCCGTCGGCGCCGTCAACCTCAGCGCCGCGACCGCGTTGAACACGCGTTTGGCTTCCGCGGCGCAGGCGCTGCGGGGATTCGCTCAGAATCCGGTTGTCAACCTCGGCCTGGAAGACCTCACCCAGACGGCGGGCATCGGCACCCCGATCGTCGCCGGGCTCGCCCCCGAGCAGGCCCAGTGCAACTATCTGACGCTCGCGCTGCGCAACTTCGCGAGCACCTTGTCGGAGAACGTCGGCGTGGGCACGGTGGCTCGCGCCTCCGTCGTGCTCTCCCCCGACGGACCCAACAACGAGGGCTACCCTTCCTCGGCCCCGGCGAACGGCCCGTCGGTCGACCATCCGTTCCACAGCAGCGCGATCATCGACGACGACCATTTGCACGTGAACCCCTATCCCAACGTCTCCGGCCCCGGCCAGCCCGCGGGAATTTGCGAAGCGGGCAACGAGACCTATCTGCCCGGGAAAGCCGTGATCGGCAACGTGCCCGGCAACACCGGCAACAACCACGAAGTGACCAGCCGCAACGAAAGCCTGTTCGGAGTGCCCTACTCGAGCGCGACGCTGAAAGCGCTGGGCCTGACGAAACCCACCCCCGCGAAGCCGGCCGTCAAGAAGAGCAAGAAGCAGCCGGTCGCGAAGAAGGGGAAGAAGAAGTCATGAGCCGCTTGCGTCTGTGGCGTCGCCATCAGGAAGTGCCGGTCGTCGAACTGCTGCAGCGGACAAACCCGGTCCGCTTCGGGGCCGTGCTGCTCGTGATCGTGGCGATCGCCGCGTTCTTCGGGTTCACCAAGCACATCCCGTTCAAACACGGCTTCCGCTTGAAGGCGGCGTTCTCCTCCGCGCTCAACGTCCATCCCAAGTCGCCGGTGCGCATCGCGGGCGTCAACGTCGGCAAGGTCAGCGCGATCGAACGCGTGGGCGACACCGGCGTGATGACGATGGAAATCGAATCGGGCGGACTGCCGATCCATTCCGATGCGACCGTGAAGATCCGCCCGCGGACCTTCCTGGAAGGCAACTGGTTCGTCGAACTGCAGCCCGGCAGTCCCTCCGCGAAGACGCTCTCCTCGGGAGCGACGCTGCCGATCACGCAGACCTCCAATCCGGTACAGCTCGACCAGGTGCTGGACGCGTTGAACACCGACACGCGCGCCAACTTGCAGAACTTCCTGGTCGGCTTCGGGAATGGCTTGACGCGTAAGCCGAACGCGGCCGAAGACGCCGAACAGGAACCCGAAGTGCGCGGGCTGACAGGCGCGCAGGCGTTCAACCAGGTCTACCATCGCTCGCCCTCGGCGCTGCGCGGCGGCGGGATCGCCGCCCAGGCGACAAGCGGCTCCGAAGCGCACGATCTGTCCAAGCTGGTCGCGAGCATCGGCAAAGTGACGGCGGCGTTGAATGTGCACGAGCAGCAGCTGAGCGAGCTGATCCCCAACTTCAGCGCGTTCTTCCACTCATTCGCGGCCCAGGCGTCGAGCTTGAGCGCCGCGGTCGCACGACTGCCCGGCGGGCTGCGCTCGATCAATCGCGGGCTGACCTCGCTCGACGCCGCACTGCCGCCCACTCGGGAATTTGCCCTGGACATCATCCCAGGGGTTAAGCAGACGCCCGCCACGGTCGCCGCCGGGCTGCCGTGGATCGAACAGGTAAACGCGTCGTTTGCGCCGAGCGAGATCGGCGGGGTGGCGACGGGACTGTCCGCCGCCTCGCCGTCGCTGTCCCGCCTCTTCAGCGAACAGCCCGCGTTCTTCCATCAACAAGAACTGTTCAGCAAGTGCCTGACCAACGTGTTCTATCCTGCCGCCAACACGAAGATTCAGGACGGGGCGAACACGTCGGGCGTCGAAGCCTACAAAGAGTTCTGGTATGCGCTGACGGGCCTCGCTGGCGCCGGGCAGAGCTTCGACGGCAACGGCACGATGTTCCATACCGTGATCGGCAGCGGCGGGCATACCGTGCGCTCGGCGCCGGCGTCGATTCAGGGCACCACACTGAAAGGCCTACCGCTGCTCGCCCACGCCACGCTGACCCCGCAGGGCACGAGCCCGGCGTTCCCGGCGGAAGAGCCGCCGTACGAGCCGCTCGTACCCTGCTACACGCAGAAGCTGCCCGAATTCAACGGTCCCCTCGCATCGGGCCCCGCGGACGGAGCCCCCTGATGGCGCCCGAGACACCCACCGGCAGCCACGAAGGTGGCCTCAGCGTTCGCGACCAGATCGAGCGGTATCGGACCGCGTTCATCGCGGTCGTGACGATGGTGCTGCTCGCGGCAGTGACCGGCGGCTACATCCTGGCCCACGAGAACCTCAAGCTGCCGAGCTGGGTGCCGGTGCTGGGCAAAAACTATTTCATGCTCAAAGCCGACTTTCAGACCGCCCAGGCGGTGACGCCGGGGCAGGGCCAGGCCGTGACGATCGCCGGTGCGAAGATCGGGGAAATCGCGAGCGTCAGCTTGGACAACGGGGTCGCGGTGGTGACGATGAAAGTGACGCAGAAGTATGCGCGGATCTACAAAAACGCGACGTTGCTGCTACGACCGAAGACGCAGTTGAAGGATATGACGGTGGAGGTCAACCCCGGCACGTCGTCGGCTGGGCGGTTGCGCAGCGGCGAAACGATCCCGCTGTCACAGACCGCGCCGGATGAGAACTTCGAAGAGTTCCTGGCGGCGTTCGACGCCGAAACGCGCGACTACCTGCGAGAGCTGCTGGCCGGGGCGGGCGAGGGCTTCAAGAACAACGGCAAGGCGCTGTCGGCGACGCTCAAGCGCTTTGATCCGATCACGCGCGATGCGACCGAGATCGGCCAAGCGCTCGAAGCCAGGCAGGCGAACATCGCCCGCGCGATCCACAACTTCCGGCTGCTGGTGGAAGCACTGGGGGGCAAGGACAAACAGCTGAGCGAGTTCGTCGACTCCTCGAACGAGGTGTTCAAAACGTTCGGCGAAGAGGATCAGAACGTGCAGAAGACCGTGCAGCTGCTGCCCGGCGCCTTGACCAAGACGCAGAGCGGGCTGGGCAAGCTCGCGGTCGCCGCGGACGAGCTCGGCCCGACGCTGAAAGAGCTGCGGCCGTTCGCGAGCGCGCTCGGGCCCGCGCAGGAACGGACGCAGCCGTTCTTCAGGAAGACGACGCCGATCTTCAAGAGTCAGATCCGACCGTTCGCGCGCCAGATCCTGCCGGTCATCAACGAAATTCAGCCGAGCACCAAACAGTTGAGCGAAACGCTGCCGAAGCTCGCCACGAGCTTCTCGGTGCTCAACGAACTGTTCAACGAGTTCGCCTACAACCCAGGCGCCAAGCAGGCGGGCTTCCTGTTCTTCGTGGACTGGGGCTCGCACGATCTCAACAGCGCGGTGAGCTCAGCCGACGCTCACGGCGTGCTGCCCCGCACCCTGGTCTACTTCAACTGCGAAGTCGCTCCGCTGCTGAAAGCGGCCGGTGAAGTCAACCCGACGGTGAACCTGCTGGTCGGCCTGCTGAACCCGCCGTCCAAGGCTACGTGCCAGGGCGCCGGTGTGCCGACCAGCGCCGCCGCGAGCGAGCGCGGCCGTCTGCGGTTGCCGGCGGGCGGTCACGGCGGAGTGTTCTCAGGGCTGAGCGATCACGTCTTCGGCCAGCGTCTGCAAGCCGGCCTGGCCGCTCAAGCAGCTCACACCGTTGCCGGGGGCGCCACGTCGACCCCACGCGCCAAACAGGCCAACGCGCACGGGGGAGGTCGCTAGCCATGCAAAAGCGAGCGCCTACGCTAGGCAACATCCTTGTGATCATCCTGTTCGTGCTGAGCTGCTTCGGCCTCTTGATGTTCCTGTGGGAGTCGTTCGGCGGACCGCTGCCGTTGAAGCCGAAGGGCTACCGCATGACGGTCGCCTTCCCGCGCGCGCTCGCGTTGGCCGAACAGTCCGACGTGCGGATCTCGGGCGTCGCCGTCGGTCATGTGATCTCGGTCAAAATCGGCAAGGAAGGCCGCACCCGCGCGACGCTTGAAATCGCCGGCCGCTACGCGCCGATACGGGCGAACATGCATGCGATTCTGCGCCAGAAGACGCTGCTGGGAGAGACCTACGTGCAGTTGATCCCCAAGGGGAAGACCGGGCCGTTCCTGCACGACGAGGGGCAACTGGCGGACAGCAACGTCGAACCCTCGGTGACGCTCGACGACATCCTCTCGACGTTCGATCCCAAGACGAGACACGCGTTCGAGGTGTGGCAGCAGTCGGTGGCGGAAGGGATCAACGGGCGTGGAGAAGACATCAACGCCGACTTCGCCGAGCTCGAACCGTTCGCCGAACACGCAAATCGACTGCTGAGCATCCTCGCGTCTCAGGAAGGCGCGACCAGAGCGGTGGTGCACAACACCGGAGTGGTGTTCAACGCGCTGGCCGGGCGCGATCACGAGCTCGAAGGGCTGATCGTCAACAGCGAGCACACCTTCCATGTGGCGGCCGCCAACGGTCAGGCGTTCGCCAACGCCTTCCGCGTGCTGCCGGCGGTCGAGCGCAACTCACGGACCGCGTTGAAAGAACTCGACAACTTCGCCACCGCCGCAAACCCGTTTTACGACCAGTTCCGCCCGATCGAGCGCCAGCTCAGCGGCCTGGTGGGAGCCGTGAAGCCGTTCGCGCCGCAGTTCAACAGGTTTCTAACATCGCTCGGGCCGCTGACGCAGGCCGCCAAGCAGGGGCTGCCGGACGTGAAGACCGAGCTCGACCTCACTGTGCCGTTGCTGGAAAACGTGAGGCCGGTGCTGCACAACTTCGATCCGCTGCTGCAGTACGCGGGTGAGTACGTGCCCGAGGCGCAGGCTCTGTTCGCCAACCTCACGGCGGCCAGCCAAGCCCATACGCTCAACAGCAACACCGCCAATCAGGGTCCACAGCAGCACTATCTGCGCGCGATGCTGGTGTTGAGCCCGGAGAGCCTTGCGATCTATCCGCAGCGGATCGGCACGAACCGGGCGAACCCCTACTTCCAGCCCGGCGCGTTCAGCGCGCTCGGGAACGGCGGCTTGAAAGTTTTTAGCGACGGCGCGTGCTCAAACCCGGTGCCCTCGGTGAGCGGTCCGGGGAACGAAACGATCTCCGAAAGCCTGATCGAACAGATCGTCCAGTTCCACGTCGCCAATGCGCCGGAAAGCGGCAACTCGGTGCCTGCGCCGGCGTGCAACCAGCAGGGCCCGTTTACGTTCAACGGGAAGACCAGCCAGTTCCCGCAGGTGACATACAACCCGTCTGCGCCGGCGACGTACGGGGGGAAGTAAGAAGCAGGATAGAAGCGCGTTCGGAGAAGGTCTCTTGCAAGAAACACCTCTCGCGTAAGGCTCTCTCTAGTCAGAGCCTGTATAACGATTGCAATACAGGCTCTGACTAGGAGCTGTTATGCCGCCGCGGACAGCCCGGCCGCGCTCAACGCGCGGTGGTGGCCGAGGTAGGGCATGAGGGCGAAGTAGAGAAGGTCGGGGAGCAGCGCGGGAAGTTCGCCGGTGTGCCCTTCCAGCACGCGGCGGTGAACGATCGCGGCGATGCCGCCGACGATGGCTTCGGAGGTCAGGGGCGGAAGATGCTCGGTGCCGGGAGCCAGTGCGAGACCTTCTTCGAGGACCGGGACGAAGCTCGCAAGCGCGCAGCGCAGGCGCTCGACCGCCGGCTCGCCGGCGCTGAGGCTCTCGACCATCGCCACGCGCGCCCCGTCGGGATGTCCGGCGAGCGCGTACAGCAGGGTCTGAAGGCCCACACGGACTCGCTCCGGCCAGGGCAGCGGCCGAGTGATCCGCTCGAGCATCGTGCACTCGAGCCGGCCGATCAGCTCGTCGAACGCCTGTAGGAAGCAGTCCTGCTTGTTCTCGAAGTGCTCGTCGAAGACCGGCGCGGGCACGCCGGCCACGTGCAGGACTCGCTCCAGGGTTGTGCGGTCATAGCCGCGCTGAGCGACCGTTGCGATCAGGGCGTCGATGATGCGACGGCGGGGATCGCCACGGCGAGCCGCGGATTGCTCAGGTGGCGCAACGGCAAGATGCCTGCGGGTACGGTCCAACATCTCCTTCTCCTCCCTCCATTCCTGCCCGGCCCCGCACTACCCCCGAGCTATAAACCGCTTCTGACGCCATATCGTAAACTTGCTGGCAGTGGATTGTCAAGCGCCGGTTTGCCGGGGGGGTCGGCCGAGTTGCCTGCGAGGCCCGGGCAGAGCCGCCCGTGTGTCGAGCCATCTGCACGAGCGAGCCGTTGTGGAAGCCGCGGTTGATGGCGCAGGCGCGGGCGATTAGTATGGGCGAGTGGAGACCGACGGCATGCCACGGGACGCGGAGGGGGGATCGCTCGACCCGCAAGGTGGGACGGCGGTCGAGCGCTCGGACGAGCTGTTCCAGTATCACTCCAGCGAGCTGAACCTGGCCGATCCGGCCGAGGGCAACTGGTCGATCCACTGCCGCGACGTGTACAAGCGACTGGGCGGAGTGCCGGTGTTGAACGGGCTGAACGTGTCGATCCCCGACGAGACGATCACGGTCGTGCTCGGCCCTTCGGGCACGGGCAAGAGCGTGTTGATCAAGCATCTGATCGGGCTGATGTTCCCCGACTCCGGCGACATCATCGTGCACGGTGACTCGGTGCCGAGCTTGACGATGCCGAAGCTGCTGGAACTGCGGCGTAAAGTCGGCGTGCTGTTCCAGGATGGCGCGCTGTTTGGGTCGATGACGGTGTTCGACAACGTCGCGTTCCCGCTGCGTCAGCACACCGACTTCTCCGAGGCGAAGATCGCGAAGATCGTCTCCGATCGCCTGGCCGACGTGGGGCTGACGGAGGCGATGGACGACATGCCCAACCAACTCTCCGGCGGCATGCGCAAGCGCGCCGGGTTCGCCCGTGCGCTCGTGATGGAGCCTGACATCGTGATCTTCGACGAGCCCGACTCGGGCCTCGATCCGGTGCGCACGGCGCTGCTGTGCGACCTGATCCAGGAGATGCACCAGCTGCACGGGGGTACATACATCGTCGTCACCCACAACATCGCCTCGGCACGGCAGATCGGCGAATACATCGCGCTGCTGTGGCGCGGGCGGATCGTGGAGGCGGGCGATGCCGAGCGGATGTTCTCCTCCGACAATGCGTTCGTGCGGCAGTTCCTCAACGGGTCGGCCGAGGGCCCGTTGACGATGGACTGAGCGCCTGCAGCCCCGGAGGGGGCTTTCTGGGAAGCACGTGAGCCGGCAGCTTCGTCCAGCGTCGCAGGCGCCGGCTACCACAGCAGTTGGCGCTAGGAGGGGTGGACGTAGTCCTGGCCATATGCGAACATGTGTTCGTATATGGTCGTCTGCGTTCATCTGCCGCGCTTCGAGCTGGTCGTGGCTGCCGGCGGCCCGCAGGCGCTTGCGGGACGGGCGCTTGCGATCGCCCCGATGCCCCGGGGCGCTCAGCGCGTGGGGACGGTGTCGGGGGCCGCGGAGGCGTTCGGGGTGGCGCCGGGAATGGCGTTGGGCGAGGCGCTCGCCCGCTGTCCCGAGCTCGGCCTGATCGCGGCCGATCCGCTCGGTGTGGCGCAGGCGTGGGAGCAGACGGCGCGCGCGCTCGAAGGGATCGGCGCAGCGGTCGAGCTCGAGCGTGCCGGGCTGGCCTACTTCGAGACGGATGGCCTGTGCGGGATGCACGGCGGCGAGCGCGAGACGATCGCGGCGGCACAGCGGGCCGCGCGCTCCCCGAGCGGTCGAATGGCGCGGGTGGGCGCCGGGCCGACGCGGTTGTGCGCGCTCGCCGCGGCGCTCGCGACGCGCTCGCGACGTGTGGTCGTCGTGGAGGAGCGCGAGCTCAGGCGTTATCTGGCCGCGCAGCCGGTGAGCCTGCTGGGCTTTCGCGCAGAGACCGCCGCGCTGGTGGAGCGACTGAGCCGGCTCGGGGTGCGCACGCTGGGCGAGCTGGCGGCGCTTGGGCGCGACGCGATCGCCGACCGTTTCGGGGAGGCGGGGGTGCTCGCGCACCGGCTCGCCGCCGGCGAGGAGGAGCCGCTGCGCACGCGCCGGGCGGAGGAGCGGCTGGAGGAGGAGATGGAGCTGTGGGAGGCGAGCTCCGGAGCGGGGCTCGAGCGCGTGCTGGGCGTGCTCGTGGAGCGGCTGCTGGCGCGGGGAGAGCGAGGCGGGCGCACGCTGGGAGCGGTGACGCTGTCTGCAGTGCTCGTGGAGGGGGGCACGTGGAGTGAGCGGGTCGTGTTCCGTCAGGCGATCGCGGATGCCAAGCGCCTCCATCTGGCACTGTCGCTGCGTCTGGCGCTGCTGCCGGCGCCCGCGCAGGCGTTGCGACTGGCGGTCGAGCGGTTCGGGCCGCCGGGCGGCGCGCAGCGCGCGCTGCTGGATGAGGAGGATGCGGCGCGGCGCGAGCGGTTGCGCGAGGCCGTTGGGCAGATGCGTGTGCTGGCCGGGCGCGACGCTGCGCTGCGCGCGCTGTGCGTGGACCCCAACTCGCGAGTGCCCGAGCGGCGGGTCGTGCTGAGCACGTTCACGGGATGAGCGAATGGAGCGGGTGAGCGTGTTGGGCGGGAGCGACCGGGTGGACGGCAGGGAAGGGATGAGCGGCCCGCGCGCGCTCAACCTGCCACGCCCTGCGCGCGTGCGCGCGCGAAGCGATGATGGCGTGCCGGTGCAGGTCGACGGTGAGCCGATCGAACATGTGCGGGAGTCGTGGCTGGTAGAGGACCGCTGGTGGACCGCCCGGCCGTTGCGACGGCGCTACTGGGAGGTGGTGAGCGTCAGGGGGCGGAATCTGGTCGTCTTTCACGACCTGCAGGAAAGCGCGAGCGGCTCTGCCGGCGGCTGGTTCAGCCAGGCGGCGTGAGCGGCGCGGGACGATGGCAGGCACGCCGCCATATGTCGAGCTGCACTGCCATTCGGCCTACTCGTTCCTGGACGGCGTGTCGCTGCCGGAGGAGCTCGCGCAGCGCGCGGGCGAGCTGGGGTATGGGGCGCTCGCACTGACCGACCACAACTCCGTGTCGGGGTCGATGGAGCTCGCGCAGGTCGCTGACGGGTGCGGCATCAGCGCGATCCATGGTGCTGAGATTGACATGATTGTGGACGGTGGGGGAGACGGGGTCGGCGCCGGGCGGGGGCATGGCGCTGGTCGCCCCGGCGGCGCCGCTAGGTGCATCGGAACCGCCACTGGCGCCAGGTATGGGGCTCCGATCGAGGACGCTTGTCGCCATGTCACGCTGCTCGTGCGTGATGCGCGCGGCTGGAGGAACCTCTGCCGGATCATCACGCTCGCCCACCGGCATACACGCGAGGGCGGTGGCCGGCGAGCGCTCGCCGAGCCGGCGGTGGGGATCGAGGCGGTGATGGCGCACGGGGAAGGGCTCGTATGCCTGACCGGCTGCGCCGCGCACGGGGTGCGCGATGAGGCGACCGCGCGACGGCTGCTCGACGCGTTCGGACCGCAAGGGCTGCGCGTCGAGCTGCAGCGTCCGTATGGACGGCACGATCGCGCGCGCAACCGCATGCTCGTCGCCCTGGCCCGGCGGCTGGGGGTGGGGTGCGTGGCCAGCGGCGACGTGCACGCCCACGCGCGTGGGCGAGCGGAGCTGCAGGACGCGTTCGTGGCGCTGCGCCACCACACCACCCTCGACGCGTCGGAGCCGCTCCGGCGCGGCAACCACAGCCACGTGCTGAGCGCGCCACAGGCGATGGCCAACCGCTTCGCCGACCACCCCGAAGCGGTGCGCGAGACGCTGAGCCTCGCGGAGGAGCTGCGTTTCGATTTGAAGAAGGACCTCGGCTACAGCTATCCGGGCGCGGAGGACGAGGGTGCGCTGGGACGTCTGGCCGAGCTGTGCCGCGTGCGGCTGGAGGAGCGCTACGGGCCCGGGGCACAGCCTCTCCGTGAAGGTCAGGCTAGCCGTGGAGTGGCCGGCCGCGGTCGCGCTCGCGCACGAGCTGCGGCCCACGAGGAGGCCCGTGGCCGGCTCGAGCAGGAGCTGCGCGTGATCGAGCGGCTCGGGCTGGCGGGCTTCTTCCTGCTCCATCACGAGATGCTCGAGCTCGCGCGCGAGGTCGCCGTCGAGGTGCGCGGGCCGGACACGGTGCGTGCGCTGCTCGCGCCGGGGCGCGGGCGCGGCTCCTCGGTGTCCTCGATCGTCTGCTACCTGACCGGGCTCTCGCATATCGACCCGATCGCCAACAGGCTGCTGCTCGGGCGCTTTCTGCACGCGGAGCTGAGCGACCTGCCGGACATCGATCTGGATTTCCCGCGTGACGTTCGCGAGGTGCTGATCCCGCGCGTGCACGAGCGCTACGGGGCAGAGCACGCGGCGCTGGTGGCGGCCTTTCCGACCTTCCGCGCGCGCGGGGCGATCCGCGAGCTGGGCAAGGTGCTGGGCCTGCCGCCGGGCGAGATCGAGCGGGTGGCGCGCGGGGCGGAGAACTGGAGGGGAGGGGCCGAGCACGACATCGCCACCGCGGACGTCGCAGCTGGGCACCGCTCCGCCGCGGGCGCACGCGGTGAGGATCGCTCCGTCGCCGGCCCATCGTGGGGAAACTGTGAAGGCGTCGCTCCCGCCCGCTCGGAGCGTTGGCGCTGGCTCGAGCGGCTGGTGGACGAGGCTTACGGGTTGCCTCGCCACCTCTCCCAGCACCCGGGCGGCATGGTTGTATCGACACGGCCGCTGATCGACTGCTGCCCGGTGGCGCCCGCGGCGATGGCGGGCAGGCAGATGGTGCAATGGGACAAGGACTCCTGCGCGGACGCCGGCTTCCTGAAGATCGACCTGCTGGGGCTGGGCATGCTCTCGGCGGTCGAGCGCTGCGTGGAGCTGATCGCCCGCGCGCGCGGGGAGCGCGTCGACCTGTCGCGGATCCCGTTCGACGATCGCGAGACGTTCACGGCGATCCGCGCAGCCGACACCGTCGGCGTGTTTCAGATCGAGAGTCGCGCGCAGATGCAGTCGCTGCGACGCACGCGACCGGAGAGCCTCGAGGATCTGACCGTGCAGGTCGCGATCGTCCGCCCCGGACCGATCCAGGGCGGCGCGATCAACCCTTACATCGAGCGGCGCGCACGACTGCGCGAGGACCCCGGATATGCGATCCCATACGAGCATCCTGCGCTCGAGCCGGTGCTGGAGGCAACGCTCGGCACGATCATCTTCCAGGACCAGGTGATGGAGGTGGCGGAGGCGTTCGCCGGCTTCTCCCCGAGCGAGGCCGACGGGCTGCGCCGGGCGATGAGCCGCAAGCGCTCCCACGAGCTGCTGCAGGGTCATCGCGAGCAGTTCGTGACCGGCGGCGAACGTCATGCGGGCGCCGACCGGCAGACCGCCGAGCGTGTGTGGGAGATGGTGTCCGGGTTCGCGGGCTTCGGCTTCCCCAAGGCCCACAGCGCCGCGTTCGGCCTGCTCGCCTACCAGTCGACGTGGCTGCGTGTGCACTATGGCCCGGAGTTCCTGTGCGCGCTGCTGAACGAGCAGCCGATGGGCTTCTACGCTCCCGACACCCTCGTGCACGAGGCGGAGCGCCGGGGGATCGCCGTGCTGGGACTGGATGTGAATGCCTCAGAGGTGGAATGCACGGTGCAGGCTCTCCCCGCGGAGGCACTGCCCTCAACCGCCCGTGTCATCGACGGGAGTCGCGAGGCGGAGGCCGGGCCGTGCGAGGGAGCTGCGCTGGGCGTGCGGCTCGGCTTGGGCTACGTCAAGGGGGTGGTAGCCGAGGAGGTGCGAGAGCTCGTCGCCGAGCGCGAACGGGGCGGTCGGTTTTGCAGCCTCGGCGAGCTCGCCGCGCGGGTCGGGGCGGGGCGGACAACGCTCGAGCAGCTGGCATGGTCGGGCGCATGCGACCCCCTCGTCGAGGTAGACGCGAGGATCGCGGGCGGCCGCCGTGGGGAGGGCGCGTGCTCGCATGTGGACAGGCGCCGGGCGCTATGGCAGCTGGGGCTGGCCACGCCGGGGAGAACGGTCGGCGCTGGGACCGGCGCTGGAGTTCAGCTCGCGCTCCCGCTGGAGCTGCCCGGCGCGCCGGCGCTGCGCCCGCTCAGCCGCTGGCAGGGTGTGATCGCCGACTATGAGACCAGTGGGGTGACGGTCGGCGAGCACGCGATGGCCGTGCTGCGCACGCGGCTGACCGCGCCAGAGCTCGTCTCGAGCACCGAGCTCGCCCGTCTGCCCTCGGGCCGCGAGGTGACGGTGGCCGGTCTGGTCATCGCCCGCCAGCGGCCGGGCACCGCGAAGGGGACGATGTTCCTGCTGTTCGAGGACGAGCGCGGCACGATCAACCTGATCGTCGGTAGAGCGGTGTACGAGCGCCACCGCCAGCTGGCGCGCGCCGAGCCGCTGCTGCTCGCCCGCGGCCGTCTGGAGCGTTCGGAAGAGGGCGTGGTGAACGTGATCGTGCGCGAGCTGGAGCCACTCGAGCGCCATCTGCCCGGAGGGATCGAGGCGGACGAGGAGTCCGCCGCGCGGGCGCGCGTGCACAGCCTCGCCGACCGCCGGCCCCCATCGGTAGCCGCGGATGAGGACGAGGAGAGCGCGGCCGAGGTCGGCGCCGGCATGCGTGCGGCCGCTCCGCCCGTGCAGAGCTTCGCGATGGGGCGGCGGCGATAGGAGCGATGAATGGCGGCGGCAGGCGGCGTTAGGAAGTGCGGGTCTGCGCGGCCGAGGTGAACGAGAGCAGTTGGTGATCGGGGTCGCGCAGGGTGAGGTGGCCATCCTCGCCGTGCGCGGGGGACGGGCCGGCGCCTGTGCTGGACAGCCTGCGCTCAAGCGCATCGACGGCCTGCTCGCCGGTGAGCTCGAAGACGACGTGGCGCAGGCCCGGTGCGCTGTCGGGAGCGGGTTGTCCGCCCCGGCTGTGCCAGGCGTTTAGGCCCACGTGGTGGTGGTAGCCGCCGGCGGAGAGAAACGCGGCAGAGGGGAGCTGCGCCTGCTCCTCGAAGCCGAGCGCATCGCGGTAGAAGGTGACGGCGCGGGGTACGTCGGAGACTTGCAGGTGCACGTGACCGATGCCGGTTCCGATCGCCGCCGTGGGCATGTCATCCGCCGCGGTCTGAGCCAGCAGCAGGTCCTCGATGTCCAGCGGCAGCGTGACCATCTTCACGCCGTGCCCGTCGGGCGGCCGCTCCCATCGAGCGCGTGGCCGGTCAGCGTAGAGCTCGATGCCCAAGCCGTCGGGATCGCTCAGGTACAGCGCCTCGGAGACACCATGGTCGGCGGCGCCGTCGATCGGCCAGCGGTTGTGCGTCACGCGTCGCAGGGCGCCGGCGAGCGCGGCACGTGAGGGAGACAGCCAGGCGACGTGGAACAGGCCGGTGCTCCCTCGGGGGATCGGAGTGGGATCGGCGAGCTGGAGGAGCACGAGGGCGGGGCGCCTTGGATCGGTCCCGAGCAGCGCCTGTCGACCGTCGTGAGAGATGAGCGGCAGCCCGAGCACACGCGTGTAGAAGTCCGCGCTGTGCGACAGGTCGCTGACCGCTAGCTGGACAGAGTCGATGCGCAGGGCCGGGTCGATCGGAGAAACAAGCTCGCTCGCCATCGGACCCGAGGCTACTATCCCGATCGAAGCTGGCTTGTCACGCCCGGCAACGAATGAAGAATCCAAGCTTCGCTCCGTAAAGGATAAGCTCAGCCGCATGAACTTCCGCAAGCTGGGCTCCAGCGACATTGAGGTCTCCGAGATCAGCCTCGGCTCGTGGCTTACCTACTCCGGTGGGGTCGAGCGCGAGCGCGCCGAGGCGTGCGTGAAGGCGGCGTTCGACGCGGGGATCAACTTCATCGACACGGCCAACGTGTACGGGCAAGGTGCCGCCGAGACGCTGCTCGGCGAGGTGCTCTCCGGGTACGAGCGCTCCTCGTACGTGCTCGCGACGAAGGTGTACTTCGAAATGTCGAAGACCGACCGTGGCCTATCGGCGGCGCAGATCCACAAGCAGATCGACGCTTCGCTAAAGCGGTTGCAGACGGACTACGTCGACCTGTATCAATGCCACCGCTATGACGAGAACACGCCGCTTGAGGAGACGATGGGCGCGCTCGCGGAAGTCGTGCAGGCGGGCAAGGCGCGGCACATCGGCTTCAGCGAGTGGCCGGTCGAGAAGATCGACGAGTCGCTCGCGCTGCCCGACGTTCCCCGCTGGGTTTCCAGCCAGCCGCAGTATTCGATCTTGTGGCGCGGGCCCGAGGCGGAGGTGATCCCACTGTGCGAACGCGAGCACATCTCCCAGATCGTGTGGTCGCCGCTTGCACAGGGAGTGCTCACCGGCAAGTACCGCCCGGGCGAGCCGCCGCCGGCCGATTCGCGTGCGGCGAGCGAGAGCATGAACGACTTCATCGGCTGGCTCGTGACGCCGCCGGTGCTCGAAGTGGTGCAGCGCCTGCAGCCTGTGGCGGAGCAGGCAGGGTTGACGATGGTCCAGCTCGCGCTCGCCTGGGTGCTGCGCCAGCCGAACGTGGCCTCGGCGATCGTCGGCGCGAGCCGACCCGAGCAGGTGCACGCCAACGCGTCGGCCTCCGGGATCACGCTCAGCGACGAGACGCTTACCGCGGTGGATGACGCGCTGGGCGAGCTGCTCGCGCGCTGAGCGCACGTGCCGGAAGTTCGGTGGGGAGCTTGGCCTGACGTCGCCCGGTGGTCGTCCGCGTGCTGGTGGCACGTGGGCGACCGCCGGGTGGCGTCAGGCGGACTTGACGGCGGAGATCTCGAGCAGGATCTTGACCTTGTCGCTGACGACGACGTTGCCGGAGCCGAGCGCCATGTTGAACTTCATCTCGTAATCCGAGCGGTTGATCTGAGCGGTCGCGGACAGCCCGACGCGGGGGTTGCCCTGCGGATCGGTCTCAGTGCCCTCGAGCGTCGCGTTCAGCGTCAGCGAGCGGGTGACGCCGTGGATCGAGAGCTCTCCGTCGATCTCGAACGTGTCCTCGTCGAGCGCGCGGATCGCGGTCGACTGGAAGGCGATCTCGGGGTACTGGTTGACGTCGAAGAAGTCGGGAGAGCGCAGGTGGGTGTCACGCTGGGGCTCGCGCGTGTCGACGCTCGCGACTTTGACCGTGCCGTACGCGCGCGACCCGTCGGGTGCGACCTCGAGCGTGCCCTGGAACTCCTTGAACTGGCCCTTGACGGTGGCGATGCCGAGATGTTTGACGTGAAACTCGACGCTCGAATGGACCGGATCGACGTTCCAGGTGCCGGTGGGTAGAGCGGTCTGGGGCAAGGTGGCAGTGGCGGACTCGTTTGACATCGCTTTCCTTTCGCGCTCACCGAGAAGCCGTGCTGGCACAACCCGGCAAAGATGATTGATTGTGCAACCAACCATAACAGACTGGTTGCACACGCAACAAAAGATCTAGATCGGGCTGGAAAAGAACTAGATCGGGCTGGTGTACGCCTGGGAAGGGCCGCAGCCGCGCCGGGTCGGCGCCGAGGGCCGGCGCTCGCGCGACGCGGGGCTTGTGGGTCGAGACCGTGTCCGGCTCAGGGCGCCTCTCGGCTCGGCCGCGCGAGCCGCTGTCGAGACCGCCCTCAGCGTGGCTGGACGACGAGCGTCTGAAACGCGCGCCCGACTGGGCCGGACTCGTCGTGCAGGACACTCTCGCTCAGACCTGTGCCGCCCTCGTGCAGCAGCGTGCGCGCGTCCAGCCCGATCCACTCGCCCCGTGGCAGGCGCTGCAGGTGGATGGTCAGGTCGGCGTTGATGAACAGGTACTTGTCGAACGGCAACGCGGCGCTGACGCCGTTGCCGAAGTCGGCGGTCGCGGCCAGGCGCGCGAGCGCGCTCGGCGGCTCGTCCGGCAGGAGCGGATGGCGCAGGCGCATCCACACGCGCCCTGGCCCGAGCGCCCACGGGTCGCTGAGCCAGCGCATCTCCATGCCGGTGGTCGCCAAGCTCGCGCCGCTCTCCGGGTTAAGGGCGAACGGGATCGGCTTGCCCTGCTCCGGTAGCTGCATGGCCTCCTGCTCCAGCAGGGTGCCCGGTGGCAGGTCGGTCGGGACTGCTTGCACACGCAGCGCGCTCGCGCGGCAGATCAGCTGATCGCCGGCATGGAGCTCGGCCACGAGCTCCTGCACGCGCTTGCCTGAGCGCACGACGCGCGTGGACAGCTCGAGCGGCGCGAACGGAATTGGGCGCAGGAGCTCGAAGCCCAGCCGCGCGATCGGCAGCTCCGCGCCGGGCTCGCCTGTCCCTGCAGGGGGGATCCGCTCGAACGCTGCAGTGATCAGGGCCGCAGGCGCGCCACCGTGCAACGCGGCCGGGTCCCACGGACCGCGGGCGTGCTCGGTCGGCTCGTAGCGCCCGTCCGCGCACGGGGTGAAAATGCTGTCTGCCATCGCCCGGGCCATCCTATTTGCCGGACGTCAGGCGGCGCTCACACCGTCTATGCCGATTGCACGCACACGCCCTCCGTCGATCGGTCGCCTCTGCGGCGCGGTCAGCCGGCCGGAAGCTGCGCCACGAACTTCGCCAGCTTGCCCGGGTCGCGCAGCGGCGCGCCGTGGCCGAAGCACGCGAGCGCCGGTTCGAGCGCGGCGAGCCTGCGCGCCGACTCGTGGTTGCGGGCTGGGTCTGGGGTCATCATGTCCGGGGGTGTGTTCAGGCCGGGGATTCCGGTCAGGAAGTTCATGTTGCCGAGCACGTCGCCGACGATCAGCACACGGTCGGACTCGCGCCAGAAGGAGACGTGCCCGACGGAGTGTCCCGGCGTCTCGAGCACCGTGAAGCCTGCTACCTCGTCGCCCTCGTGCAGCGCGCGTGCGACGGGATGCGGCGGCCCCACCCAGAAGCGCTTCTGCACCAAGTTGAGCAGACGTGGCGCTTTGGGGTTCTTGATCGCGCCGGGTGTCTCTATCGCGGGGATGTCGGCCTGTCCGCACCACAGCGGGATGGAGAGCTGCTCGCAGATCGCGTGACTCGAGCCCTGATGGTCGGGGTGGGCGTGGGTGAGCGCGTGCGCGGTCACGCCCTGATCGGCGATCTGGCGCATGATGCGCTTCTCGCCCTGTCGTGTCGCCGCGTCGATCAGCACGCAACCGGGTTGGCGCGGCTCGCCGACGAGATAGACGTTGATCGCGTTGCGTGGCCATCCGTCGAGCATCTGCACACCCTCGGCAAGCTGCTTCATGTGATGCGCTCCATTTCCTTGGGGATCGAACTCGAAGACGTTTGTGATCCGGACTTGGGGGATCCAAGCTCGAAGACTAGCCGCGGCGCTGCTCCCACGAGAATCCGCGCACGGCGAGATACAGCCCGAACACGCCCCACAGCCCGATCACCGCGAGCGCGTCGAGGTGATCGCCGAGCCCGGATCCGGTCACGAGCGCGCCGGATAGCCCGTCGATCAGCGGCTTCAGCGGTAGCGCTTCGGCGATGGAGCGCAAAAAGTCCGGCGCGCTTTTGGAGTCGAAGACGTAGAACGAGACGAACACGACCGGCAGGAACACCGCGTTTACGTAGGCGGCGGTCGACTCGAAGTTGGGGATCGCGTGCGCGAACGCGACGCCGAGCGCGGCGAAGCAGACGACGCCGACGACCACGAACACGACCAGCTCGCCCCAGTCCTGCGGCCAGCCGATCCCGAAGAACACGCGCCCGGCGAGCACGACGATCGCGATCTGAAACGCCGTGTTCGTGACGGCGTTGGCGGCGAGCCCGCCGAAGTAGGAGATGCTCGGCAGCGGCGTGCCGCGGATGCGCTTCAGCACGCCGCGCTCGCGCAGGAACACGATGTTGTAGGCGAGCGCGGTGAACGTCGTCGACATCACGCTCATCCCCGCGATCGCCGGCACGAGCTTGTTCAGGTTGTGCTGACTGCCGCTGAGGATCGCCCCGCCCGCCGTGAGGAACAGCAGTGGCAGCGCGAAGTTGAAGAACGCCGCGCTCGGGTTGCGCCAGAACATGCGCCGCTCGAGGCGGTACTGGCGCCAGCTGAGCACAACCGGGTTGTCGCCGACGAGCGCGTCAGGCATCGCCGCTCCCCTCGCGCATCGCCATCGGCTCGCGCCCGCCGGATCGATCCTCGGCCGGGGCGGCGGCCACGTCGGCGGTCAGCTCCAAATAGACGTCCTCGAGCGTGGGTCGCCCGACACTCAGCTCCTCCAGCCGCTCGCCGCGCGCGAGCGCCTGCGCGGTCAGCTCGTGCAGCAGGGTCGTCGGGTCGTCGGTCTGTCGCTCGACCAGCTCGCCGCTCCCGTCGCGGTAGGCGACCCGGTAGTGCGAAGCGCCGACCCCAAGCTCGCGCGGCGGGCCGATCGCGAGGATGCGCCCGTCCTTGACGATCGCCACGCGGTCGGCCAGCTCCTGCGCCTCGTCCAGGTAGTGGGTAGTCAGCAGGATCGTCTTGCCCAGGTCCCTTAGCCCGCGGATCGTCTCCCAGGCGGCGTGCCGTGCCGCGGGATCGAAGCCGGTCGTGGGCTCGTCGAGGAAGATCAGCTCCGGGTCGCCCACCAGCGCGAGCGCGAAGTCGAGTCGCCGCAGCTGCCCGCCGGAGAGCTTGCGGCTGCGCACGTCCGCCTTCTCTCGCAGTCCTGTCAGCCCCAGCACCTCCTCGACGTCGCGCGGGCGCGGGTAGAAGCTCGCCCAGTGGCGCAGCGCCTCGCGCGGGGTGATGTGGCCGTAGATGCCGCCGCTCTGCAGCACGATCCCGATCCTCCGGCGCAGCGCGAGCGAGCGGTCTGCCGGGTCATGCCCCAGGACCGACACCTCGCCGTCGCTGCGCGCGCGGTAGCCCTCGAGGATCTCCACTGTGGTCGTCTTGCCCGCGCCGTTGGGGCCGAGCAGTCCGAACACCTCGCCTCGCTGCACCGTGATGTCGATCCCGCGCACCGCCTCGTACTCGCCGTAGCGCTTGCAGAGGGCGCGCACCTCGATCGCTGGGCCGTCGTCGCTCATGGCTCGATCATTCCAAGAATCCAGTCCGGGCGGCACATGTGCCGCCCGCGGGGGCGTGCATGCACGCCCCCGAACCGAGCCGTGCATGCACGGCTCGGCCGGTCGGTACATGTACCGACCGGGACCTCGCCACATGTGGCGAGGTCTTCCTATTCAGCTTTCGCTCACCAGTACACGCCCCCGTTCCGAGCTGTGCATGGACGGCTCGGTCTTCCCATTCAGCCCTGATTCAGCTTTTACTCACCAGTGAACCCCGCGCGTGAGCGTCGCCATCGCGATCTGCTCGAACGAGGCTTTCTCCTCGACGTCGGCCTGGCCCTTCGACGCGGCCGAGTCCGGGAACACGCGGTAGGCGAGGTGCAGCAGCCGGTCGACCGCTTTCGGCGAGAGTGCGTAGGCGACCTCGCCGAACGTGCCCAACCGCGTGCCCATGTGCTTCGGGCGCGAGCGCAACGCCTCGCAGATCATGTCCCCAGCCTCCTCCGGCGTGATCGCTGGGAACGCGTCGTACATTTTCGTCGGCGCGATCATCGGCGTGCGCACGAGCGGCATGTGGATCGTCGTGAACGTTACCCCGTCGCCGATCGTCTCTGAGGCGACCACGCGCGTGAACGCGTCGAGCGCGGCCTTCGAGGCGACGTAGGCGGAGAACCGCGGCGGGCTGGTCTGCACGCCGATCGAGGAGATGTTCACGATGTGCCCCGACCCGCGCTCGCGCATGTGCGGCAACAGCCCGATGATCAGCTTGACCGCGCCGAAGTAGTTGAGCTGCATCGTCCGTTCGAAGTCGTGAAAACGGTCGTAGCTGAGCGAGATCGAGCGACGGATCGAGCGGCCGGCGTTGTTGATCAGCGCGTCGACGTTGCGATGGTCGGCCAGCACCCGCTCGAGCAGCCGCTCGACCGACTCCATGTCGGAGATGTCAGCCGCGTACACGTACGCGGTGCCGCCCGCTGCCACGATCTCCGCGCGCACCTCCTCGAGCTTCTCCACGTTGCGCGCCACCAGCAGCGGCACGCCGCCCGCGGCGGCGATTTTCAGCGCGGCTGCGTGCCCGATCCCCGAAGAGGCGCCGGTGATCATCACGTGCTTGCCGCCGAGCTCCTCTTTCAGCGTGCGCCCTCTTGCGAGGCCCGGGTCCATCTCGCGCTCCCAGTAGTCCCACAGCCTCCCCGCATAGTCGTGCAGCGGTGGCGGCTGCTCCAACGCCGAACCCCGCAGCGCGCGCTCGGCCTCGCGCGTGTCGAAGCGCGGCTTCAGCTCGACGTGTGCCAACACCTCCTCGGGGATCCCCAGCTCGCGCAGCGTGATGCTCCGCACCTGGCGCCACGGCGGTAGCTGCATCGCCAGCGCGAGCGGCCACTTCGGCAGCGCGTCCGTCAACCGCTTGTCGATGCTTACCGCGAAGCGCGGCGCGTGTGCGGCGCTGGCGAACTCGTTGAACAGCTCGTCCACGCGCTGCCCGCGCGGGTCGGTCAGGTGGAAGGCGCGGTTGTCCAGATCGGGCTCGTGCGCGATGTGGTCGAGTGCCGCCGCCACCCAGTCGACCGGCACCACGTTCGTCCTACCGAGGTCCAACCCCACCAGCGGCAGCCACTCCGGGAACAGCCCACGCGCGCGCTGGATCGCCTTGAAGAAGTAGTACGGCCCGTCGACCTTGTCCATCTCGCCCGTCTTCGAGTCGCCGACCACGACCGCCGGGCGGTACACGCGCCACGGCACGTACGGCTGCTCGCGCACGATCCGCTCGGACTCGAACTTCGTGCGGTGATACGGCGAGGGCAGCTTCTGGCCCTCGTCGAACATCTCCTCCTCGAACGTCCCCTTGTACTCGCCGGCCACCGCGATCGAGGAGACGTGGTGCAGGTGGCCCACGTCGAGCGCGCGCGCGAGCTCGACCGCGTGGGTCGTGCCGCCGACGTTTACCGCCGTGTTGCGCTCGGCCGGCGCGGTCATGTCATAGACGGCGGCGAGGTGGAAGAAGTGGGCGATCTTGCCGCGCAGCTCGGTCACCTGCTCCTGCTCCACCCCCAGCAGCGGTCGGCGTAGATCGCCGATCACCGGCTCGATCCGTTTCGCGGCCGCCGGTCCGGCCACGACCGTCCAGCGCTCGATCAGGTCGTCGAGCCGCCTGAGCGAGCTCTCGCGCACGAGCACGTACACCTTGTCCTGGCGCTGCTCCAGCAGCCGTTCCATCAGACGCCGTCCGATGAACCCCGTTGCTCCTGTGACGAAGTAGGCCATAGCTCAAGCGAGCATATCTCTACGCGGGCTTTTATGAGCGCGTTTTGTTCAACCGTCCCCATGTCGCATCCCCGGTGTGTGACGTAGCCCAAGCCCTTCTGCTCCAGATGATCAGGCGCCGGCACCCCTCCTGCGCCGGCTCGGCCGTCCGCTACGCCCCTGCGCCCGCGCCGCCGCGACCCTCGCCCGCGGCGAAGCGCGCCGCGCCGCGCGCACCGTCGGCGAACACCTCCGGCCCGGCTTTCGCCTCCAGCGCGAGGCCCTCGGCGAGCGTCATCCCCAGCCCCTCGATCGCGGCGCGGCGGTCGGCGAGCATCGTCGCCTGGGGAAAGCCCGCGAGCCCCTCGGCGAGCGCCAGCGCGCGCTCGAGATGCGCGCCCGGCGGGACGACCTCTGTGAGGAGGCCCATCGTGAGCCCCTCGGCCGCGTCGATCATGCGCCCGGTGAGGATCAGGTCGAGCGCGCGGCCGAGGCCCACGACCCGCGGCAACCGCTGGGTGCCGCCGTCGATCAGCGGCACGCCCCAGCGCCGCTCGGGGTAGCCGAGCGTCGAGCCCTCGGTCGCGATCCGTAGGTCGCACCACAGCGCGAGCTCCAACCCGCCCGCGAGGCAGAAGCCGGAGATCGCCGCGATCGTCGGCTTGGAGGGCGTCAGGCGCGTGAAACCCATCGGGCCCTCCTCCGCCATCAGCCGGTCGGCGAACGTCTCGGTCGCCTTCAGGTCCGCGCCCGCGCAGAAGGAGACGCCACCCGCGCCCGTCAGCACGAGCACGCGCGCGTCGTCATCCCCCTCGAAGCGCGCGTATGCGTCGTGCAGCGCCGCCGCTGTGGGGCCGTCGACGGCGTTGCGCCGCTCCTGGCGGTCGATCGTGATCAGCGCCGCCGCGCCGCGGCGCTCGTAGCTGACGGAATTTCTCGTGTCGCTATCGCGCGCGGTCATCTCGTCCTCGGTGTGACGAAGTTGAAGAGGCCGTAATGCGATCGCGCACGCCGTTACGGGACCGTCGACTGGTTGAAGGCCGTATCACCATCGCGCACACTGCCCGACGAGTGCAGCTAAGCCCGTGGTCTACCAGCCGCCGCGCGACTGGGCGGCGCTGCCCATCAGCGACTTGTGCGCCGCCTTGCGCGCTGCCTTGCGCTTGTCCAGAGCGCGCTGGAGCATGCTCATCGCGAACACGAACGTCGGGAAGAACACGATCAGGATGAAGCCGGCGTCGGTCACGACTTTGTCGTTCGTCGCGCCGTAGAACCCGCGCCCGTCGTTGTACGCGGCGGCCGTCGGCGCGAACACGAGCGATACGAGCAGCGCGAGCGAGAGCAGGCGGAACGAGATCAGGCGGGTCATGTCGCGGATCGTATCGAAGCGCCGGGCGGCCCCGCCCGGCGAGCAGCCGATCTCGTAGGGGCCAGGCGCACGGGCGTCCTTTCGCCGGGCGAGTCGAGCGGACGGCGCCGGGCGCCTACCATCAGCAGCCGATGGCCGTACTGATCGCATCAGACCTGCACAAGGACATGGCCGGGCAGCCGCTGCTGCGCGGCGTGTCGTTCAAGCTCGAGCGCCGCGAACGGATGACGATCGCCGGGCGCAACGGCGCGGGCAAGACGACGCTGCTGCGGATGCTGGCGGGCGAGACCTCGATCGACCGCGGCGCGCTCAGCCTCGCGAAGGACGCGCGCATCGCCCTGCACGACCAGCGCCCGCCGCGCGAGCGCAAGGTCTCGCTGCGCGACTACGTCCTATCCGGCTGCGCCGAGGAGCTGAAGATCGAGGCGCAGCTGGCCAAGCTCGAGAACGAGATGGCGGTGGAGGGGGCGGCCAACGAGGCGCTGCTTGATCGCTACGCCCGCGCGCAGGCGCTGCTCGAGGCGCGCGGCGGCTATCTGTGGCGCGATCGCGCCACCGGGATGGCGCGCGGGCTGGGGTTCGGCGACGGTGACCTCGATCGCCCGCTCGACACCTTCTCCGGCGGTCAGCTCACGCGCGCCTCGCTCGCGCGCGCGCTTGCCACTGGCGCGGACGTGCTGCTGCTGGACGAGCCCACCAACCACCTCGACATCGAGTCACTCGAGTGGCTCGAGCAGACGCTTACCGGGCTGGACGCGGCGATCGTGCTGGTCGCCCACGACCGCTGGTTTCTCGAGGCGGTCGGCACTGCCGTGCTCGAGCTCGAGGCGGGCCGCTCGCGCTTCTTCGCGGGCACCTGGCATAACTGGCGCCGCGAGCAGGCCGCCCGCGAGCTGTCGCTTGGCCGCGCGATCGACAAGCAGCAGGCCGAGATCGAGCGCATGGAGCGGTTCATCGAGCGCTTCCGCGCGAAGGCCACGAAGGCCCGCCAGGCCCAGTCGCGCGTGAAGGCGCTCGCCAAGATCGAGCGGATCGAGCGCGACCCTCGCGATGAGAAGAGCCTCGAGTTCGCGTTCGCCGCGCCCGAGCGCTCGGGCCGCGTGAGCTTCGAGCTGCTCGACGGCCGGGTCGAGATCGGCGAGCAGCCGATCACGCTGCTCGAGCACGCCGAGCTGTGGCTCGAGCGCGGCGAGCACGTCTCGCTCGTGGGACCCAACGGGACGGGCAAGACGACGCTGATCGAGACGCTCGCCGGGCGCCGCCCGCTTGCCGCGGGAAAGCTGAGCGTCGGTCACAACGTGCAGGTCGGCTACCTCTCCCAGCACGCCGACGAGCTCGGCGCCGGCGGAGCGCGCACACAGACCGTCGTCGAGGCGGTCCAGCGCGACACCGGCCTCAATCAGGGCAAAGCGCGCGCGCTGCTCGGGCGCTTCCTGTTCTCCGGCGAGGACGCCGACAAGCCGCTCGACGGCCTCTCCGGCGGCGAGCGCCGGCGGCTGTCGCTCGCGGTGCTCGTCAACTCCGGCGCGAACGTGCTGATCCTCGACGAGCCCACCAACCACCTCGACATCGAGAGCCGCGAGGCGCTCGAGGACGCGCTGCGCTCGTTCGCCGGTGCGATCCTGCTCGTCTCCCACGACCGCGCGCTGCTCGACGCGGTCGGCACACGCACCGTCGCGGTCGAGGACCGCGCGCTGCACAGCTACGTCGGCGGCTGGCCCGAGTACGTGCGCATTCGCGACGAGCGCCGCGCCGCGGCGACCGGCGCTGGCAAGGGGGCGCCACCCGGTAGGGCAGCTCGGACGGCCGATGCGGTCAGCGCCGTTTCGGGCTCTGCTCGGGCACGCGCGAACGGGTCGCAAACGCAAACAGCCGGCGGCGAGAAGGCGGGCGCCAAGGGGGGCGGGAGTCCGGCGGCGAATGGGGCAGCCGCCGGCAACGGACGCAAGGCGAAGGCGAAGGGCCCGTCGAAGAACCGCCTGACCGCGCAGCAACAGGCCGAGCAGGCGGTCGAGCAGGCCGAGGCGGCGATGCGCGCGCTCGAGGACGAGCTGGCCGACCCGGCCGCCTGGGCCACGCAATACGAGTCGGCCAAGTCCGAGGCCCGCCACACCGCCGCGCGGCGCGCGGTCGAGGAGGCCTACGCGCGGCTGGAGACGCTCGTCGACTGACCTAAACTGCGTCGATGGACCGGCTCAAGACCGCGCGCAACGCGGCGATCGTCGCGCTGATCGCCGCCGCGATCTACTTCCTGCCCGGCGGCGGGCGCGCCGCAAGCACATTCGAAGCGGCGCTGCTGGTCGCGTTCGGTTTCGGAATCGCCTATCTCTGCATGCGCCTGTATCGCGAACATCGCGTCGCCCTGCACAGCCTCGGCGACCGCCACCGTGCGCTGCTCTACGGCGCCCTGGCGATCGCGGTGATCGCACTGAGCGCTCGCGCGCGCATGTGGCAGACGGGCCTTGGTGAGCTGGTGTGGTTCGCGCTCGTGGGCTTCGTCGTTTACACGGCGCTCGCCGTGTATCGCCGCTGGCGCATGTACTGAGCCTCCTCGGCACAGCCGACTATTTCTGGCCTTACGAGACGCTGCCGCGCGGGACGATCCACTGCACGCGCTGGCCGGTCAGCTGCGCGATTCGGTCGAAGTCGGTGTCGTAGTGCAGCACCGTGAGCCCGGCCTGCTCCGCGCAGGCCGCAACCAGGAGGTCTGGTAGCGGCACGGCCCGGTGCTGGGAGCTCTCGGCGAGCATCCCCTGGACCTCGAGCGCGCGCTCGACGCACGCCTCGTCGACGGGCACTCGCGGCAGGCCGCGGAGGGCGTCGGCGGTTGCGCGGTAGGTGGCGCGGTCGCGGGCGCTGTATAAGAGCTCGAGGTCGACGATGCCGCAGCTGGCGATCTCGCCGGCGATCAGCAGTGGCTCGAGGATCTCGCGCACAGCGGGCTTGCTCTCGCGCCGCGTGAGCGCGCTCTTATCCGCGATGAAGCTGGCCACTGCCGCTCAGCGCCAGGCGCCTGCCATCGCGTCGGGGTCGTCCAGCGCCAGCTTCCCCGGGGCGAACAGCAGCTCGACCAGCGCCTTGCGCTGTCTGAGCTTGACCACCTCCGAGAGGGCTGCATCGACGGTGTCGGTCAGCGTCTTGGTGCCGAGAATGTCCTTTGCGGCCTGCACCTTGGCGACATCGACCTCGAAGGACGTCTTACGTCGGGCGGTTGTGCTCATGTTGGAAGTATAGCGAAAGATTCCACATTAGATAGCAAGACGAGGACTATATTGCTGTCTACTGTGTAAATCCTCACGAGGCTGCAAGGCGTCGTGCCCAAGGATCGCGCCGATACGATCGGCGATTGGATGGAGCAGCGCCAGGTCGCAGTCTGCCTGCCGTTCCTGTTAGAGGCCGGTTACGCCGCGCAGTCGGCTGCTCGGTATCGGTCGATGATGGCCAGGTTCGAACGATTGCCCCGGATCGCGATCGACCGCGATGTCGACGGCATGGTGTTGCAGGCGCAGCGGGAGCTCGCCGAGGTCGGACACCATCGCTTGGCACCGATGGATGTCATGATCGCGGCCTGCGCACACCGGGCCGAAGCGGGGGTGCTGCACTACGACGGCGACTACGACATCCTCGCCACGCAGACGAGCCTGGACTTCGCCAGCGAGTGGCTCGCGCCTCCAGGCACGCTGTAGTAACAACAGGCCGCCTCCTATCCTCGGAGGCGTGGCCAGCACCGACACAGAGACGACCGCCGACGACGCGCGCGCGTCGATCGCCGAGCAACGCAAAGGGCTGCCGGACCAGCCAGGCGTGTACCTGTTCCGCGACGGCAAAGGCCGCGTGGTGTACGTCGGCAAGGCCAAGTCGGTGCGCAAGCGCGTGGCCTCGCACTTCTCGAAAGCCCAGGTGCCCAGCAGTCCCGGGCACGCCGAGATGGTCGCGAGCGTCGAGCACATCGAGTGCGTCGTCGTGGCGAGCGAGGCCGAGGCACTGCTGGCCGAGCAGAGCTTCATCAAGCAGTACCGCCCGCGCTTCAACATCCGCCTGCGCGACGACAAGTCCTATCCGTTCATCGCGATCTCGCTCGACGAGGATTTCCCGCGGGTGTACTTCACGCGCGAGCGCCACCGTCCCGGGCGCGCTTACTTCGGCCCGTACTCGAACGCCAAGCGCGTGCGCGCGACGCTCGAGGTGCTGGCGAAGGTGTTCATGTTCCGCTCCTGCACCGGCGCAGAGCCGGGCCGGCGCAGCGGCAGCCCGTGCCTCGACTACTACATCAAGCGCTGCGAGGCCCCCTGTGTCGGGTACGTCTCGAAGGAGGACTACCGCAAGAGCATCGACGGGGTGATCGATTTCCTGTCCGGGCGGTTCGCCGCGATCGAGCGCGACCTCGACGCGCGCATGCGCGCGTCCGCCGCCGCGGAGGAGTTCGAGCAGGCGACCCTCGAGCGCAACCGCCTGCGCGCGGTGCACTCGCTGCTCGAGCGCCGGCGGGTGGCGAACGAGTCGGTCGGCACGTTCGATGCGGTCGCCGTCGCGGTTGACGGCCGCGAGGCCAACGCGCAGGTGTTCCAAGTCCGCGACGGGGTGCTGTCCGACCGCCAGTCGTTCTACCTGTCGAACGAGACCGAGCGCGACGTGGCCGAAGTGGGGGAGGAGTTCATGTTGCAGTACTACGGCGGGCACATGTCGATCCCCGCGCTGCTCGTCGTGCAGCGCGAGCTCGACGGGCGTGAGGCGCTCGCGGGCGCGCTCGCCCGCCGGCGTGAGGGGCCGGTCGAGCTGCGCGCCGCCGAGCGCGGCGAGAAGCGCCGGATCCTCGAGCTGGCCGAGCGCAACGCGCGGCTCGCGCTCGACCAGGAGCGGCTGCGCTCCGAGCGCCGCCGCCAGGGCCGGGTCGAGGCGCTCGAGGGGTTGCAGCAGGCGCTCGGGCTCGACGTGCCGCCGATCAGGATCGAGTGCTTCGACATCTCGCACATCGGCGGCACGCAGACGGTCGCCTCGATGGTTGTGTTCGAGGGCGGCGCGCCGAAGAAGTCCGACTACCGCCGCTTCAAGATCCGTACGCTCGCCGAAGGCGAGTCCGACGACTTCGCCGCGATGGCCGAGGTGCTGAGCCGGCGCTTCGCGCGCTGGGAGCGCCAGGCCGACATCTCACCCCACGACCCCGCCTACGACGCGAGCTTCGCGGCATTGCCGAACGTCGTCGTGATCGACGGCGGCAAGGGTCAGCTTGCCGCCGGTCTCGGCCCGCTGCGCGGCTTTCGCGATCGCGGCGTAACGGTCGTGTCGCTGGCGAAGCGGATCGAGGAGGTGTTCCTCCCCGGGCGCTTGGCGCCGCTCGTGCTCGACCACTCCACGCCCGAGCTGCAGCTTTTGCAGCGCGTGCGCGACGAGGCTCACCGCTTCGCGATCACCCACCACCGCGGTCGCCGCGACAAGGCGATGACGAGCTCGCTGCTCGACGAGCTGCCCGGTGTCGGCCCGGCGCGCAAGCGCGCGTTGCTCGCGCACTTCGGCTCGCCCGAGGCGATCGTGGCAGCCTCGAGCGAGGAGCTCCAGGCAGCGCCCGGCCTGCCGGCGAAGGTCGCACGGGAGATTTACGCCCACTTGCACCGAGCGGGCTGAGCCGACCGGGGAGCTCGCGATGCTGCGTCCTTGCCGTCCTTGCCGTCCTTGCCGTCCTCGCCCCTCGGCCGGCTGAGCAGGCGTAGCTCAGAGACGTTCACCGTCAAGTGACGCGAGCGTCCGGCGAGCGCGGCACAATGAAGCAGATGGCCGTCATCAGGCCCCTGCGTCCTCCCCGGCCGGCGAGTAAGCCGGTGCTGGAGTCGCGCCTGCAGGATCTCGTCGTGATCACGGGCTTCTCCGGCGCGGGCAAGTCGACGGCGATGAACGTGTTCGAGGACGCGGGCTACTTCTGCGTCGACAACCTCCCGCCCGAGATGATCCGCTCGCTGGTCGAGCTGTTCGTGCACGAGGGCTCGAAGGTCGAGCGCGCGGCGGTCGTCTCGGACGTGCGCGGCGGCGTCTACTTCGAGGCGCTGCGCGCGGTCGTCGACGATCTCGACGCGCTCGGGATCACCCATCACGTGCTGTTTCTGGAGGCCGCCGAGCAGACGCTCGTGACCCGCTATAAGGAGACCCGCCGGCGCCATCCGCTCGCGCCCGAGGGCAGCGTCGCGGCGGGCGTCGCATCGGAGCGCGCGCTGCTCGAGCCGCTGCGCAGCCGCGCGGACATGGTGATCGATACGACCGGCATGTCGGCGACGATGCTGCGCGGGAAGATCGCCGACGAGTTCCTGCCGCGCAAGGCCGCGGGCCGCCTCGCGCTGACGTTCATGAGCTTCGGCTTCAAGCATGGCCCGCCGCGCGAGGAGGACCTCGCGTTCGACGTGCGCTTCCTGCCCAATCCGCACTACGAGCCCGAGCTGCGCGAGCTGACCGGCCGCGACGAGCGGGTGGTCGAGTACGTCGCGCGCGACGGGCGGCTCGACGAGCTGTACGTGCGGCTGCACGCGCTGCTCGACTTCCTGCTGCCGCAGTACGTCGCCGAGGGCAAGGCCCACCTCGTGATCGCGATCGGCTGCACCGGCGGACGGCACCGCTCGGTCGCGATCGCCGAGCACCTCGCCGCGCGCTATCGCGAGCACGACGACCTCGACGTGGCGGTCGCCCACCGCGACATCGACAAGCGCCCAGGGGGCTCCTGAGGCACGGGCCGCACGTCTGGACAGGAGGGCCGCCGCCCCGGCTCCGCCCGCCCGCCCACGCGAGGCGCGAAACGGCCGGAGGAAACCCCTCGCTGCTAGCCTTTTCGGTCCACGCCGGGCGATGGAGCCGTTCTCCAGAGGCCCGGCATCGTTCGTTTTCGCTGCCAAGGAGCTGCCAAGGAGGCTGTGTATGGCCGTCGTACGCGTGGGCATCAACGGGTTCGGTCGTATCGGCCGGAACGTGTTCCGCGCCGCCCAGGCCCGGGCGGATGAGCTGGGGGGAGCGATCGAGTGGGTCGCGGTCAACGACCTGACCGACTCGCAGACGCTTGCGCACCTGCTGAAGTACGACTCGATCCTGGGACCGTACCCAGGCGCCGTGAAGGCCGGCGAGGGCGCGATCGAGGTCAACGGCAAGGAGCTGAAGGTGCTCGCCGAGCGCGACCCCGGAGCTCTGCCGTGGGGCGAGCTGGGAGTCGACGTCGTGATCGAGTCGACCGGCCTGTTCACCGACCGCGACAGCGCCGCCAAGCATCTGGCGCAAGGCGCGAAGAAGGTGGTCATCTCCGCGCCAGCGACGAACCCCGACGCGACGGTCGTGCTGGGGGTCAACTTCGACGAGGTGTACGACCGCGACAAGCACGAGGTGATCTCGAACGCCTCGTGCACGACCAACTGCCTGGCGCCGGTCGCGAAGGTCGTCAACGACACGGTCGGCATCAAGCACGGGCTGATGACGACGATCCACGCCTACACCGCCGATCAGCGGCTACAGGATTTGCCGCACAAAGACCTGCGCCGCGCGCGCGCGGCGGCGATCAACCTGCTCCCCGCCTCGACCGGCGCGGCGAAGGCGATCGGGCTGGTGATCCCAGAGCTGCAGGGCAAGCTGCACGGCTTCGCGGTGCGCGCGCCCGTGCCAACCGGCTCGGTCGTCGACCTGACCGTCGAGTGTCCGCGTGCGACGAGCGTGGAGGAGATCAACGGCGCGCTGAAAGCGGCTGCGGAGAATGGCCCGCTGCAGGACATCATGCAGTACACCGAGGACCCGATCGTCTCCACCGACATCGTGCAGTCGCAGTACTCCTCGATCGTCGACTCCAAACTGACCGCGGTCGTGGACGGCACGATGCTGAAGGTGGTTGCGTGGTACGACAACGAGTGGGGCTACTCCAACCGCCTCGTCGACCTGGTGCAGAGAGTCCTGTGAGAAGCATCGACGACCTGGACGTGCAGGGCAAGCGGGTGCTCGTGCGCGTCGACTTCAACGTGCCGTTGGAGACCGACACGGACACGGATCGCGGCCCGGCTGCCGGTGGGGTTCCGCTGGTGAGCGACGACACTCGGATCGCCGCGGCGCTTGCGACGATCGAAGAGCTGCGCGCGCGCGGGGCGCGACTGGTGCTGGTCTCGCACTTGGGCAGGCCGGAAGGGAAACGCGCGCCTGAGCTGTCACTGGCCCCGGTGGCCGATCGCCTGCGCGAGCTGACGGGCGCGAAGGTGACGCTCGCGCCGGCGGTGGTGGGCGAGGAGGTGACGGCGCTGGCGGAGGAGCTCGCCGAAGGCGACATCTTGGTGCTCGAGAACGTGCGGTTCGAGCCGGGCGAGACGAGCAACGACCCCGAGCTCGCGCGGGAGCTGGCGGCGCTGGCGGATCTCTACGTGGACGACGCGTTCGGCGTGGCGCATCGCGCGCACGCGAGCAACGAGGGGATCACGCACCTGCTGCCGAGCGCCGCTGGACGGCTGCTGGAACGCGAGGTCAAGACGCTGACGGGGATCCTCGAGCATCCCGAGCACCCCCTGGTCGCGATCGTGGGCGGGGCGAAGGTGGCCGACAAGATCAAGGTGATCGAGCGTTTTCTGGCGGTAGCGGATGTGGTGATGATCGGTGGTGCGATGTGCTTCCCGTTCCTGTGCGCGCAGGGACACGCGGTGGGCAAGTCGTTATGCGACGAAGAGGACGTGGAGCATGCGCGCAGCGCGCTTGCGCAAGCCAGCGACACGCATGACCCGCAAGCCGGCCGGGCACGGCTCTTGGTGCCGAACGACCTCGTGATCGGCAAGCGTTTGGCGGCCGACGCGGAGCATCGCGTGCTCGACGGGGTGGAGGTGCCGGAGAGCTGGATGGGGCTCGACATCGGGCCGAAGACGGCGGAGCGCTACGCGAGCGTGATCGCGAGCGCGGGCACGGTCTTCTGGAACGGCCCGATGGGCGCGTTTGAGCTCGAGCCGTTCGCGGCGGGCACGCGCGCTGTCGCGGAAGCGGTGGCGAGCGCTGACGGCCGGACGGTGGTCGGGGGCGGCGACTCGGCGGCGGCGCTCGCGCGATTCGGGCTCGAGCACGCGGTCGACCACCTGTCGACCGGCGGCGGAGCGACGCTCGAGCTCCTCGAGGGCCGCGAGCTGCCGGGGGTGCTGGCGCTGAACGGCGCGGGGGTGGCGACGTGACAGCCGGCGGGAGTGCGCGCGTGCCACTGATCGCGGGGAATTGGAAGATGCACAAGACGAAGGCGCAGGCGGAGGAGTACATCCAGGCGCTGCTGCCGCGGGTATCGGCGGTCGACGGCGCGGACGTGGCGATCTGCGTGCCGTTCACGGCGCTCGAGGCGATGGTCGACAGCGCAAGAGGCTCGCGCGTGGAGGTGTACGCGCAGAACATGCACCAGGAGCCGGAGGGAGCGTTCACCGGCGAGGTGTCGGCGGCGATGCTCGACGAGCTTGACGTGCGCGGGGTCGTGCTCGGGCATTCCGAGCGTAGAGAGCTGTTCGGCGAGACCGACAAGGCGCTCGCGCAGAAGATTCCCATGGCGCTGGCGGCGGGCTTGACACCGATCCTGTGTGTGGGCGAGACCGAGGAGGAGCGCGACAACGACGACACCGACCGCAAGCTGCGCCAGCAGGTGCGCGACGATCTTGCATTGATCGCCGACGAGCAGCTCGCGGATGTGGTGATCGCGTACGAGCCGATCTGGGCGATCGGCACCGGCAAAGTCGCGACCCCCGAGCAGGCGCAGGAGGCGATCGCGTTCATCAGGGCGCTCGTGGGCGACCGCGACAAGCAGGCGGCGGAGAAGCTGAGGATCCTGTACGGAGGATCGGTCAAGGGGGAGAACGCGGCCGAGCTGCTGGCGCTGCCCGACGTCGACGGCGCGCTCGTCGGCGGGGCCAGTCTCGAGGCGGAGTCGTTCGCGAAGATAGTCGCTGCAGCCGCGACATGACCGATCCGCCCGGCTCCGTCCCACCCGGGTCGGTTCCCTCCAAGCCGGCCCTGGCGGGGTCTGATGGGGCACCGGCGGTGGAGAGCGTCTGTCTGGTTGTGCTCGACGGGTGGGGACTGGCCGAGCCCGGGCCGGGCAACGCCGTGTCGCTTGCGCGCACGCCCGTGTTCGACGAGCTGTGGGCTGAGTATCCCCATACGATGCTGACCGCGTGCGGGCGCGCGGTGGGGCTGCCCGACGGGCAGATGGGCAATTCGGAGGTCGGACATCTGAACCTCGGGGCGGGTGCGGTCGTGCGCCAGGACCTGGTGCGGATCGACGACGCGATCGCCGACGGCACGCTCGCGCGGAGCGAGGTCCTGCGCGCGGCGTTCACCGGCGCGAGTGCCGGCGCCGACACCGGGCGGGTTCACCTGCTCGGGCTGGTGTCCGACGGCGGCGTGCACTCCTCGCTCGCCCACCTGCGCGCGCTCGTCGAGATCGCGCGCGAGCAGGGCGTCGAGGACCTGATCGTGCACGCGTTTACCGACGGCCGCGACACGCTGCCGCACGCCGGGGTGGGATACCTGGCGGAGCTCGATGCGATGGACGGCATGCGCGTCGGCTCGGTGATTGGCCGCTACTGGGCGATGGACCGCGACCACCGCTGGGAGCGGGTGCAGCGGGCGTACGACATGCTCGTGCACGGCCGCGCGCCGTCGGCGAGCGGCGCCGACCCGGCGACAGTCAGGTTGTTGCACCACGCGGACAGCGGCGAGCGGGCGCTGAGAGACGCATACGAGCGGGGTGAGACCGACGAGTTCGTGGAGCCGACGCTCGTCGGCGCGGAGGCGACGATCCGCCCGGGGGATAGCGTGATCGCGTTCAACTTCAGGCCCGACCGAATGCGCGAGCTGACGCGCGCGCTGACGGAGCCCGAGTTCACGGAGATAGACCGGGGGGGAGCTCAGGCGGTGGAGCGGTATGCGACGTTCACCGAGTACGAGGAGGGCTGGACATATCCGGTGGTGTTCGGGCCAGAGCATCCGGCGACGACGCTGTCGGTTGTGCTCGCCCGGGCGGGCGCCACGCAACTGCATGTGGCGGAGACGGAGAAGTACCCGCACGTGACGTACTTCTTCAACGGCGGCGAGGAGAAGCCGCTGAGCGGCGAGCGGCGCGAGCTCGTGGCCTCGCCAAGGGACGTGCCGACATACGACCACAAGCCGCAGATGAGCGCGCGCGAGGCGGCGGCGGCGTTCGTGGGCGCCTGGCGAGAGGACGGGCCGCGCTTCGGGATCATCAACTTCGCGAACGCCGACATGGTCGGCCACACGGGCGTGATCCCCGCGGCGGTCGCGGCGATCGAGACCGTCGACGAGTGCCTCGGCGAGGTGGTGGCGGCCGTGCACGAGCGCGGCGGCGTGTGCGTGGTGACGGCAGACCACGGCAACGCCGACCACATGCTCGAGCCCGACGGCAGCCCAAACACAACGCACTCGATGAACCCCGTGCCGCTGATCGTGACCAGCGGGGGCCTGTCGTTGCGCGTGCGCGAAGGCATCCTCGCGGACGTAGCGCCGACCGTGCTCGAGCTGTTGGGCATCGAGCAGCCGCCGGCGATGACCGGACGATCGTTAATCGAGAGCGGCTAGATTTCGGATGAACGGCCTACCGGCCGCGGGGTTCGCGTGGCGGAGAGAGGGTGGACGAATGGCTTCAGCGGTGCAGGCGAGTAACGAGGCGGGTGGGCTGGCGGGCAAGCTCTCGCGGCGGCTACTCGCGGGGTTCTTTATCGGGGGCGGGGTGAACCACTTCGCGATGCCCGGCCCCTACAGGCAGATCGTGCCGCCGCGGCTGCGGGAGCACGCCAAGCTGGTGGTGGAGATCAGCGGGGTGGCGGAGGTCGCGGGCGGCCTGGGAGTGCTGTTGCCGGCAACGCGCCGTCTCTCGGGGCTGGGATTGATCGCGCTGCTGGTGGCGGTGTTTCCGGCGAACCTGCACATGGCGCGCGCGCCCGAGGAGTTCCCGAAGATTCCCCGCTGGGCGCTGTTCGGTCGGCTGCCGCTGCAGCCGCTGATGATGTGGTGGGCGTGGCAGGCTACACGCCGGTAGCCCACGTGGCCCACGAATTCGGCTCCCACGCTGCTATGTTCGATTGAGACTGCTTTTAGGTTCAGACCGTTATGTCGACCGCGACCGCCGTCAAGATCACCGCCTCTGAGAACGAGGCACTCAGCGAGGGAGAGGTGCGCGCCTGGCGCGGTCTGCTGCGGGCACACGCCTGCCTGGCGAAGCGGCTGGACGCGACGCTCGAGCAGGCGCACGGGCTGCCGATGACCTCATACGAGGTGCTGCAACATCTGCAAGACGCGAGCGAGGGACGCATGCGCATGTGCGACCTCGCAGAGCAGGCGCAACTCTCGCGCAGCGGGCTGACGCGGCTGGTGGACAGGTTGGAGCGGGAGGAACTGCTCGAGCGCTGCTCCTGCGAACACGACGCCCGCGGGTCTTACGCCTGCCTGACGGAGAGCGGGCGCGAGCGGCTGGCAGCGGCGCGCGGCACGCACCTGGCGGTCGTCAGGGAGCATTTCTTCTCGCGCTTCTCCGAGGACGAACTGGGGGCGCTCGCGGATATGTGGGAGCGAATCGCCCCTTGCAGCAGCAGCACCTGTTGAGGGCTGTTCCGCGGCGTCAGACGCCACCCCCGATGCTCGTCGTGCTACCACACGCCTGCGCTCGGGTGCGGCGTCTGCCATCCACGGCCCAGCCCTCAAATCGTCGTTATCTCTGCTGTTCGCGGCGGTGGTGGCGGTGCATGAAGAACGCGCTGACGAGCGCGATCACGACCGCGGCTAGACCGTAGTAGCCGAAGGCCTGGATCGCGTTGCCGGCGGAGTGGCCGATGAAATAGGCGATTAAGCCGATGGCTGTGGCCCAGATGATCCCGCCGAGGGCGTTCCACAGGACGAACGAGCGCCAGGGCATGTGGGTTGCGCCCGCGAGCCACGACGCCCACACGCGCAGGCCGAGCACGAAACGGCCGAAGAACACGGCCTTGGGGCCGTGGCGGTCGAAGAACGACTCCCCTGTTCGCAGCGCCTCGAGGCGCTGGCGTTGGAAGCGGCCGGGCCGTTCGAGCAGCCAGCGCCCGCCCTTGCGCCCGATCGCGTAGCCGATGTTGTCGCCGACGATCGCCGCGACAGCGGCAATCGGGATCACGAGCTCGATCTGCAGCTTGCCGAGGCTCGCGAGCACGGCGGCGGCGATCAGCCCCGTCTCGCCCGGGATCGGCACACCGCTTGACTCGGCCATCACGACGAGGAACAGCAGCGGGTAGCCGGAGACTTCGACGAGGTGGGTGACGTTGACGATGGACGCGAGCATCGAGCCCCTAGTGTCCCAAGTCATTAATTCGTTGGTGTTTCCCGGCGCCTGGACGCGCCTGACGTCCGCCGCCGTCGGCCCATGTGCTACCGGCACACTGCCCGACACCGTCGAACGTCAGACACGCCCATCCATCCGGCAAACACTGAACGAATTAATGACTTGGGACACTAGGATGGCGTACTAATGGGCGCGTTCACGATCGAGGGCCGCGACGGCGCCTCGAAAGCCCGCGCGGGAGTACTGAGAACGGCGCACGGCGAGGTGCGCACACCTGCGTTCGTACCGCTCGCGACGAAGGCCACCGTCAAGGGATTGCTGCCGGGCGAGGTGGCGGCGCTTGGCTATGAGATGGTGCTCGGCAACACGTTCCACCTGCTGCTGAACCCCGGCCCGGAGCTGGTCGACCGCTTCGGCGGGATCGCCCGGTTCATGCGCTGGGACGGGCCCGTGATCACCGACTCGGGCGGGTTTCAGGTGTTCTCGATGGGGCACGGCACGGTCGCGGAGGAGATCAAGGGCCGCGCGCGCGGCCCCGTGAGCGACGGCGCAGGGGCGATCCTCGAGATCGGCGAGGAGGGCGTGCGCTTCCGCTCCTACGTCGACGGGACCGAGCGATTTCTCTCACCCGAGGGCTCGATGGCGACACAGGCGGCGCTCGGCTCGGACATCGCGCTCGTGTTTGATGAGTGCACGCCGTTTCATGTCGACCGCGAGTACACGCAACGCTCGACCGAGCGCACGCACCGGTGGCTGAGACGATGTCTGGACTGGCACGGAGAGCACGGTCCGGGGGAGCAGCTCGTGTACGGGATTGTGCAGGGCGGCGTGTACGAGGACATGCGGAGCGAATCGGCGCAGACGGTCGCGGCGAGCGGGAGCGGCGGGATCGCGATCGGCGGCTCGCTCGGGGCGGAGAAGGCGCAGATGTACGAGGTGGTGGGGTGGGCAGTGCGCGAGCTGGGAGGCGAGCATGAGCACAAGCCGCGACACCTGCTGGGGATCGGCGAGGTGGACGATCTGATCAGGGGGGTGGAGTTGGGGATCGACACGTTCGACTGCGCGATGCCAACGCGCCTCGGCAGGCACGGCACCGCGCTCGTGCCCGACCCGGAGAACCGCTGGCGGGTCGACCTGAAGAAGGCCCGCTGGCGCGAGGCGGACGAGCCTCTGCTGGAGGGCTGCGAGTGCCCGGCCTGCGCGGGCGGCTACTCGCGCGCATATCTCAGCTATCTGGCGCGCTCCGGCGAGCTGACGGGCGCACGGCTGCTGACGATGCACAACCTCGCTTTTCTGGCACGGCTGATGAAAGATCTGCGCGCCGGAATCCTAGACGGGGACTTGGAAACCGTGGCGGGCGCATGGCGCGCTGGAGAGAGTGCTAACCTTGCAGACAACAAGTGACAGTTGCCCAGCTAGAGGCCCATGCGAAATGGGTCTCTCGTCTTATTTCGTGTTTTCCGAGACGAGCTGTTTGAGCGCGGATGACGCCTGCTGGACGTCGTTGTAGACGACGTTGCGCAACACGACCTTGGTCGGCGCGGGGGCGGTGGCGACAACCACGGCGACGATCGCCACGGCGATCGCGAGCAGCGCGAACAGCGCCAGGAACAGACGCCCGCGGCGTCCCCGTCGTCGCGAGGCTGACGGGCTCGCCTGGGCGACGGGCGGCGGCTCGCGCCGGGCCGGCCCGGGACGGGGCCGTCGAGGGGTGACGGTCGTGGGTGTGCCGCTGGAAGCGCTGCCACCGCGTCCGCGCGTGGTGAGCAGGCTCGTCGCCGCCGTCGCGGGCGCTGCGCGTGTGGCGGAGGAACGTTCGGCGGGGGCGATGCCGTGCGCGCCATCGGTCAGCGCGCGGCCCATCTCACGCGCCGTCTGGTAGCGGTCGCGGGGGTCGAGCGCGAGCGCGATCGCGATCGCGTCGGCCAGCGCGGGGGTGACGGCGGCGACGAGCGTGTCGAGCGTCGGCGGCTCCTCCTGCTGCTGCTTGAGCGCGAGCTCGGTCAGCGAGGTCGCCTCGTAGGGGAGGCGACCCGACAGCAACTGGTAGGCGACGACGCCGAGCGCGTACAGGTCTGCGCGCGGACCGGCCTCCTCGCCTCGGGCCTGCTCGGGCGCGAGGTAGGCGGCGGTGCCGAGGACCGAGCCGACCTGGGTGATGGAAGACTGCTCGGTGGCCTTGGCGATGCCGAAGTCCGCGAGCTTGACCTCGCCTTCGCGCGCGCGCAGCAGGTTGCCCGGCTTGACGTCGCGGTGCACGACGCCATGGCGGTGCGCGTAATGGAGCCCCTCGCATGCCTGCTCGATGATCGAGATGCCCTCATCGACGTCGACCCAGCCGTCGTCGCGCAAGATCTCCGCGCAGGACTGTCCCTCGATGTACTCCATCACGATGAAGTGCCGCCCGGTGCGCTCGTCCAGGCCGGAGTCGAAGATCTGCACGATGTTGGGGTGGACGAGGCGCGCGGCGGCCTGCGCCTCGCGCTGGAAGCGCGACACGAACGTTGGATCGTCGGCGAGGTGCTCGGCCAGCAGCTTGACCGCCACCTGGCGCTCGAGGCGCAGGTCGAGGGCGAGATGGACGGTCGACATGCCGCCGAAGCCCAGCCTCCCTTCGAGGCGGTAGCGCCCTGCGATGTCCCCCTCGCTCATTTGCCGGCTTCCTGGCCCCCGCCGCTTTCGCCGGCGCCGGTTCCGCCGCCTACGCTGTTGCCGGCGCTGGGAGCCTGTTCTTCGACTCCCGGGGCTGGTGTGCCGCCTCCAGGGCTGGGCGGCGTTTCGGTCACGGTGGGAGTAGTCACGGTGGATGTCGTTTCGGTGACGGTGGGCGTGGTGGCGGTCTGGGTGCTGGTGGTGGTTTGCGGTGGAGAGGCGTTCGTCGTGGTTGTCTGGGCGAGCGGCTGGGCGCACAGCGATAGCGCGCGCGAGCGCAGGTTCGAGATGCCCCGTTCGAGCGTGCGCCGCAGGCCGGCGTCGACCGAGGTGGGCAGTGCGTCGAAGTCCTGCTCGGTCTTGCGGATCGCTTCGGCGGTCGCGGTGCAGCTGCCGTCGCCGTTCTCGGCCGCCCGGGCGACCGCTTCGAAGTCACTCTGCAGCGGTCCCGCGTCACCGGTGGGGATCAGACCCTTGCCGGAGCCGCCGCAGGAGACGAGCAGTGCGGCGGCGAGGCCGAGTAGCCCGGCGCAGGCCAGGCGCAGGAGCTTGGTGAGGCGCTTGTGGCGAGTGCTGACGGGCCTACGGAGGACGTCGCGGACGGATG
>DASYAM010000016.1:0-59233 GCA_036501315.1 Solirubrobacteraceae bacterium
GCCGCGCAACGTCCTCGACCGGCTGGCGGACATCGGCGTGCTGACGCCGAACAACCGCGGCTACGACCACGACGACGTGAAGATCATCGAGGCGATCGCGAGCTTCCGCGCGGGCGGCTACGACGAGGCGCTGGGGTTCACGGTGTACGACACGCTGCTCTACCGCGAGGCGTTGGAGCCGCTCGTGGAGCAGGAGGTCACCTCGCTTTTGGGCAAGCTCGCGGGCGAGGTCGAGGTCGAGCGCGCGATGGAGATCGTCACGGCGGGCGTCGAGCCGCTCCGGGAGCTGATCGGCGCGATGCACTCGAAGCTGCTGCTGGCGGAGCTGCGCGAGCACCGCGCGCGCGGACGATGAGGCGTTGAGGTGGGGGTGGGCTACCAGCGCGCGCGGTGGTGCTCGGTCACGCCGAGACCGTGCGCGAGCGGGATGTTGCCGGGGAGCGTGCCGGAGAACGTCCCGAACGGCGCGCGGTAGTCGCTGCTCACGATCAGCAGGTTTTCGTGTCGGCGGCGCTCGGCCTCAGCGACGAAGCGCAGCCCGGAGCCGTCCTCTGGGCATGAGATTCGCGACAGGTCGGGTGTGAAGACAACGGGCGGAACCTCGCGCGGAGCGCCGTCAACCCACACGGCACGCTCCGAGCCGATCGGTGGATCGTTGACGCCCGCGACCAGATTCCACGCGAGGGGCGCTCCGTCAGGGCGCTCGCCGACGCCGGCGTTCCACCACCACTCGGTGTGGCGGGCGTGGTAGCCGGCGGTGTCGTCGATCGCCGCGAGCGCGGCGATCTCGCGCGGCGGCTCGCCGTCGAGCGAGATCGTGCCGCGTGCCGCGACGCCGACCTGCTTGCGCGTCCACACCTGGCCGCGCCCGTGCGTGCAGCGCGCCTCGAAGGGGGAGCGTTCCTCGAGCGAGAGATCGAGCAGGACGTCGCGGTCGCGCACGCGCAACCGTCCCGGCTCCAGCACGACGGTCCCGCCGCGCGGCAGCAGGCTGGTGCGCTCGCGCAGGCGGCCGTCCGCGCGCGAGCAGACCGCCCAGAAGGACTGTCGCGCCGGGCCGACCTGGATGAGCGCGGCGCAGGCCATCAGCTCCTCGCAGAACACCCCCACGTAGCGCCAGCGCTTCAGCGGGCGCCCGGCGCGAAACAGGCGCATGCGGCTCCCGCCCAGCGGCGAGGCGTCCAGGGCCGCCTCCGGGGCTACGGACGTTATGCTTGGAGTTGTTGACTGACCAGTCAATCTATTCTGCCGATGGAGCTTCTACAGGACCTGTGTGTTCTGTTAGGCGAAATCTGCGGGAGGAGACGTGCTAGTGAGGGTCGCGGCAATACAGCTCAACTCCACCGCCGATCGCGCCGCGAACCTGGCGGGCGCCGACCGGCTCACCCGCGCCGCGGCCGCCGACGGCGCAGAGCTGATCGTACTCCCCGAGAAGTGGTCGGGGATCGGCTCCGAGGAGGATCTGCGCGCGGGCGCAGAGGAGCTGGGTGGGGCGTGGGAGGATCCGACCGGCTCAGCCGCAGGGCAGGGCGGGGCGAGCGGTGCTCGCGGCGGGTCGGCCGGCGGGCCTGCGATCGCATGGGCGCGGCGGATCGCGCGCGAGCTCGAGATCGACCTCATCGCGGGCTCGATCGCCGAGCGCGTGCCGGGCCGGGAGAAGCTCGCGAACACCTCCATACATGTCGATCCGAGCGGCGCGATCAAGGCGGTGTATCGCAAGGTGCACATGTTCGACGTCGAGATCGACGGCAAGACCTATCGCGAGTCTGACGTGGAGGAGCCGGGCGAGGAGATCGTCGTCTCCCAGACCGCCGGCGGCGTCGAGCTGGGACTGTCGATCTGCTACGACCTGCGCTTCCCCGAGCTGTTTCGGATCCTCGCCGTGCGCGGCGCGCGTGTGATCGCGCTGCCAGCGGCGTTCACGCTGCCGACCACGCGCGACCACTGGGAGACGCTCGTGAAGGCGCGCGCGATCGAGAACCAGGCGTTTGTGATCGCAGCCAACCAGATCGGCCCCCATCCCGGCGGGATGCGCTCGGGCGGGCGCTCGATGATCGTAGACCCGTGGGGCGTCGTGCTCGCGCAGGCCCCCGACCGCGAGGGCTGCATCGTCGCTGAGCTAGATCTCGAGCGCCAGCTTCAGATCCGCACGCAGCTGCCGGTGCTTGCCAACCGCCGGCCGGGCGCCTACCGCTGGCCCGAGCAGGAGGTGCAGGCGTGAGCACCGCGCGCGCAAAGGCCACGCGCGACAAGCGCCGCCTGATCCTCGACGCGGCCGTGCGCGTGTTCGCGCGGCAGGGCTTTCACGCCTGCCGGGTCGCGGACATCGCCGACGAGGCCGGCGTCGCCTACGGGCTCGTCTACCACTACTTCGCCTCCAAGGACGAGATCCTCGACACGCTGTTCCTCGAGCGCTGGAACGTGATGCTCGAGACGATCCGCGCGGTCGACGCAGAGGCGATCCCGGTGCGCGAGAAGCTCGAGGCGATCGCGTCGTTCATCGTCGACAGCTACCGCCACGACCCCGACCTGATGAAGGTCATCATCGTCGAGGTCACGCGCGCGGCGAACTCCTTCGGCCAGACCCATCTCGGCCAGATCCGCGAGGCGTACGAGCTGATCGGCGAGATAGTCGTGAAGGCCCAGGAGGAAGGCGTGTTCCGTCCGGAGATCGACGCGCAGTTCGCGGCGATGGCCTTCTACGGCGCGATCGAGCAGATGCTAACCGGCTGGATCTTCGGCCTGCTGCCGCAGGGCGAGGAGCAGTTCGAGCGCGCGAAGTGGCTGGTGCTCGAGACCGTCTGCGGGGGCCTTGAGCGCGGCGCCGTGGGCGGGGCTCCCGCCGGATGACCCCGCGCGGGCGCGGGCGCGGCAAGCGAGGGGGATTAGATGCGACCTCCCCGGGGAATAGACTGACGCAGATGAAGGAGAACGAGATGGCTAAGCGTCTGATGTGGTCCGCCCTGCTGGCGGGGGTGGGCGCGCTGTCGAGCATCCTCGCCAACCGCGCCGCCGGCATGATCTGGCAGCGCGTCTTCGACGAGGAACCGCCCGAGTGAGCGGGCACTCCTCGCCACCTCCGGGTCGTCCGCCGGGCGATCCGGGTCCGCCGCACAACATCGCGACGGCAATCACCGAGGTCTCTGAGCGCGCGACGCTGCTGGTCCGCGAAGAGATCGAGCTGGCCAAGGCCGAGGTCGCCGAGAAGGCGACGAAGCTCGTCAAGGGCGCGATCGTTGGCGCGGCCGCCGGGATCTTCTTCGTGATGGCCTTGATCTTCGCGTTGGTGGGGTGCGCGTGGCTGCTCTACTACTTCCTGCCGGGCAACGACTGGACGTTCTTCTGGGGCTTCTTCGCGATGGCCGCGATCTTGCTCGTGCTTGGCGTGCTCGCCGGCCTGATCGCCGCCAGGGCGGTCAAAAAAGGCTCGCCGCCGGTGCCGAGCATGGCGATCGAGGAGGCGCGCAAGATCCGCGAGTCCGTCAGCGCGAGCACCGCGTCTCCCGTTGCCGGCGCTCAGGCGACGGCGACGGCCGCGTCCTCCATGCCCGAGGCGGGCAAGAGCTGATGGCGCAGCGCTCACCGGCAGAGATCCGCAGCTCGATCGAGAGCAACCGCATGGAGCTGGCGGTCTCGGTCGACCGCCTGCGGACAGAGGTCACTCATTTGACCGACTGGCGCGGGCATGTGGAGCGCCACCAGCGCGAGCTGGCGATCGGCGCCGCGGTCATCGGCCTGGTGCTGACCCGCCGTCTGGCGCGCCGCAAAAAACGGCGATCAGCTAAGTAGCGCGCGCGGCACGGCGCCGACGCCGATCAGCCCTGGGCCCGTGTAGGTCCCGATCACGGGGCCGACCTCGGAGGTGAAGACGGGCTCGGAGTCGAAAATCTCCCGGCAGCGGTCGATCAGGCGCTGCGCCTGCTCGGGCGCCTGGATGTGCTGCACGACCCAGCCGTCGGACCCCTTCGCGTGCAGCTCTTGGGCGTACTTGACCATCCGCTCGAACGCGCGCCCGGCGGTGCGCACGCGCTCGACCGGCACGATCTCGTACTCGAGCGAGAGGATCGGCTTGATCTTCAGCGTGCCGCCGATCCACGCCTGGGCCTTGCCGACGCGCCCGCCGCGGCGCAGGTACTCGAGCGTGTCCAGGCAGAACCAGATTTTCAGCGCCTTGCGTGTCTCGCGCACGCGCGCGATCACGGCCTCTTTGTCGCCCCCCGCGCGGGCGGCTGCGCACGCCGCGAGCGCCAGCAGCCCGGTCCCGCCGCATGCGGTCTCGCCGTCGATCACCTCCACCCGCTCGCCCAGCCCGCGCTCGGCGAGCAGCCCGTGCGCCTGGCGCGCGGCCTCGCAGGTGCCCGAGATGCCGCCCGCGAGATGGATCGACACGACGTCCTGTCCCGCCTCGATCAGGGGCTCCCATACGGTGAGGAAGTCCCCGATCGACGGCTGCGAAGTGGTCGGCAGCTCCGCGTCTGAGCGCAGGCGCGCGTAGAACTCGTCGAACCCGCCCGCCATCTCGAGCTCGCGCTCGGAGGCCTCCTGCCAGCCGACGTACAGGCTGACCTGCTGGATGCCTTCCCTATCCGCGAGCGCACGCGGCAGGTAATGCGTGCTGTCGGTCGCGACCGCTACAGAGGGCATTCGGCGCGGGACGCTACACGAACGCCTTACGCCAACGCCTGCGCGAGCTTACGCCAACGCCTGCGTGAGCTCTCCCGACTCGTACATCTCGGTGACGATGTCACACCCGCCGATCAGCTCGCCGTTGGCGAACAGCTGGGGGATCGTGGGCCAGTCGGAGATCGCCGAGAGCTCTTGGCGGATGCGCGGGTCGGGCAGCACGTCGACGGCCGCGAACGGCACGTCGAGCTCCTGCAGCGCGGCTACGGTGCGTGCCGAGAAGCCGCACGCGGGCGCCTCGGGCGTGCCCTTCATAAAGAGGATCACCTTATGCTCTGCGATCGCCTCTGAGATCGCGTCGCGGATCGGGTTCTGCGCGCCGCCGGATGAGGGAGCCTCGGCGGGGATCGAGGATGGGCTTGCCATCGGCAGGTCGCGGGTTGTGCTGGGCTCGCTGCTTGACATGAGGGCTCCTGGCTTTCGCTGTATCGGTGGGTCTGCTGAAAAGGGTGGGAGTGGGTCTGCTGAAAAGATGGGAGTGTGTCTGCTGAAACGTTGGGTCGTCAGTGGGTCGGGGCCTGCGCAGGGACTTGTGTCTTCAGCGACAGCGCATGGATCGCGCCGCCGATCTCTGCTCCGAACACCTCATATACGAGGCGGTGCTGCGCGATGCGGCTGAGCCCGCCGAATGCCTCGGCGGTGACGGTCGCGCGGAAGTGGTCGCCGCCGCCGGTGTAGTCCTCGACCTCGGCCTGCGCGCCGGGGATCGCGGTCTCGATGCGCTGCTTGATCTCCTCGACGGTGAGCATTTCAGCTCCAGCTTAGCCGCTATACTTTGGAAAGTCTTGGAGCCGTCCACAGGAGCGCAGTGATGATCGATATCAGCGATAAGGGTGCCGAGAAGGTCCACGAGTTCCTCACCTCACAGGCGGCGGATGTGAGCGTGGCGGGTCTGCGCGTGGGCGTTCGCGGCGGCGGCTGCTCTGGCTTTCAGTATCAGCTGGCCTTCGACGAGCAGCGCGCGGACGACGCCGTGTTCGAGAGCCACGGGCTGAAGCTGCTTGTGGATAGGGAGAGCCTGCCGTTCGTCAGCGGCTCGACGATCGACTACGAGGAAAGCTTGCAAGGCGCGGGCTTCAAGGTCAGCAATCCCAACGTCGTCGCGGCCTGCGGCTGTGGCTCCTCGTTCAGGGTGGCTGAGGAGGAGCAGGTCTCCGCCGTCTGACGGCCGATGAGCGGCGCTGGATCGGCGTCCCTCCTCGCCCGTGTACCGATCGACGATCTAATGCGATCGTCGATCGGCCACACACTTCGCTCGGTGCGTCCTTGACCAGCTTGCCCCTCGGCCGTCAGACGGCGTGTTGTAGGTAGGGTCCGCGTCGTTGTCCTACGCACTTACGGCCTCTCTCCGCCGCCTGACCCCCGACCGCCTGCGCGACGACGTGCGATTGCGCGCGCTTGCCGTCGGACTCGGCCTGATCCCGCCGCGCACGATGCATTCGGCCGAGGACGCGCGCGTGCTGCTGGACGCCGCGCGCGGGGCGCGGCGCGTGGTCGAGATCGGCGTCTACGAGGGCTCTTCGGCGCTCGCTCTGTGCGACGCGCTGGGAGCGGACGCGGAGCTGCACTTGGTCGATCCTTTCGGCCGCCATCCCGATGCGCTGCCGTCCGGCTGGGGCGCGACCGAGTGGGCTACGCGGCGTGTCGTCGAGCGCGCGGCGCGCCGGCGCGGGGGAGGAGCGCCGAGCGTGCACTGGCACGTGGTGCTCTCCGCCGAGCTCGCCTCGCGCTGGTCGGGGGAGGCCGATCTGGTGTTCGTCGACGGCGACCACTCCGAGGCTGGCTGCGAGCTCGACTGGGAGTGCTGGCATCCGTTCGTGCCCGCCGGCGGCCATGTTGTCTTTCATGACGCGCGCGCCGGCCGGCCGGGGGGACGCGGCCTGCCCGGGCCCACGGCGGTCGTCACGCGCCACTTCCGCACGGGCTCGGGTACGTCCGGCTGGGAGATCACGGCCGAGGGAGACCGCACGGTCGCGGTGCGGCGGATCGCCTGACGCGCGATTTCCCGGGCTTGCTCTCGTGCGGGCTCGCTGTGCCGGACTCGCCTGGTCCGGGTCCGGGTTTGTGAGCGTGGCTCGCACCCGTGCGCCCGGCCCAAACCGCAAAAGAGATTATGTCTTGAGAGATAATGTCTATCGAAGTAAAATTAAATATGTTGACAAACATAATCTTGTTTGGCATAGTCGCTTGACGTGCCTGTCGACCGCGACCCGATCAACCCGTTCAGCTTCGGCGCGCTGGCGCTCGACGAGGCGTTCACCGATCGTGAAAGCGAGATCGGCGAGCTGACCGCGGACATGCGCAACGGCCAGGACGTGGTTCTGTTCGCGCCGCGACGCTACGGCAAGTCCTCGCTGCTCTGGCGCATAGCCCAGCAGCTCGTGACCGAGGAGGTGCTGGTGGCCCAGGTCGACCTGATGCGTACGCCGACGAAGGAGAAGCTCGCGGAGAAGCTCGCGAAGACGATCCACGAGGAGATCTCCTCGCGTTTGATGCGCGCGCGCGAGCGCATGCGCGTGTTCGCGGGTCTGCGCATCAAACCGACGGTGACCGTCGATCCGGACGACGGCTCGCTCTCGTTCAGCTTCGACGCGCGCGCGAGTAGGCAGGACATCGACGACACGCTCGAAGGGCTGCTCGCCCTGCCGGGACGGCTGGCGGCCGAGCGCGACCGGCGGGTCGCGCTCGTGCTCGACGAGTTCCAGGAGGTCGTCGAGATCGACCCGGGCCTGCCGAAGCTGATGCGCTCGGTCTTTCAAGAGCAGCCCGAGGTCGCCCACGTATACCTGGGCAGCAAGCGCCACATGATGGAGCGGATCTTCAACGATGAGAACGAGCCGTTCTGGCGCAGCGCCAAGCAGATGGAGCTGGGGACGATCCCGCCGGATCTGTTCGCGCGCTACGCGAGCGAGCAGTTCGCGCGCACCGGCAAGGCGCTCGACCCGCAGGTGTGCGACCGCCTGCTCGAGCTGACCGGCGGTCATCCATACGCCACGCAGGAGGGGCTGTACTTCCTATGGGGGGAGACGCCGGCCGGCGAGACGGCGGAGGAGGCGTGCCTCGATCGGGCGCTCACGGCGCTGCTGCGCTCCGAGCACGCCCACTTCAGCGTGCTCTGGTCGCGGGCCGCCGCCGCGCAGCGCATGGTGCTGGCCGCGCTCGCATCGGAGCAGCCCGGCCGCCCGTTGAGTAGCGACTACCAGCAGCGACACGCCCTGCCCGTGACCGCCACTGTGCAGACGGCGCTAGGAGCGTTGACCGAGGCGGAGCTGGTCAGCAGGATCGGCCGCGGCGAGTATCGCATCGCCGAGCCGTTCCTGGCCGAGTGGATCGTGCGCAACGAGAGCTGATCGACGCTGAAACCGGCGCTCTGGGTATCGCTTGTGACTTGCACGCTCGTCTGGGCATGCGGCTGCGGGGCTGCGAGCCCGCGACACGCCACGCCGGCGAAGCTCTATCCAGGCCCGGGCTCGGCGCTCACAGCGGACGGTCCCGCGTTCGGGCTGACCGAGGACAACGCCGACATGCTGTGGAATCCAGATGCGCTGTCTGGGCCGGCGCGGTTTCTCACTGCCCGCCGCGAGCTCACGGCGCTGCACCCCACCTACCTGCGTTTGCTCGTCGACTGGGCGGCGCTGCAGCCCGGCCCCGACCGCCCACCGAGACTCGAGGCGCCGGTGAGCGGCTGCGCGCGCGATGTCGGCCCGTGCGGCGCCTATGCCGGCATCCGCGCCGAGCTGGAAGCGATCGCCACGCAGCAGCGGGCACCCGGTGGAGGCCTTAGTGGCGATTTCAAAGTCGTGATCGACATCTTCGGCGTCCCCGCCTGGGCGGCCGCTCCGCCCTCGGGCTGCGAGCTCGCGAGGACCACTCCCTTCTCACGGCCGCTGGGACCCGCGGCGATCGTCGGCTACCGGGCGCTGATCCGCTCTCTGCTCGCGCTCGCCACGCGCGCGGGCGTGAGCCTCGAATGGTGGAGCCCGTGGAACGAGCCGAACAACCCGCTCTTCATCAGCCCTCAGCGCGTCGCCTGCAACGCCCACTCGCCGCCGCTCTCACCGGCCGTCTACGCCCAGCTCGCCGGAGCAATGGCGGCCGAGCTGAAAGCGGACGGGGGTGTGCATCGGCTGCTGCTCGGCGAGCTGGATGACTACCCAACCGACTCGCCCCACCGCACGAGCATCGCGAGCTTTATCGCGGCGCTGCCCGCCGACGTGGTCTGCCTCGCCGAGGTGTGGTCGGTCCACGACTACGCGGCCCGCGGCGCGTTTGCCTCCTCCGCGGACCCCGTGGAAGCGCTCGAATCGGCGCTCGACTCGCGCAGTGCGTGCACGCGCGAAACGCCGATCTGGGTGACGGAGACCGGCGCGGGCGCTCCCCGCCCCGGCTTTCCGCGTCCTGCGGGCGCAGCCGACGAACGCGCGGGCTGCGAAGCGCTGGCCACTCAGTTGATCCGCTGGTACGGCGACCCGCGCGTGCAGGCCGTGTTCCAGTACACCTTCCGCGAGGACCCCGCCTTTCCCGTGGGCGTGCTCAGCGCCGACCTCTCACACCTCTATCCCACTTACCACCTGTGGCTCGACTGGTCGCGTCTGCGCGCGGCGAGTCAACCGCCGCCGACACCGGCCTTCGGGTGCTCGTAGGTCGCGTTCGTCAGCGTCAGCATCGGGTCAAGCGCGTCGGGCGCCTGGTTCGGCTTGACCTTGAGACGGAGTTCCAGGATCGAGGGGCCGCCCGATTATTGGACGGTCCCTTGAAGGGAGTGCCGCCACTGGCGGCGAAGGGTAGCCACGCCGCGTGTGTGCATCGTGGCGCTACCCTGGCTCGTTCGCCAGCGAGCGCCACAGATACCGGCACGCGAGCGTGCGATGAGGGCGCCACGGCGCCGCGATCTCCTCCATCGCGGCCGGGTCGGGCAGCCCCTCGAGGCCGTAAGCGCGTTCGATCGCGCGGCGGATTCCCAAATCGCCGGTCGGCAGCACGTCCGGCCGTTCGAGCTGGAACATGAGGAACATCTGCGCGGTCCACAATCCGAGGCCCTTGACCGCTACCAGCTCTGAGATGACCCGCTCGTCCTCCAGCTCGTCCAACCGCTCGAGCTCCAATTCGCCCGAGAGCACGTGCTCGGCGAGCGAGCGCAGGTAGCTCGCCTTCGCGCGCGACAGCCCCGCGGCCGCGCGCAGCTCTTCCGGGTCGTCGTCCAGGATCTCCTGCGGCCTGGGCGCGCGATCTTCGAAGCGCGCAGTCAGTCGCCCGTAGATCGACCGCGCGGCGAGCACCGATAGCTGCTGGCCGGTGATCGCGCGCACGAGCGCGCCGTAATGGTCGCTACGATCGGGGCGACCGTCGCGCGGGCTCGGCAGCGGCCCCACCGCGTCGATGAGTCCCGCGAGCACCGGATCCGCCCGGCGCAAATGGGCGCGGCCCTTAGTGCCCTGAGTCATAAATTCGGTCAGTGTTTTCCGGATGGATGGGCGTGTCTGACGTTCGACGGTGTCGGACGGTGTGCTGGTGGCACATGGGCCGACGGCGGCGGGCGTCAGACATGTCCAGACGCCGGGAAACGCCACCGAATTTATGACACATGGCACTGGGGCAGTTGGAAGCGCCGCCTCAGAAGAGGCCGGCGGTGCGGCCTCGGATGGCGTCTGTGTCCCCGCTTCGGAGGGGATCGGCGGCTCGGCCTCGCCCGGGGTTCGTGTCCCCGCCTCGACCGTCCGCTTGAGCCTGACCGGCTCGCCGTCGAGCGCGTTCAGCGCGCGCTCCAGCGACATCGCCAAGCACGTGAAGCTCGGCGTGTCGCGCACCGTGTACTTCGACGCCTCAGTCGTGCGCAGCCGCTGCACGAGGTCAAGGAACGTGCCGACGTCGTCGGTGTCGAACGCGACCACGAACTCCTGGTCGTCGAGCCCAAACGAGTACGTCGTGTGGTTGTCGACCCCCGGGTATTCCCGGCCGACCTCGATGTGCCCCTGCATGATCCGCCAGCGCTCCTCCGCCGGCAGTCCGTACCACTCGCGCGACTTCACGAACGGGTACACGAACACGTACTTGCCGCGAAACCCGCGCGGAGCGACGCGCTCGTCTTCTGAGTACTCCGAGCTCTTCCTCATCCCCAGGAACGAATGGGGGATATGCGCCCACTGCATCAGCCCGCTCTGGGCCATCACCACGTGCAGCTCGTGAATGCGGTCGAGGTTCTCGGCCTCTGAGATCAGCAGCAGCTCCGCGTCGCCGCGCGTGCCCACGAGCGAGAACGCCTGCAGCATGTGCCCGTCGGCGAAATCCTCACACGCCGCCATCAGCTCGCGCTTGTCCTGCGCGCGCAGCCCGTCCTCGCGCCGGCGCCACGCCGGGTCCATCTGCAGGAACGTGTACTTGACGAAATGCCGCTTGCTCACGGCTCGATTATCGCACCGAGCGAACGTGGCCTCGATCGAAGTACGTTCCGGAGCCCGGAGCCCGGAGCCCGGAGCCCGGAGCCCGTGCTCGCCGCCGGCGCCGGCGCCGAGCCTGCGGCCGTGGGCGAGAGGCGAGCCGCTCCGTCGCGCGCTGCCCTGGAGCCGGCCCGTCCAGCCGGTACAGTTGAGCGGTGCGGATCGCGTTGCTGTCGCCGTACTCATGGACCTATCCGGGTGGCGTCACACGCCACATCGAGGCGCTTGCGCACGAGCTGAACTCAAGCGGCGAGCACGAAGCGCGGATCCTCGCGCCGTTCGACCCCGACGACGCGCTCTCACGCCGGCTACACCGCGGTGCGCGCCCGCAACCGCGCGAGCGCCCCGCCGGCTTCGTCTCGCTCGGGCGCACCGTCGGGCTGCCCGCCAACGGCGCGGTCTCGAACCTCGCGATCCTCCCCGGCGCCGTGTTCGCGCTGCGCGAGGAGCTACGCCACGGCGGCTACGACGTCGCGCACATCCACGAGCCGGTCGTCCCGTTCGTCGGCTGGGACGCGCTCTGCTCCGCCGGCGAGCTGCCGCTCGTCGGGACGTTCCACACCTACTCCGAGAACGTCCTCACCAACGGCTTCGCCGCCGGCCCGCTCGGCGCGCGGCGGCGCATGAACCGCCTGCATGCGCGCATCGCCGTCTCCGAAGCCGCCGCCTGGACCGCCCGGCGCTTCTACGGCGGGCGCTACCGCGTGATCCCCAACGGCGTCCACCTCCACGATGACTCCTTCGCGCTCGGGTACGCCGAGCAGCGCCCCCAATCGAGCGACGCAGAGCACCCACCCCTCCAAACCCTTTCCATCGCTGGGGTCGATCCGCCCGACCCGGCTGGGGCTCGCGCCCCGTTGCGCATCCTGTTCGTCGGGCAGGCCGTCGAACGCAAGGGCCTGCCGGTGCTGCTGCGCGCCTTCGAAGCGCTCCGCGACCACGTCCCCGCCACGCTCACGCTCGTCGGCGCATCGCCCGAGGAGGTCGCCCACATGATGCTCGACGACCGCGGCGTGCGCGCGCTCGGCAAGGTCTCTGAGCCGCGCAAGCTCGCCGAGCTCGCCTGTGCCGAGGTCTTGTGTGCGCCCTCGCTGCACGGCGAGAGCTTCGGCATGGTCCTCACCGAGGCGTTCGCCGCCTCGACGCCCGTGCTCGCCTCCGACATTCCCGGCTACCGCGACGTCGTGCGCGACGGCCTCGACGGCCTGCTCACGCCTCCCGGCGATGCGCTCGCGCTGGCCGAGTCGCTGCGCCGGCTAGCGCTCGACGAGCCCCTGCGCCGGCGCATGGCCGTCGCTGCGCGCGCCCGCGCCGAGCGTTTTGCCTGGCCCGCCGTTGCCGCCGAGGTGCTCGACACCTATGAGCGGGCGCGCGCCGTTGGGCGGCCCGCCACCCCGCTGGCACGCGCCGCCGTGCGCCACGGCCTGATGCCCGCCGACCTGCTCCCGCGCATCCCCGCGCAGCGCCTCCCCACGCTCGAGCCCGCCCCCCGGCCCGGATCGCACCCCGCAGCCACCGCCGCCGGACGCTCCGTGCGCGCGCTGCGCCGCCTCGCCCTGCTGCTCGCCTGCGTCGGCGGCCTCGCGCTCGCGCTGCTCGCCCTCGCCCACATCGGCGTCGACCGCGTCGCCGCCTCGCTGCTCGCCTCCAGCCCCGGCCTGCTCGCCGCCGGCCTCGGGCTGATGTGCGCAGCGATGTTCACGCGCGCGATCGCCTGGCACGCGATCCTCGTCGCCGCGCCCACCTGGCGCAAGGCCAAACGCCGCGACGCGATGCAGGGCACGTTCATCGGCGTGCTCATGTCCGCCACTCTGCCCGCGCGCCTCGGCGAGCCCTCGCGCGCTTTGATCGTCGCCCGCCGCCTCGGCCGCGCGCGCGAGACGCTGCCCGTCGTGCTCGGCACGATGGTCTCGCAAACATTGCTCAACCTGCTCGCGCTCGCGCTGCTCGGCGTCGCGATGTTCTCCTCGGTTGACCTGCTCGACGGCCATCACGGGGCATTGATCGCCGCCGCGCTGGCGCCGCTCGCCGCGCTCGTCGCGGTGCTGCTCGCGCCCGTGCTCCTGCCGCGCGCGGCGATCTCCCGCTCGCGCCGCCTGCAGTTCCTAATGCACCTGCTGCGCGCCTCGCTCACGCGCGTGCGCGACGGGCTGCGCGTCTTTCGCCAGCCGCGCCAGGCGATGCTGGCGACGGTGCTTCAGCTGTCCGCCTGGGCTCTTCAGTGGATGTCCTGCTGGCTGCTGCTGATGGCGCTCGGCCTCGACACGCGCGTCGGCGTCGCCGGCGCTGCGGCGGTGCTGTTCGCCGTCAACGTCACCGCAGTCGTGCCCGCCACGCCCGCGAACGTCGGGGTCTTCCAGGGGGCCTGCGTCGCGGTGCTCGCGGGCGCCTACCACGTCTCCACGCCCGACGCGCTCGCCTACGGGATCGTCCTTCAAGTCGTCGAGGTCGCGACCGCGCTGATCATGGGCCTGCCCGCGCTCGTCAACGAGGGCCTCTCCTGGAAGGACGTGCGCCTGCGCACGATGCACGCCGCCCCGGTCAAGCTCGGCCCGCTGCCGGACGGAGCGGCCGGCCTTTCGCGCGCTGAGGGGTAGTAGACACGCCCTCTCGGCTTGCGGAGCGCGGTTGCGGCATGATGGGGGTATGGCTTCACGCCCTCAAGCTCGCAGCGTCAAGATCGACAAGGACGAGCGGACCGGCTGGTCCTCCGACGGCCCGCGCCGCGACGGGGCGCCGCCGCGCCCGCCCGACCTGACCGTGCACTGCCGCGTGCTGCGCCCGGCCGACCGCCTGCGCTACTCGCCCGGCAGCCTGCTGATCGTCGTCTCCGCCTCTGCGGCCGAGCGTGAGCGCTTCGTAACGCGGCTGATCGAGGATCGCGCCTCGCTCTTGTCGCTCGGCAAGGTCCGCTCCCTGCTGGCCGGGCGGGTCGCCGAGGAGGACATGGAGTCGCGCGCGCAGGAGCTGCTCACGGCGGCCGTGACGAAGCGGTTGGAGAGCAAACAGACCGTCGTGATCGCCGCCGAGACGCTCGGGGCGCAGGAGCGCGAGCCGTTCTTGCGGATGGCCGCCGCGCTCAAACGCCCGCGCCATCTGATCCTGCTCGAGACCGCGCGCGATCAGGTCTCCGAGGAGGATCTCGCCACGCTCAACGACCTGCGCCGCGCGCTCGACGCGGGCGAGCTCGGCGCGGAGGGCTTTCAGACCGTGCTGCGCCTCGGTGGCGGCTCGGCCGCGGAGGTCAAGCGAATCTTCTTCCGCCCGCCGCCGAGAGAAGACCAGTGAGCCGTTCCGAATAGTGTCCGGGACGCTAGGGCCTCCAGCGACGCGCGCCTGACGGAAAACGGGCGTTTACGGCCGGCGAAGACCCCTTCTGCGGACGGCCGGGCAAGCAGGAATAGCCGCCGCTGCGTCGGATACAACTGTCCTGATGGGAGCCGCTGCCGCCACCCGACAGAAGCGTCGAGCTGCTCGGAAGATCGCTTCAGCCGCCCATGTCAATGCACGTGATCGAGCGGCCGTCGGTGACATCGTCATCGAGCGCGCCGACGCGATGGGCCGCTACGCGCACTGGCCATCGCCGACGGCCATCATCGTCGATGGTCCCTATGGAGTCGCAGGGTTTCCAGGCGATCCGCCAACCCCTGACGGGCTGGCCGAGTGGTATGCGCCGCACGCGGCGGAGTGGGCCCGGCATGCAAGCCCCGAGACTTCGCTCTGGTTCTGGGGGACGGAGATCTCATGGGCGATCGTCCATCCTGTGCTTCACCTCCACGGCTGGGAGTACCGCACGACGCACGTATGGGACAAGGGCATCGGCCACATAGCGGGGAACGTCAATGGAAACACGATCCGCCGCTTCCCGGTCGTCACCGAGATCTGTGCCCACTACACCCGGCGCGCCGAGTTACGCACGGGCGAGGGGGAGCTGCTCCCGATCAAGGAGTGGCTGCGCAAGGAGTGGGAACGCTCGGGCCTGCCGCTCTACCGGACGAACGAGGCATGTGGGGTCAAGAACGCGGCGACACGCAAGTACTTCACGCGATGCCATCTGTGGTATTTCCCGCCCCCAGAGATGATCGAGCGCCTATCCTTCTACGCGCACCGGCATGGGACCCCGACGGACCACCCGTACTTCTCGCTGGATGGCCGCACGCACGTCAGCGCCGAGCAGTGGGCGCGGATGCGCGCGAAGTGGCATCACGTTCACGGCATCACGAACGTCTGGTCGGAGCCGCCGATACGCGGGACCGAGCGCTTGAAGGACGGTATGAAGGTGGTCCACGCCAGCCAGAAGCCGCTTCGCCTCATCGACCTGAGCATCCGTGCCTCTACCGATCCCGGCGATGTCGTTTGGGAGCCGTTCGGTGGTCTGTGCTCGGCTGCCATAGCCTCGCTCCGTGCCGGTCGGCGCTGTTACGCCGCCGAGATCGACCAAGGGGTGTTCGACGCTGCCGCAGACAGGTTGCGCCAGGAGGCTGACGGAGTTTCTGCAAACACCGAGCGCGATGACCGCCAAGCCAGATCCGCCTAAGGAGCGAGGGCCGGCCGCCAACTGGTCTCACCGGGAGCTTGGTGAGGCCGTCCGCGACGCGCTCCAGGTGCTCCCTTCCCTGTTCAAGTCCGATCTCGTGATCTCAGGGGTTCGCGCGACCGACCTGCATGCGTTCAACACATCGCTCGGAGCGACGATCGAGGAGCAGGTAGTGGCGGGCTTGAACGCAATCCGCGACGCCACGTGGGACAAAGACGGGCGCTACGCCGATCTCAGGTTCGTCCGGCAGTCGCAGACGTTCCCCGATGTCGTGCTCAAGCAGGCCGCGCCACCCCAGAAGCCCGTGACGCCCATCATGGGGATCGAGCTGAAGGGCTGGTACGTGCTCGCCAAGGAGGGAGTGCCGAGCTTTCGCTACACGACAACCCCGAAGGCGGCTGCCCCGCAGGATCTTCTCGTCGTTTTCCCGTGGGCGCTATCGGCAGTCATCTCTGGCGCCCCCATCCTCTTTGAGCCGTACGTTGCGTCGGCGCGCTACGCCGCCGAGTATCGCAACTGGTGGTGGCAGCACGAGCGAGACACGAAAGGGGATCGGACGATCAGGATGTCCTCCCACGAGGGCTACTACCCGGTGAAGTCGGACCTGATCGCCGATGTCCCGGCCGCGGATGCCGGCAATTTCGGGCGGATCGCCCGAACCAAGCTCTTCAATCGAGACGGGTACATCGACGCCACCTTTAAAGCTGAGCTGTCGGGCATCCCGCTCTATGCGTGGCTCAAGTTCTTCAAGCTGTTCAGCGAATCGAACACCGAAGAGAAGATCATGAAATCGCTTGAGCGGATGCACGCCCAGGCAGCCAAAAAGAAGAGCAAGAAGCAAGAGACCGCTGCGCTCGCTGGGCTGCTGGATCTGATTGGGCCACTCGCCGGACTGCTCGACGAATTGGGGTAGCCCGCCGGCGGCGCTATTAGGTAAGCGCGGGCTCGCCTGTCCCCGTCAGGGGATTCTCGGCTTCCACAGCTCCGTCCGGCGGATCGTCGTCGTCGAGGTCGGCGAACAGCGATGGGTCGCGCGCGGAGCCGCGGATCAGGTCGTCGGGCGAGCCGTCCGCCAGCAGGCGGCCCTGGCGCGTGCCGAAGTAGATCGCCTGCGGGTGATGGGCCACGAGCGCGAGCGTCGACTGCTCCGGCTCGGGCGCGTAGCCGTCGGTGATCCTCATGCCGATCTGCTCGAGATGCAGCAGCTGCTCGACCTTCAGGTGCTCGGACTGCTCGGGCACCGCAGGGTAGCCCCACGAGTAACGCCTCCCCTGAGTATCGGGGATCTCGAGCATTCCGCGGACGCGCCAGTGCAGCCACTCGGCGAGCCCCTCGGCGGTCTGCACGCCGAGGCCGTGCACGAACAGCTGCTCGGCGAACTCGCCGTCTGACTCGAGCTTGGCCATCAGCTCGGTCACCTCTGAGCCGACGGTCACCGCCTGCACGGCGATCGTGTCGAGCTCGCCCGGCGCCTGCGCGATCCAGCCGTCCGGGCCGCGTCTGCCGCCGGGGCGGTAGAAGTCGGCGAGGCAGATGCGGTCGCCCTTCGGCTGGCGCGGGCAGACGAAGCGCGTCAGCTCGCTCGCCGGGTCGCTCGGGTCGAGCGTCGCGTCGGGGCCCGCTGTGCGCGGGTCGAGCACGACGATGTCGTTGCCGAGCGCGTAGCACGGGAAGAAGCCGAGCAGCGCACGGGGATGCAGGTAGGTCTGCTCCTGCCACATGCGCTCGAGGCGCGGGCGGAAGTCCTCGCGCAGCAGCTTCTGCCACGCCTCGCCTTTGACGCCGCGCCCGCCCCAGTGCAGCTTGAACAGAACATGCGTGTCGAGGTGGCGGTAGACCTCCTCGAGGTCGACCTCGATCTCCTTGACGCCCCAGAACGGCGGCGTCGGGACGGGCACGTCGGTGCGCGCGGCGGAGCGCACGGAGTCGTCGGCGAAGTTGAGCTCCTCGACCGGCTCCTCGCCTTTCTCGCGGAACGTCCTCGCGCCCGCGCGCAGCTTCTCGACGAGCGCCGCATGGGCGTCCGAGTCGATCAGCTGGTCCATCACCGACAGCCCCTCGAACGCGTCCTTGCAGTAGAACACGCCGGGCTCGTACTGCTCTTCAGAGTCTTTCCCGCCGGGATACAGGGCGCGGTAGGAGAACGCACGGTTGATCGCCGCGCCGCCGATCAGCACGGGGTAGTCGAGTTTTTTCGAATGCAGCTCCTGAATGCAGGCGGGCATCTGCTTGGACGTCGAAACGAGCAGGGCCGACAGGCCGATCGCCGTTGCCTTGTGCTCTTGGGCGGCGTCGAGGATCGTCTGGATCGGCACCTGCTTGCCGAGGTCGATCACCGTGTAGCCGTTGTTCGTGAGGATCGTGTTCACCAGCGACTTGCCGATGTCGTGCACGTCGCCGAACACGGTCGCGAGCACGACCGTGCCCTTCGTGTAGCCCTCGATCTTGTCCAGATATTTCTCAAGCTGAGCGACCGCCTTCTTCATCACCTCGGCCGACTGCAGCACGAACGGCAGGATCAGCTCGCCCGCGCCGAACTTGTCGCCGACCTCTTTCATCGCCGGCAGCAGCACCTCGTTGAGCGTCGGCACCGCGCCGATCTTCTCGACGCTCTTGTCGATCTGAGCCTCGACGCCGTCCTTGCGCCGGCGCAGGATGTGGAAGTGCAGCGCCTCCTCCGGCTCCATCCCCTCGGTCGGGTCGGCGGCGCCCTGACCGGCGGTGTCGTCCTCGCCTTTGGACTCGAAATGCGCGATGAACCGCTCGAGCGCGTCCTCGCGGCGGTTGTACACGAGGTCGTCCGCCAGCTCGCGCTCGGTGTCGGAGATCTCCGAGTAGGGGGTGATGTGGTTGGGGTTGACCATCGCCAGGTCGAGGCCGGCTTGGACGCAGTGGTGCAGGAACGTCGAGTTGAGCACCGCGCGCGCACCTGGCGAGACGCCGAAGGAGACGTTCGACACTCCCAGCGAGGTCTTCACGTGAGGGATCTGCTCCTTGATCGCCTTGATCCCCGCGATCGTCTCGACAGCGGACGGGCGCCACTCCTCGTCGCCGGTCGTAAGCGTGAACGTCAGGCAGTCGAAGATCAACAGCTCGGGGTCGAGGCCGTGCTCCTCGCAGCACAGGTCGCGGATGCGCTTGGCGATCTCGACCTTGCGCTCAGCCGTCTTCGCCATCCCGACCTCGTCGATCGTCAGTGCGATCAGCGCCGCGCCGTGGGCGAGCGCGAGCGGGACGACACAGTCGAGCTTCTCGCGCCCGGCCTCGAGGTTTACCGAGTTGACGATCGCCCGCCCCGGGATCTGATCGAGCGCGGTTGCGATCACGTCCGGCTCGGTCGAGTCGATCTGGATCGGCGCGGGCTGTGTCAGCGAGACCTTCTTCGCAACCAGCCGCATCTGCTCGTCCTCGTCTGAGCGCTCGGTTAGCGCCACGCACAGATCGAGCACATGCGCGCCGCCTGTGACCTGGTCCTCGGCGATCTGCACGAGCCCGTCGTAGTCGTCGGCCAGCAGCAGCTCCTTGGCCTTGCGCGAGCCCTGCGAGTTGACGCGCTCGCCGACCATCGTCGGGCGCGGCTCCTGCACGAGCGGCGTGGCGGCGATCATCGATGATAGATGCGCCGTGCGCGGGGCCGGCCGGGCGGCGACCGGATGGCCGTCAGGCCGCTCGGCGGTACGTCCGACGCGCTCGACGATCGCGCGGATGTGGTCGGGCGTCGTGCCGCAACAGCCGCCGACGATGCCGACGCCGTAGCGCTCGACGAACTCCGTCAGTGCGTCGGCGAGCGGCGCGGGCTTCTCGGGGAAGATCGTCTCGCCGTCCGGTCCCTGCAGCGGCAGGCCGGCGTTGGGGATGCATGCGACGGGCACGGGACAGTGCTCGCCGAGGAAGCGGATCGCGTCGCGCATGTCCTCCGGCCCGGTCGAGCAGTTCAGCCCGATCACGTCGACCTTCAGCGCCTCAAGCGTCGTCAGCACCGCGGAGATATCGGTGCCGAGCAGCATCTTGCCGCCGTTCGGCAGCAGCGACACGGACGTGTGGATCGGCAGCGTACGCCCGGTCGAGGCGAACGCCTCGCGCGCGCCGAACACGGCGGCCTTGACCTCGAGGATGTCCTGCGCGGTCTCGATGATGATCAGGTCCGCGCCGCCGTCGATCAGCCCGGCGGCCTGCTCGGCGAAGACCTCAACCAGCTCGCGAAAGCGGATCTGCCCGAGCGAGGGGTCCTCCGAGGCGGGCAGGTACCCGGTCGGCCCGATCGAGCCGGCGACGAAGCGATCCTCACCGGCCGCTTTACGCGCGATCTCCGCGGCTTTGGTGTTGATCTCGACCGTGTACTCGGCCAGGCCCCACTCCTCGAGCTTGATCCGCGAGGCCTGAAACGTGTCCGTCTCGACCACTTCCGCGCCGGCCTCGAGCATCGAGGAGTGCACGCCCTCGATCACGTCCGGCCGGTTAAGCACGAGCGCCTCATGGCACTTGCCTTGCAGTCCGCCGTAGTCCTCCTGCGTCAGGTCGAACTGCTCGAGCGTCGCGCCCATGCCGCCGTCGTAGACGACGACATGCTCGGAGATGGCTTTCAGGTAGTCGCGCACCGTCAGCCAATGCTAGCGGCGGGGTGGGTCGAGGCCGCGCCGAGGCTACTAGCGCGCGGCGGGCGCGGATTTGCGACGGAAGCGCTTGCGGAAGTATGCGCGCAGTGACTCGGGGAGGACGGGACTCGAGGCGACGCCGGGCATGTTGAGCGATTTGAAGTGGGGAACGTACGGCTCGTCGGCGCTGACTCCGGGCCGCACGCGGCTTGGATCTGCGATAGGCGTCCGACTGGTGGTGGAGGGCTTCACGATGCTCATTGTACATCTGCCCCCGCCAGCTCCAGCGCGATCGCGAGTACGAGCAATATCACGGTGCTAGCCAGCAGCCGATCCTTGCGGGCGAGGGTATGTTCGTTGACGAGCGTTTCCGCAGCAAGGTCTTCAAGCATGTCCGCTTCGACCGTCTCATCTTTGTTGCTCGCACGGGCATCGAGTATGTCCGCCACGAGCGGGCCGTTTTGCGCGGCTCCCGGCAGGCGCAGGGCCCGCAGGGCCAGACCGAGGGCCAGTATGAGCAGTATGAGCGCGGCGATCCAGAGGTGGTGGGCGGAGCGTACGCCCAGAACAATCGCGGCGATCGCGGCACAGGCGCTGACGACGCCGAGTGCGCTGGTGTCGAGCGTGCCGGAGCGCGACATCTGCGTCTGCAGCTGGCTTACAGCCAGGAAACAGAGCCTGTCGGCCAGCCGCGGTGTGAGTGGTTTCGTGGACATCCCTGTCCTCTACTCCGACGCCACCTCCCAAATGCGACATCCGCAAGTCCCTACCCGTACGAAAGACCCCAGCTCGTTCGTAGCCACACCCGGAGGGTTGCAACCAAAAAAATCAGCTAAGCGGGTCCTTTGAACTTCGGCCCGACCGATCCGCGAAGCGGGTCGTCCGGTCGGGACGAAGTCAAAGGATCCCGCGCTACTTGATAAAGAGCATCTCCGAGTACTTCGGCAACGGCCACAGGTCGTCCGCGACGATCTTCTCCAGCCGGTCGGCCACATCACGTACGTCATCCATCGCGGGGATGACGGTGTCGCGGATGTAGACCGCCCACTTCGCGGGCGAGGAGTCGGGCTGGTTCTCGGCGAGGTTCGCGTCCTCGAGCTTGAGCTGGGCGAAGTGGAGCTCTTTGATCAGCGGCTCGACCTCGCCGACGAGATCCTCGAGACCCGAGGCCTTGAGCTCGTTGAGATAGCGCACGGCCGCCGGCAGGATCATCGTGCGGGAGATGCCCGAAGCCGTCTCGGACTCGATGTTGATGTTGACCGCGTACTGCTCGGTGAACACCTCCAGGCGCGACTCGAGCTCGCGCTTGGAGAGCACCTTGTATTTCTTAAACGCGGCGACCGTCTGCTTGTCGACGAGCCACGGCAGCGCGTCGGGGGTAGTGCGCAGGTTGAAGAGGCCGCGCTTCTCGGCCTCCGCGTGCCACGCCTCGGAGTAGCCGTCGCCGTCGAAGACGACCTGCTTGTTGGCGGTCCAAGCGTCCTTGACGACCTTCGCGACCGCCTTCTCGAGCGTCGCGCCGGAGCCTTTGAGCGCGGTCCTGAGCTCGTCGGCGAGCTCGTCCACCGATTCGGCGACGATCGTGTTCAGCACCGTGTTCGGCCACGCCGGTGAGGCGCTCGAGCCGAGCGCGCGGAACTCGAACTTGTTGCCGGTGAACGCGAACGGGCTCGTGCGGTTGCGGTCGCCGCCGTGCAACGGCAGCGCCGGCAGTACGGGCGTGCCGAGGCCAAGAAACGAGCCGGGCTTGGATGCCTGCGCCTTGCCGGACTCGATCGCGGCGAACACCTTCTCGAGCTCGGCGCCGAGGAAGATCGAGATGATCGCCGGCGGCGCCTCGTTGGCGCCGAGACGGTGATCCTGACCGGCCGAGGCGATCGACGCGCGCAGCAGCGCCTGGTGCTTGTTGACGGCCTGGATCACAGCCGCGCAGAAGAACAGGAACTGCAGGTTCTCAGACGGCGTGTCGCCCGGGTCGAGCAGGTTCAGCCCGGTGTCGGTACCCATCGACCAGTTGTTGTGCTTGCCTGAGCCGTTGACGCCGGCGAACGGCTTCTCGTGCAACAGGCAGACGAGGCCGTAGCGGCGCGCCGTGTTCTGCATGATCTGCATCGTCACCATCTGATGGTCGGATCCGACGTTTGAGTTCTCGAAGATCGGCGCGACCTCGAACTGGTTGGGCGCGACCTCGTTGTGGCGCGTCTTGATCGGAATGCCGAGCTTGGCGAGCTCGAGCTCGACCTCGAGCATGTAGGCGAGCACGCGCTCGGGGATCGAACCGAAGTAGTGGTCGTCGAGCTCGTGACCCTTCGGCGGTTTGGCGCCGAACAGCGTGCGCCCGGTGGTGACCAGGTCGGGCCGTTCGAAGAAGTACTGCTCGTCGATCAGGAAGTACTCCTGCTCACAGCCCGTCGTCGTGAAGACGCGCTTGGCGTCCTCTGTGCCGAGCAGCTCCAATGCGCGCACAGCGGCACCGGAGAGCGCGTCCATCGAGCGCAGCAGCGGGATCTTGTGATCGAGCGCCTCGCCCGTCCACGAGGTGAAGGCGGTCGGGATGCACAGCAGCGCGCCGTTGGGGTTCTCAAGGACGAACGCCGGCGAGGTCGGGTCCCAGGCGGTGTAGCCGCGAGCCTCGAACGTTGCGCGGATGCCGCCGGTCGGGAATGAGGAGGCGTCGGGCTCGCCCTGGATCAGCTCCTTGCCGGAGAAGTCCGCGATCGCCGTGCCGTCGTCGGCGGGTCCGTAGAAGGAGTCGTGCTTCTCGGCGGTAGACCCAGTCAGCGGCTGGAACCAGTGCGTGTAGTGGGTGGCGCCCTTCTCCATCGCCCACTCCTTCATCGCCTGCGCGACCGCATCGGCGAGCGATGTGTCGAGCGCCTCGCCGCGCGCGAGCGTCCTCTGCAGCGCCTTGTAGACGTGCTTGGGCAGTCGCTGGCGCTGGACGGCCGGGGAGAAGACGTTGGAGGCGAACACCTGGTTGCCGGGAAGGGTCAGGTCGGGCGAGCCGAGCCCGCTCCCGTTGGCGCTCCACTGGGCGGCGGTGACGTTCTGCTGGCGGGTCCGGGGCATGAGCGGGGTCGATTCCTCCTGGAAGAAAAAAGGGTGGGGGATGGGCCTTATGAGGTTGGGAAGTCCGTGGGAAGGCCGCATGCAATCGTAATGGCAAAACCGCGCGAGCAGACATCACCGTTTGGCGAAATCAGGAACGGGATCTTTCGACACCCGGCCAACGCGGCCGGGGACTACTGCCCGGAGGGGTAGGTCCCGGCCGCGATCCGGCCGGTGGCCGGGTCGATGTGCTTGCTCGGGGGAGCGGGGGCGATGTCGACGGTGAAGCTCCCCCGCACGGGACCGCCGGAGGCAAGCTGGGCCTTGGCCCTGCCGGCGAGGCCGGCAGCGACGGTGAAGTGGACCGTGTGCGTACCGGCCTTCACCGGCGTCACCTTCCAGCGGAAGATCGCGGTGTGCTTGGCCGCGAGCGGGCCGAGCGTCCAGGTGTCGACGTAGGCTGTTTGGGCGCCTCCGGCGGGGCTGACGCTTTCGCTCTCGACCGGCGGGCGAGCGACCTTGCCCGGACCCTGTTCGACGACCCAGACGGGGCGCTGGTTGGAGGCGAGGTGGGGATAGTCGGAGGTGTAGGCGAAGGAATCGACCGAGACCGCCACGTTCGGGGCCGCATGGGCGCTTGTGTTGCGGATCGCGAGCGTAAGGGTCGCTGGGCGAGCCATCGACTGCTTCGCGGGGAAGCTCACGTGGAGGACCTTCAACGTGAACGTGCCGGAGTGTTCGTGTGCGTCTTGCTGGGCAAGGCCGCCACAGCTGCTCGCGCCGAGCACGGCACAGGCGCTGAGAATCATTGCCGAAAAGACCCTCCCCCTCACGATGATGCCACGATACAGCAGAGGGGTGGCGCGCAGAGGGGTGGCGCGCAGCGGGCGCATGGCGTAGAGTTCGCTCAGCACCGATCGCGAACGGAGGAGGGGTCAGAGGAGTCATGGTTCGCAGCACCGCCGAGCGGGCGTTCCTTCCGGCCAGGCATCTGCTCGAGGAATTCGGGGACATGATGATCCTCACGGGCAGGACCGTGTGGTCCGCCCTACGCCCTCCGTACCCCTACGGCGGCGAGCTCGTCTCCCAGTTCCTGTTCGCCCTGCGGCTCGTGTGGCTGCCGCTGCTGATCTCGACGGTCGCGATCAACTACGGCGCGCCGGGGCTGCAGGCGGCCAACTTCCTCACGATCCTCGGCGCGGTCGACCGGCTCGGCGGCTTCTTCGTGCTCGCCGCGATCCGCGAAATCGGTCCGCTGATCACCTCGATCGTGCTCGCTGGGGTCGCGGGCACCGCGATCACCGCCGACCTGGGCGCGCGCAAGGTCAGGGAGGAGCTCGACGCGTTGCAGGTGCTGGGCGTCGACCCGGTCAAGAACCTTGTCGTGCCGCGGTTTCTCGCGCTGATGGTCGTAACGGGGTTGTTCGACATCTACGCGCTGCTGTTCGGAATCTTCGGAGGGATCCTCGCGGCGCTCGTCAACCATCAGCCGCTCGGCCCTTTCTGGGACACGCTGTTCGCGAACGCCTCGGTGACGGACCTGTGGGGATCGGTGCTGAAGACGACGATCTTCGGCGCGATCATCGCGATCGTGTGCTGCTACAAGGGCATGACCGCCTCCGGCGGCGCCGAGGGCGTCGGTCGCGCGGTCAACCAGGCGGTCGTGACTTCGTTCCTGGGGATCGGCGCGTTCAACTACGTCTTCACGCAGACCCTGTTGGCTACACATCCACAGATCCTGGTGATCAAGTGAACGAAATGTTTGCAGCGCCGCGCGAATGGCTCGCCTCGACCGGCGAAATCGGCGGCTTTGCGCGCCACATGATCCGTGACGTATGGGGCCTGCGGGTGTTTCGCTTCTTCGGCGAGGCGCTGCGCCAGTCGGGGATCCTGATCGTCGGCTCGACCGTGGTGATCTGGTCGCTGGTGTTCATCACCGGCCTGGGCACGTGCGGGATCGAGGGTGCGTACTTCACCCAGGCGCAGGGAGCCCCCGCATACGCGGGCGTGTTCACGGCTTGGTGCAACCTGCGCGAGGCGGTGCCGTACGCGTTCGGCTACATGATGGCAGCGAAGGTCGGCACCGGGATCGTGGCCGAGCTCGGCGCGATGCGGATCTCCGAGGAGATCGACGCGCTCGAGGTGATGGGGATCGACTCGATGACGTTCCTGTGCGCGACGCGCCTGCTCGCCGCATGGATCGTGCTGCCGTTCATGTACATATCGGCGATCGGCGTCGCCTACCTGGCGTCCTATCTCGCGGTGGTCAACCAGATCGGATACACCTCCGCAGGGGGGTATCTGCTGATCTTCTGGCAATTCCAGAACCCGCTGGACTTTCTGTACAGCGTGATCAAGGGCATGACGATGGCCACGGCGATCGTGCTCGTGGCGTGCTACTACGGCTATAACGCCAGTGGTGGGCCCGTCGGCGTGGGCACGGCCACGGCGAAGTCGATGGTGCTCAACCTTGTGCTCGTCAACCTGATCGGGATGCTCGGCACGCAGGTCTTCTGGGGAGCGAACCCGCGAGCCCCGATCGGGGGCTGAGGACACCCGATGACGGACCCGCGTGAGCAGGTGGACGCAGGAGAGGAGCGCGACCCCTCCACGCAGCCTGTCATGGACGCGGACGGCGGGGAGGAACGCGAGGAGACGGCAAACGCCGGGGTGATGCTTAACCCGCCGGCACGCGAGGGCGCGGAGGAGTTCCAGTATCACACGGGCACGATCCGCCCCTCGAAGGAGCCCGACGCGATCGAGTTCGTCGACGTGCACAAGTCGTTCGGGCGCAACCACGTGCTGCGCGGCCTGAGCATGGGGCTACCGGAGGACAAGATCTCGATGATCATCGGGCCGTCCGGCACCGGCAAGTCCGTGTGCATCAAGCACATTGTCGGCCTGCTGTATCCCGACGAAGGGGACGTGCTCGTGCACGGGCAGTCGATCCCGAGCCTGCCCGACTCAGAGCTGTTCGAGATCCGCAAGAAGTTCGGCGTGCTCTTTCAGGACGGCGCGCTGTTCGGGTCGTTGAACCTGTACGACAACATCGCGTTCCCGCTGCGCCAGCACACCGAGAAGGGCGAGGAGGAGATCGCCGAGATCGTCAACCGCCGCATGCGCGAGGTCGGCCTGGGAGGGGAGGGCACGAAGATGCCCAACCAGCTCTCCGGCGGCATGCGCAAGCGCGCAGGGTTCGCGCGCGCGCTGGTGCTCGATCCGGAGATCGTGCTGTTCGACGAGCCTGACTCGGGGCTCGATCCTGTACGCACCGCGCTGCTGTGCGAGCTGATCAAGGAAGTCCACGCCGAGAACGGTGGCTGCTACGTCGTGATCACGCACGACATCATGAGCGCGCGGCGCGTCGCCGAGCACATCTCGGTGCTGTGGAAGGGCCGGATCGTGGAATCGGGGCCCGCGGAAGAGCTGTTTGCGTCAGAGAACCCGTTCGTTCGCCAGTTCCTCTCCGGTGAATCGGCCGGTCCCCTGGGTATGGAGTAAGCAACGGCGGCGGCGCCTCGCTGCCCCCGGCGGCGTCCTCAGTCGCTCGCGTGCAAAGCACGCCACGCGAATTGCCTGTGCCCGTCAGGGTGCGTCCTTGTCAGGAACGACGATTCATCCGCCGTTTGCAAAAACCTTCTTATTAGCCTTCCTTTGTGACCACCGCCCGCCTCCTGTCCGCTCTCGCCGCTGGGGCGACTCGCCGGCCGCGGCTGACGGTCGCGCTTGCGATCGTGCTGGGGCTGGGGGGCGTCGCGTTCGCCGCGCAATTGCATCCGACCGCGGCGACGAAGACGTTCGTGTCGAGCTCGAGCTCGCAATACGAAGAGACGCAGCGCTTTTACAAGAACTTTGGCGAAGAGCCGATCGTGGTGCTGGTGAAAGGGAGCCTGCAGCAGCTCGTGCTCAGCTCGGACCTCAACCGGCTGGTCGGGCTGGAGGGCTGTCTGTCGGGCAACGTTCCAGTGACCGGGCTCCCCCAGGAGGGCGGGCGCAACGGGCCCTGCGGACAGCTGGCGAAAGCACGGACCGTGAAGGTCGTGTTCGGGCCGGGCACGTTCATAAACGAGGCTGCAACCCAGATCGACGAACAGCTCGCCGCGCAGACCAAGCAGGCCGAAGCCCAGGCCAAGCAGGCGCAGCGCGTCGTGGTGCAGGCTGCGCTGGCGCGCGGGCTGTCGGCCGCGGAAGCGCAGACGCTCGGCAAGCAAGCGCGCAAGATCACGACGGCGCGCTTTCAAGAGAGCCTTGCGACGCTGGCGCTGCAGTACGGCCTCACCTCCCAGCCGAGCCTGAACGATCCCAACTTCGTCTCGACCCTCGTGTTCGACTCGAGCAAGGCCGCCGGCACGCCGAAGCAGCGCTTCGCATACCTGTTCCCGAGCAGCGACTCCGCGCTCATCTCCGTGCGGATGAAGGCAGGTCTGTCCGAACGGGCGAGGACGCGCACGATCGCGCTGATCCGCGAAGCGGTGGGAATGAAGCAGTGGCGGCTGCAGCACGGCGAGTCATACGTAGTGACGGGCGAGCCGGTGATCGTGGCCGACCTGAGCAATGCGATCGGGCGGGCGATCGAGCTGCTGCTGGTAGCCGTGCTGCTGGTGATGGCGGGCGCGCTCGGTCTGGTCTTCTCCGGTCGTCCGCGGCTGCTGCCGCTTGCGGTGGCGCTGCTCGCCGCAGCGCTTACGTTCGGCGCGCTGTCGGTCGTCGGCGCATCGCTGACGATGGCCTCGATCGCCGTGCTGCCGGTGCTCGTGGGGTTAGCCGTGGATTACGCGATCCAGTTTCAGTCGCGCGTGCACGAGGCCGCGGAGGACAGTGCCACGGATGGGGACGGAATAGGAGCGGCTGTGCGGCGGGCGGCGGCGCTCGGCGGTCCGACGATCGCCACCGCCGGCGCGGCGAGCGCCGGTGCGATGCTCGTGCTGGCGCTGTCGCCGGTCCCGATGGTCCGCGGCTTCGGTCTGCTGCTGGTGGCGGGGGTGGCGATCGCCTTCCTGTGTGTGCTCACCGCCGGCGCGGCGATGCTCGTGTTGACCGATCGGGTGGGCGGCAGGAATCGTGCAGGCGCCGCAATCGGCCCGGCCGCTGCCGGATGGCTGGGCGCCGCATGGCGCGGAGCGCGCGAGCTGCTGCTCGACAATCCCATGACTCGCTTCGTCTCGCGGGCTGCGCTGGTCGGGGCCGTTCGCAGCCCAGGGCGGATGCTCGCCGTCGGTCTCGCGCTGGCGGTGCTCGGTTGGGGCCTCGACACGCAGACACAGGTGCAGACCGACATCACCAAGCTGGTCCCCCAGAGCTTGAGCTCGTTGCGGAGCCTCGATACGCTCGAGCGGGTCACGGGCGTCGGGGGGGAAATCGATCTGATGCTCTCCGCCAAGGACCTGACCAAGCCGGCGACGGTCGCATGGATGAGCGCATATGAGAGCTCCGTGCTGAAGCGCTTCGGCTACAGCGAGACGGGCGGCTGCCGCAAGGCACGGCTCTGCCCAGCCTTCTCGCTGCCGGATCTGTTCCACGTCCAGGCTGGCGGCACGTCCAAGACACCGAAGCTCAAGCAGGCTGAAATCGACGGCCTGCTCAGAGCGATCCCCCCGTACTTCTCCCAGGACGTGATCGCTCCCGACAGGCGTGTAGCCACGCTGGCGTTCGGCATCCGCCTGATGGGGCTCACTCAGCAACAGCGGCTGATCGAAGCGATGCGCTCGAGCCTGCATCCCCCTGCAGGCGTGAGCGCCCAGCTCGTGGGTCTAGGAGTGCTGGCGGCCCAGTCCGGCACGGAGGTGGCCTCTCCATGGCGCCGGATCGAGTCGCTGCTCGCCGGTCTCGCGGCGGTGGCGCTCGTGCTGATGATCGCCTTCCGCGGAGACCGCCGCCGGGCGCTCGTGCCGCTCGTGCCGATCGTTCTCGCAACGGGATGGTCCGCGTTGATCCTGTTCGCGGTGCGAGTGCCGCTGAACCCGATGTCGATCACCCTGGGCTCGCTGGTGATCGCGATTTCGACCGAGTTCAGCGTGCTGCTGTCCGAGCGCCACCGGCAGGAACGTCTGGCCGGCTACGACACGGTCGAGGCTCTGCGCCGTAGCTACCGCCGCACCGGCGCCGCGGTGGCGGCCTCGGGCGTGACGGCGATCGCGGGCTTCGGTGTGCTGGCGCTGTCGGATATCGCGATGCTGCGCGACTTCGGCCTGGTCACGCTGATCGATCTGAGCGCATCGCTGATTGGGGTGCTGGTGGCGTTGCCGGCCGCTCTGACAATCGTGGGCGCCCCCGCCAAGGGCGGTGGCCGTGACGACGAGCCGACGAGGCTGCGGCGAGCCCTGAGACGGACGCTCGCCGGTCTACGCCCCGGTGGCCGGGGTCGTGCACGCCATGAGCCTGTCTAAGACCCGCCCAGAGTCATGAATTCGAACGCCGACCCGCCGGGCGGATCGCAGCGGTCCCAGCGTTACGGGCCATACCTGGCGGTGCTGGGCCTGGCGATCCTCGTGCTGGTCGCGATCCACACGGCGTTGACCAAGCCCCCCGGCGTCGCCGGGGTGCAGCCGGGCAGCGGGCTGCCGCCGTTCGCCGTGCCGCTCGCGATGGGCGACGTGAACGGGGATGCAAACGTCGCTACGCGCGCCGACGATGGGGCGGCGGGCAAACGCCCGGCCTGCTCGGTGAGGGGGGTGGGGATACTCAACGTGTGTCAGCTCTACGAACGTAGCCCGGTTGTGTTGGCGCTGTTCGTCGACGCCGGCGCCTGTGAGGCGGTGTTGAGCGAGATGGAGACACTTGCCCCCTCGTTTCCAGGCGTGCGATTTGCGGCGGTCTCGATCGAGGGGGACCGCGGCCGGCTGCGCAAGCTCGTGCGCTCGCGTGGCCTCGTTCATGTGCCGGTCGGCATCGACAAAGACGGAGCGCTGGCATCCCTATACAAGGTTGCGAGCTGCCCACAGGTGACGTTCGCCTATCCGGGAGGCATCGTGCAGAGCAAAGCGCTGCTGAGCACGCCTTCCCCGCCCACGCTGCGGGCGCGGGTGCAGGAACTGGTGACGGACGCTCGCGCCCGAGGCTGGAAGGAGCCACGCCACGCATGAGCGCCGACGCTCAGCCGGCGCCCGGGTGGCGTGCCCGCGAGGTCGAGGAGGAGCTGCCGGAGCTCGAGATCCTCGTGAGCGAGGCGCGGTTCGCGGGGGATGGGGCGCTGACCGGCGACTCTCCGCGTGAGGTTCAAGATCGCCTGCGCGAGCTGTCCAACCGCTTTCGGGGGCCCCAGGCCGTCGCCATGCGCCGAGAGCCGGTCCCGGCCGCCTACCGCGTCTTCTTCCGTCACATCGGGCTGGATCCAGATGTCGTGCGCACGCCGATCGAGGCGGCGGTGCTCGAACGGATGGTGCATGGAGGCTTTCGCACGGGTGGCCTGTTGGAGGACGTATTGAGGATCGCCCTGCTCGATACCGGCGTGCCGGTATGGGCGCTCGACGCGAGCACCGTGGAGGGCCCGCTCGGAATCCGTCCCAGCAGCGAGGGCGAGCCGCTTGGGCGCGCCGCGGTCGCACCGCTGCTGCCCGCCGGTCGCCTGGTGGTCGCCGACGCCTCGGCGGCGCTTGCCGTCCTGTTCGGCGAGCTCGCGCCGAAGCACGAGCCCGTGGCCGGCACCCGCCGGCTGGAGCTGTTCGCGGTACGCGTGGCAGGGGTGCCGGCCCTGTACGCCGAGGAGGCGCTATGGAGCTGTCAAGCGGCGCTCGAGCAGCTATGAGCAGCCGTTGCGAAGATGCAGACCGGCCGCTGGTAGAATCCCTGCTTCTGACGCTATGGGAGGAGCCGGGTGTGATAGCCCAGTCCGAGCAGCCACGAGTCATCGATCGCGGAGTTCCCGACGCAGAACAGGGTGCCCGTCGTGCTCTACGCGGTCAGATCGCGAGGATGGAGCACGAGCTGTCGGGGATCGTTGCCGGCATGTTCCCACACATCTCGCCGATCTCAGACATGGCCGGAGAGGTGCTTACTTCGGGCAGGGCTCACCGCGCGGAGCACGCACGCTCGGGACCATGTCTGCTCACGCTGGGGGAGCTCGAGCGGATGCGAGACAGTCTTGCCGGACGTGTGCAGGATTTGCGCAGGATGGCGGTCGAGCGCGACGAGCACGAGCGCCGCTCGCACGAGCTGCTGGAGCGCATGAAGCTCGAACCCGGCCGCTACAAGTTCGTGCGCTTGCCCGTAAAAGACCTCGGTGAAGGTGGCTGTGGCGTGTGGGAGGTCAGGCCACGGCTGGGTCTGGTCGGCATGCTCGCCGGCTGGTGGCAAGTCAAGCTCTCCTCCGGCTGTCCGTTACCCAGGGGCCACGCTTCGGCGTGGCCCGTAATCGCCCGTTGCAGGCTCTCAGCCAACGACTATTCCTCAGCGGACCCTAACATCACCGCGAGCGTGTGACGCTGACGATCGGTCATCGTCCCGATCGTCTTCTTCTCCGACATCGGTATCTGCGCGAGCAGCTTACGGCAGCGGGCCTGCCCCCAGCGACGCTGACTCATCAGCAGATCGACGACTGCCATCGAGCGGGCTTCCCACGGACACTCGAGAATCACCGTGGCGACATCGAGCTCGCCCATCGCCACTCGGCGCTTGAGCTCGGCTCGAGCGAGCCGGACCTCGTTGGCTCGTTCCAGGGCGCGCATGTACTGCGGACCGGCAGGGGCGATCGTCGCTGTCGCGTTCATGTGGGCACTCTCCCCGTTGCCGCCGAGATCCTCTCGCGGAGACAACATGCTTGCTTGATTTTTGACGGGTAGGCGTTCGTCACAACCGTCCGAGACCCATTCGCGACGGGTCGCGGCCTATCCCGAAACACAATCGCCCCGATCCCGACGGCGGGTGGGGGGCGAACCTCGAACGGTCATGCAGAGCGCTCCTCCAAGCTATGCCAGGGTGGGGCTCGCGGTCAACACCACGCTCGATGTTCGTGCGCTAGAAGCGGCCTTTTTTGTTGCCGAGAAGACTTGTGAAGAAATGGACAAGACTCGAGCCGGCGTCGAGGGGGTGTGGGATCGCGCACCCGGCTCAACCCCGGCTGACGCGAACCCGGTCTCAATCAGTCGAACTGTTCGAAGATGCAGCAGTAGTCTGCTCGGTCGGTCGGTCGGTCTGTCCTACGGTCGCGGCAATGGGCCGTGCTCGGCCTCGAACTCGAGTTTGACGCGCGCGAACACTTCCAGCGCTCGGTCGAGCGTGGGGGTGTCGTGCGTGGCCATCACGCTGGTGCGCAAGAGCGCGCCACCGGGCGGGACGGCCGGATGCAGGGCGCAGTTCGTGAACACTCCACCGTCGTACAACGCGCGCCAGAGTAGCGCGGCCTTCCAGTCGTCGCCGACGAGCACCGGGACGATCGGCGTGACGACCGTCCCTACGGGAGAGTCCTCGCCGGGGCCGAGCCGCACGGGCTCGCCGCTCTGCACTTGGAAGCCGAGCGCGCGCAGGCCGTCGGCCAGGTAGCGCGCCTGCTCGAGCACGGCCGCGAGCAGCGCGGGTCCCTCCGGGGAGCGAATGATGCGCAGAGCGGCCAGGGCCGCCCCCAGGGCCGCCGGAACAGCGGAGGCGGTGAAGAGGAACGCGCGCGAGGAGATCCGCAGGTAGTCGATCACCTCGGCCGGCCCGGCGAGGAAGCCGCCGCAGGAGGCGAACGACTTCGAGAAGGTGCCCATGCGCAAATCGACGCGGTCCTCGACCCCCAGCAGCTCGGCGGCGCCCGCGCCACGCGCGCCGAGCACGCCCGCGCCGTGGGCCTCGTCGACCATCAGGCGAGCGCCATGGCGGGCGCACAACTCGGTGATGTCGACGAGTGGCGCGACGTCGCCCTCCATCGAGAAGACGCCGTCGACGACCACCATGACGCCGCCCCCGTCCTGTTCTGCTCGAGACAGGGCTCGCTCCAGCTTGTCGAGGCGGCCGTGGCGGAAAGGCCGCATCTTGGCCTTCGAAAGCAGCACACCATCCAGGATCGAGGCGTGGTCGGCGGAGTCAACGATCACGGTATCGGTGGGACCGAGCAGCGTGCCGAGCGTGCCCACGTTTGCCTGATGGCCGGTGGTGAAGACGATCGCATCGTCGGTGTTCATCCATTCGGCGAGCTCGCGCTCGAGCTCGAGGTGCAGCGGGGTCGTGCCGTTGAGCAAGCGCGAGCCCGTGAGGCCGGTGCCATAACGATGCAGCGCGGCCTCAGCACCCTTCATCACGCGCTCGTCGGCGGTCAGCCCGAGGTAGTTGTTCGACGCGAGCATGATCCGGGGCGCACCCTCCATCTCAACGACCGGCATCGCGGGCGACTCGACGGTGCGAAAGTAGGGCAGCAGATCCGCCTCGCGCGCGGCGCGCAACAGCTGCTCGCGGTCATGGCCGCGAACCTTGGCGAAGACGTCTGGCGGATGCGCGCCGGACAAGCCCTCGGTCGGTCTCGGGGAGTCGTCTGTCGAAGTGGGCATATAAGGTTGGCTCAGTGAACGTGTCTGAACGAACGGGCGTCCAGGTCACGCCGGTCTCCGGCAGGGCGGACTTGAAAGCCTTCATCCACCTGCCGTTCCGGCTGCATGCTAACCACCCGCTGTGGGTTCCCCTGCCGAAGCTCGAGCGCTGGGTGTTCCTGAACCGCCGGCTCAACGCTTTTTTCAGTCATGGCGAAGCCGAGTACTTCCTTGCCCGGCGTGACGGGCAGGTCGTAGGGCGGATCACCGCCCAGGTCAATCATGCTTTCAACGACTATCAAAAGAAGCGCTGGGGCTGGTACGGGTTCCTGGAGTTCGAGGACGACCAAGAGGTCCTCGATGCGCTGCTCGCGGCCGCCCAGGCCTGGCTGCGCGGGAGAGGCATGGAGCGAATGATGGGCCCGGCCGACTTCTCGATGAACGAAGAGAGCGGCATCCTGATCGAGGGGTTCGATCTGCGTCCGATGATCAAGCAGCCCTGGCATCCGCCGTACTACCAACAGCGCATGGAGCAGGCAGGGATGAGCAAGGCGATGGACCTGCTGATGTGGAAACTGGAGGTGTCCGACCGCAAGAAGGTGCTGCCCGTGATCTGGGAGCTCGCGGAGAAGGTGCAGTCCGAGCACGGGATCAGGGTGAGGCCGATGCGCCGCCGGCAGCTGCGCAAAGACATGGACGCGTTCGCCGAGGTTTACAACGCCGCGTGGTTGAAGAACTGGGACTTCGTGCCGTACTCGAAGAAGGACTTAGACGCCTACGCCCAGGAGATACAGCTGGTGTTCGACAAGCACTGGTGCTTCATCGCAGAGAAAGAAGACACCGGCGAGGTGGTAGGCATGGCGATGACCTTCCCCGACATCAACCAGGTGCTCGAAAAAATGAACGGCCGGTTCTTCCCTCTCGGCTGGTGGCATTTCCTGCGCAAGGGCAAGGTCACCGACCGGGTACGCGTCGGCTTCCTGGGCGTCAAGCCCGAGCACCAGCACACCGGCGTGGCGGCGAAGCTCTACCAACTGCACTTCGACGCGGCCGAACACCGTCCACAGAAAGGCGGCGAGATGGGCTGGATCCTTGAGACCAACACAGCGATGAACCGCGGCATGGAAGCGATGGGGGCCGAGGTCGTCAAGCGCTACCGGGTCTACGAGCGGGTGCTCGAGACGTCGGCTTAGTCATCGTCGTCGTCGCTGGTCCAGTCAGGGCCTGGCACCGGCTTGTCGCCGCCGTTTCGATCAGGTGTTGCACGGGCCCGTCGCCGCCGTTTCGATCGAGTGCTCGGCACCGGCTCGTCGCCGCCGCTCCCATCTCTAGACTCGTCAGGGTGAGCGAGCCCGCAGAGCCAGACGCGGTTACCGGGGACACCGAGGAAGTTGACGCGCTCGTGCTCCTCCCCGAGGCCCAGGTGCTCGTGACGCAATCGCCCTCGCGGGCGATGGTCCCGGTAGCCCAGGTCGCGGCGGTGGCGGCGGGCGGATTCGTCGCGGGCGCCGCCGTGGTCGGCCTCGTCGGCCGTCGCCGCGCCCGGTCGCGCGGCAGGCTGACGGCCCCGCGCCGGCGGAGCGGAAAGGAGCGCACGCGCGGGGAGGAGCTGCTGCAGATCGTCGGTAGTCGCTCGCTGCTCGTCGACGTGCACCTGCTCGGTGGTCGCCGCGGCGCCGCACGATAGAACGGGCGCGCCGGTGCCGGATAGCCTGACGGCCGCGACGGCCGCGACGGCCGCGACGGCCGCGACGGCCGCGACAGCCGCGGACAGCCTGACGCCGGCCGCGACGGTGCTGCACGGAAGGACGGCCACGAAGCGGGACGGCAAAGACAGGCGCGCCGGCTTGCTGGAGCTGCGCCGGGAGGTGAGGCCGGCGAGCGCGTTCCGGCTGCCGAGGCGTCTGGGCATGGACGGCGTGACGCGCAGGCGCCGTGGCGTGATCGAGCGTCTGCTGCACGACGAGCACGGCGAGCCCGTGGTCGTTCGGGTCGCACAGACGGCACCGGACGCGGTGCTGTTCGGGGCGTGCGCGCAGAGCCGGCGAAGCGCCGAGCACGGAATCGCGCGCATGCGTTTCGCCCTCGGCGTCGACGACGATCTGCGCGCGTTCTGCAAGCTGTACGCAGGCGACCCGCTGATCGGCGCGTCGCTGCGCCGCCGTCCGTGGCTGCGCGTGGGTCGCCGGCCCGAGCCGTTCGAGGCGCTCGTGTGGGCGATATGCGAGCAGCTGATCGAGTATGAGCGGGCGGCCGCGATCCAGGGTCGGCTGGTGAGGCGCTGCGGACGGCGCTGGAATGGCGCGGGGGCCGCGAGCTGGGCGAGCGGGCTACGCGACCTGCCGACGGCAGCGACGCTCGGTGGGGTGGCGCCGGCACTGCTCGAGTCGTGCGACCTCGCCGGGGCGCGCGCGCTCGCACTGCGCAAGGCGGCGGGGGAGGTCGCGGATGGACGCGTAGACCTGCATGGGGAGGAGCCCGAGGGTGGCTGGAGGCGACTGCGCACGATTCCCGGGATCGGAGCGTGGACCGTCGAGATGCTGGCGCTACGCGGGCAGGGCCGCTACGACCAGCTGCCGGCGGGAGACCTCGGGCTGCTGAAGCTCGCCGGGCGCATTCTCAGCGGTGGCGACCCCCGTGCGCGCGCGAGCGAAGACGAGGTGCGAGCGCTGTTCGCGCCCTACGGGGAGTGGGCGGGGCTGGCCGCGGTGCACGCCGCCGGGCTTTAGAACGCCTTTCAAAAGAGCGGCACGCCGGATCAGCCTCGTACACGGTCGCGTTCGAGCAGCAGCGCGAACGTGGGGCAGGCGAGCGCCGCGCGCCGGGCGTGGTCGACCAGGGCGTCCGGCACTGGCTGCTCGTCGATCACGGGATAGCCCCACTCGTCGAGTGAGATGCACTCCGGCAGCAGCTCGGCGCACATGCCGTGAGCCTCGCAGGTGATCGGGTTCACGCGCAGGCGGTGGCTCATGGGAGTCGCCGTCCTGGCCGTGCGGGTTGGACCGGACGACCCACGCCGGCTGCAACCTGGGACGCTGCTCTGACCGGCAGCGGCAGCTCGCCGGGCTGTGCGCACGCTTCGCAGCGCCCGTGCCGCGCGTGGTCGGCGAGCTCCTCGGCGAACGTCTCGGCGGCGCTGAGCACGAACTTGACGGCGCCGTCGGGATGGCGGCAGGCGCCGCGGCCTCGCGTTAGCGCGGCAAGCTGGGCGATGCGCTGGGTGGCGTCGGCCTGGGCGACACCGCCCGCGATCTCCTGCACAGTGGCGGCGATCGCGTCGAGGCCGTGCACGCACGGCCCGCATTGCCCGGCGCTCTCATCCGCGAGCCAGCGAGCGGCGCGCGCGGTCTCGGCAACCGGGCAGGCGTGCTCGGAGAGCAACAGCACGACGCCGGCGCCCAGCGAGGCGCCATGGGGCGCCAGATGCTCGTTTGACAGCGAAAGGCTTCCCAAGTGCTCGCCGCCGACCCACGCGCCGCCGTAGCCGCCCAGCAGGACGGCGCGTGGGCGGGCCGTCGTGCCGCCGCCCGCTTCGATCAGCGATGCAAGCGACGCGCCGTGCTCGATCTCATACACACCCGGATAAGCCACCGGGCCGGCGAGCGTCACGAGCGTGGAGCCGGGCTGGGAAGGTGTGCCGAGCCGGCGAAACCAGTCGGCGCCGTGACGCGCGATCAGCGCGACGTGCGCCAGCGTCTCGACGTTGTCCAGAAGCGTGGGTCTGTGTCCGACCCCGGCTTCGAACGGCATCGGCGGGGTGAACGTCGGCTTGGCGACGCCGCCGTTCAGCCGGCTGACGAGCGCCGACTCCTGGCCTGTCACATAGCCCGCGGGAACGGTCGTCAAGTGCAGGCGCGGCGATGGATCGGACGTCTGCATCGTGGACCGCTCCTCGATCGCACAAGCAAGGCTCTCATAGCTCGCGAGCGCGGACTCGCAGACGCACAGGATCAGCTCCTGCGCACCTACGGCCTGGGCGGCGAGGATGCCGCCGTCGAGCACCAGGTGGGGGGCCGTCTCGAGCAGCGTGCGGTCCTTGAGGCTCGCAGGCTCGCCCTCGGCCGCGTTGGCCACGACGACCGCTCGGCGACCGCGCTCGGCGACCGCGCGCATCTTCCTGGCGGTGGGAAACGCGGCTCCGCCACGACCGCGCAGGCCGGCCCGTTCGACCTCCTCGATCAAGGCGTTCGCGCCATCCCGCCGACGCCGTCGCCTGCGCTCGTGTGCGGAGGGCAGCGGGCCGTGAACCGCGAGATGGGCCTCCAGGCCGAGTGGCCCCTCGTGCGACTGGACGCCCAACAGCAGGCGGGGCAGCGGGGCAGCGGTGTGCTCCTGCGCGATCGCCGGCGCCTCGGTCGTCGTCGCTGGAGACTCGCTCATCGTCCGCTCCCGCTCTTCGCGACGGTCTTGGAATGGGCGAGCAGCGAGGTTGGGGTGCCGGAGCGACGCGCCCATTCCGAGCCTAGCGGTCCACTGGGAAGCCACAGCAGCAGGAACACGGCGAACAGGCCGGCGCCGCCGAGCGTCGCGCCGCGCAGCCGCGTGCGCTCGGGCCCGGTGAGCACCCGCACGAGCACCGCGCCCGCCACCATCGCCACACAGGCGAGGCTGAGCGCAAGCAGCCACGCGCTTGTCACGTCGCTGCCAGTGCCAAGCCCGTGCAGCAGCGCGATCGGCCAGCTCGCGTACGTGAGCCAGTGGATCGCCCGCCAGCTTGCATAGCCGATGCGCTGGCGCAGCAGGCTTGTGATCGTCACCGCCAGTAGCAGGTCGAACGAGACCGCTCCGAGGCCGAGCCAGAAAGGGCGATAGGAGCCGACAAACGGCACGAACGCATCGATCAGCGGGATCGATGCGAAGCTGTCGAGCACCGCGGTGAGGATGTGCAAGCTCAGGAACACCATCGCCAGCAGCGAGACGTTGCGGTGCAGCGAGTCGACGACGAAACGCGGCCAGCGCGCGGTGCTCCAGCGCTTGACGTCGACCACGCCGATCGCGATCGCAAGCGTCAGCAGCAACAGCGCCATGGCGCCGGTCGAGCGTGTCAGATACCAGTAGGCGCTCCCCCCGGCGGCTGCGAACGTGGGGCTCATCCTGTCGGCCAGCTTCCCGCTGTGGTCACGTTGCCACTGCGATCGAGCAGACGCGCCGGCAGGCCCAGCTGCTCGAGCCACGCAGGGGCGGCGCCCGATCTCACGAGCGCGGCCGTCGTCGCGATATTCGCGTCCGCACAGCACGCCGCCGCGACGCTCACCGTGCGCCAGATCGTCTCCGCCGGCGCCTGTGTCGCGGGATCGATGATGTGGTGCATCGTGTGACCGTCGTGGCTCCAGCGCCGGACCGCCGTGCTCGAGGTCGCAAGGCCGCCGGAGAGGATCGATACGGTCTGTCCCGACGCCGAAGGATCGCTGCGACAGTCGTCGGTGACCCGTATCCGCCAGCCCTCGGCGGGCGCCTCCCCGCAGGTGGCGATGTCGCCGCCGATCGATACCAGCGCCCCGCAGCCGCTCGCCTGCGCGGCACGCTCGGCGGCACGATCCGCCGCCCAAGCTTTCGCGCTGGCTCCGAGGTCCAGCCGGATCGGGCTTGGCACACGAACGGTCGATCGCGCGTGGTCGAGCGTCACCGATCGCCAGCCGGCTATCACCCGTGCCGCGATCGCTCCGTCCCACTCGGGCTCGCTATGCCGGTCGGGCTCGCCACGTGACTCGAGTCCGGCGTGTCCCTTTTGCATCCCATACAGCGGAGGCTCGCCGTGCGGCGGGGTGAGAAGCAGCAGATCGCGATCGTATCCGGCCAACTCAAGCGCCCGGCCGAGCGTCGGATCTGCATCTCCGTCCGTGAGCTCGGCGCCGCGCAGGGCGACCGTCAGCGCCTCCATCAACAGCGGGCTGACGTGGGTTGGACGGCCGCCGGCTCCGTTCACTCGAGACAGCTCGGAATCCGCGCGAAAGCGGCTGCAAGCGCGGTCGATTGCGTTCAGCTCGTGCTCGACACTCGCGCGCGCGAGCTCGAGCGCTGTGGGATCGGTCAGGCGTAGCACGACGCTTGTGCCCAGCGCTTCCCACCTGGCGGTATCAGGCCGCTTCACGCTTACCGCCGAGGCCCCCATCTCAAGATCCACCGGAGACGACCGGAGCGGAGGCTTCCTGAGAGGGAGCCGCTTCCGATTCTTGTGCCCGCGTCGATGCTTCTGCAGCCGCTGCTTTCTGAGCCTGTGAGGCTTCTCGCGCGGCGGTCGCTTCCTTGGTGCGTGCGGCTTCCTGAGCGGCCGCGGCTTCTTTGGCCGATGTCGATTCCTGCACCGATGTCGATCCCGCGGCAGACGTCGATTCCGGCGCCGTCGTTGATTCTCTGGTGGTGGTCGATTCCGAAGTGGCCTGTGGGGCCTGAGCCGGAGCGCTCAGCGCTTTGGCAGCGGACGAGTCATGGCTCGTCGAGGAGGCGCCGGTGCGTCTACTCGCCTGCCCGCGCGCGCTTTTCGTCTTGGCCGCCGTTGCCGAACCACTCTTACCCGGAAATGCGTGCGCCGCGACATCGGTCAGTACGCCGGTGACAACTACGCTCCCCGCAATCAATATGCGATTGACACGGCCAAGCCTATGCAGTGCGGCGTCGCGAGTCCGAGTTGTGTGACCGATGGTATTCGTCGATTTACGGTCGCGTGTCATGCCAAGAGTGTGTGCGCGTTGGCTAAGGATCGGATAACCGCTTGGTGAGAAAGCTCATCGAAAATCCGTGCGGCGAAGTTTGCTCGCGTCTCGAGGCCTATGCTTGAAAGATGAGCTCCGCCTTGGATCCAAGTCGCGAGCGTGCCGCGCTGTCGCGTGAGGATTTACCGGGCACTGGGCATGACGACGGCGCTGCGAGGAGCGCGACCGTCGACTCCGCCCGTGTGCTCTTGATCGAGGATGAGCCCGGGATCGTCGACTTCGTGAAACGGGGCTTGGAGGCCGAGGGCTTCACGGTCGTGGCGGCGCTCGACGGCATCGAAGGCGAGCGACTCGCGCTGCGTGAGGACTTCGACGGGATCGTGCTCGACCTGATGCTGCCGGGTCGTCCCGGTCTGCAGATCCTCGCCGCGGTGCGCCGCGCCAAGCCGAGCGTGCCGGTGATCGTGCTGACCGCGCGCGGCGAGATCGAGGATCGCGTCGAGGGGCTCGACGCCGGCGCCGTCGACTATCTCGTCAAGCCCTTCTCGCTAGCTGAGCTCATCGCGCGCGTGCGCGCCCAATTGCGTGTCCTCGCCGAGGTATCCTCGAGCACGCTCGGCGTCGCGGGCATCGAGGTGAACCTTCTCACTCGCAAGGTGCGTCGCGGCGAACGTGCGGTTCCGCTCTCGACGACCGAGTTCGAGCTGCTGATCTATCTGATGCGCCACCACGGGCAGGCGCTCTCGCGCGAGCAGATCCTCAGCGCGGTGTGGGGCTACGAGCACGATCCCGCGACCAACGTCGTGGACGTCTACGTCGGCTATCTGCGTCGCAAGCTCGGCGACCCTGACGATCCCGCGCCGATCTACACCGTACGCGCCGTCGGCTATCGCCTCGGCGCCAACAGCTGAGCTTTGACAAGGCGACTCCTACCCACCGGCTGCCAGTCTGAGTGATGAGGCGGCGCAGCGGTGCTCCGACGGCCATCGGCCTGCGCTGGCGCCTGGCGGGGTGGATCGCCGTGGTGACGCTGCTCTGCATCGGGATCGTCTTCCTCGCCGTCTACCGCGGCACCGGGACTCAGCTGCGCGGGCAGATCGATCGCGAGATCGGCGGCGACGCCCGCGAGTTCGCGCATAACCTCATCGACAGCCGAGCACGCACGCCGCGGCAGCTCTCTCAGGCCGCCGCCCGGTATGTGCGCGACCAGCCGTTCAGCGCGAGCTCGACGCTGCTGTTCGCGATCGTGCCGGGCGCGACGGCCAGCACGAACCGACCCGAGCTGCTCTCGCCGTCGGCTCCAGACTCCGGCGAGACCATCGCCGAGCAGGACCAGGAGAACCGCTTCTCGGCGCGGATCTTAACCGCGCCGGCGACTTACTCGACGCTGCCCCTGCCGGACGTCGGCAACCTGCGCCTGCTCAAGCGCCTCGTGCACGTGCCAGGAGGGCTCAGCGCGACGGTCGGAGTAGGAGAGCCGCTCGCCGCCGTGGCGCACGCCCAGAGCGGGGTCGCCCGCACGTTCGTCCTCGCCGGCGCCCTCGCGCTCGCCGGCGCCCTGCTCGCCGCCTACGTGGTCGGCACTCGCGTGTCGAGGCCGCTGCGCCGGATGGCCGCCGTCGCGGCCCGCGTCGATGCCGGTGACCTGCACCCGCGCATGCACGACGATGGCGGTCAGAGCGAGGAGGTGAAGGTCATGGCCGACTCCTTCAACCACATGCTCGATCGTCTCACCGACGCGTTTGCCGGCCAGCGAGCCTTCGTCGCCGACGCCTCCCACGAGCTGCGCACGCCGCTTACCGTGATCCGTGGCCAGCTCGAACTGCTCTCTGCCCAGGAGCACCCTCACGGTGAGGAGGTGCGTCGTGTAGAGCGCCTCGTGCAGGCAGAGATCGCGCGCATGGGACGACTGGTCGACGATCTGCTGCTGCTGGCCAAGACCGAGCAGGCGCAGTTCCTGCGGGTGGAGCCGATCGATCTACCCGTCTACGTGCGCGAGCTCTGGGACGGGACGAGCTTGCTCGCGCGGCGCCGCTTCGAGCTGGGAGCGATCCCGGCGGGCCGGTTGACTGCCGATCCCGATCGCCTGGCGCAGGCGCTGCGCAACCTGATCGGCAATGCGATCGACCATACCGTCCCCGAGCGCGGGCTGGTGCGCATGCGCGTCGAGCATGCCGCCGGCAGGGGGTACGCGACGAAGGCGGGCATCCGCTTCACGGTCGAAGACGACGGGCCCGGCATTCCGGCCGAGCAGCTCGAGCGGGTCTTCGACCGTTTTCACCGCACCGACGCCGCGCGCGACCGCGCCTCCGGTGGGACGGGTCTTGGCTTGGCGATCGTCCGGGCGATAGCCGAGGCCCATGGCGGCCGGGTCACAGCGGGAGCCTCCTCCGAGGGAGGCGCTCGAATCGTGCTCGAGCTCCCCCGCTTCGCGCCCGCCGAGATGCGTTCTCCAGTGAGATGAGAGCGGCGGGCAGGCTAGATTCAGGACACTACCGCTCGTCGTCGCGGCGGTAGCCGAGCCGGGCGGAGATGCGGTCGGCGGTCGCGATCAGATGGGGGCCGAGGTGCTCGACGAGATCCTCGAGCGCGATCGTCGACGTGTGGGCGGAGATGCTGACGGCGGCGATGACGTCACGATCGACGCTGCGCACGGGGGCGGCGATCGCGTGAAGCTCGGGCGCGAGCTCTTGATCGTTGATCGCCAGTCCCTCCTCCAACACGCTTGCCAGCTCCTCTTCGAGCGCGCGCTTGCCCACGATCGTGTTTGGGCCCCTTCTCGTCCGCGTCGTCTGTGCGATCAGCTCGCGCCGCTCGCGCGCAGGCAGATGGGCGAGCAGGACCTTGCCCATCGCCGTGCAATACGCCGGTGCGCGCGAGCCTGCGCTCAGGCCGAGGTCGACCTTGAGCTGGGCGCGGCGGTGGCCACGCACGCGGTCCACATAGACGATCTCTGCGCCTTCGAGCACGGCCAAGCTGACGGTGTAGGCGCTCTGCCTGCTCAGCTCCTGCAGATATTGATGGGCGTGCTCGCGCAGAGACGTGGAGCTGAGCGCGGCCATGCCTAGGTTCGTCACGCCCAGTCCCAGCCGGTACTTGCGCGAGGCGCCCTGCTGTAGATAGCCGAGCGCGACCAGCGTGATCACGTAGCGGTGGGTGGTGCTGCGGCTCATGCCGAGCTCATCGGCGATCGCGGCGATGCCGAGCACCGGCCGAGCGGGCGTGAAGCAGCTAAGGATCGCCAGGCCCCGCTCCAGCGACTGCGAGTAGCGCGGTTCGCGCAGGCTGGGAATTGACCAGGAGAGCTCCTCCGCGGTCATGGTCCGCGTCCTAGGCATGACGCGCTCGCCTCCCCTCAAGGCTTGGGCCCGCGAACGTGCCGGCCGGGCTCATCCGGCCACCGGCCGGCGATATCCGCGGCTGCGCGGATCCTGCTCGAGCAGCCCGACGGCCAGCAGGGTCGTCATGTAGCGGTGCGTGGTGCTCGGGCTCATGCCGATCTTGTTGGCGACATCCGTCACGGCCAATTCCGCCCCGTCGGAGGGGAAGCAGCTGAGCACCAACAGACCCAGCAAGAGCGAGCGCGAATGTCGCGGGCTCTCCGACAGCGCGAGATATTTGGAGGTGAACGTGCGCTGGTCGCTTAACCCGCGCAGCAGGCTGGACACGCCAGTGTCTCCTGAGACCCTGCGAACCACGTCATTGATCTGGGCCTTGGAGAGCTCGATTGAGATTCCGCTCTTGGTCATGGGGATCCTGGGGTCAGACGCTTAAAGTGCGAGCCGAACGCCTGAGTAGACGCCCGGCTCGCCCATTGGCGAGACAAAGCGGGATTCACGGACAGGCGCATGTGCGTTCCATCCATCATCACGCACGAATGATTATGTCTAGGGCGCTGATGGTTCAACAAGTAGAAAGTTGAATGTTCTAATTTAGAGCAACCCATTCGAATGTTGCGCTTCGCTCCAGATGTTGTCCTTTGTCAGAGACTACTAGACAACGTCCTTCAGGCGTCGGGCGCGTTCGAGCGGCGCGTCAACCGGCCCGCGGCGCGCCTGGCGCCCATCACCAGCATCGTCGGCGTGGCGAGATCGCCCATCGTCGCAAGCACCTGCTGCTTGGCGAGGCGCGCGCCTGGCATCGATGCTTGCGGGTCCGACAGGTAAAGGCTCGCCATCGCCGCGAGGATCATCGCGTGATGGTTGGCTCGCGGAAGGGATCGCGCGTGGAGTACGGCCTGCGCCGCGATCATCTCCAAGCGTGCAGCCGTTTCGGCGGGCGACAGATAGCAGTCGAGCAGGCTGCGATGTCCGGTGGCCGTGGTGTCCTCCTGCCGGTCGATCAGGCTGTCGAGCAACGTGTGAAGCGCGCCGATCCACGGGTAATAAGCGTTTTCGAGCGCTGCCGTCTGCTCCTGTGTCAACAAGGGGTCGGCGGCTGCGGTGATGAGCGCGAGCACCGCCAAAGACGAGCCGGCCGCGGCGCCCGTCTCCCACCACCGAAGTCCGGTGTCCGGACGTGTTTCCTTGCTCGCCCACCGCGCAAAGGCGTCGTGCGATCCGTGGGCGTCGCCATGGTTCAGGCTCTGATAGGCCACGATCCGCTCGGTCGCCCTGCGCACCGACGCGGCCGTGGCGGCGTAGGAGGGGAGCGCGTCAAGCGCCGCGCGGCAGGCCCGGACGAGCTCCTCGAGGTAGCCGTCGTCGTTGCGATGGGAGTGGTGCGCGTAATAATCCAAGCTCGAGCTTTGCGGCTGCACCGCGGTGAGCAGCGCCTGGTTGAGCTGGCGCCCGTTGACGATCGGATCGGCGTTCGGCTGCTCCGACAGCGTGTCTAGGTAGTCGAAAATAACCTGATATGCGGTCAGCGCACGGATGACCGGACGCCGGCCGGGTCGCGGCACGAAAGCCGCGAACGCCACCGCTCCCTCGAGGCTTTTGCGCTTTGCGTGCTGGGAGTCGAGCGCCAGTCGCCGAAGCACAGGGTCGCGGATTTCGCTTGCTCGCGACTGCCAGCGACGCACCTCGCAGCCGAGACAGGGAAAGACGCTGAGCCAGTAGCGCCGCGCCGCCCCGGCGAACGTCGTCGCCAGGGTTAAGCGGCGTCTGAAGATCGGTCTCTGCATGAGCACAGCTTCGCGCGAAACTACGGATATCCGAACCGATCATTGGATTACTCCTGAAAACTCGCACGGGCGGACACCCTTGCCGCTAGCAGCCCGGGGACCGCTATCACCGCCATCGCGATGCCGGCCACGAGCCCTAGGGTGACGAATATGCGTAGTGAGCCGAACGAGAACGGTGCCGGGAAGCCAGTCGTCAGCAGCAGTGCCCTCGACGCCAGCGCATGCCCGTAGACACCAAAGACGGCCCCCACCACGCAGCCGATGCCCAATACGATCGCGCTCTCCAGCAGCAGCGCACGCCAGAGCTGACCACGGTCATAGCCTTGGATCTTCAGCGAGGCCAGCCGAGGGCGCCGCTGCAGAATGACCGCGCTGAGCGCCGAGGCGACCGCCAGCGCGGCGGCGACCAGCAGCAACGTCGCGATCTGACCCAGGCTCTTGACTCCCTGGCCGACGGTGTTTCTCACCTCGGCGATACGTTCGCCGGATGTCAGCACACGCAAGCCCCGCTGATAGCCGAGCGCTTTTTCGACCGCCCGTCGGCCCGCGCCGGGTGCTACCCCCGGTTGCAAGCCGATCGCCAGCGTGGTCGGTTCGGCGCTTTGCCAGTAGTGACCGTAGTCGTTGGTGTTGATCGTGATCGTTCCCGACGGCCAGCCGATGTTCGTGGTGACCGCCGCCACTCCAAGGCGGACGGGCCCGGAAGGAGTGGGCAGGGAGAAGAAATCGCCGGGCCGCAGCCCCCGTTCGCTGGCAAAGCCGCTCGACACGGTGGCCCAGCCGCCCTTGCGCAAGAGCGCGGTCGCCCGCGCGAGGTCGCCTTCCAGCAGCTGGCTGGAGAGGATCATGGTGCTGTTGGCGACAGGCGTGGCGCGTATCCACAGCCGGCGCCGGCCGACGTCGAGGAACCCTCCCTGATGGGCGCGCACAGAGGCGATCCCAGGCGCTCGCGCGATCGCTTCGAGAGGGGTGTCGGTGTGGAAGCCATCGGCGTCGAAGATGTTCGCGCTCGGCGTCACCCACACCTCGGCCGTGTCCCACTCCTGGACGATCGCCTGATCGAGGCCGTGAAGAAGATCGTGCTGGGCGCCGCCCACCGCGACGCTGCCGTACACCGCCAGCGCGGCGATGCCTGCCAGCGCGATCGAACGCGTCGAGGCGGCGCTGAGCTCGCGCGCGCTCAGCAGCAGCGCGCTGCTGCGGATGTGCTCGCTCAAATGGGCCAGAGCGCGAGCTGCGCCCGCGAACACGATCGGGATCATGCACAGCGTCGCCAGCGCCAGCGCGACTCCCCCCGCGATCGTCAGGCGCGGCACGAGCAACACCAGCGCGGTCACAACCAGCACAAGCAGAACGCCCGCGCCGGCGAGCGCCAGCGTCGCACGGCCATCGAAGCTCTCGCTGTCGCTTCCCGTCGTGCGATAGACGGCGTCGCGCGGACGGCTGGAGCTCAGGTCGAAGACCGGAAGCGACGAGGCGAGCAGCGTGGCCAGCACGCCGCACCCAAGCGCGAACACGACGGCCGTCGGGTGGACGGTTTGCTGTGAGCCGATCGGAAACGCGAACGCCAGGTAGGCGGGCACCTGGTGAAAAAGGGTCCTCGACAGCACCTCGCCGAGGACGACACCAACCGCCGAGGCGATCGCGCCAAGCGCCAAGGCCTCCGTGCCCAGGAGCATGAGCACCTGGCGCCAGTCATAGCCCTGCATGCGCAGGTCAGCCGTGAAACGCCGGCGCTCGGGAACAGTCAGCAACATCGCGCAGAGCGCAAGCAGGAATCCGACCATCACGCTGATCGCCGAGAACAGCGCGGTGGACTGATCGTTCGGCTTGGCTGCTGCTTCGAGCAGGCGCAGCTCGTTGTCGGCCGGCACGACGTCCAGGCGGTTGCCCGCGATCCGCAGGAGCTCGCTGCGCACCAGCCGATCAGCGCCGGGGCGTGGTCTGACGAGGATCAGCGTGACCCGTCGCGTGAGCCCGGTAAGTCGCTGCACGGTCGCGAGCGGCGCGATCGCGACGGGGCTCGAAGACAGGGTGCCGAACAGCGAGCTAGTCAGCACACCGCCCGTGTTGACCTCCCTGGCGGCGCCGTAAGCGAGCACTGCGACCCTCGTGTTCGGCTGGGCGCCGATCGCGTCCGCGATCGTGCTCGGCAGGACGATGCCGCCCCCGAAGCGCAGGCCGCCCTGTCCAAAATCGCGCGTGCCGAGGCTGCCGAGCGCGATGACGCCGGGCGTCAGCCCCAGCAGCTGGACCGACTGGCGGCCATGAGGGCCGACGAGCGCGACGTTCTCGCGCAGCACAGCGGCCGAAGCCTGCACACCGGGCATGGTTGCGACGGTGCTCGCCAGGCGCTGGTCGAACCCGGCGGGCGAGCGTGCGGCGAGCTGCAGCCGCGCGGAGCCGACCACCTGATGGACGAGGTCTCCCGCCGAGCTCGTCAGGCTCGCGTTTGCGACCAGCACGCCGAACACCAGCGCTACTCCCACCGCTATGCCACTGCCCGCCAGGAGCTCTTGGCCCGTATGCAACCGCAGCCGCCGGCCGCAGATGTGCAGCAGCATGCTCAACCGGATGCCCAGGATCTTGGGGTTCAGCCGATTGCTCAGCTGCTCGCTCACGGCTGCGTCGCTGCCAGTTCCGCGTCCAACCCGTCTGCGAGGCGTCCGTCGCGAAGGGTGTGAACACGGTCCGCGAAAGATCTGGCGTCGAAGTCGTGCGTGACGAGTAGCCCGGGTATCTGCCGTTCGTGGCAGATGTCGCGAAGCAGCGCGAGCGTTTCGCGACTGCGCTTGGAATCGAGGTTGCCGGTTGGCTCGTCGGCGAGCAGCAGCCGTGGCTCGTTGACCAGTGCGCGCGCGATCGCGACCCGCTGGCGCTCGCCCATCGAGAGCCGCTCCGGCGTGTGTTCCACCCGCGCGCCGAGACCGACCCGCTCGAGCCAGGGCCGCGCCTTGCGTCGCGCGTCGCGCAACGTGTAGCCGGCGCCGGTCAGCTTGATCGTCGCATTGTCAAGCGCCGAGGTGTTGGGCATCAGGTGAAACGACTGAAACACGAAGCCCACGTCCCGTAGGCGGTAGCGAGCGCACTCGCGCTCGGACAGAGCGCCCACGTCCTGCTCGTCGAACAGCACACGTCCGTCATCAGGCGACATCAGGGCTGCCGCCAGCAGCAGCAGTGTCGTCTTGCCAGAGCCGCTCGGTCCGTACAGCGCGACGAGCTCGCCCTCGGTGACGGCGAGCGAAACGCCGTCGACCGCCTTTACCGTCTCTCCGCCGCTGGAATAGTGCTTGACGACATCGCGCAGCTCGAGCGCGCTCACCGCCCGCGACGCTCCGCTCCGGCCAGGACTCGCCGGGGAAGGCGAACGACCGTGCCCCGCTCATCGGTCGAGCACAGCTCGCCGTCGGCGATCGACATCAGCACCCCGGCGCCGTGCAGCGGAGCCATCTCTTCAGAGGCGACCATCAAGGTCATGTTCTGCTCGCGCGCAACCAGCCGCATCAGCGCATATAGCTCCTCGCGCTCGCTCAGGCTCGGCATCACGGCGGGCTCGTCCACCAGCAACAGGCGTGGCTCGCGGATGAGCGCCTGCGCGAGGACGATGCGCGTACGCTCGCCGACCGACAGCGACCTGGCGAGCTGGTCGGCGCCATGGGCCATGCCGACGACCGTGAGCACGTCGCGTGCCCGGCGCCTGGCTTCGCGCAGAGCGGGACCGTTGCTTCCGAGCGACAGCGCCACATAATCGACGACGCGCTCCTTCGGGCTCGGCCGCCAATCGTCCGCCGAGACGAAGCCGATCGCTGTACGCAGCAAGCGTTCGCGACCGACCACCGACATCTCGGCGAGGTTCTCACCGGCGAACAGCACCGTCCCCGCGCTTGGCTCCTCCACGCCCGCCGCGAGGCGCAGCATTGTCGACTTGCCCGAGCGGCGAGCGCCGAAGATCCCTACGAATACGCCCTGCTCGACGTCGAAGGACTCTTCGTCCAAGACGACGATCTCCCGGTTGCCGTCGGGATAGCGCTTGCTCACGTTCAGGAACGAAAGCAGCGGCGCCTGTGGATCCGTGACGCTACTAGACCGTCGCATGTTCCTTGATCCGTCTGCGAGTGCGCTGCGACCAGGCGATCTCCTGTCGAAGCTGTCCGTCGACGGCCTCGCGTGTGCAGTCCATGAACAGGGCCTTCCACGAGCGCTGTTCGTTGTGGGCCGCGGGCGCGAGCTTCAAGAGGTCGAGACATTCACGCTCGTACTGGCGCAACGCCGCCAGCAGTCGCGGCGCATCCTCCTCGCGCGCCACCGCGAGCTTTGCTTGCAGCCCGACCCGCACCGGCCCTCTCGGCAAGAGCGTCTCCATCCATCGCGTCAGGGCCTCGGCGGTGAGCTCGGTGGGGTAGTAGACGGAATGCGTGCCACGCTGATTGCCCCGCTTCGGCTCCTCGTTGGCGGAAGCAAGCCCTCCGTCCTCGAGCTGTTTCAACAGCCGGTAGACATCGTTGGGGTTAATCCTCCATGTCTCCCCAAGACGCGTAAGCAGGCGATTCGCCAGCTCATAGCTATGGCCCGGCCGCTCGAGCAGGAGTCCGAGCAGCGCTCCTCGCAGGGAGGCCGAGGTTCCCCGCATCCACTCAGTCTTCTCTGGGCTCCCCCGCGACATTGCTCCTCGTCTCAAAGATCCGACCGTACAAACAATACTCAACTTTGCGACGGAACGCTGAACCATTCCGATACGTCACAATCGTCAGGCTAGACACACGCGCGGCCCGCGATCAGCCGAAGAACAGCTCGGCTGTCTCATACAGAGCCGGGGCGAGCAGCTTGGGCTCGCGCAGCGCGTCGGCCAGCGCGACCTCGACGATCTCGCTCCCCCGCAATCCCACCATCGTCCCGAAGCGACCGGCCGCGGTCGCCGCCATCGCAGCGACACCGAAGCGCGTTGCAAGCACGCGGTCGAACGCCACCGGCGTGCCGCCGCGCTGCACGTGGCCGAGAATCGTCACCCGGCTCTCGTATCCGGTGCGGCGCTCGATCTCTCGCTCGAGCGTCACGCCGATCCCGCCGAGTCGCGCGTGTCCGAACGCATCGGTGGTCGCGGCCGGGTGAGTCTCCATGGTCGAGGCTTGCGGTTGCGCTCCCTCCGCGACGACCACGATCGAGAAGCTGCGACCGCGCGCGTGGCGGCGGCGCAGGTGCGCGCAGACCTGCTCGACGTCGAACGGCCGCTCCGGCACGAGAATCGCATCGGCTCCTCCAGCGATCCCTGCGTGGGTGGCGATCCAGCCCGCGTGTCTGCCCATCACCTCCACAACCATCACGCGATTGTGCGACTCCGCCGTCGTATGCAGTCGATCGATCGCGTCGGTGACGATCTGCACGGCAGTTTGAAAGCCGAACGTCACGTCGGTCCCGCCGAGGTCGTTATCGATCGTCTTTGGCACCCCGACGATCGGGATCCCTGCTTCGTCTAGTCGCAGTGCCACGCCGAGCGTGTCCTCGCCGCCGATCGGAATCAGCGCATCCACGCCGCGCGCCTGCAGCGTCCGGCGGATCGCGGGCGTTCCGTCGCGATCTTCGGCAAACGGGTTCGTGCGCGAGGTGCCGAGAATCGTCCCGCCGCGGGGGAGGATGCCGGCGGTGCTCTCGAGCGTCAGCTCGATCGCGTCGTCCGCGAGCACGCCGGCCCAGCCGTGTTGAAAGCCGACGAAGCTGTGCTCGCCGTCTTCCGCGAGTCCCCTGCGCACGACCGCGCGGATCACCGCGTTCAGGCCGGGGCAGTCGCCACCCCCCGTGAGTATGCCGACGCGAGCCACGTGTACTAGATCCCTTCTCCCGGCAGGAACTCGTTGGTGAAGGGTGGCAGGCCGAGGTTCGGTTCGTGGTGAAGCAGCTTGTGCGTGTACATCCAGTCGCCGAACGCCGCCCATGCGGTGGAGCTCTGATAGCCATACGGCTTGCCGCTCCCGGCCGGCATCGTGGCCGGAAGCGTCTGCTCGATCGAGGTCAGCTGGAGCTTTGGTTCCAGCGACGGGTTGGCCTTGACGAGCAGGGCAGCCGCGGCGGCCGGGTTGGCTCGCACGTCGTGCTCGCCGCGGGTTAGCGCTTGCAGGAACGCGCGCAGATCCTGTCCGCGGGTGCGCGCCTCGTCCTCGCGCACCACCAGCACCAGCTCGTCGTAGGAGGGCACGCCCGCGCGATCGACCGGGATCGTGATCGGACGCTTGTGCAGCAGCTGCAGCTGCAGCGCCTCGTAGTTCCAGTATCCACCGAGCGTCGCCGCCACCTTGCCGGAGAGCAGCGCTGGGACGATATTGAAGCCGACGTTCACTTCGCGCACCGTCGCCGGGTTCACGCCGGCGCTCTGCAGAGCGCTCTTCAGCTCGGCCGCCTGATAGGGGATGCCAGCCGTGCCGACGGTCTTGCCAGCGAGGTCGGCGACGCTCGCCACATGGTGTCCGGGCAGCGCGATGATCGAAGTCAGGGGTCGCTGCACGAGCGCCGCGACCGATACCAGCTTCAACCCTTCGTCGCGCGCAAGCAGCAGCTCGGGCTCGTATGAGATCGCCATGTCGACCTTGCCGGCCGCGAGCAGCTTCAGCGGTTCGGACGTTTCCGAGGGAACCACCGGACGGACGTCGAGCCCGACGGCGCGAAAGTCACCGTTTGCGATCGCAGAGTAGAGCGGGGCATGGTCCGCGTTTGGAAACCAGTCGAGCATCACGCTGAACGGCTTCGTCCGCGCAGCCGAGATCGTGTCCTGCTTGGCGCCGCAGGCGGATATGGCCGTCGCGAGAGCGATCAGAGCGCCAGTGACGAGGACGGTGCGACGGACGGCGGGCAAAACGCTCAACTGGCGCCTCCTCTTGATTGGTGGTTGGCCCACGGCGCCAGCCGGCGCTCGACGAGGGCGAGGGCATAGAAGCAGACGATCGCGAACACGAACAACACCACCGCGGCCGCATACGCGCGTGGAGTTTGCAGAGCGGTGAGGTCGGAGTTGATCTCGCGCCCCAAGCCGGCGTAGGCGCCGGTGGTGGCGGTCTGCGACTCGGCGATGTAGGCGCCGATCACACCGACCGTAACGGCGATCCGCGCGCCGCTGATCGCCGCCGGGAGCGCCGCCGGCAGCTCGGCAAAGCGAAACGACTGCCAGCGCGAGGCGTCGAGCGTACGCAGCAGCTTCAGCTGGTCGGGGTCCACGGCGGCGAGCCCATCGACCGTGGTGACGAGCACCGGAAAAAAGCAGATCAGCACGATCACGACGAGCTTCGGCACCAGGCCAAAGCCCCACGAGAGCACGAGCAGCGGCGCGATCACCGCGATCGGCACTGCCTGGGAGCCGACCGCGAGCGGGTAGAAAGAGCGTCGCAGCAACGGGGAGAGGTGGATCAGCACCGCGAGCGCGAAGCCGAGCGCCAGCGCCAGCCCGAGGCCGAGGCCGACCTCCTCGGCGGTGATCGCAAGGTTGTGTCCGAGCAGGGCGGCGTTGCGCCACAGCGCTTCGGCGATCGCGTGGGGGGCCGGCAAGATCGAAGAGCTGCTCGAGCCCGAGTCGGCGTACAGCTCCCACGCGCCAAGCATCGCGATCGCGAGCAGCGCGGGGGGCAGCGCGCTGGCGGTCCGGCGGCTCATGTGTGCAGGCCTTCCGTGTCCAGGCCCAGCGCCAGCAGCGCTCGCTCGCGTAGCGCGATCACCTTGACATCGGTACGCGAGCGCGGGCGGGGCAGGTCGACCTCGAGGCTCTCTTGCACCCGACCGGGTCGAGCAGACAGCACCACCACCCGGTCGGCAAGTACGACGGCCTCCTCGACGTCGTGGGTGACGAGCACCACCGTGCGGGGCTCATGGGCCAGCGTGCGACCCAGCCAGCCCTGCATCTCCGCGCGCGTGATCGCGTCGAGCGCGCCGAATGGCTCGTCGAGGCAGAGGACGGGCTTGCCCGATAGCAGCGTGCGCAGGAACGCCACGCGCTGACGCATACCCCCCGAGAGCTCGTGCGGATGAGCGTGCTCGAAGCCATCCAGTCCCAGCTCGGCGAACAGCTCGCTTGCGCGCGCGCGCGCCGAGGCACGTGAGTGTCCGGCGATGCGCAGCGCGAGCGCGGCGTTGTCGACCGCGCTGAGCCACGGCAGCAGCAGGTCGCGTTGAGGCATCAGCGCCGCGGGCGCACACGCGATCGAGCCGCGCTTCGGGGACTGCAAGCCGCAGATCAGCTCGAGCAGCGTGGTCTTGCCGCAACCGCTCGCTCCCACCACCGCGAGCAGCTCGCCGTGGGCGGCGTGCAGCGAGACGCCGGCGAGCGCCCGGACGACGACGCCGTGGCGGTCGCGATAGGCATGGCTCACCTCTTCCACCCGCACGCTCGCCTCACGTACGCTCGCTGCTCGCGGACCCGTCTCTGGCGATATACGACCGGGCTTTAACCCTGTCTGCGGCACATCTCTCCCTCCGCGGGCATTACCCCACAGGTTCAAAGGGTCGACGCCGGGGAATCGCTTCCTGTGCGCCATCTCAGCCGGCTTGCCCGCCAGCCCCCCTGGTTATTTGCTCTGTTGCGATGCTACCGCCCTGCGGCGATGACCGGGCGCGTCAGCGCCCTCACGAAGTCCTCGAGCTGCGCGGTGGTCCAGCACTCAAACGCCGTGCAATGCTCCTCGTAGGCGGCGATCACCGAGTCGCCGTAGTTCCAGTACAGGCGTGGCTCGGGGTTCAGCCAGAACGTGCGCCCGGCGCGGGCAGCGATCTGGGCGAAGATGTCGGCACGGGGGTCGCGCCCGTTGGTGCGGGCGTCGCCGAGCACGATCACGGTCGCGCGGGGGTGCAGGTCGTCCTGCACCTGCACGAGGAACTCCGACCATACCCGGCCGTAGTCGGTGTAGCCGGAGATGTCGGCCACGCCCGCGTCGCCGGCGATCCGCTCGCTGACGGCTTTGAAGTTGCGCTCTCCTTCGAAGATGTCCGTGACCTCGGAGATGCGCTCGATGAACACGAACGAGCGCATCTTGCGGAATGTGTCGTGCAACGCGTGCAGAACCGACAGGAAGAACACAGACGCCGAGGTGACGCTTGTGGAGACGTCGCACAGCACGTAGATCTCGGGACGTTTCGGGCGTCGCGGGCGGTACTTGAGGACAACCGGCACGCCGCCTGTCTGCAGCGAGGCGCGCATCGTGCGGCGCACGTCCACGTGCGCGTGGCGGCGGTGGCCGCGATTCTGCATCCCCTGTGTCGCCAGCCGGCGGCGCAGCTGGGCGACCACGCGGTGCACGGCCGCGAGGTCCGCAAGCGGTCCGGACGGCAGGGCGCGATCGAGCTCGCCGAGCGCGCGCGCGGGCGGCAGGCTGCCGGTGCGCTCGATCTGCTCGCGCTCGAGCTCTCTGCGCAGCAGCGCCTCGAAGCGGCGCAGCGCCGCGCGCGGCAGGCCCTCGCGCCGGGGGTCCTCGGGCGGCAGCTCGGGCTGGGGCTCGGCGCGCAGGCCGAGCGCGCGGCGGATGCGCTGGACGTCGACGCCGATCACTCCAGAGCCCTCCTGGCGGCGACCGAAGGCGGCGATCGCCATCCGCGCGAGGTCGCGCATCGCGCCCTCGGAGCCGTCGCGCAGAGCGGCGGCGATCTGGGCGCGCAGCGCCTCGAGCTGTTCGTCTGTCAGCTCTTCCAGGTCGAAACTTGCGCCGCTCGAGTCCTCCTGCTCGCGGATGCCCTGCTGCGCGGCGGCGAGCTCGACGGCGCGGAAGAAGAAACGGTCGAACACGAGCTCGAACACGCGCCTGTCCTCCTGGCTCTTGGCCAGCGTGGCGGCCAGCGCCTCGCGGAAGTCATCCTGCTCGGTCCAGCCGATCTCGCCCAGCACGGCAAACGCGTCGAGCAGCTCGGAGGTGCCGACCGCGACGCCTTCGCGGCGCAGCTCCTCGCCCAGCTGCAGCACGCGTGCGGAGAACCCCTCCGGCACTGTGGGTCCCCCCGCAGCGGAGCCTCCTCGCGCGGGGCCTGTTCGCACGGGGCCTGTCCACATGGGACCTTCCGGCGCGAGGTCTGCCGCGTCAGAGGACATCGGCGGGCGAACCCAGCTTCAGCCCGACCCGCTCGGCCACGACGTCCATGTCGGTGCGGTGCTTGACGATCACCGACATCGTCTGGGTGAAGGTCGTCTGGTCGATGTCATCCACACCGAGCAGCAGCAGCGCGCGCGCCCAGTCGATCGACTCGGCGATCGACGGCGGCTTCTTCAGGTCGAGCGCGCGGACCATGCCGATCACCTCGACCAGCTTGCGCGCCACGGTCTCGGAAAGATCGGGGGCGTGCAGGCGCACGATCTCGAGCTCGTGCTCGAGCTCGGGATAGTCGAGCCACAGGTACAGGCAGCGGCGCTTGAGCGCCTCGGTCAGCTCGCGCGAGTTGTTCGAGGTGAGCAGCACGATCGGATGCGTGCGCGAGCGCACGAGGCCGAGCTCCGGGATCGAGATCTGGAAATCGGAGAGGACCTCCAGCAGCATCGCCTCGAACTCCTGGTCGGTCTTGTCGATCTCATCGATCAGCAACACCACCGGCTGCTCGGATGCGATCGCCGTCATCAGCGGCCGCGCGAGCAGGAACTCCTCGCCGAAGATGTCCTCCTGAACGGCGTCCCAGCCGGTGTCGGACGCCTCGGCCTGAATGCGCAGCAGCTGCTTGCGATAGTTCCACTCATACAGCGCCTTGGCCTCGTCCAAGCCCTCATAGCACTGCAATCGCACCAGCTCGCGGCCGAGGTAGGAGGCAAGCGACTTGGCGAGCTCGGTCTTGCCGACGCCCGCGGGCCCCTCGACCAGCACCGGCTTGCCCAGGCGGGTCGCGAGATAGGAGACGAGCGCGGTCGACTCGCCGGGCAGGTAGCCGACTGCGCGCAGGCCCGCGGCGACTTCTGCGACGGAGGTGGGCGCCGGGGAGGTAGGGGCGGGCATGTGCGAGGCAATGATAGGGGCGTGGATCCCTGATCGGGGCGATGGCTGGGAGCGAGGAGCGGGAGCCGCCCTGGCAAGCTCACTCGGGTTTGGGCGGGGTTTCCTCGAAGGACAGCTGCTCGGTCGTCTCGGTGGCGGTCGCTGGTCGCCGCGCAGCCGGCTGTGGCGGCACGCGCTGCGGCGAAGGCTGCGAGCGCGGTTGAAGCGGTTCGGCGCTCGATCCAGGAGTCGGCGGCGTCGTCAGCTCGGGCGGCGCCTGCGTCCGCGGCTCGGGAGCCCGAGGTAGTTGCGGCTGTGGCCTTGGGGCTGGAGGTTGCGATGGCGCGGGGGGACGGCGTGTGCGTCGCAGCGGAGGCTCCGGGCGGGCCGCCGCGCGCATCCGCGAGCCGGCGTAGGCCAGCAGGCCGGCGGCTGCCAGCGCGAAGAAGATGCCCCACTGCACCCCTACGTTCGCGGCGATGCCGTGACTGTTGATGCCGGGCTTGTCGAACAGCCTCAGGACCAGCAGCAAGGCCGTCCAGATCCCCGCCGTGAACACCACTGCGCCGTCTCCGCCGGGGAGGTGGAACTCGCGGCCCTCGGAGCGCGCATACAGCAGGTAGAGCACGGCCACGGCGACCAGCAGCACGGCCGCCTCGACGAACGAGAACACCTGGAAGGCGTTTAGATTGCGGCTCTGCAGCGGCGCCGTGCGCGGCTCGTCGACGACCGCGTTCTGCTGATACCAAGGCAGCAGCATCGTCACGAACAGCGCCAGTGCGGCCCCGCCTGCCAGTCGCCGTTCGGGACCGAGCGCCCGCCAGTCGCGGGTCAAGCGTCCCATCGACTCGGGTCGCCCCCCTGTCCGGTCGTGGCGTCTCGCCTCATACGCCTCAGTCTAGGCGCGGGGGGCGGCGTCAGTGCGCCTTGGCGAGCTTGACCGTGCCGGTCGCGGTAGAGAAGTTGCCGGCGAGGTCGGTCGCGGTGAGCGTCACCGTGTAGGCGCCGGCCTTCGCCGGCGTCGTCCACAGCAGTCGCGGCTTGCCGCGTTCGACCGTGGCGCGGTTCGTCCACACCACGTGGCTGCCCTGGCGAACGGTCAGCGAGACGGTCGAGATCTTCGACAGCGACAGCTGCACGCCCGCGCGCGCGCTCGTTGGCAGGGTGGTCGTGATCAGCGATACGACCGGCGGCGTGTGCAGGTCGGCGGTGAAGCGCTGGGCGGTCGTGCAGTAGAGCGCATCGCCCGGAATCGGGGTCGCCGGTGGCGTAGCCGTCGCGGCGCGGGCGGCGCGGACGGCGCGGGCGGCGCTGGCACCGCCCGTTTCGGAGACGCCGCCCGTGCTCGGCGGGCTCGCCGGGGCGGGCGCCGGCGTGGTGGTGCTGGTCGGCGGCGTCGTCGGCGGGGGAGCGGTGAGCAGGGGCGCTCCTTTGCCCGTGCGTTCGCACAGGTGCTGCAGAAATTCGGTGAGCAGTTCGTGGTAGTTGAGGTTGGATTCTCCGAACTGGTCGTACATCGACCAGGCGCCGGTGTCGTAATGGGGGGTCTCCGTGCGCGCCTCGGCGTCACCGGCTTCGAACAGCTGCAGGCCGAGGGGGTCCTTGGTGATCGAGGTGTAGTCGTAGAGGCCGACAAGCGACTGGATGAAGCCGTTGAGGATCTTGTCGCTCGGCGCGTAGGTGTACTCCGCGTACTCGGCGCCCGCGGAGGTCTTCACGCGCACGCCTTCGGGCGGGGCGGTCTCGAAGATTCCGAGCGCTTGCTGGGCGGCGGTCAGGTCGGCCGGTTCTTTGAAGCGCGACCACGCGCGCGAAAGGACCTGCAGGGCGGTGCCTTGGGAGAGGCCGCTCGTCCACGGCGGCGAGCCGCCGTCGAAGTGGAACATGTACTCCCAAGCGATCCCGCCCGCGCGGTCGGTGGCCAGCGGCAGGACTTCGCTCAGCAACTGCTTGAGGTTTTCGTTTTCGTGGCCTGTCAGGTAGTAGCCGTTGGCCTCGCCGAAGGTCCCCAGCCATTGGATTTGGATGCCCTGGCCGACGTAGTACTCCCAGACGAGCTTGCTTCCCGGAAAGCTCACGCGCTCCCTGCTCGAGATCAGCGGTTCGGTCGTCCACCACTGGCGGTTGCGTTCGAGCGTTAGAAAGACGACCGCAAGCCGGGTCGGCGTGAGCTCGTTCGCGGCGGCGATCTGCTGTGTATTGGCGATCACGGCGGCGAGCTCTGTGTGGCGCGTGCCGGTGAGCTTCTTCAACGAGCGCAGCGCCGCCGTGTAGGTCGAGGCGTCCTGCGTGTACACGGCTTCTGTGATCGCTCCGCTGCTCTTCAGCGAAAGCAGCGCCGCCGGAACGCTCGGGCCGTGCGCGGCGGTCGCGGTGGACGCCGGCAGGATCGCGGCGCTCGCGGCGAGCAGGCTGAGCATGAGAACGATGCGAAGACGTCGGACGCGCATCGCGCCGATGCTACGCACAGGCCCGGCTTTCCCTTGCAGTACGCGTCGCACCGGGCCCACCGCGCCCCTCCAACCGGCCCGGTCGCGCGGACGCACGGCTTTTCCCCGCATAGAAGCTCTTTCAAAAAGAGCGGCACGCCGGATGCGTCCCTGGACGCGGCGTTGACCGATCGAGGATCGACGGGATCCTCACGATCGTCCAGCCAGGTGACGACCGATCAAAGATCGGCCAGCACGTGCTGGCCGATCCCGGACGATCGGTAGCACGCGCTTCACCGTCCCGCGACGCCCAGCTTGGTCCTATGAACGCCCGCCGCACCGCTCCTTTTGAAAGGCGTTCT
>DASYAM010000017.1:0-66753 GCA_036501315.1 Solirubrobacteraceae bacterium
CAAGGAGGAGGACAAGGCCGCGGCCCTGCGCGACGCCGGCTTCGACATGTCGATCGACGGCGAGGGCTTCAAGTCGATCCAGTACCAGAACGCGAACAACTCGGTGCGCGTCACCGACGAGTTCATGGAAGCTGTCGAGGCCGACGGCGAGTGGCAGCTGACCTCGCGGACGACCGGCGAGCCGGTCGGCGAGTCCGTGAGCGCGCGCGAGCTGATGCGCGAGATCTCAGAAGCGGCCTACCGCTGCGCCGACCCAGGCATGCAGTACGACACGACGATCAACCGCTGGCACACCTCGCCCAACAGCGGCCGGATCAACGCGTCGAACCCGTGCAGCGAGTACATGCACGTCGACAACTCGGCGTGCAACCTCGCGTCGCTGAACCTGATGAAGTTCCGCCGCGCCGACGGCACGCTCGACGTGGATTCCTTCGAGCACGCCGTCGACATCGTGCTGCTGGCGCAGGAGATCGTCGTCAGCCCATCCAGCTACCCAACCGAGGAGATCGCCGTCAACGCGCGCGCGTTCCGCCAGCTCGGCCTCGGCTACGCGAACCTCGGCGCCTATCTGATGAGCAACGGCATGCCCTACGACTCCGACCCCGGGCGGGACACGGCGGCGGCGATCACCGCGCTGATGACCGGACGCGCCTACCGTCGCTCGGCCGAGGTCGCAGCGGCGCTCGGACCGTACGAGCACTACGAGGAGAACCGCGAGGAGCACAACAACGTGATGCGCATGCATCGCGATGCATCGCATCAGATCCCCGACGCGGGCTGCCCCGACGAGGAGCTGCTCGCCGCGGCGAGGCGCTCGTGGGAGGAGGCGGTCGAGCTCGGCGAGCGCCACGGCTACCGCAACGCGCAGGCGACCGTACTCGCGCCGACGGGGACGATCTCGTTCCTGATGGACTGCGACACGACTGGCGTCGAGCCGGATTTCTCGCTTGTCAAGTTCAAGGAGCTGGTGGGCGGCGGTCAGATGACGATCGTCAACCGCACGGTGCCGCTGGCGCTTGAGACCCTCGGCTACTCAGAGCAGCAGGTCGAGCAGATCGAGGCGCACCTGGCCGAGCACGGCACGATCGTCGGCGCGCCCGGCCTGAGCGAGGAGCACATGGAGGTGTTCGACGTCGCCGTCGGCGAGCGCGCGATCAGCCACATGGGCCACCTGAAGATGATGGGCGCAGTGCAGCCGTTCATCTCGGGTGCGATCTCGAAGACCGTCAACTTGCCGCAGGAGGCGACGGTGGAGGACATCGCCGACGCCTACACGCAGGCCTGGCGCCTCGGGATCAAGGCGCTCGCGATCTACCGTGACGGCTCGAAGACCGCTCAGGCGCTGCGCACCGACGCGCAGCAGGGCGCCGACGCAGCCGCGCCGGTCGACGTCGATGCGATCGTCGAGCAGGCCGTCTCGAAGGCGCTGGCCGAGGTCGGGCCGCGCCGCAAGCGGATGCCGCGCGAGCGGGAGTCGATCACACACAAGTTCTCGATCGGCGGCCACGAGGGCTACATCACGGCCGGCAAGTACGAGGACGGCACGGTGGGAGAGATCTTCCTGACCGATATCGGCAAGGAGGGCTCGACGCTGCGAGGCATGATGAACTCCTACGCCACGGCGATCTCGATCGCGCTGCAGTACGGGGTGCCGCTCGAGACCCTGGTGCAGAAGTTCTGCTACATGCGCTTCGACCCCGAGGGCATCACCTCCAACCCAGAGATCCCGTTCGCCAAGTCGATGCCCGACTACATCATGCGCTGGCTGGCCTCGCGCTTCCTCAGCACCGACGTGCAGGAGGAGCTCGGCATCCTCACACCGGCCGTCCGCGCCCGCATGTCCGCACAGGACACGGCGCAGTCGGTCGCCTCGTCCGACACCGCCGGACCGTCGTCGGAGGGGGGTCAGCCCGCGGACACCGCCAAGAAGGGCTCAGCCGGCGGCAACGGCGGCTCGAGCGCGCCCACCGCCTCCCTGACCGACACGCCCCCCGTCGTTCCCGCGCGCCTGCAAGGCCTCGATCTGGGCCCCGCGTGCAGCCAGTGCGGAGGCATGATGCAGCGTACGGGCAGCTGTTACACGTGCTCGTCCTGCGGCAACAACACCGGCTGCGGCTAAGCCGCGGTGAAGTCACCGGCCCAGTGCTGGGCCGGTGACGCCCCCGTCGTACCGCAGGTCAGCTGTTGAGGCGCTTCTTCAGCGCGCTTGCCGCGGAGAACTTCGCGGCTTTGCTGGCCGCGATGTTGATCGTCTCGCCGGTGGACGGGTTGCGTCCTTGACGAGCGGCGCGGTGGCTGACGCTGAACTTGCCGAAGCCAGCAAGCGCGACCTCACCCCCCGAGGCCAGCTCGTCGGAGAGGACCTCGATCGTCGTCTCCAGCGCCTGCCGGGCCTGGCTGGCGGCCAGTCCAGTGCGCCCCGCGACCTGCTCAGCTAGCTCGTTCTTGGTCATGCCAATCCCTTCTCGAGTGTCTTTGCTACGCGCAGGCTAACCGCTTGCGAGGACGTTGACACGTCCAAACTCACGAATTGAGCGTTCTGGAAGCCCTAATTTCCGGGGAACTCGAGCGGCGAGCCGGCCCGCAGGAGCCCGTCGGCGCCCAGCTCAGAGGGTGAGCGGGACGACTGCGGCGCGAGGCGGCCGGCCGCGCACGCAGCCCACAGAGCGGTCAGCCAGGTGGCGCAGGCCAGACCGACGTGGACCCAGACGAGCTCGGTGGGCAGGTGCGTCTCGTATTGATCCAGCCCGACCGCGCCCTGCAGGGCAAGCAGCACGCAGAGGACGCTCAGCGAGCGCTGGACGGCTGATCCCGCCGCCCGGCGGCGCGCCAGCAGCCACGTGCCGACGGCGAGCAGGCTGAAGACGAACGCGATCTCAGCGTGGCGGTGGATGACGAAATCCATCGTGCCGCGGCCGTCGAAGTCGAGGCGGTTGATCTTCTGCCCAGGCGAGCCGCCGGCGTGCGGACCGGCGGCGGTGGCGGCGGTGCCGGCGAAGATCGTGAGCGCGCCGAGCGCGACCAGCGCGCGGATCGAGAAGACGAGCCCGCGGTCGGTCCCCGTCTGGCTGGCCCCACGCCCCTCGAGCTCTGCGGGCTCGTGCTTGGCCCTCCAGACGAGCAGCAAAGCGGCGAGGAGGATCAGCATCGAGAGCGCAAAGTGCCCCATCACCCAGCCGTAGTCGAGAGCGCCTTTGACGGTGAAGCCACCAAGCACCGCCTGACCGACGACGCCGAGCGGGAGCAGCGCGCCGAGGCGGGTCAGATCCCGCCGGTAGGGCCGGCGGCGCAACGCCGCCAGCCAGGCGAGGCCCGCGGCGATCGACACGGGGACGGTGATGACGCGGTTTGAGAACTCGATCACCGCATGGGTGTTAAGCGGGGGGTAGACGTTGCCGTAGCACTTCGGCCAGGTCGGGCAGCCGAGACCGGAGCCGGTCAGGCGCACGGCCGCGCCGGTGAGCACGATCAGCGTGAGGGCGCCGAGGGCGGCGTAGGCGAAGGGGACGTACTGCGCCGGGGTGACGGTATAGCCGTTGGTGCGCTCGCGCAGGCGCTCTAGAACCTGTCTCAAAACAGGCGGTGCGGTCGGTGCGTTCATGAGCCAAGCTGGTCGTCGCGGGACGGCGAAGTGCGTGCTGGTAGCACGTGCAAGCCGTAACGCGGCTGGACGATCGCGAGGATCCCTTCGATCCTCGATCGGTCAGCGCCGTGTTCAGGGACGCATCCGGGCGTGCCGGATGTTTTGAGACAGGTTCTTAAACGGGCGGACATGCCTACTAAGGATGCCACCGGAACGGCAGCTCGTCCGCCAGCTCGCTCAACCGCGGCGCAGCGGCGTCGCGGGCGGAGACGATCAGCTCCGCGCGCGGAAGCGGCCATTCGATGCCGACGTCGGGATCGTCCCAGGCGATGCCGCGCTCGAGCGCGGGGTCGTAGTAGGCGGTCTGCTTGTAGAGCACGTCGGCGACGTCGGACAGCACGCAGAAGCCGTGGGCGAAGCCAACGGGTACATATAGCTCGCGCATCGATTCCTCGTCGAGCTCGACTCCCTCCCACTGCGCGTAGGTGGGCGAGCCGCGGCGCAGGTCGACGGCGACGTCGAGGATGCGCCCGCGCGCGCAGCGCACGAGCTTGGCGACACCGTCGCCGACATGGAAGTGCATTCCGCGCAGCACGCCGCGAGAGGAGCGCGAGTGGTTGTCCTGGATGAAGCGCTCCTCCGCCGGGATCCCGACCTCGGCGTGCCAGGAGTGGCGGTAGGTCTCGCTGAAGAAGCCGCGCTCGTCGGGGAACACGGCAGGCTCGATCGCGATCAGGCCGTCGAGGCGCGTAGGGAGGGTGCGCATTGGCGGGAAGAGTAGCCGGAGGCTGGCGTCGGACACACGGGAGCATATACTGGACGCATGGGAGCAGCGCTTGAGACCGTCGCTCGGGAGGTCGGCTGCAGCGAGCGCACGCTGCGCCGCTATGTCGGCGACGGCCTGCTGCGAGGCCGTCGCATCGTGCCTGGACGGCTCGAGTTGTCGCGCGAAGAGCAAAGCTATCTGCGCAGTCATTGGGCGCTGCTGAGCCAACTGAAGGGCGTGCTGCGCACCGAGCGAGACGTCCGCCTGGCAGTCCTCTTCGGATCAACCGCCGTGGGAGAGGATCGTCTCGGCTCAGACGTCGACGTGTTGATCGCCCATCGCCACTCGGAGAATGAGCTTCGACTGGCGGCCCTCAGGCTGCGCCTGCATCGTGCTCTAGGCAAAGCCGTGCACGTCGTAAGCCTGGAGCAGGCGCAGACATCGCCCTCGCTGCTCGCCGACATCTTGCAGGAGGGCCGCCCGCTGATCGACCGCGACGGCCTGTGGCAGACGCTGCAAGCGCAGAGGAGCGACGTGTTCGCGGAGGCCGTACGCGAGGAGCAGGCGACGGCAGCCGAAGCCCACGCCGCGATCGCCGCCGCGAGAGCGCGGATCGGATGAGCTCACGCCAGAGCGACGCGCCCTCGGGACAGCGGCTCTCCAAGAACCAGCGCCGGATCAACACCATCCTGCAGAGGATTCCGGGGACCCGCGAGCAGCTGATCGTCGCGATGGAGGAGTTCCCGCCGGACTTCGCCCTCGATCGGCTGATCGCGGCTGCCCAGTCACCCGACGCTCGCGAACGCAACAAGGTGGCCGTGGTGGAGCGGGAGTACGAGGTGCTGCTCAACTGGCTGAACGAGCTGGCTGCCCGCGCACTCGCCGAGGGTCGTCGTCTGGGAGTGGTGGAGAAGGAACCCGGGCATCCATGGGAGCGTCTTGCCGCGCTCGGCGTCATCTCCCGGCGCTCGGCCAAACACCTGCAGGAGGCGATGGACATGCGCGACGAGCTGGGTCACGCCTATCCGCCGGCCACCTGGAGGGCGCTGCATGACGGTGTTCACACACTGCTGAGCGAGCTCGATCGCTACATAGACCATCTCGCCGGCTGGGCAGCGATGGAAGAGATCCTGCCGTCTTCCTGAAAGACAGGCACAGGCAACCCGCTGCTGCGGGTTGCCTGGAGAAGCATGTACATCTACATTGACTCCATGATGTCGCTGACCGACGCGTCGCTGTCCCCCGACGAGCAGATGCTGCTAGAGCGGTTTGTCTTCGAGCTGGAGCAGCGACTGAAAGACGAGATGCACGCCGTGTGGCTGTTCGGATCACGCGCGCGCGGAGAGAAGCCAGCGCAGAATTCCGACGTGGATGTGCTTGTGCTCGTCGACGACGCGTCTTGGGATGGCCGGATGCGGGTGCGCGGCATGCTCGACGACGCCGCTCGCGAGCTGGGGCTGGACGCGCTGACGTGGTCGTTCTCGGTGCACGTGCAGACGCTCGAGTGGCTGGCACAGCGCCGCGAGATCGAGTCGTTCTTCATCGCCGAGGTGGACCACGACAAGATCGCCCTCTGCGGGTCGGTGTGAGCCCCCGTTCGAGCGAGTTTCTGGACGCGGCACGACGGCGGCTCGCGGCGGCGGAGACAGCCGCCGCCGCGAAGGGCTTGGCCTCCATAGTCATATGCCCAGCGCACCTGCTGTAGCGCCTGAGACTCGCGCAGCTGGACGCGGCACGGGACACCGCGGTGGACAATCGTGCTCCCCAGATACCTGAAGAGGTATTCTGTACGGATGGAAGAGATCAAGAGCTTGCTTCGGCAGGCACGCTTGGAGGCAGGCCTTACCCAGGCAGAGCTGGCTGAGCGCGCCGGAACGTCACAGCCTGCCGTCGCCCGTTATGAGCGGGGCAGTGTCGAACCAAGCATGTCGACGTTCGAGCGCTTGCTGGCAGTATGTGGACGCCGGACGATCGTCTCGACCGTTCCCGCAAGCGACGCAACACGCGCGCAGAGCAGCCACAGGGGACCGGACACGCGACTGTTGCGCGAAGGTCGCTTGGCACTGTTGACAGCCGCCGCCGAGTGTGGGACATGCGACATACGCTTGTTTGGCTCGGTGGCGCGCAGCGAGCAGCATCGCGGCAGCGATGTCGACCTGCTGGTCGAGCTGGAGCCGGGACGCACACTGCTCGACCTCGCCGCGTTCAGGCGAAGGGCGGGCGACATCCTTGGCGTGCCGGTCGATGTCGCGACGCCGGACATGCTCAAGGAGCACATTCGACGAGAGGCCCTAGCACAGGCGCAACCGCTGTGAGTCCCCGCGCAGAGCAGGAGCGCTTGCGCGACATCCAGCAGGCGATCAAAACGATCAAGTCGCATATCGCGCGAACGCAGGATGAGCCCTCGGTGACAGATGACCCACTCCTGCACGACGCCCTGCTGTACGAGTTCATCGTCGTCGGAGAGGCCGTTAAGAACCTTTCGAGCAAAACCACCGCGCGCGTGCCGGAGGTGCCGTGGCAGGACATCGCCGGGCTGCGAGACCTGATCGCACACGAGTACTTTCACATCGACATACAGCGGGTGCTCGAGATCGTCGAGCACGATCTGCCGCCTTTAGAGGAGGCGATGATCCGGCTTCTGGCGGAGGCCGATCATTAGCCGGGGAGCAATGAAAACACGTCCGTCGACATCGCGACTTTCGCCTGCGATCCGAATGCCAATCGGCAGCTCGCCAGCCGCGAAAAGCCACTTAATCTGTCCCAATTGTATCTGGCACATTTCGCATAGGTACCGAACCATCGTCGAGCCATATCCGACCGCTCGACACCTTCGCCGCCAACCTGCGACGCCTCAGACACAAGCACGACCTCAGCCAGGAAACGTCTCGCCCACATGCCGACCTCAACGTGACCCACGTCGCGAGGATCGAGCGCAGCGAGGGCGAGCCACGGCGTCCGCCGTCTCCAAGCTGGCGAACGCTCTAGAAGTGTCCGCGGTCGACCTGTTCGATGGTATCGACAGCCGCCCCGTGCCAAGCGGATGATTTTCTAGTGCTCGCCAGCGAGGCCGGGTGGGCTACGACGGACATGAAGGAGGTCGGCTCCCAACCCCACTCCCGCGTGACCGTCGTCCGCATGACATCGGCCCTCGTGAGGACCGCAACGCCGGGCTGCCGGAGATAGTCTACTGACGACCATGGCTTACGACTCTGGCTTGCCACGAGCGGCACCACCGAGGTCCGTCCCCCTCTGCTTCATGCATATCCCAAAGAGCGCCGGGATGAGTATCCACGCTGCGCTCGAAGCCGCGCTACCCGCAGGCGCTCTGGCCCCCCGCCGGATGGACACCTCCGTCTTTTGCGACTTTAACAACTTTGAGTTACTGAGTACGTCGGTGCGCAATCTGATCGCGGCGAATGACGAGGAGGTACGTTCGCTCCGCCAATACGCGGTCGTCAGCGGCCATTTCTCGCTCCCCACACTGCTTCAGCTCTGCCCCGCGTGGGCAATCGGAACGATCCTGCGCGAGCCCCGCGCACGTACCCTCTCATTGTACCTATACTGGCGCACTCCCCACATCTTCGACCCGATGCAACCCTACCTGGCACATGAGCACGCGCTTATGCCTTTCGACAGGTTCATGACCGAGCCGCGTGTCGCTCCGGCTATCGATAACCAGGTGTCCCGCCTACTCCTCCGTGGCGACCCGCGGATCCCGCGCGACGACTTCATCGCAGAGACCGACATCGACGCAATTGCCTCAGATGCGGTCGCCCGGCTAGATACGTTGGGCTTCGTCGGTGTATTGGAGCTTGGAGACGGCGCATGGCAAGGACTCGCGCGGCTGTTCGACATAAAACTTGAGTCAAAAAAGCTGAACGTGACCGGGGAACTTACAAATCCGGTTCCTGTATCTTTGGGAGAGAGACTCCTCACAGCTGACTCCCTCGCTCTGGTCGAACAGCGCAATGCGTCAGACCGGATTGTCTACGACCATGCATTGGCACTCGCTGGCATACGGAGCGGCGAGCGCCTGCAGCTAGCCGAGTCAACGTTCGCGAACCAGCTCGTACGGTTCAAGGACCTGCTCGGGGGCCTCGCCGCGTAGCGCAATCGGGCCATCGACTAGGATATACGTGCTCGAACTCGTACAGCAGATCGACATCTTGGACGGCACTGGTACACCACTCCTACCACATGACCGTTTTTTGCTATCTGGTCCTTACCCAGATGCGATGTAGTCACCGTGCGGGTTGAGTTTGACAGTGATATGAGCAGCGGGACCACTATACGGGCAAGGTTTGGTTCTGGATACGAGGTAGGCGCTAGCCGCATTGATCGGCGGCACACGAAATCCATTTTCCCCTGATATCTCGGCGATAAAGAGCCCTTCCTGCTGAGCATCGAGATCCAGCGCCACACAAACAGCCCCACCTTCGGGTGTCAACGATGCTACTTCCGAGCGAAACGTTGCGAGACTGCCGCCGTATGGAGATCGTACAAAATATGCCCGAAGTTCGCCGCCTTGGCGGAACAAGAGAAGGAGCGCTATCCCTGCCACAAGCAGCAGAGCCTCCTTGAAACGTTTAGCACCCATAAGCACTGTCGGACGGACACCAGCTGCGAAGGCACTAAATACGAGAAGTAATGGCATCGCCATGTAGTTGATATATCGTTGCTGGCCCTGAACCAGCGCCGGCAAAGCCGTCGCACCGGCAGCACCCAACACGGCGATCGGAAAGAAGTCTCTACGACGTAATGCAACTACTGCCCCCACAAGGCCACCGAGCAACAATACTGCGTATACCGCCGTGAGAAGCTCCGTCGGCGCCAAAATCGACCTGTAAAAGCGGAGATTGTCATAAACAAACCGTAAGCCTGTCTTTGCATACGGACTACTGGCCGTGGTCCCGGGATAGCCCACCGCCACAAAGTAGACAATCGGAAGCAGCAGATTCCAAAATCCGACAACGACGGCCGCTATCGGTACGGTAACCCTAAGACGCCGAAGCTGTGAGGTCTGGTGCCAAACGCAGTAGGCTGCGACGACCATCAGTCCGATATAGAGCAAGTTGCTTGCGATCGCAAAAGTCCATGCCATCCCACCGATTACCGACCAACATGTGACATCGTGTGCCGTCGTCGATCTCATGGCACGCTCGTGCGCGAAGATCCCCGCTCCAAGCGCGAGAAAGCCGCCCGAATGGGTAATGTCAGACGACCATAGAGCCGTTGGCAACCACGCCGCCGTCGCTATGAACAGTCCGGCGATCCACCATGCCTCGATAACAGTCCAGCGCTCTCTCACCCCCACCCACAACCAGGTAACCACTCCCGTCGCGAACACTAGGAAATTGAGCATCAGGAACGGCACAACAGAGCCATTTCCAAAGGCTTCCGTTCCAAACGCCCAAAAGATGTTAATGACGTACTTACCGATATTAAAGTGGTCATCCGAAAGGTGCCCGAGTGATCGCGCAAAGTGAGTAACCCAGAGGAAGTCATCAGCCCAGAAGCCGCTACGCGATACGGCGGTAATCCAGACGAGGACGTTCAGCACAATGACCACGCACGGTAGCGTGAGTAGCAAGCCCGTTAATGTGTTGCGGGGCGATAATTTAGTTTCGCGATTCATCATGTTCCCGTGCCGTCTTATACTTGCGCGCATTCGCCGACGACGTCAGACTGTGCAGCTCGGTTTTCGGATAGTCGCAACCATTGATGGCGCCGCAGCCGGCGGCCCTCGATGCGTGCTCTGGCGGCCAAGTCAGGCATATGATGCCCTAGCCATATCCGCGTGGACAACGGACAGTCTCATGCCACGTGTCGATTAAGGTTGAGCTCGACTAGTTCGCGCCGATCCGCAAAGTAGTCAAAAAATGTCTTTACGGCCTGCTCGGACTCGTAGCTCGTCCCGCGAATTCTGTACGGCGTCCTTCCTGCGCCCACTTCCTCGCCGAAGCCAAGCCCGAGCGCGCGTACGTGGTTGGCATGGATCGGATAGAACGTCGACCCAAGCACCTCCCCAGGCATCCGCCTACGGTCAACGCTGCCGGGAACTCCGAGAAGCGCCACGATCTGCTGAGCGATGAACTCGAGCAGCCTGTTCGTCGGGTGGTTCATCGTGAAGAACAGTAGCTCCTCTTGATATCGCGAAGCGATGAACGAGGCGACCTGCACCTCGCAGTCCTTACCGCGAATATCAAGCTCCGCTGTGGCCTCCGCAGCCCACGAGTCTGCATCAGACGGCCGCTCGGGGTCTGCCAGCAGGCGGCATGCACCCGCCACATCGACGCCATCCGCATATGCTCGAAGGATCGAGCGGTCGTGGTAGTCGAACGGGCCATCGAGCACCGGCTGTCGCTGTGCATCCCTTAGGTAGAACAGGTCGGGAAAATACCCAGCCCAGTACACGCTCGGCCAACGTATGACGTTCTCCGTCCGAGCGATCCCCTTCAGGATGTCGGTGCCCAGGCCGATTCCGCCACGATAGCCATCGTCGATTCGCTGAAGGACGACTACGGCCGCGTCGGCGACCGCCCGGTGAAGCTCGGGCACCATTGTCTCGGGAAACTCGTGCACAGGAGGAAAGCTCACGAATTCAAAGCGGCGTGCGAACTCCTCATTGGTGCTCAACATCAACTCGAGCGCCGTGGCCTGACAGTTACCGACAACGACGATTTGCTCCATCGCGTCGCGTCCTACTGGGCCGGGTGACTCGACTCGGGCTCCAATGCCCCCTCGAGCGCCTCCGCCACGGCGTCCGCCTCACCTAGGAGCAACCGCATCTGGCCCTCGATCGCCTGCGGGGAGCATGCGGCAGCAACGATCGACTGGCCTGCCCGCGATATCCGCCTCCACAGCTCGTCGTCCCGATAGGCGCGAACGACTCGAGCGGCGATCTCGCCTGCATCGTCGGCAATGAGGATGCTCTCGCCATCCTCCACCTCGAGACCCTCAGCACCAATGGTGGTCGTGACCACCGGCAGTCCCTCAGCCAAGCATTGCGTGACTTTGCCCTTCAACCCCGCTCCAAAGCGAAGTGGAGCCACCATCAGACGTGACCGCTCCAGTAGTGGCTGAAGATCTTCCACCCAGCCGGCGACATCAACCAAAGGCGACGCGAGCTCTTGGACCTCAGGAGGAGGATCCGAACCGGCGATCGTCACCCGCACGTCGCGCAGCTCATTCCAAACTGCAGGCATGACATCCCTTACGAGGCGAATGGCCGCATCTACGTTGGGGATGTGCTCAAAGCCACCGACAAAAAGTATGCCCGCGCGGTTCTCGGGAGGGGTCACATGCGGCTCGACCTCGTGCACTGTGGGAATTACCATCACTTTCGCACCAGGCACATCCCGTTCGACCTGTTTACGCTCGTGATCACTGACGACAATCGTTGCGTCCATCGCACGCATCATCGCCAGCTCGAGCTCGCGCAGCGCCCTGGCCTTCGGTGAGATAGACGCCAGATCCATGTTGCCGTTGGTAGCAGCGATATTAGCGTTGGGCGAATCGGCTATCGAGCTTCTGCGCGCTTCACGCAGCCAGTGGAGATCCACGGTGTCATACACCGCCATCGCCCTCGGCGCGAACTCCCTGACCGTATCCAGCCACTGGCTGGATGGATGGGGCCGGCAGAGGATGGCCGTGCTCAGCGTTGGACCGAGCGTCGCCATCTCGGCACGGGGATCGAGCTGACCGTAGAGCACCTCAATGCCCATCTGCTGAAGACCGCGCGTGTATGGCTCGAGCCGGGCGAAGTTTTCGGGCATGAAGGTGACACGAGCCCCGAGCCCGGCCAAGGCCTGCATGATTTTCAAGATCCTCAGCGAGCCGGCGTCGCGATCCCACATCGGCACACGGTGATCGATCACGAGCACGTGCTGTCCCCGCCGGCGGTTCGCCGCCATGCGGACGTTGGCGGGCGCGGAATAGTGCTGTTCGGCCTCGAGTCGATGACGCCACTTTGCGACGAACTTGTGCCGGTTCTGCTCCTGGTAGCGCTTATGGCCCGCCTCGACATCATTCCCCGCGGTTGCACCCTCTATGTGCACAACCACCGCCTCGGGCTCATACAGGACGCGCAGGCCACGCTCGCGCGCCTCGAAGCAAAGATCTGCGTCCTCGTAGTACATCGGAAGATAGCGCTCGTCGAAACCTCCCGTGTCCTTCCACAGCTCGGTGTTCACCATCAGCGCCGCCGCCGAGCCGTAGTCGCTCTCGCGACGATATTCGTACTGAAAGCGCTCGGGTACATCTCCGCGACCGTAGTTCATCCCTGTGCCGTCACGCCAGATGATTGCCCCAGCCTCGTTGAGGCTGCCGTCGGGGTAAACGAACTTTGGTGTGACCACGCCGACATCAGGGGCGGAATGCGCACAGTCGAGCATCGCCTCGAGCCAGCCGCGCGTGACCTCCGTGTCATTGTTGAACAGCACCAGCCACTCGCCACGAGCGACACTCGCGCCACGATTCATGCTGCGCAGATAGCCAAGGTTCTGCTCGTTACGAAGGATCTTTGCGCCCTTCACCTGCTCGAGAAGTTGCTGTGTCTCCTCATCCGCTTCGTCGTCGACCAAGACGACCTCATACCTGACGCGCGTCGTGTGCTCGAGAATCGAGCACAAGCAGGCCCGTGTCAGCTCCGCGTGTGCGTACAACGGAATGATCAGCGAGACTTCCGGAGCCTCACACTCGGGCAGCTGGATGAGCTCTGGAGCATCTGCCGTGGGCCCCTCGCCAGCGGCGATCGGCGCGCCCTGCGAACGTTTGACGAATCGCCGCCCGACCAGTCGCAGCGCGACTCCCAGCATACGCGCAAATGGTGATCGCTCACCGCCGATCGAGCCGTACAGCTTACCCCGCAGCTTCTGGAACATCTGCCATGTAACCGACTCCTCGACCCGCCGGCTTGCCTGACTCGTCGAGGCAAGTTGCTGCTCGAGAAAGTCGATATGCGCTTGCAGCTCGAGCATGCGCTGCTGATTGCCCGCGACCAAGCGCTCGCTCCTGGCGATATCCTCGTCCGCTCCCCTAACACGCTGCGCCATCCGCGCGTGCTCAATTTGAACTTCATTCTCACGCTCCCGCATGAGCCTTGCATGGGCTGCGCGCTCGCGCTCGAGTGCGACTGAGAAATCGTTCTTAAGCTCTTCCTGCTCTCGTTCGAGTTCGTGTCTTACTTGCTCGAACTGATCCCTTTCTCGCGCAATCCGTCCATTCTCCTGCGCCGCCTCGCGTTCCTTCGTACGCACCAGCTCGATCCCACAATCGGCCAGGGTCGAGCTCTTAGCGACCTCGGGCAGCGGAGCCTTGGAGGCAAGCGCCACGCAGTAGAGGGCCGCCGGTCCGTCCGCGAGACGCCACTCGTCGCCTGCACGCTCGATAAAAAACTCCGATCCACCCCCTACGTCACCCTCTGTAGCCGCCGTGCCGAGTGGGTTGAGGTGGGATCCGGTGATCGTTCGCTGCCCCCAAGACGCTACGTGAGGGAAATTCACACCGAGCAGCTCTTGGAACTCATCCAGCGTCAGCTCACGCTCATGGAATGGATTTGGCTCGTCTCTCGCCTCGCCATACATGCGGCGATCCGGTGTAGAGATCACCAGAATGCCGTCGTCGCCGAGTAGTCGCGCCACTTCACTGAGAACACGCTCCTGGTCGCGGACGTGCTCGATTATCTCGAACGCGACCACCGCATCGAAAGAGCCGTCCGCAAACGCCGTGAGATCGACAGCCGTCCCCTGTTTGAACTCCAGGTTGGAACCGGCGTAGTTCAGCGTGCTGTGCTCGACGGTCAACTCGTCGACATCGACGCCCACCACATGCGCAGCCGCCTCCGACAGAAGCGCGGCTCCAAACCCCTCCCCGCTCCCCAGGTCCAACACCCGCCGACCATCCACGAGCTTTGCTGCCCACAGATAGCGATGAAAGTGCTCGTAGACGACCTGCACGTCGGGTGCCCATGGGACACACCGCTCGCCTGTCCACTCGATAAGGCGCGGGGCGGCCGCGCGACGTCGGAAGCTCACCCAGCCAATGATAAGCGCCCCCCTCCCGGTAGGTCCCAGCAAACCCCAGTCAGAGGGGATGGACCCGTGCTGAAATCGCTCGGCTGGCGCCCGGGTCGGCCGTGGACGGTGCCGAGACGGCGTAATCTTCTCCGCAGGAGATGCGCTTCTGCTTCGTCAGCACCCGCCGGGGCAGCCACTTCATGACCGAGCTGCTCCTCGCCCTCTCCGACGCGTGCGCCGAAGCCGGCCACCAGGTCGAGCTTGCCCTCGACGCGTTTCCTCCCCTCGACGACGGCGACACCGTCTATGTCGCGATCCCCCACGAGTTCTACGCGCACGGCGATCCCTCGGGCTTACCCGACGCGCGCCAGCGCGCGCGCACGATCGCGCTCTGCACCGAGAACCCCGGCACGCCCTGGTTCGATCACACGCTCGAGCTCGTCACCCAGTTCGCCGCCGCCGTCTCGATCAACCGCTCCTCCGACGCCGCGCTGCGCCAGCGCGGCGTCCCCTGCGCGCACCTCCAGCTCGGCTACGTCCCCTCCTGGGACACCTGGCACCGCGACGATGCCGTCCCCCGTCCGATCGACGTGCTCTACCTCGGCGCTGCCGACCCCCGCCGCGACCCGTTGCTGCCGCCCATCGCCCGCGCCCTCTCCGCGCGCGAGTGCCAGTTCCTCGTCCCGCCCCTCGAGGTACGCACCGCCCCCCGCCCCGACTTCCTCACGGGCGTCGACAAGTACCACCGGCTGCGCTCCTCCCGCGTCCTGCTCAACCTGCACCGCACGACCTCTCAGGCGTTCGAGTGGATGCGCTTCCTCGAGGCGATCTGCAACGGCTGCGTCGTCGTCTCCGAGCCCTCCCTCGACTCAGAGCCCCTGATCCCCGACGAGCACTTCCTCGTTGCGGACGTCAAGCAGATCGCCAGTGTCGTCGACGAGCTGCTCGGCGATCCCGCCCGCCTGCGCGAGCTGCGCGAGGGGGCCTATGACTTCGTACGCCACGAGCTGTCCATGCGGGCCGCCGTCGAACGGCTGGCCGCGCTCGCCTCGAAGCTGCTCGCCTGACCCTCAAGCAGACGGCGGCTCAGCGATCCACATCGTCTTGACGCCCAGCAGCTCGCCGAGACGCTCGAAGTGGTGGTCGTAGTGCAGCACGTCCAGCCCCGATACCTGCGCCGCCGCGGCAACGGTGAGATCGGTGAGCGGTAGCCGATGGGCTCCGTGGGAGCCACCCTCGGCAAGCTCGCGCATCGCGGATAGCACCGCTCGCTGGACCGTGCGATCGACCGCAACCTCGCGCAAGCCCTCGAACGTGCGATCGACGGCCCCGATTCCCTCCGCGCCGCGTGCGTCGATCGTCAGCTCGTAGCGCACCGGCCAGCACCATGCGAGCTCGCCGCGCCCGATGGCGGCTAGCAGCAGCTCATGCGCTCTCGGATCCCGCCGCGCGTGCATCCAGGCCGACGTGTCGGCGAGCACCGAGTCCTGGCCGCCCCATACCTCGCCGCTCACACGCTGCTCGTAGGGTTCGCGCGGACCTCAGCCGAGTTGAGACGATCGATCGCATCCAAGTCGAGGTCGAACCCGCCGCCATCCATCAAAGCGAACAGCGCCTCGGCAGCCGCGCGACGCTCGTGACCCGCCCGCAGCTCAGCCTGCGCGCCCTCCACCGCCAGCCGCCGCACCAACGTCGCGTTGGCCTCCCGCGTGCCGGTGGCGGCACGCACACGCTCGAGCGCATGCCCAAGCTCAGCGTCCGCAGTCACAGCGATTCGTGGGTGTTTGCTCGGCATCGTCCCACTAGTGTAGCTCCTAGGAGTTACACTTGGGTACCGTGATTCGGACAAATGGGGAGTAAGAGACCGGACAATTGGGGAATTTGAGGGACTCTTTCAACTCGCTCAGAGCACGATCGAGGACAGCGCGAAGCCCAGCTCACGGTTCTCCGGCGGCAGGCTCCCGTCCTCGCCCTCCACGTTCGACCACGTTCTGTCGGCGTCGAACGTGACCACGTAGTCACCGGCCCCCAGGCGCAGGTCCAAGCCCTGCTCGTGCCACTCGCCCTCGCGCCACTCGATCCTGGTCGACCATCCAGCATCTCCCTCGCGCGCGTCCACCGCCCGCACGGACATCCGCAGGCCGCCCGTCGAGCCGGGCGGGAAGCGATAGCTCAAGCTCGCACCGCCCACGCCGCCCACGCCGCCCTCGGCGCCCACGCCGCCCTCGGCGACGCGCACGATCGCCTCTGCGTGCTCACCCGCCCAGCGGTAGTGGCGTCCCGCGCTCTGCTCGCCTTCGAACCAGCCGCTCAACAGCTGCTCCTCCGCCTCCTCCTTCGCCATGTCGATCCCGCCCGCCGCGATCTCCCACGACTCCGCAAACGCCATGCTCGCAAGCGCGAACCCCAGCCTCCGCGTCTCTCCCGGCGGGTCGGTCCACGCCCGTGGCGCGCTGAACACGACTTCGTAGTCGCCCGCCTCCAGGTCCACCACTCGGCTTTCGACCGAGCGCTCCGCGTAGCGCCACGGCAGGTGCGTGCCCCACACGGGCACGAGCGGCTGCGGCGCGCCCGGCCGGCGCATGCTCACCTCGACCCCGCCGCCGTCTACCGGCACGTGCGCGTAATCGAACCGCACCCTCCGCGCGCGCTCCCCCAGGCGGATCAGCGCCCCCGCCTGCACTCCCGCCCAGCGGCGGCTGCGCCCCGCCACCCGCTCCGTCGGGAACCAGCCGTACAGCAACTGCCCCTCGCTCCCCTCGTCGGCCATCTCCAGCGCGCTGCCCGCCGCCTCCGGGCGCGGCCGCGCGCGCGGCGGCACTCCCACGGGGAAGCCGTCCCCCCACGACGGGTCGATCAGCCGCTGCGGCGCTGGCGGGGCCCCGTGCAGCGCGCGCCGGGCCGCTCCCGTGCTCCTCATATGACGCACGTTCCACGCGATCGCGCGCAGCTTCCGGCTACGCCGCTCCCGGTCCGCCCGCCTCAGCTCGTCCAGCTCGTGCCTCGCCCAGCGGCCCAGCTCACCGAGCGGCGCGTGCTTCAGCACGACCCGCATGCGGTGGCGCTCGCACAGCAGCCGCTTATACGCCGACTCGTCCGACCCGCCGCCGCCCGCCTCGCCGAAGCCGTGATCGATCCACGCGCCGCCCGCCACGACCACGCGGTAGCCCGCCCGCCACAGTCGCACCCCGTAGTCGACGTCGTCGTAGTAATTCAACATCCGATCGTCGAACCTGCCCACGCTGTCGATCGCCTCCCGCCGCAGCGCCATCCCGCAACCCATCGCATACAGCGCCTCCCCCGCGAGCTGCGCCCGCTCGTAGGACTCGTTCATCGCCAGATCCGCCGCCCATCCCTGGCGGTTCACCGTCCCCCCAGCGCCGTTGATCGCGAGCGGGTCGTCCGCGAAGAACACCGTCGAGGCCACCCCCCCGATCGTCCGATCTGCGCCGAACGCGGCCACGACCTCACGCAGCCAGCCCGGCGCCGCGAACCCGTCCGCGTCGATGAACGCGACGATCTCTCCCCGCGCGTGCTGCAGGCCGAGATTGCGCGCGTGCGGGCAGCCGCGATTGACCGGGCTCGCCACGACCGTTCCCCTGCCGCCTGCCAGCTCGCGCTCGGCCACCGCCCGCGTCTGATCCTCCGAGCCGTCGTCGACCACGACGATCTCATAGCTCCCATACTCCTGCTCGAGCAGCGCCCGCAAGCACCGTCCGATCACGTCCGCCGAGTTCCAGCACACGACGATCACGCTCACCAGCACGCACGACTCCGAGGCGGCGGCAGCCGCCCGCTCTCCGTTCCTCTCCCCACCCTCCTCTCGCCGCTCCCGCGTCCGCAGCGCCTCGCGCAGCCTGCGCTGCTCCGCTGTCCATCGCCGCCCATCCATGCGGCGATCGTTGCACAGCGCCGCAATCGCCCCAGTGCACGCGGTCGCGTGTGCTTGGGCGACGGACCCTGCCCCTACACTTCTCTTCAGTCCCAGCACCGCTTTTCGCAACTCGCCGCCGGCGAGCGCGTTGCCATTCACACGCCACCGATCATGACTCGCCCACTCTCATGAAACGCCACCTCGCCATCGTCCCCGCGCTCAACGAGTCCGCGGCGATCGCCGAGACGATCGCCGCGATCCAGACCCGTGCGCCCAGCTTCGACGTGCTCGTCGTCGACGACGGCTCGACCGACGCCACCGCCGACCACGCCCACGCGGCCGGCGCCGCGGTCCTGCGGCTGCCCTTCAACCTCGGCATCGGCGGCGCGATGCAGAGCGGCTATATCTACGCGCTCGAGCACGGCTACGACGTCGCCGTCCAGGTCGACGGCGACGGCCAGCACGACCCCGCCCACATCCGCGACCTGCTCGCCTGCCTGCAGGCGGACCCCACCCTCAACATGGTCACCGGCTCGCGCTTCCTCGACCCCGCCCTCGACAGCTACCGCTCCTCCGCCCCCCGCCGCGCCGGGATCCGCATCTTCTCCCGCGTCGTCTCCCTGATCACCGGCCAGCGCGTCACCGACCCCACCTCCGGCTTTCGCATGACCAACCAGCGCGGCATCGAGCTGTTCGCGCGCGACTACCCCCACGACTACCCCGAGGTCGAGGCGATCCTGCTGATGCACGCCCACCGCCTGCGCAGCTGTGAGATCCCCGTCTCCATGCGCCCGCGCCTGACCGGCTCCTCCGCGATCTCCTCCTCCCAGTCGGTCTACTACATGATCAAGGTCCTCCTCGCCGTGTTCGTCGGCCTCTTCCGCCGCCGCCCCAACGTCGAGATCGGCGAGCGTCCCCCCGTCGTCGCGGAGCACGCGCTGTGACGAAGATCACCCTCCAGCGCGGCCTCGCGATCGCCGTCACGCTCGCGCTGCTCCTGCTCGTGTTCGAGCTCGTCCGCCGCAAGCGCCTCTCCGAGCGCTACGCGATCCTGTGGCTGCTCGCCGCCACCACCCTGTTCGTGCTCGCCGCCTGGAAGGGGCTCCTCACGACGCTCTCAAACGACGTCGGCATCTCCTACCCGCCGTCGGCCCTGTTCGCCGTCGCGATCGCCCTGATCGCGATGATCCTCCTGCACTTCTCGCTCGCCGTCTCCCGCCTCTCCGACCAGAACAAGGTGCTCGCCCAGCGCCTCGGCCTGCTGCAGCAGCGCATCGAAGAGGCCGAAGAGCTCTCCGGCGCCGATCGTCGGCGGGTGTCAGCCGTGGCGCGCGAGCCGGTGCAGCCCCCCGATCCCGACCCGCTCGCGGCGCGCGCTGCCGAAGAGCTCTCTCGCAGCAGCCGCTGAGCGCCTTGCCCGACTCCACGAGCTCTCCGGCAGCCGACGACCCCCTGCCCGACCCCAAGAGCCCTCCGGCGGCCCCCGGCCCCCTGCCATCCGACCTCATGCCCGCGCGCGCGCGCGACGACGCGCTGGCGATCGTTGTCGTCACCCACGACTCCGCCGAGCACCTCCCCGGCCTGCTCGCCGCCCTCGCCCCGCAGCTGCGCGCCGACGACGAGCTCGCGATCGTCGACAACGCCTCCTCCGACTCCACCCCCTCCATCGCGCGCGCGCACAGCGATCGCGCGCTCGTCATCGAGACCGGCCAGAACCTCGGCTTCGCCGGCGGCTGCCACGCCGGCGCCACCGCGACCCGCGCGCCGCTGCTGCTCTTCCTCAACCCCGACTCCCGCCCGCACCCCGACTGCCTCGACCGCTTGCGCGCCGCCGCGGCGGCCCGTCGCGACTGGGGGGCGTGGCAGGCGGCCGTGCTGCTCGACGGCGATACCCACATCAACACGAGCGGCGGGATCGTCCACTATCTCGGCTTCGGCTGGGCCGGTGACTGCGGCCTGCCGGTCGCCGCGCTCCCGGCGGAAGATTCCGAGATCGCGTTCCCCTCGGGCGCCGCGTTAGTCGTACGCCGCAACGCCTGGCTCGAGCTCGGCGGCCTCGACCGCGAGTACTTCATGTACGGCGAGGACCTCGACCTCGGCCTGCGCCTGTGGCTGCGCGGCCACCGCGTCGGCCTCGTCCCCGCCGCCCGCGTCACCCACAGCTACGAGTTCGACAAGGGCTCCTCCAAGTGGTTCTACCTCGAGCGCAACCGCCTCCGCACCGTCCTCTCCGTCTATCCCCCCGCGCTGCTCGTCCTACTCGCGCCCGCGCTGCTCGCGGCCGAGCTCGGGCTGCTCGCGATCGCGGCGCGCGGCGGCTGGCTTTGGCCGAAGCTCCGCGCGCAAGCGGCGGTCCTCCGTGGCCTGCCCCGCACGCTCGCGCGCAGGCGCGCCGTGCAACGCACGCGGCGCATCGGCTCGCGCGCGCTCGCCTCCCACCTCACCGCCGCGCTCGACAGCCCTTACCTCGCGGCCGCCTCCAGCCCGTTGCTGAACGCCCCTCAGGCGGCCTACTGGCGCCTCGTTCGCCTCGTCCTCTCCCTGCTGCCAGCGCATCCGCGTTGATGCGCGTCCCGTCCTTCTGCGAGCACCGATGCGCGTAGGCCTCGACCTGCTCTACCTCGTGCCGGGCCAGACCGGCGGGCGCGAGACCTACGCCCGCGAGCTCGTGCCGGCGATGCTGCGACACGACCCCGCGCTCGAGCTCGTCGCGTTCGTCAACCGCGACGCCGGCCCGCATCTCGCTGCCGAGCTCGGCTCGCGCGTCCGCGCCGTCACGCTGCCCGTCTCCGCCCGCAGCCGGGCGCAGTGGGCGCTCGGCGAGCTCGCGCTTGTATCCGTCGCGGCATCGCGCGCGCGTGTCGACGTCCTGCACTCGATGGCCAACTTCGCGCCGCCCTTCGGACGCTTCCGGCGCGTCGTCACGATCCACGACCTCCAGTACCGGGCCATCCCCGAGCTGCTCTCGCCCGCCAACCGCCTGGCCACCTCCGCCCTCGTCTCGCTCGCCGCGCGCCGCGCGTCGCGGATCGTCGCCGTCTCTTCCGCCGGGGCCGATGAGATCGCCGCCGGGCTTCGCATCGCGCGCGCGCGCGTCGACGTCGTTCCCAACGGCGTGCGCCTCCCGCCCGCCGCTGCCGCGCCCGTGGCGGCGACCCCAACGCCGGCGGCGACCCCGACGACGGCGGCGGGCGCCGGGCTCGCCCCGTCACCATCCTCGGCGCCGTCGCTGCCGTCGCCGAGCGACAACCTGCTCGCGCGCCTGCGCCCGGACGCTCGCCCACTCGCGCTCGCCGTCGCGACGAACCTGCCGCACAAGAACCTCCCCGCGCTGATCGACGCGCTCGCGCTGATCGCCCCCACCGAGCGCCCGCTGCTCGCGATCGCCGGCCACGGCACCGACGACGGCCGGCTCCAGGCGCAGGCGACGGCCGCTGGCGTCGGCGCGGACGTGCGCCTGCTCGGGCACTGCTCCACCGCCGAGCTCGACTCGCTCTACACGCTCGCCGCCTGCCTCGTGCTGCCCACGCTGCACGAGGGCTTCGGCCTGCCCGTGATCGAGGCGATGGCGCGCTCGCTGCCCGTCGCCTGCTCGGACATCCCCGCACTGCGCGAGGTCGGCGGCGCCGCCGCGCTGTACTTCGACCCGCGCTCGCCTTCGCAGATCGCAGCGGCCATTTCCGAGCTGATCGCCGACACCGGGCTCGCCGGGCGGCTGCGCGAGCTGGGGCGCGCCCAGGCGGGCCGGTTCAGCTGGTCCGCGGCGGCGGCGGGGACGCTCGCGTGTTATCGCCGAGCGCTTGAGTCGCCGCAGTGATGGACGTTTGAGATCGCAGATTGCGATCCCATGTCCTAGTCCTGCCTACTGCGCCACCGACGCATCCCGTCGCAGCAGCGCGTGCAGCAGCTCCGGGGGAAATGCGCGCAGGATAAGCAGCACCGCGAGATAGATGACCGAAGCGATCGCCCACAAAAAGAAGCTCGGTATCGACAGCACGAGCGCGGGCGCGCCGGCGAGTGCCGCGGCCACGAGCACCTTCGGCGCCAGCCCAAGCGAAGGGCGAAAGCGCGCCGGGCTGCGACCCAGCGACCACCAGTAGGCGCCCGCCAGCACAAACTCGGTCGCGGCGGTCGCCGCTGCCGCGCCTTCCGCGCCGAGGCTCGGCACGAGCGCAAGCGACAGGATCACGGCGAGCACGAGCGCGAGCGCGTTGGCCTGCAGCATCCGCCGGTGCTCGCGCAGCGACAGCAGCGTCAGGCTCCACGTGGCGCCAAGGAAGGTCGCGATCAGCGACGTCGCCTGCAACCGCAGCACCGGCACGGCCGCCTTGAAGCTCGTGCCCGCGAGCACTTCGATCACCAACGGCGCCGCGACGATCAGGCTGAGCGCCAGATAGACGCCCGCGATCAGCGCCGTCTCGCTCACCCGTCCCGACCCGTAGCGCAGCCGCTCGTGGTCGTCGCGCCCCGCCCGCGCGAAGATCGGAAAGGCCGAGCTCGCCATCAGGAAGGCGGTGCCCGAGATCGCCTCGACCACCTTGAACGCGGTCGAGTAATAGCCGGTCTGCTCCGCGCCCGAGCCGAGCGAGACGACGATCAGAGCGACGCGGAAGTAGAGGATGCCGACGGTCGTCGCGGCCGCATATGGGATCGAGTCGCGCAGCAGGCGCGCCCACGCGCCGACTTCAAAGCGCGGGCGCAGCATCACGTGGCTGCGCATCACGAGCAGCGTCGCCGCCAGCGCGGCGAGCGAGGAGATCACGCTCACGTAGAAGAACGGCAGCAGGCCCGTCCCCAGCAGCACGAGCACGACCGTGCCGATCGCGACCACGAGCGTGTTGACCAGTTCAAACAGCGAGTACAGCCCCCAGCGCAGCGAGGTGCTGAGCACGAGCGCGAGCGTCTGCTGCACGTTGATCAGCATCAAGCCCGCCCCCGATATCAGGATGCCGACGAGCACGACCCCGGGCGAGCCGCCGGAGAGCATCAGCAAAAACGCGATCGCGAGCCCCAGCAGCGTCGCCAGGGTGCGCAGCCCGATCACGTTCCCGAGCAGGCGCCTGCGCTCCGCCGCGTCCGCCAGCGCGTATTCGCGCGTGGCGACCCCCGTCAGCCCGAACTCGGTCACGCCGGCGACGATCATCACGATCGAGGAGGCGGTCACGAACCGCCCGAAGTCGACGACGCCGAGATGGCGCGTCATCAGCGGCACCGTCGCGGTGATCAGCAGGATGTTGACCGCATAGGCGATCCCCCGGATCACCCCGCCGCGGATCACCCGCGCGCCCGCGTCAGGGCTGTCGAGCGGGTCGACGGGCGGCGACGGCGAGGCACCGCCAGGCTCGCCCCCGCCGTGGGCGGAGACCTGCTTGCCCGCCGCTATCCCATCCCGGGTCATACGCTCCGCGACTCGGAGGACTCTGGCCGCGGCGACTCCGCGGCGGCGCTGGGTCGTGGCGGCTCCGCGGCAGCGCTCGCGGCGCGCGCGTCGAGACCGAAATATAGGTATTTGGCGACGTACAGCTGCACCAGCGCGCCGTACACCGCCTGGCCGAAGGCCATGCGCGCGTTCTCGCGCAGCCCGTAGTAGCTGCGCTCGCGGATGAAGCTCAGCGCGAACACCACCGGCAGGTAGGGAAGCACCAGCAACGGCGAAAGCCGGTTCAGCACGCGCCGGCGCGGCGGCCAGGCGACCGGGCCGTCCCAGTTGAAGCTCGGCAGCGCCGACAGCTCGCCGAGGAACTCGCGCGCGTTGATGCGCGCCCAGCGACGGTGCTTGGTAAGGACGGTGCGCAACGCGTAGTTGTTGTACAGCGGCCGGTGCTCGAGCTGCAATTGCACGCGCCGCACGGGCGCATCGACGCGCTCGACCGCATGGATCATGCCGAGCACGTGCACGCGCGCGCGACGAAACAGCGAGAGCTTGTATGGACCGTTCTCGGTGATGTAGCGCGTCCCGTCCCACATCCGCCAGAGGACTTCATAGCCGTTGACCGCCTCGTCCGCTACGAGCGCGCGCAGCTCGGCGTGCAGCGGCCCGGACAGGAACTCGTCCCCGTCGAGCGACAATATCCACTCGCCCCGCGCCTGCTCGAACGCGAACACCGTCGCGACCTCGGCATGTCCGACGAGCGGTCGCACGAAGATCCGGCAGCCGTGCGCTGCGGCGATCTCCAGCGTGCGGTCCTCGCACGCCCCGTCGTGCACGAGCACGATCTCATCGACGACCCCCTCGAGGCTTGCCAGGCAACGCTCGATCACCGCCTCCTCGTTGCGCACGACCAGGCATGCGGACACCGAGCCGGGCGCCAAGGGCGTGCTCTCGGCGGTCTGCGTCGCTGAAGGGGCGGATTCCATCGCTGGCAGGCTCGCCGCGCGCTCGCGCCGCCTCACGCGTCGCGGGGAAAGCCCAGGTAGAGGTATTTGGCCACGTACAACTGATGCATCGCGGCATACACGCCGTAGTTGAACGCCATCGACAGGTTCCGTCGCGGGGTCAGCTCGTGGCGGTGGTTGTACAGTTCGAGCGCGAACACCGCCGGCCCGTACGGCAGGAACAAGAGCGGCGAGAGGCGGTTGAGCAGCTGCCGGCGCGGGGACCACTCGGTCGGGCCGTCCCAGTTGAAGGTCGGCAGGTCGCTGTACGGAGAGAGGTGCTCGCGCGCGCCCACCCGCGCCCACGAGCGCCACTTGGTCAGCGTCGTGCGCAGCGTCCAGTTGTTGTACTCCGGCCGGTGCTCGAGCACATAGTCGACGTCGCGCACCGGCTCATCGACGTGGATCGTCAAGTGCAGGTTGCCGACCGCGTGCAGCGCCTCGCGCCGATAGAGCTGGAGCTTGCGCCAGCTCTTCTCGGGGCTCGACACGTAACGCCGGCCATCCCAGAACGGCCACAGGAAACGGTAGCCGTTGACCGACGGGTCGCTGACGAGCTCGTGCAGATGCTCGCGCAGACCGGGCGAGAGGAACTCATCGGCGTCGACGCCGAGAATCCACTCGTACCGCGTCTGGCCGAAGGCGAACACCTTCGACGCGTCGGCGTGTCCCCGCAGCGGCCGCTCGAAGATCCGGCAGCCGTGCGCTGCGGCGATCTCCAGCGTGCGGTCCTCGCAGGGACCGTCGTGCACGAACACGATCTCATCGACCAGGTCGGCGAAGCTCTGAAGGCAGCGGCCGATCAGCCGCTCCTCGTTGCGAGCGACGACGCACGCCGAGATCTTGGGCCGCGTGGCTGCTGGGTCGGAGTACATCTGGTCGCGCCCACCTTAGAGGCTGCCCCGGAACCGTGAGTGCAATCGGTGCATCCACGCCCGGCACAGTGTCCGGGGAGACGCCCTTGCGATCATGCTGCTGGTGAGCTCTGCCGTCGATACGCCGGTTGACCTGGTGGTCAACGTCTTCGAGCGGACCTACCGTGGCGTGCTCGAGCCCGGCGCGTTCGCGGCGATCGCCGCGGCGCAGCGCCACCGCTTCGCGCGCCGAGTAGTGCTCGTCAACAACGTCGCCCACCCCGTCGACGCGCGCGCACGCGGACAGCGTCTGCTCGAGCAGGGCGAGATCGACGAGCTGCACTTCGTCGCCGCCCACCTCGATCACGCGCTCGCGATCGCCGGCCTGCGCCGCGAGGAGCTCGAGCCGCTCCTGCACTACAGCGACGCGCCGCTCGTAGCGGCCACGCTGCCCGGCAGCCCGTGGCTGCTCTACTGGGACCCCGAGGCGCGGCTCGCGCAGCCCGTCGACTGGATCACGCCCGCGCTCGAGCTGATGGGCGAGGACCCACGGGTGATCGTCGCCAACCCCAGCTGGGAGCTGCCCGACGGCGCCGGATGGCGGCCGGGGGTCGAGCGCGAGGCAGTCTCGACGCGCGCGGGCTTCGCGATCGGGCACGGCTTCAGCGACCAGGTCTTCCTCGCCCGCCGCTCGCTGCTGGCTGCACCGATCTACAGGCAGCGATGCATCGCGAGCATCGCCTATCCCGGCGCCCACAAGGCGCGTGTGTTCGAGGCGCGCGTCGCCGCCTACATGCGCCATCACGGCGGCCTGCGCGCGACTTCGCTTGAGACGAGCTACGTGACTGACGCGCCCGCCGGCGGCTCCTCCTACCCGCCGAGTGGCGTCGGCGAGACGCTGCGCTACGTGGTCAACTCGGCCACGCTGCGGGCGCTCAGCCGCTCTCCATGGCGCCCGGCGTGCCTGCGCCACACGTGGCTCTGAGCTCACCCACGCGAGTCGGCCGGCGCGGCGGGGCGCCCGCGCGTGGAGTCGGCCGGCGAGCGCGCACGCCACGACACGCGCGGTCATGATTGAGCGATGAACCCAGCACACCCGCGCGTGAGCGTGATCATGGCGGCCTACAACGAGGAGGCGTTCCTCGCCGAGGCGATCGAGAGCGTGCTCGCGCAGGGCTTCGACGCCTACGAGGTGATCGTCTCAGACGACGGCTCGACCGACGCCACCGCCGCGATCGCCGACTCGTTCGCCGCACGCGATCCCGACCGGATCACGGTGCTGCGCGGCGAGCAGAACCAGGGCAAGCCGTTCGCGTTGAACCGTGCGCTCGCGATCGCCCGCGGCGAGCTGATCGCGTGGCTGGACGGCGACGACGTGATGCTGGCGGGCAAGCTCGAGCGCCAGGTCGCAGCGCTCGACGCCGACCCGAGCGCGGCCGGGTGCACGCACGACGCGGAGATCTTCGACTCCGACAGCGGCGCGGCGATCGGGCGCTTCTCGCGAGTCATGAGCGGTGTGCCGTTGCGCAGCGGCGGGATCGAGCTGTGGTTTGACCCGACCTACAGGATGCTGCCGTCGGCGACGATGATCCGCGCGGCGCTGTGCCCGCCCGGCGGGTTCGACGAGCGGCTGACGTACACGAACGACTGGCTGTTCGACATCGAGGTGTTCCGCCACGGACGGTGCGTGGCGCTCGAGGACGTGCTCGTGCGCTATCGCCGCCACGGCGACAACTTCACGACGCGCGCCGACGCGTCGGGCGCTTCCTACGAGGAGGGGATGATGGCGATGGCGCTCGTGACCGCGCGCCATCCCGAGCTGGCCCGTCGCGCGCGCGCGATGCAGGCCGCGATCATGCTCGGTCAGGCGCGCCGCCGCGCAGGCGCCCGGCAGTGGCGCGAGGCGGGCCGCTACGGCGCCGCCGCGCTCGGCGCGGGCGGCGTCACGGGCGTCCTGGGCGTGACGGGCGCGCTGACGCGCTCGGCGCTGCGCGGCCGGCGCGCCGGACGCTGAGCTCCGCAACGGCGCTGCGGACGCTGAGCTCCGCACGGCGCTCCCGGCGCTGAGCTCCTGCGAGGGGCTTTCGATGAAAGTCGTATCTTGATAAGAGTCGGTCCAGTCGAATAGACTTGGCCCGGTGAGGGTCGGGGTGTATATCGACGCATTCAATCTGTACTACGGCGCGCGCGGGCTTTGCGGCAGGGGCGCCGCGGGCTGGCGCTGGATTGACCTGCGCAGCCTCTCGACGCAGCTTGCCGGCTGGAATGGAGCGGAGATCGCACGCATCGTCTACTGCACGGCGCGGATCAGCGGAGCGGACAACCCCTCGGGCGCAGCCGATCAGGACATCTATCTCAAGGCCCTCACGGCCGCCAAGGCAGTCGACCTGATCGAGTACGGCTCCTACGTGTCACGCGTCAAGCAGGCTCCGATGGCGACGCCGGACGCAAAGGGACGCCCCGTCCTGACCCGATCCGCACCTCCTGTGCTCGTGAAAGACGCCGCGAACGAACCTGTCCGGGACGCGATGTTCATGGTCTCTCACGCCAGACGTGAGGAGAAGGGATCGGATGTCAACGTCGCCGCCCATCTCTTACTCGACGTGCTCGAAGCCAACATCGATGCCGCGATCGTGATCTCGAACGACAGCGACCTCAAGCTCCCCCTGGTGGAGGCGCGCAAGCGTGTGCCCGTGGGAACCGTCAACCCATCGAGGAGCTTCCTCGCCGGCGACCTGCGCGGCAGCGCCGACGACGGCGTGGGAGGCCACTGGTGGGCCAAACTGCGAGCGAAGGACTTCCGTGCCCATCAACTCCCCGATCCTGTCGGTATCTACGCCAAGCCCGTCGGCTGGTGAGCGGAGTTAGAAACATTTAGCCAAAGCGCTTGACATGGCGCGCGAGCCGGCCGATATACTGACTGACATACCACCCGGCCCCTCGTGGGCCGGGTCTTTTTTTGCCTAGGGCCGTCCGTGGTCGTGGTCGGATCCATTCAACCCTGGGTCGTGGATCGACTGCCCGCACCGGCCGTCGCGCCGGACGCTGATCAGGGCCGCGGCCCGAGCCGCCCGGCGCGGGCGTCGCGAAAGCCTGCGCGCACCGCTCCCAGCGCGCGGCGACGGTGCGCGCGGGTGAGGGCGTGCGAGGTGAACGTGGCGAGGATCGCCGCGCGGCGCAGCGCGCTGGGAGCGCGCCCGAGCGGACGCCGGCGCTCGAGCACCACGACCGTGTTGCGCGCGCCGTAATAAAGCGTGTGGGTCGAGGCCGCCTCGCCGCCGGTGGAGGCGGAGACGCGATGCCAGGCCCGCGCAGCGGGCGCGAACACCACCTCGAAGCCGGCCGCGCGCACGCGCAGCGCCCAGTCGACGTCCTCGACGTACAGGAACAGATCCTCCGCGAGCAGCCCGGCCTGCTCGATCGCCTCGCGCGAGATCGCCATCAGCGCCCCGACTGCGCGCCCGGTCGGCTGCACCCGGCCGTAGCGCGGCCCGTCGGGCCGGCCGTAGCCGCGCGGGCGGCCGGAGTAGCCGAGCAGCTCGCTGACGCGCTGGCCGGCGAACCAGATCGTCTGCGGCCGGTCGGCGAGGAGTACCTTGCCGGCGAGGATTCCCGCCCGCGGGCGGGCGCGGGCCGCTCGCTCGAAGCCCGTGAGCACGTCGGGGGCGACGGTCGCGTCATTGTTGACGAGCATCGCCCAGCGCATGCCGTGCTCGAGCGCATAGCGCAGGCCGAGGTTGTTGCCGGCGGAGTAGCCGAGGTTTGAGCCGGCCTCGATCAGGACGACTCGCGCCTGCGGGAAGCGCTCGCGGATCGCCCGCTGGGAGCCGTCAGAGGAGCCGTTGTCGACGCAGACGATTCCCATGTCGGAGTGCTCGACCGCGACCAGCGACTCGAGACAGCGGAGCGTGTCTTCGCGCCCGTTCCAGTTCAGCACGATTGCCCACCAGGGACGGTCCGCCGCGGGGTCAAGGGTGGCGTTGGCGCGAAGCATGGCCCGACAGTATGGCCCGAGCGCCGTTGTCGACAGGGACCTCCATCACGGGCGCCGGCACCGCCGACAATGGCGCTCGGCGCGAGTCCCGCGCAGGCACGTGCCGCGTCGCGGCCGGTGAAGCCGATATAGATGCGCGCTTGACCGGACTGTTCATCTGCGGCTGCATCCTGTTCCCGCTCGTGCTGTTGGGCCTCAGCGCGGGGGGCGGGCTGCTCGTGCGCAGCCTCGGCGGCGACTGGCTGCCCGGCGGGCTGATCCTGCCGGTCGGCTTCGCGCTGCTCGTGGCGGTCTGCTCGTTTACGACCTACATCGGCTGGCTGGTTGCGGCCGCCGGCTGGATCGCGCTTGCGCTCGCGCTCGCCGGGTTCGCGCTCGCGGCGCGGGCTGGCACGCTGCGCCGACCGCGCCTGGACGGGATCCCCTGGGGGGCGCTCGCGGGGCTTGCCGCCTTCGCGGCGATCGCCACGCCGACGCTGCTGACCGGCACCCCGACATGGACCGGCTACACGCGGCTGATCGATCTCGGCTTTCAGATGGACTTCTCGCACTACCTCGCCGAAGCCGGACGGGCGAAGACCACATTCGACTCCTCCTATCACGCGAACGCGGAGAAGCTCGTGTCGATCGGCTACCCCGGGGGCGGACAGGCGACGCTTGGGGTGATCGCCAGGCTGATCCGCACCGACGTTGCGTGGTGCTACCAGATGTATCACGCGTTCGCCGCGGCGATGGGGGCGCTAGCGATCTACTCGCTGCTAGGGCACGCGTCCGGGAAGCGCGCACCGGGACACACGGACGTCGGCCGGCCGGGGCGAACGGACGTCGGCCGGCCGCTGCGGCCGGGGCGCACGGCCGCAGGCCGGCCGTTGCGCGCGATCGCGGCGGCCGTGGCGATCCAGCCGACCGTGCTATACGGGTACGCGCTGGAGGGCGGCATCAAGGAGCTCACCACGGCGAGCCTGCTGCTTACCGTCGTCGCCGTGCTGGCAGAGAGACTGCCCGGAAGGGGGCCGCGCCTGTCGGTGCTGCCGGCGGCGGTCGCGATCGCGGCGTCGGTCGACGCGTTCAGCTTCGGGGTCGCGCCGTGGCTCGGCGTGCTGCTGGCGGCGGCGTTCGTGCTCACGCTGCTGTCCACCGACCGCCTGCGCACGATCGCCGACTGGGCGCTGCTGACGGCGCTCGCGATCGTGATCGCACTGCCCGAGATCATCAGCGCGCTGACCCAGCTTGGCGGGATCGCGAGCAACGCGATCGGCGGCACGATCAACCTCGGTCTCGGCAACCTGTCGGGGCCGGTGCCGGAATGGTCCGCGGCCGGGGTGTGGCTGACGGGCGACTTCCGCTTTCCGCTCTACCACGTTACGGCGACGCACGTGCTCGACGTGTTCGTGATCGCGCTCGCCGTGCTCGGCACGCTCGTCGCGCTCGTGCGCCGGCGCTGGGTGCTCGCGTTCGCGGGGGTGGCGGCGCCGATCGCACTCTGGTACTACGTCGCGCACAGCACGGCGTGGATCGTGTTCAAGTCGTTCACGATCACCGGCGTGTTCGCGCTGACGCTCGCGTTCGCGGGCGCGACGGCGCTGAGCGCGAACAGGCGGCGGCCGGTCGCGCTGCTCGGCTGGCTGGCCGCGGGGGTGATCGCCGGCGGGGTGCTGTACGGGAACGCGCTCGTATACCACGACACGACGCTCGCACCCGCGGCGCGCTACCACGACCTCGCCGAGATCGGCAAGCGCTACGCGGGACAGGGCCCAACGCTATATCCGTCGTTCGACGAGTACGCCGAGTACTTCCTGCGCAACGAGCGCGGCTCGACCGACGTGCAGCCGGCATATGACGAATGGGGACTGCTCCCGCACGTCGAGTCCCCCGGAGTGGTCGGGTTCTCGTTCAGCCTCAACCAGTTCCAGATGGCCTACCTGCAGAAATTCAGGTTGATCGTCGTGCCGCGCAGCCCGCTGGCGGTGCGCGCGCCGAGCAACTGGGATCTGGTGCAGCGGACGCAGTACTTCGACGTGTGGCGCCGCGAACGGCCCGCCGGGGACGTATACGTGCACTACCCGCTGGCGGGGCTGGCGCACGAGCGCACGGCGACGTTCTGCGGAAACCTCGAGCGTTCGCTGCGCAAGGCCGGCCCCGGCGCGAGCGTCGCCTACGTGCGCGCGCCGGCGACGACCACGGTGCTGCCGCCCGCCGGAGCCCACCCTGACTACTGGAAACCGGAGGGGAACGAGCTCGTCGCCCATGGCGCGGGCAGCGACCGGATGGCGTTCACGCTCGCGCATGGCGGCAGCTACGAGCTGTGGATGGAAGGCACGGTGGGGCGCCCGATCAAATTCGTGCTCGACGGACGGACGGTGGGCACGATCGCCTATCAAGACCGCTATCCCAATCAGTACCTGTACATCGCCACGCGCACGCTCGCGGCCAGCAGGCACACCCTCACGATCGAGCGCGGCGGCGGCAGCCTGCACCCGGGCAGCGGCGACGACGTCGACCCCGACACCCGCAGCTTCGGCCCGATCGTGCTGCTGCCCCGTGGCTCGCAGTCCTACCGGCTGGAAGTGGCTCCGGCCGCGGCAGCGAAGCAGATCTGCGACGCGCCGGTGGGGTATGAATGGATGGAGGTCTTAAAGCCGGGCGCGGCGCCGGCCGGCGCGCTTGCGGCAACGAGCGCGGCGCCGAGCGGCCAGCCCGCGAGCAAGACCTGACGCGAGACTGCCCTCACGCGGTCGCGCGCGCGGCGCCGGCCGGGTGAGCAGGTGAGCCGCCCGAGATCTCCTCCAACCGCCGGCGCATCGCCGCGCCGGTCGCGGCGGGGGAGAGCTGACGCGCGATGTCCGCGCGCGCGCGCGCGCCGAGCGCAGCGGCTGCATCGCGATCGTCGTGGACGCGGCGCATCAGCTCAGCCGCGTGCTCGATCAACGGGTCGGCCCATTCGCCCTCGGGCGGGTAGATCTCACATTCAGGTCCGACGCGCCCGATCGCGTAGTCGACCAGCAGGCTGTTGTGAGCGTTCATGAAGTCGACGTTGCCCGAGTAGCCGGTCGCGATTACGGGCTTGCCGATCGCCATCGCCTCAGCCATCGTCAGGCCGAAGCCCTCGGCGCGGTGCAGCGAGGCGTAGCAGTCGCACGCGGCCATCAGCCCAAAAAGCTCCTCGGAAGAGAGCGAGCGATCGACGACGTGGACGTCCTCGCGCCCGTGCGCGGCCCACAGCACCTCCTCCTCGGCGAGCGGGCGCAGGGGGGCGTTGATCGTCTTGATCAAGAGCTGCGGCCCCTCGCCGGGCGCGAACGCGCGCCTGAACGCCTCGATCAGCCCGACGGGGTTCTTGCGCTGGATGGTGGACAGGTAGTCGAACACGAACAGGAACAGGAAGCCGTCCGGGACTCCGAGGCGCAGCGGAGGGACCTCCCCAGCGGGGGGCTGCACGGGTGGCGGCAGCGCGAGCACCGGAACGTTGGTGGCGGCGGCGATGTTCGCGGCCATGAAGCTCGAGTAGACCCAGATCTCATCGACGAGCGCGAACGCGCGCTGCCAGCGCGCGGGGATCGTGTTCGTCTCCCAGCCCCAGATCCCGATGCGCGGGCCTTGGAAGTAGTCGGGACCGAGGCGCTCGACGAAGTCGGGGAGCTCATCGGCGTTGACCGCGACGATCTCGAAGCCGTGGCGGCCGTCGTGGACGAGCTCCTCGAAGTCGTGGCGCCCGTACTCGTCGGCGAGCGCGACGGGCAGCGCGAGATGGTGCAGGGGAACGCTGACGGTGCGCACCGGCACGTCGGCGGCGCCAAGCGCCTGCACGTAGCCGCGCGCGGCCGCGCCGAGGCCGAGCGTGTGGCCGAGATAGCCGGTCAGGCGCACCGCCGGTCCGTCCCCGGCCGGGGCCTGCCCTGTCGTCTGCGCCGGTGACTCGCTTAAGTCCCGCGACCGGGGATCCGCCCGATCGGCGGAGACCTGCGACTCCGGGGCCGCGCCAGACGCGGAGGGGGGCGGCGTATCGGTGGGAGCTGGAGAAGCAGTGATCGCCGCCTGAGCGGCGGCCGGCGGGGTTGTCTGTGAGTAACCCGGGCGATGTGCGTTCCCCGAGCGATGTGCGTGCCCAGGGCGGGGGGGCATGAAGCGGTCGGGGATCGAGAGCTCGGCACGTCCGAACGCCCAGCACCAGGTCAGGTACCCCTCGCCGTCGGGCCCGTCGAGGTCGGGGTAAGCACGTACGACGTCGGGGCGCTCATGGGCGACGCGGTGGAACACGTAGCGGTTGATGCCGTAGGAGGCGCCGCGCGGTGCGGGCCCTGCGAGCCAGGCGAGGAACGCGCGCGTGCCCTGCTCGCCGAACAGGTCCTCGATGGGCTCGCCGAGCGCGAGCGCCGAGGAGTAGAGCGCGCGCAGAGACTCGTCGTAGACGAGGTTGTCTCCTAGGCGCCGGCCGACCTCGGCATGGTGATCTGAGTCGCTGAAGCCGCAGTGGCGCAGCTCCGCGGCGTAGCGTGCGCAGAGATCGTGCAGGACGGGCGAGCGGCTGACGCGCGCGCGGCTCGCGGTCGCGCTCAGGCGGTGGGGGCGGTCGGGGTCGAAGCCGGGCAGGTTGAGAAAGCGCAGCGGGCGGCGCCCGTCGACCAGCACTGCGCCTGCACCTGCGTCGCCCGTCACACCCGCGTCGGCTGGCACACAGGCGTCGCCCGCCACACCCAGGTCGCCTGCCCCGTCCGCGTGGCCGGCATTACCTGCATCGGCCGCGACGAGCGTGTGGCGGTGCAGGTTCCACATGTTCAGGTTGCAGCCTGGATCGTCGAGCACCGCTGTAGAGAAGCGGGCCGGGGCAAGCTCGAGGTAGCGCGCGAGCCAGGGTCGATCCTCGGGACGTTCGCCGGCGGCGCGGGCGTCGAGCGAGCCGAGCGTGCGCTCGACGCGCTCCTGCCACCAGTCGAGGAAGGCGAGCGAGTCAGGGCTGCCGTCGATGCCGACGATCGTCTCCTCGATCCGCCCCACCCGCTCGAGCTCTGAGGACGATGGGTCGAGGCCGTCGTCGGGCAGCTCGTCGGCGCTGCGCGGCACGAGCAGGACGGGGTGCGCGGACAGCGCGGTCTCGATCGGCGCGAGCGCGTCGAGGATCCAGACACCGCTCGGCAGGTGCAGCACCGCCTCGCCGGAGCGCTCAGCGACGCGGCGCAGCAGGGGCGAGAGCAGCAGCGCGGTCAGGTCCTGCTCGCCGTGCAGCGCGAGCAGCGCGGGAAGGTCGACGTCGAGCTCGTCGCAGACGGAGTGCACCGGCAGCGACTCCTCGGCGGTCGTAACCGCGCCGTGCGAGGACTCCTCGGCGCCGGTCGCGGCGGCGACGTCCTCGTCGGTGAGGAGCACGATCTCAAACGGCCAGTCGGGCTGGTGTGCTTGCAGCGAACGACCGAGCGCGCGCGCGCGAGGCAGCGAGCCGAGCGTGGCGAGCGTGACGACGCGCATCTGCTAATCCCCGCCCTCGTCTGCCCGGTCCCCATCAGGCGGGCGGCGAGCGACGCCGCGGCGGCGCAGCGACTCGGCGGCAAGGACGAGCTCACGGACGAGATCCTCGAGGCGCTCGATCTGCTCGGTGTGGCGCGCGCGCACGTGCTCGAAGTCCCCCTCCAGGCGCCGCACGGTCGCTTCGAGCTCGATCGCACGCGCGCGACGGCGGGCGTAAATGGGCGCGATCCGCGGCAGCGCGCGGCGCACCAGTCCCCGCAGGCGCGCGCGCGGCGAGGCTGGAGCGCCGGCCATCGGTCCGGCTTGCTTGTCTGCGTCGATCGACACGGGCCACGCCATTATCACCAACGGCTCGGCCCTGACCGCGCGCCTGCGCTATAGGCTGGGCTATACACACCGGCCGCACCGCCCTATTTTTGAGAGAGGGTCTTCGACCGGCAGCAGTCGAGGCGAGCAGAGATGACCAACCACGAGCGGCTATGGGTGACGATCGACGCGCGCGCTCTCGACGGCGCGCTGATGGGCACGCAGATCCTGGTGCTGGAACTGACGCGCGCGCTGGCGCGGACGGAAGCGCTGCGCCTGCGTGTGCTGATCTACGCCGAGCGGATCGACCGGGAGACGCTCGAGTCGCTGCGCGAGCTGCCCGAGACCGAGATTCTGGCGGTGGAGGACGTCGACGAGACGACCCCGCCGAGTGCCTTGTTCCATCGCCCGCAGCAGGCTTTCTCGCAAGCCGACATCGCGCTCGCGTGGCAGCTCGGCGAGCGGGTCGTGCTCAGCCAGCTCGACCTGATCGCCTATCGCAATCGCGCCTACTTCGCCAACACGGACGCGTGGGAGGACTACCGGCGAGCCAGCCGCCACGGCATGATCGCGGCCGAGCGAGTGCTCGTCCTGTCCGAGCACACGCGCAGGGAGCTACTCGATGAAGGGCTCGTCGAGGCGGAGCGAATCGCGGTGATACCACCCGGTCTCGACCACCGGACCCAGGGACAGCCGCACAGGCCGCCGCGGTTGAGCGCGCGCGCCGAGGAGGAGGGTGAGGGCGCCAACGAGCAGGGTGAGAACGCACACGAGCAGGACGAGGCCGCACACGAGCTGGGATTCCTCCTGTGCCTGGGAACCGACTACCACCATAAGAACAGGGTGTTCGCGCTGCGCCTGCTCGCCGCGCTGCGCGAGCGTCACGGCTGGTCGGGGAGGCTCATACTCGCCGGCACGCACGTCCGGTACGGCTCCTCGCGGGAGGCCGAGCGCGAGGAGCTGGACGCGCACCCGGAGCTGCGCGCGGCCGTGGTTGACCTTGGCGCGGTCGGCGAGGGGGGAAAGGAGTGGCTGATGCGGCACGCCGACGCCGTGCTTTACCCGTCGACGTACGAGGGCTTCGGTCTTGTCCCGTGCGAAGCCGCGCTGCACGGCGTCCCGTGCCTGTTCGCGGCCACGACCTCCCTGGCGGAGGGGGCGATCGGGGAGGCGGCGACGATCGTGCCGGGAGACCCGACGCGGAGCGCGGACGTGGCAGCGAAGTTGCTGCACGATCCGCGCGCGCGCGCGCAGCAGGTGGAGCTGCTCGCCGGCGCCGCGCGCGAGCTGACCTGGGATCGTGCGGCCGTGGCAACGGTCGATGCCTACCGCGAAGCCGCGGAGGCGCCGGTGCGCGAGGCGGCAATGATCAGCCGCGACATGGTCGCGCGCGAGCGCGAGCTGACCGCAGCCCACGCAGAGACGGTGCAGACGCTGATCGACGAACGCGAGCTTGTGCTAAGCGACTACAACGAGCTGGTCGAGGTGGTGGGTCCGGCGCGCAGCCTGATCGGCCCGGAGGGCGCGCTGCCGGAGGACCTGCAGCGCGGCCTGCTCGCCCTGAGCGCGCGGCCGGCATTGAGCGGCCCGCTGTTCAGTGGCCTGGCACGGCTATACGCCGCGCTGCGTGCCGTCGGCCGCGCCCTGCGCGCACCGCTCCGTCGCGAGCGTTAAGGGGTTCATAGAACGGTTCCGACCGCCCCGCAGCTATACCCTGCATGACCGTGGCCTCCCAACAGACACCAGTGAGCACCCGTCCGGCGCTGGCCGCGCAGGGCGTGGACAAGCGCTTCAAGATTCCCGAGGAGCGCAGCCATACGCTGAAGGAGCGTGCGCTGCACCCGCTGCGGCGCACGCGCCACGAGGAGCTGCACGCGCTGAAGGACATCTCCTTCGCGGTGCAGCCGGGCGAGTTCTTCGGGATCGTCGGGCGTAACGGCAGCGGCAAGAGCACCCTACTGAAGTGCCTGGCCGGGATCTATCGCGCCGACGAGGGCAAGATCTGGTGCAACGGGCGAATGTCGACGTTCATCGAGCTCGGTGTCGGTTTCAACCCCGACCTGGCCGCGTACGACAACGTGTCGCTGAACGGCATCATGCTCGGGCTCTCGCCGCGCGAGGCGCGGGCGCGCTACCAGAGCATCATCGAGTTCGCCGAGCTCGAGGAGTTCCAGGACCTGAAGCTGAAGAACTACTCCTCGGGCATGCACGTGCGCCTGGCGTTCTCCGTCGCGATCCAGGTCGACGCCGACATCCTGCTGATCGACGAGGTGCTCGCGGTCGGCGACGCCGCGTTTCAGCAGAAGTGCTTTGACGTGTTCAACCGCATGCGCGAGGAAGGGCGCACGATCGTGTTCGTGACGCACGACATGGGTGCGGTCACGCGCTTCTGCCACCGCGCGATGCTGCTCGAGCGCGGCGAGATGGTCTCGATCGGCGACCCGCGCGACGTCGCCGATCGTTACCTGGAGATCGCCTTCGGGCGAGCCGTGGGCTATGACGACCCCGACGTCGGCAGCGCGCGCATGGGTGACGGCGCCGCACGCGTGAGCGAGGTGTGGCTTGGACACGACCGCACCGAACAGCGTGCCGTAGCGCCCCAATCCGAGCCCTTGACGCTGAAGGCGCTGGTCGAGTTCAAGGAGCATGTGCTCGACCCGGCGGTCAGCTTGACGCTGCTGAATGAGCACCGCCAGCCCGTGGTGGTCGCGACCACCACCCAGGACCACGAGCAGGCGGGCGGCTTTCAGGCGGGAGAGTGGGCGATGTTTGCGTTCTCCTTTCACAACATGCTCGCACCCGGTCGCTACCACACGATCATCACGATCAGCCACCGTGGCGAGGGCCTCGACGTGATCGACCGCTTCGCGGGGGGCCTGTCGTTCGTGGTCTCAGGCACTTCCGCCAGCGGCGGCATGGTCGAGATTCCGGTGGAGACGGAGATCAACCGCGCGGGGATCCTCTCGGAGGGAGAGATCGCGGGGCTGGGCTTTAAGGCCGTCGGGGCCAGATCACGATGAGCGCCCCCGCGATCACGGAGCCGCTCGGTCAGCCGATCCGCGGGCCGCGCGCGCTCGACGACAGCTGGTCGCGGTTCTGGCATCTCGCCTACAACATCGCGCTGAGCGAATTCAAATTGAAGTTCTTCGGCTCGGCGCTCGGCTACCTGTGGCAGGTAGTGCGACCGTTGCTGCTGTTCGGCGTGCTGTACGTGTTCTTCGTCCTGATCTTTCACATCGACAAGGGCAAAGGCGCACCGGCTCATTTCTACGGTCCCCAGCTGCTCGGCTCGATCGTGCTGTTCACTTTCTTTGGCGAAGCCACCGGCGGGGCGGTGCGCAGCGTCGTCGACCGCGAGAACCTCGTGCGCAAGATCCAATTCCCGAGACTGGCGATCCCGATCTCGGTCGTGCTGCTCGCCCTGTTCAACCTGGGCCTGAACCTGGTGGTGGTGATGATCTTCGCGGTCATCTCGGGCGTGCGGCCAATGCTCAGCTGGGTGGAGCTACCGCTGATCATTCTGATGATCACGGTGCTGACCACCGGCGTAGCGATGCTGCTGTCGGCGCTGTTCGTGCGCTTCCGCGACATCTCGCCGATCTGGGAAGTCGTCTCGCAGATCCTGTTCTACTCCTCGCCGGTGATCATCCCGGTGGAGACAGTCAAGGAAAAGCTCGCGCACGGCTCGCTCAATCACTTCCTCTACCACCTCTACACGCTCAACCCGCTAGTGGCGGTGTTCCAACAGTTCCGCCACGCGATGATCAACCATGCGACCTACAGCGCCGGCCAGGCGATGGGCAGCTGGGCAGCCCTGCTCGAGCCACTGGTGCTCGTGGCAGTCATCTGCGCGATCGGCTTCTGGGTGTTCAACCGCGCGGCGCCGCACATCGCCGAGGACCTCTGATGGCCGGTCACCCGGCCGGCGACGCTCACCGCTTGGCAGTGGTAGCAAGCGGCGGCGCGATATCGCCCTTGGTGGCCATTCGCCCGGACGCCGCCACCCGCTGGAAGAACGCCTCGAGCGCGTCGATCCGCCGCTCCCACGCGTAGTCGCTCGCCGTCGCGATCCCAGCGGCGCCGAGGCTCGCGCGCAGCTTGGGGTCGGCCAGCAACCGCGCAATCGCCGCGCTGACGGCGCCGGGACTCGGGTCGGGCATTAGGCAGTTGACGCCGTCGACGCAAAAGTCGCGGTTGCCGTGCGCGTCGGTGCAGACGACCGCGCCGCCCGTGGCCATCGCCTCCAGCGGCGGCAGCGCGAAGCCCTCGTGGGTGGAGGTCTGCACGAACACGGTCGCCTCGCTGAGAAGCTCGCCGACGCGCTCGTCGTCGGGGGACTCGACGTAGCGCATGCCCGGCTCCGCGGCCAGCTCGGGCTCGATCCCGAACAGGCACAGCTCGGGGCGCGGCGCTTTGAGCCCCCGCCAGGCGGCGAGCGTGAGCGGCAGGTTCTTCAGCGGGTTGGAGCGTCCCAGCGCGAGCACCATGTCCTCGCGGCGGATAACGTCGGGACGGGGGCAGAAGGTGTCGAGGTCGATCCCCGGCGGGATCAGCTCGGCGTCGAGCTCGAGCTCGCGCAGCCGCTCGAGGTTCCACGTGGAGATCGTCATGTAGCGGAACTCAGGCCGGTAGGAGTCGAGCACAGCGTGGCGTGCGCGCTCGTGGTCAGGGTAGTAGGAGGTCTCGATGTCCTGCACGAAGTAGACGGGGATGCCGTGGGGGATGCTCGCGCGCCAGACCGGCACGGCCGTCATCCACCAGGTCGCGACCTTGATCGCGTCGACCTCCGCGAGCGCGAGCGCGAGCGCGTCGTAGTCGGCGAAGGAGCGCACAGGCGCGCGCAGCGGAAACCACTCAGGGGGATCGCCAAGCGTGTACAGCGCGACATCGTGCCCGCGCGCGGATAGGCGGTTGAGGTGCTCGAAGATGTCGCGGTGCCCGCCGCCGACGCCGGTGTCCTCGGTCACGTAGACGATCCGCAGACGGTCGTCGCGCGCATGCGCGAAGTCCCCGATCGTGGCGGTCGCCGACGGCTCGCCCCCCGCGGACCCATGCCGATCGTCCCGAACGACCTCGTGCCGATCGTCTTGCCCGTCTTCCGCGTCTCCCGCATCTCCCGAATCTCCCGCATCTCCCGCATCTCCCGCATCTCCCGCGACGGTCACCGTGCGCGCATCGAGAAAATCCGACCAGCGCTCCCAAAACAGCCGCTGGGACTCGCGCTCGCGCTCGCCGACCTCCATGCCGCGCGTGACCGACTCGTGGTGGACGAGCTGCGCGCTCGGGAAATACAGCACGCGAAAGCCCGCCTGCCACGCGCGCAAACACCAGTCGACGTCCTCGTAGGCCATCGCGTAACGCTCGTCGAGCAGACCGACGCGCTCGATCACCTCGCGCCGCACGTACATGCACGCGCCTGTGATCGCGAGCGCGGGGCTAGCCTGACAGGCGGGCCCCCAGGTGGCGGGCTTGCCGCGATAGCGGTGGTCGAACCACTCGGGCCGGTCGCGGTTGCGCACGGTGCCGCCGAACTGGATGCGACCGTCGGGGTACTGCAGCTGCGCGCCGACAATGCCGCCGTCGTCGTAGCGATAGGCCGCGTACTGCAAGCACTCGAGCCAGTTCGGTAGTGCCTCGATGTCGGAGTTCAGGACGACGACGTCGCGCTCTGAGTCGCTCGCGCGCAGCCCGCGGTTGACGTTAGCGGCGAAGCCTTCGTTGCGCTCGCCCTCGATCAGCTCGTCGATCCCATCGATCTGACGCAACGCGGCCAAGTGCTCGGGACCGCTGCAGTCGTCGGCGACGATCACGCGCGCCATCCCGCGCGGGACCGTCTTTCCGATCGAGCGCACGAGCGTGCGTATGTGCTCGGCGTCGCGATAGCTGGGAATCACGACGTCGACCGGACGGCCATGCTCGCGGTGCCAGAGCTTCGCACGGCGCACTTCCTGCTCGCGCGCGTGCGTGCGCAGCCGCATGCGCCGCTCGAGCGGCGTGAAGCGCAGCGGGAAGGTGATCGCCCGGAACAGGATCGTGCGCAGCCCGAAGTTGGTGTAAGTCAGGTAGATCCGCCGCGGCAAGTTCGAGAAGACGCCCTGCGGACGCCCCTCCAAGGGATTGTTGCTCATCTTCTTCCTTCTGTATCCAGCTCTAGAGGATCGAAACCGGCCCGTCGCTCTAGTGACAGCCGGCGGCGCACCGCGGCAGGCAGCCGGTCGGCGCGCGAGCCTAGCAACGCGCCGGCGAGGCGCACCACGTGGTGGCAGCCGACGATCGCGAGCGTCGCACGGCGACGGGCTGGGGGCATGCCCTCGCGCAGCGCCGCGCGCCGAGCCTGGCCGAGCGCGCCACGCAGCTGCCCGGCCACACGCACCGGCGAAGCCGGCTCGCGCCAGCCGTACACCTCGCGCAAGCCCCGCCACTCGTCGAAGCAGCGACGCAGCTGCTCGCCGGCGGTGTAGTCATGGGAGTGAACGACGGCCGCGTCCGGTACGAACGCCTTGGCATAGCCGGCGCGAAGCATGTCGATCGCGAACAGGCGATCCTCGGCGTAGGGCACGTCGCGGAACGGTGTCGCAGACCACGCCGCGCGCGCAATGCAAGCGTTGGCGTCGGTGAAGAAGCCCCGCGCGCCGAGCAGCTCCAGCACGGGTAGCGCGCGCTCCTCTGCACCCAGGCGCTCGATGCGCGAGACGCCATCGGGGGAGAGCGAGGAGAACCACTGTTCGAGCTCCCAGCGAACAGCAGGCGCAGCGTCCGGACGGGGGATGTAGGGGCCATAGACGATGCCCACGTCCGGCGCGAGCCGAAAGCCGGCGAGCAGCCACTCCAGCCAGCGCTCGTCGGCCGGCTCGGCGTCCTGCGTGAGCAGCGCGACGTGCTCGCCCGCGGCCTCGCCCAGCAGCAGGTTGCGCGTCCCGCCGTGGCTGAACTCACGCGGCGATATCTCGATCACACGCGCGCCGTGCTCGCGCGCGCGTGCGGGTGAGCCGTCGCGGGAGCCAGAGTCGCAGACGAGCAGCTCGTGCGCGACGGTCTGTCGCGCGAGCGCGGTGAGCGTACGCGCAAACAGCTCGCCGCCGTCGCGCACCGGGATCGCGACGGTCACGCTCCGGTCATGCGCTCGAGGTGTATCGGGTGCGCCATCTCCCGCCCGCGCATCCCGACTGCCCCAGGCGCCGGCGCCGCTCATGCGTAGTAGCGCGCGATCGTGATCGCTTGAGAGAAGAGGTCGTGGCCGATCGCGATCATCACGATCGCCGTCCCGATCGCCGGTCCGAAGCGGCGCCCGCCGACGCGCACGGCAAGCGCCACGATCGCCCCATACAGGCACAGCAGCGGCAACAGGTAGCGCGCCTGCTCGAACACGCTCCCGGTGAGGATCGCTTCACGGTAGGACTCGACGCCGATCTCCACGCACAGCCCGACGAGCGCCAGCACGTATACGGAGAGCTCCCCCACCCGGTCGGCGAGCACGCCGCGGCGGCAGACGAGCTCGACGACAGCCAGTGCGCAGATGAGCAGCATCACGCCGCCCGCCGCGTTGTAGACCCAGCCCGGAAAGGTGTAGTCGAGCCAGCCGAACCGGCCGACGAAGCCCTTCAACCACGTGTGCGCGAACGGCAGGTAGGTGAACTGCCGGTGCATGCCCGGCAGTGGTGGCAAGAACAGCTGCCAGATGTGGCTGAGCTCGCCCCCGAAGCTGAAATGCTGCCCGGTCGGGCTGACCGCCGAGACGGAGCCGATCGCGGGGACCGATCCCCGTTTCCAGACCCAGCGGTTGAGGATCAGGTAGCCGAGCACCGGCGCCGCGACCAGACCGACCGCCCAGGCCGCGCCGCGCACCGCGGGGGCACGCTGGCTTATGTGCCTCCTCGCGCTCCCTTCCCGCCCCGGGTCTTGCCCGCGCGCGACGTCTCGCCCGGACTCCGTGTCTCGTCCTCGCCCGGACTCCGTGTCTCGTCCTCGCCCGGCCTCTCGCCCGGCGTTTCGCTCGGGTGACCACGCGCTCCACAGCCCCAGGGCCACGGCGAGCGCGGCGGCCGGGAGGAAGCCGAGCAGCGTGAACTTCGTCACGAGCCCTGCTCCCAGGAACGCGCCGATCGGCGCCCCGCTCGCGGGTGTCAGGCCGCGACGGAACATCCGCGCCACCCCCCACAGCGTGCCGGCCGCGGTCAGGTAGATCAGGTTGTCGCTGTTGACCCCACCCGACATGAAGCCGAACAGGGGTTGAAAGGCGACCGCCAGCGCGCCCACGCTCCACGCCCAGCGACGGCCGGGCAGGAGCTCCATCAGGAACAGGTAGACGAGCAGCACCGTCACGGCGCCCATCAACGCCGACAGCACACGCATCAGCGCGAGCCGGTCGAGCACGCTGCCGCTCGAGCCGAGCTTGTACGGGATCGCCTCCAGCGCGTAGTACAGCGGCGGATTATTCGTCGCTGTCAACGCGTCGCCGTCGCCGCGCGTGGACAGCGGCTCACGGGCCACCGCTTCGATCGCGTCCTGCTGCAACGCCGAGAACGGCGCGGGGTTGTGTGGCTCGCCGACCATTTCATAGAAGCGGATCGTCGCGAGCGTGTCGTCCTCGGCGGGCGACAGCGGACCGGCGGCCGGCCCCGGCTGGGGCAGCGTCCCGCGTTCGGCCACCTGCGCGACATACGCGTAGTGGGCGTTCTCGTCGGGCACCTCAAACGGCGGCACGATCAACGACCAGGCGAGGCCGTTGGCGAGCGCAACGACCGCGCACAGCCACGCTGCCCTCGGCACACGACGCACGAGCGCACCGACCCTTGCGGATCCGGGCGCCCCCCGGCGGATGAGCGCACCGACCCGCGCGGCGCCGGCCACCCGCCCACCGTGCGCACGACCTCGCGCAGAGGGACTTCCTCCCGCGCCACTCCGCGCGGGAGAGCTCGCCCTCACGCCTCCGCTCCCTCGCGCATGATCGTGCGTAGCGCGAGGCCGATGGCGAGCCCCATCAGCGCGAGCGCCCCCGCCCACGCCCAGTGGCGCACCAGACCGGACTTGCCGAGCGTCGAGCGGTACACGGCGGTCGGCAGCAGCTGCAGCCACGATTCGCTGCCCGGGCGCATGTATTCATAGAGCACCTGCGCGTTCTGGATCGTCCTGCCGGCCACCTGCATCGTGTGAAACGAATCCCCGCTGTCGCCAGCCACCGCGATCCGCGAGGGACCGTCGTTGCGCAAGCAGGCGGTCGCGTCGCCGCTCGCCACGTGGACGTGCGCAACGGGGATCTCCACGACGCCCTGGCGCCAGCCGGGCGCGAGGGAGCCCGCGGTGAGCGCTTCGCCGCGTAGGCCGGTCAGGGACACGCTTACGCGCGACCCAGGCGCACCGTAGGTGCCAATTGTCATGCGCACCGCGGCCGTATCGGCGGGCAGCAGCTCGTGGGCCTGGCAGGTCTGCTGACCGGGATTCAACTTCGCCGCGAAGTTCGCATTTGGGGTGTAGTCGGTGCCGGAGCGGCGTGGCTCTGCATGGGTGAGCAGCACCGCGAAGGCAACTACTAGGACCAGCAGCCCACTGGCGAGGACCGGCCGCACCGCCACGATCAGCCGCGGCGCAGACCGAGGATCGACAGGAGGAAGGAGGAGAAGAAGATCTGGATGCCGACGATCAGCAGCGCCGCGGCGAGCAGCGCGAGCTGCTCGTAGGAAAGCTGGCCGAAGCCGTTGGAGATCCACGAGACGAGCACGATCGCGCCCATCACGAAGCCGGCGAGCATGAACGCGCCACCCAGCAGCAGACCGTGCTCGAGGCGAAAGCGCGCGCGCATGCGATCGAACCACGGGTCGCGCTCGCCCATGAAGTAGGTGCCGTACGCGTGGGCGCACAGCCCGAGCGCGAGCACCTGCGTGCCGACGATCGTGAGCAGCGCGCCGCCGATCAGCGCGTGCAAGCCCCAGGCCCGCCCGAAGAAGGCAAGGCCCGCCGCGACCATGACCATCAGCACGAGACCGACGCCCGACATGATCAGACCGGGCACGATAAACAGGTGGTTGGGCGAGTGGACGAGCAGGAAACGCAGATGGCGCCAGCCGTCGCGAAAGCTCGACAGCTTCGACTCGCCGCCGCGTGGGTGGTACTCGATCGGGAACTCGGCGATCCGCAGGTTCTCCTTCGAAGCGCGGATCACCATCTCCGAGGCGAACTCCATCCCAGTCGTGCGCAGGTCCAGGCGCTCCAGCACGTCGCGGCGCAGCGCGCGCATGCCGCAGTGCGCGTCGTTTACGCCCGTGCGAAAGAACAGGTTGAGCAGGCCCGACAGCAGCGGGTTGCCGACGTAGCGGTGCAGCCACGGCATCGCGCCGGGCTGGATGTTGTCCATGCGGTCGCCGATCGCCATCTCGGCGCCGTCTTCGAGCGCGGCGACGAACCTGGGGATATCGTCGAAGTCGTAGGTCAGGTCGGCATCGGCCATCACGATGTAGCGCCCGCGCGACGCCTCGAAGCCGGCCATATAAGCGCTGCCGTAGCCCCGCCGCGGCTCCACGACCACGCGCGCGCCGGCGCGCTCGGCCAGATGCGCCGAGTCGTCCTCGGAGCCGTTGTCGGCGACCACCACCTCGCCGTCGACACCCATCCGCGCGAGCGCCTCGCGCGCGGCCGTGACGCAACGCTCGATGTTCTGCGCCTCGTTCAAGCACGGGATCACGACCGACACGAGCGGCGCGTCCGAGCCCGCGACGGCGGGCGTCTGAGGAGTGCTTGTCTGGGCGAGTGTGCTCATCGACGGTCGCTCCTGCGGGCCCACGTCGTGGCGGCGGACAGAGCGAGCTACCCGGTTATAACGCGCACCTAGGCGGAAAGTGGCGCCGAATTCACTGACGATGCTACCGGAGCACGTCAAGAAGACCCGTTGCTCGTCCAGCCCGCGCGGTGGCCGGCGACACGAGGCTCGATGCGGGCCTCGCGCGAAGTTGCCTCCCACAAACCCGCTCGATATTCCGGCATGCTTGCGTATATGCGCGTGTGCGTCGTCTACGACTGCCTCTTCCCCCACACGGTCGGCGGCGCCGAGCGCTGGTATCGCGACCTCGCCGAGCGCTTGGCCGCGGACGGGCACGAGGTCACATACCTGACGCTGCGCCAGTGGGAGCGGCACGGGCCGGGGGCGGACATCGACGCGCGCGTGCGCGTCGTGACCGCCGGGCCGCGCCTGGCGCTGTACACGGCCGGCGGGCGGCGACGGATCGTGCCGCCACTCGTGTTCGGCGCCGGGGTGCTCCTGCACCTTTTGCGCCACGGCCGCCGCTACGACGTCGTGCACACGTGCGCGTTCCCCTACTTCTCGCTGCTCGCCGCCGCGCTGCTTCGGCCGCTGCGCGGATATGAGCTGATCGTCGACTGGTTCGAGGTCTGGAGCCGCTCCTACTGGCGCGACTACCTCGGCGGCTTAGGGGGGCGCGTGGGCGAGCTCGTGCAGCACATCTGCGCGCGCGCGCGACAGCGCGCGTTCTGCTTCTCCGAGCTGCACGCGCAGCGACTGCGCGAAGCGGGACTGCAGGGCGAGGTGACGGTCCTACGCGGCCTCTACGCGGGCGCGCGCGAAGGGCTCGCGCCGCGGCCGGCCGACCCGCTCGTGCTGTTCGCCGGGCGGCTGATCCCCGAGAAGCAGGTCACGCTGGCGGTCGCCGCCGTGGCGCTCGCCACACGGCGGATCGAGGGGCTGCGGGGAGTGTTCTTCGGCGACGGTCCCGAGCGCGGAGCGCTCGACGCAGCGATCGCCGAACACGGGCTGGGGGACGTCGTCACGGCGCCCGGGTTCGCCGAGACGGAGACGGTCGAGGCGGAGATGCGCCGTGCGCTGTGCGTGCTCGCGCCCTCGCGCCGCGAGGGTTACGGGCTGGTCGTCGTCGAGGCGGCCGCGCGCGCGACCCCGAGCGTGGTGGTCGCGGGCGAGGACAACGCGGCGACGGAGCTGATCGAGGAGGACGTCAACGGCACGATCGCGCCGCGCGCGGACCCGCAGTCGCTGGCCGAGGCGATCGTGCGCGTGCACGAGCGCGGCCTCGCGCTGCGCGAGAGCACCGCGCGCTGGTACGCGCAGCACGCCGAGGAGCTGTCGCTCGAGCACTCCCTGCAAACCGTGCTGGCCGGCTACGGCAGGCGCGGCTCCTAGCCGACGTGCCGAAGCGCGATGAGCGTCTGATTGCTTTCGATCTCGAAAGCAGGCTTACAGCCTTCGACGGGCAGCGGCTTGCGGCGCACCGACAGGCTAGCGACCCGGTAGCCGAGCAAGCGCTGCCAGTACTGGAGCTCTGGAGCCAGCAGCGGCGCCATCGGCCCGTCGACGAGGAGATGGCGGGCTTTCGCCTCTACCAGCGCGTTTACGAGATCGGTGTGAAGGAGATAGCGACTGGCATGATCGGTCGAGACGAGTGCCTTCAACAGCGCCCACTCGCAGTCGACAGTCACCTGCGCGACCGCCACCGGCTCGCCGCTTGGAGCGAATGCCGCCCTCCATAGATCCCCCGGCGCCAGCAAGAGATCGTCGGCCCGCTCCGCCATGCCGGGCACTACCTGGCGCACCACCGCGCGCCGCTCCTCGAGGGAGTCGAGGGGCCGGCAGACGATTCCAGCGGCGAGCGCCTTACGGATGCTTGTTCGTACCGCCTGGCGCGAGCGACCGCGCAGATATGCGCCCCGCTCCTCGGGCAAACTCAGCACGCCCTGAGCTAGGCGCGAGTGGCGGATACCCCAGATGCGATCGCCGAAATGCCGCCGCAACCGTTCGCCCGGTGGGGAATCGGTCAGCGAGACGGAGAGTTTCGGCAGGGTCGCTATCAGCATCGCTGTCGCTCTCAGCCCGGGCAACAGCGATACGGGCAGCGATCGACCATTCGCATCCGCGCCCGGCACGACCCTTCGCAGGAACAGCGAAGCGGTGACGAAATCCCCACCGCCGTACTGAGACGCATCCGTGCTCGACTTCGACGCAACTCCGACCTCAGCCATCCCTCACGGAGTTATACAGGTCACGCTCGAGCGCGCGGGCGTAGCTGTCTAACGTCAACCGCGCGGTGCGCTGCCAGGTGAACTCGCGCACGCGCTCGCGCCCACGCGCGATCAGGTCGGCGGCCAGCGCCGGGTCGTCGAGCAGCCGTTTCAGCGCGGCGGCGATCGCGACCGGGTCGCGCGGATCGAACAGCAGCGCCGCTTCACCCGCGACCTCCGGCAGCGAAGCGGCGTCCGAGCACGCGACCGGCACGCCACGCGCCATCGCCTCGAGGATCGGCAGGCCGAAGCCCTCATACAGCGACGGGAACACAAACGCGTCGGCGAGCGCCCACAGCGTCTCCAGTTCCGCGTCGGAAACCCAAGCGAGGAACCGCACGTCGCCGTCCACGCCGCGCATACGCGCCCGCACGCGCAGGTCGTGCTCGTGCGCGGTCGGATAGCCGGGGAGCACGAGTACCGGCCGCTCCTCAGCGGACAGCCGCGCGAGCGCGTCGATCAGCCCAGCGAGGTTCTTGTGTGGGCGCTTGGCGGAGAGACCGAGCACGACGCGCCGGTCGAGCAGGCCGTGGCGCGCTCGCACCTCGCCCTCCGACAGCGGCTGTTCGCGGCGCGGGGCGCCGAAGCCAAGCGGCACGACGTCGATCCGCTCGGAGGTGAGGCCGACAAGCTCGATCAGGTCAGCGCGCGTGCTCAGCGAGTCGGCGATCACGCGGTCCGAGCGGCGCGCCGCGGCGGGCACGAGCGCTTTCATGCCGAGGTCGCGAATGCCCGCGTGAGCTTCGGGAAAGCGGGCGTAGATCAGGTCGTGCACGGTGACGACCCGGCGGAAGCGTCCCCGCAGCGGGGCGGTCGAAGCGAGGCTGTGCACGAGATCGACGCCCACGCGCGCGGCCAGTCGCGGCAACAGCGCCTGCTCGCCGAGCACCCATTGCATGCGGTTGCGCGCGTTCACCGGCACCGTCACCGCGGTCAGCTGCGCGCCCCACGGCGCGGCGAGACCGTTCGCGGCTCCCTCGCGGTTGACGAACACCGTGAAGCGCATCCCCGCGGGCGCCTCGGCGAGCAGCGCTCCGATCAGCTCGCGCGCGGCGATTTCCATCCCGCCGGTCTCGCCCGGAACGAGGAAGATCAGGTTCAGGCCGATGTGCGGCGCTCGGGCGGCTGTCCGAGCCGGCCCGCGCGAGGAGCGGGCGGCGACGCGGCGACGCGCGGGACCGTGCGGCGCGCGGCCCTTCAACGGCCGGCGTGGCCGTTGAGCGAGCCGTTGTGCGAGCTGACGTGCAGCTGCTCGTCACGACCGGCCTGAACCATGTTCGGCTCGAGCGCGCGCCGGTAGCTGTCGAGCGTGCGCTCGGCGGTGCGCCGCCAGCTGAACTGCTCACAGCGCCGGAACCCTCGCTCGATCAGCTGCTCGGCGAGCTGCCCATCCGACAGCAGTCGCTTGATCTGATGGGCCGTCTCCCAAGCGTCGAAGGGGTCGAACAGCAGCGCCGCGTCGCCCGCGACCTCCGGCAGCGAGGAGACGTCCGAGCAAACGACCGGCACGCCGCGGACCATCGCCTCGAGGATCGGCAGGGGAAAGTCCTCTTGAAATGACGCCAGCACGAAGCAGCCCGCCGCGGCATACAGCGCCTCGAGATCGGCCTCGTCCACCCCTCCCGGGAACGCGACGTCTTCGGCGACGCCGACATCCAAAGCGATTTCGCGTAGCTCCTGCTCGTAAGGGGTGGACGGACCGGGCAGCACCAGCAACGGCCGTCGGCCGGTCTCCTCCTGCTCGGGTATGTGGGACATCGCGCGGATCAGCCCGTCCAGGTTCTTGTGCCGGCGCCCAGCCGCCACGGACAGCACGAGCGGGCCCTCGCGCAACCCGAGCCGCGCACGCATCTCGCCGTCCTCCGAGCGTGGGCGCCCATGAATGCTGGGCACGATGCCAAGCGGGGTCACGTCGAACTTCTCAAACGGGATCTGCAGCGTCGCCGAGACTTCCTCGGCCGCGGCTTTCGAGATCGCGATCACGCGGCTCGAAGAGCGCGCACAGAGCGGTACGAGCGTGCGCATCGCCACCCGCCCACGTGTATCCATCGCGGCAAGATGGCGCATCCAGACGACGTCGAGGATCGTCACGACGCTCGCCACCCCGGGCGTGACCAGCGGCGCGAGGCTAGCAAGCCCGTGGACGACGTCGAGCTTGCGCCGGCGCGCCGCCAAGCCGATGCCGACCAGCTCGTACCATAAATGCCACGGCGAGCCGACGCCGGGAACCGGCAGGCGCATCCATCGCACCTCGCTCGCCCACGGCTCACGCAGCACATCCGGCGGCGCGGTCGTGCCCAGCCATGCGGTGATCTCGATCCCCGGCTCGGCCTCGATCAGCGCGGGGATCAGCTCGCGCGCATAGCGCTCGTGCTCGTCGAGATCATCGGCCTCGCCGGAGTGCTCGGCCAGGTGAGCGAGGTCGAGGCCTACACGCAAGGGATGGCTCATTCGATCTGATCCTGCATCGGCCGCCAGTCGGAACGCAACGTTGTCCGCCCCATCTCTCTAAAAAGTGTAGATCCATCTGCGGGCGCCGCCGTGTCTGCGGCCCCTTGTAGTCTCACGAATCTGTTTCTGACCGGAGGACGATATGACTACACGCAAGCCCGCGCCGCGGACCAGCCTGATCACACGGACCACGTGCCGCATCTGCGGCTGCGCGCAGCTCGCGCCGGTGCTGTCGCTCGGCGATCAGCGCATCGCCGGCGCATTCGCCGATCCCGGCGGTGAGGAGCCGGTCCAGCGGGCGATCCCACTCGAGCTCGTGCGCTGCGACATGACGCGCGAGCAGGAGGCGTGCGGCCTGATCCAGACCAAGCACACCGTCCCCGGCTCGATCCTCTACAGCTCCTACTGGTACCGCAGCGGCGTCAACCGCACGATGACCGAGAACCTCCACGGGATCGCACGCGGGATCGAGGCGATCGTGTCGCTCGAGGCGGGCGACCTCGTCGTCGACATCGGCTGCAACGACGGCACGCTGCTCGACGGCTACGAGACCGGGGGGCTGCGCTACCTCGGTTTCGACCCCTCCGACGTCGCCCGCTACGCGATCGCAAAGGGGTATGACGTCGTCAACGACTTCTACTCGGCACAGGCGCTCAGGCGACGTCGTCCCGACCAGAAGGCCAAGGCGATCACAAGCATCGCGATGTTCTACGACCTCGAGTACCCGCGCACGTTCGTCGCCGACGTCGCCGAGGCGCTTGCCGAGCAGGGCATCTGGGTGATCGAGCTGCACTACCTGCCGATGATGCTCGAGGCCAACGCGTTCGACGCGATCGTGCACGAGCACCTCGAGTACTACTCACTCGCGGTAATCGAGCGATTGCTCGGCGAAGAGGGCCTCGAGGTCGTTTCGGCCGAGCTCAACGACATGAACGGCGGCTCGATCCGATTGTTCATCGGGCACGCCGGCCAGCACCAGCGCACACCCGAGCAGCTCGAGGCGCTGACGGCGCTGCGCGTCAAGGAGTTCGAGCTCGCGCTCGACTCGCCCGAGCCCTACGAGGCGTTCCGTCTCGGTGCCGAGCGCGTCCGCGACGAGCTCGTCGAGATCTGCGAGAAGCTCCACGGCGAAGGCAAGAAGATCCATGTGTACGGCGCGTCGACAAAGGGCAACACGATCCTCCAGTACGCGGGCATCGGCACCAACTACGTCGAGGTGGCCGCCGACCGCAACCCCGACAAGTGGGGCTCGGAGACGATCGGCACGAAGATCCCGATCGTCTCCGAGGAGGATTCGCGCGGGATGAATCCGGACTACTACCTGGCCCTGCCGTGGCACTTCCTCGACGAGTTCGTCGAGCGCGAGCAGGAGTTCCTTCAGCGCGGCGGGCAGTTCATCGTGCCGCTGCCGGAGGTTCGGCTCGTCGGCGCCCCCTGATCCGCGCTCCCCGGCCGCGCACCGCTACGGCGAGCGGCCTCGGGGAATCTCGCCTTACCGCGAGCGGCGCCTGGCGAGAATCGATTTGACGGCGCGGTAGCTCGCCTGGGCCCCCATGTAGACGGCACGCGGGGTGTGGTCGTAGAGCAGGCGATAGGCGACGCTCCGCGGCGCCCACCCGCTGTACGCGGTAGCCGCCATGCGGTTCAGGACCGCCACGTCCTCGGAGCGTTCGCGCTCACTTTTGAACTTCAGCTCGAGCAGATACGGCACAGGGAACTCGTTCGCGAGCACGCGGTGGATGTGACGCACCTCCGGGCTGCCTTTGGGAAAGAAGGCCCGGGCCAGTCTGTCGTAGCCGTCGGTCGCGATCGCGTAGCGCTTCACCAGCCCGTCGTCCATGAACGAGTCGTTGCCGCTGCGCTTGAATAGGTACGACTCAGGTATGTAGTGCAGCCGCAGCCCGCCTGGGATCATCTGAAAGAGCCGTGCAACATGCGCCCACAAGCTCCCGACGAACTCCTCGTTCAGCGGGATCGCCTCCCAGCGCGACCGCTTGAACGTGAGCGAGCCGGCGAAGCTGAAGAACGCCGTGGTCGTCTTCGCGCGCCTGAAGTAGCGCCTGCGCTCGTGCCGAGTGCCGAGATCGAACTGCGCCTCGGTCGCGATCCGCGCGACCGGATGCTCGCCGAGCGGGCGCATGTCCAGATCGCATAGCGTCAACCCGCAGAGGTACACGTCGCAGCCGCTGTCGAGGCGCGCGAGCATCCGCGCGATCGCACCCTCCCTCATCACGTCGTCGGCGCAGAACAGCCAGCAGTACTCGCCGCGCGCCGCATCGACGGTGCGGGCCATGTCGCGGTCGATGCCTCCGCGTTCCGCCCGCCGCTCATAGCGCAGGGAGGGACAGCGCTCCCGCAGCGATTCGACGACCGCCGCCGTGTCGTCGGTGGAGCCGCCGTCGAGAACCACGACCTCGACTCCCTCGACCACCTGCGGCAGGATACTCCGCAGCGTCTCACCGATGTACGCGCCGAAGTTGTACGTCGGAATGCACACCGACAGCCGCACCGCCTCCTCGCTCAGTCCCACCGCCTCGCTCACGGTCGCGAGCCTTTGGCCCGGAAACGGTCAAACGGCTGTCGCACACGCCGCCTGACGGGCACAGGCAGCCAGGCCCCGACCCGCGTCGCGATGCGATTGACGAGGAATTTGCCTTGCCGCCGCCAACGCCTGAGCGCCTTCGCCCGTCGGTATCGCCTGACCCCGTCTAGGCGTACGAGCTCTGCGTCTGACTCGTGCGCGTACCACTCGTTCACGCCGGTGCGGCGGAACGGCACGTAACCGTGTTCGGCCATGTGCCGCGCCACGCGCGGGTCGCCACGCGAGGCGCGCGGGTCGCCGCTCTCGGAGTTGTCCTCAACGATCACGATCCGCGGCCTGTATCGCTCGAGCGTGAAGCCTTTGAGCACCGCCAGCTCGTGCCCCTCGACATCGATCGTGACAAACTGCAACTCGGGGAACGCCGCCTCGTCCAACAGACTGTCGAGCGTTGCCGTGCGCACCGTCGTCTCCCTGACCGCGCCGCCGACCTGCTCGATCCACGCCAGGTGGTCCGGCGCGCGCTCGAGCGTCGACATCTGCTCGACGTGCTCAGCGATCAAGAACCGCGCCGTGCCCTCGCGGTCACTCGCCGCGCAGTTCACAACCTTGCCGGTGCGATGCTTGCGGATCTCCTCGACCAGCCGCGGGATCGGCTCGACCAGCAGGCAGTGCCAACCACGCTGCTCGAACAAGTAGGTCGCGCTCCCGGTGCGACCGTCGTAGGCGCCGACCTCGGCGCAGTACCCCTCCGCGCGCTCGCCGAAGATCTCCTGCAGGAGACGGTCCTCCTCGAACTGCCCGTGCGAGCCCCGGTCGGCGTCGGTGGACGAGTTCGCGCTCATAGGGCGTGACGGCGGCGATGGAAGAGCGCCTCGCGGATCTCCTCGGGAACGATCCCCAGCGCCAGCAGAGCCGCGACATAGAGCGCCGAGCCGAGCAGCGCCGCGACGATGGAAGGAAGCGCGAGCACACTCGCCACCACACCGGCGAGCACGATCGCGGCGGCGGCCCGCAGGACGAAGCCGATCTTGAGGCGCAGCTCCGCCCGTTTGCGCGCGAGCGCCCACTCGTAGCCGAGACCGAGCGCAAGCTCCGCCGCCACGAGCGCAATCGCGGCGCCTTTCGCGCCATAGGAGTCGATCAGCGGCACCCCGCACGCGAGCACAACGACGAGCGCAATTCCGTTGCAGGCGAGCATCGCGCGCAACCGGTCGAGCGACAGCAGCGCGTAGCCACGTGCGCCGATCACGAACGTGCCGAGCAGCGCCACCGCAAGAATGCGTAGGACTTCGACCGAGTGCGCATAGCCCGCTCCGGCGATCACCTCGATCGCGAAGGGGGCACCGAGGAATAACGCAAGCGCCAGGCCGCAGCCGGCGAGCAGCATCGTCTCGACGAGCCGCCGGCTGGCGTAATCGAAGCGCTCCGCGTCGTCGCGCGCCGCGCGCGCGAGCAGCGGCAGGGCGGTCGAGACGAGCAGCGGCGGCAACGTGGTAAACGCCGCCAGCACGCGAAAGGACACGCCGAAGTACCCCGTCTCGGTCGGGCTCGACAGCACCGACACCATCACCTGCGCGATCTGGAAGTAGACGACCGACAGGACGACCGCGGCGGAGAACGGCAGGATGCGCGCGACCATCCTGCCCCACTGGCGGATCTCAAGCGCCGGCTTCAGGCGCGAGTCGTGACCGCCGACGAGCATCGTGATCGCCAGCACCGGGATCACCACCGGCAGCTGCAGCGCGAAGAACGGCTCGAGCCCCGCGCCCGCCAGCGCCAGCGCCACCGCCTCGATCGCCACGCCCACCTGGATCGCGAGCTGCAATCCGGCCACCCACCCGAAGCGCAGGCCGACCTGCAGCGGGATCGAGCAGCCGTCCTGCATCACGAACACGAGCATCCCGGCGCCCGCGATCGCAGTCCCGACTACCATCACCGCCGGGTAGCCGACGAGCAGGCCGAACCCCATGGCAAGCGCAAGCCCACCCAGCGCGATCGCCACGCGGATGCCGAGCAGGTTGCGCAGGAAGCGCCTGCCATCGGACCGCGGCCCCGCCGCGTACTCGCGCACGGCGAAGCCCGTCAGCCCGAGGTCGCTGACCGTCGTGACGATCATGACAAGCGAGGAGACGGTCAGGAAATGCCCGGTGTCGATCACGCCGAGATGGCGGATGACGACGGCGCTCGAGACGACCGTCGCCACCATGCCGAGCAAGTAGCCGCCGAGGCGCAGCACGCTCCCGCGGATGACGCTCGGACCGGCGGCCGTGGTGTCGAGAATGTCGACCGCCGCGTCCCCAGGAGCGTCCCCCGTGACGCCGACCAGCGCCGAATCGCCGTCGGCTGGGAGGGTCGATACCATCCGCCCCCAGGATATTGGACGATCGGCGTCCCCCTGCCGTGCGCAATTTATGCGCAACGTGCCAGGCGGGGGCGTCGGACTCCGCCGGCTCTCCCACAATGCACATCGCGCTCGTCCACCATCACGTCGGCGGCAAGGCGGGCGGTGGCGGCGGCGTGCGGCTGATGCTCGAGCTTGGCACCGGGCTCGTCAGGCGCGGTCATCGCGTCACCGTCGCCTGCCACGACTTCCTGCCCGGCAGCGAGTTCTCCTACGCCGCTGACGAGCTCGAGATCCGCTCGGTCAGACGGGGGATCTCCGAGGCGCCCGCCGGCAACCGCGCGCTCGCCCGCCGCTACTGGCGAGAGCTGCCGCGCGTCGCCCGGCTCGTCCCGGACGACGTGGATGTCGTCAACGCGCACGAGTGGCTCGGGCTGCGCCCGGGCCGGATCGCCGCCGGGCGGTTGTCGGTCCCGCTCGTGTGGACCCGCAACGACGAATCACCCTGGGAGGCGCTGCTCGCGCCCGCGCAGTCGATCACCGGCGAGCGTCCCCTGCCGATCCGCGCGGCGCAGGCGGCGCTGACGTGGACCGATCCGCTCGACGCCCGCCGTGCGAGCGCGATCGCGGTGCTGAGCGCGCAGCAGGTCGAGATGGTCCGCCACTGCTATCGCAAGGACGCCGCGATCGTGCCCGTCGGGCCCCCCGCGCACTTCTTCGACCCGCCCGAGCGAGCGGCGGCGCGCACGCGGCTCGGCATCCCCGAGGACGTCTTCCTCGTCGTCGGTTCGGGCATCCTCGTCAAGCACCGCCGCTTCGAGGACCTGGTCGCGGCGATATCGCTGCTGGCAGACGACCCCAAAATACACGCGCTGCTGGCCGGCTCCGACCACGTCGACCCGGCATACGCAGACAGCCTGGAGGCGCAGATCGCCGCGCACAGCCTTACCGACCGCGTGGAGCTGCCACGCAGATCCTCCTCCGAGGCGGAGCTGAAGGACATGTACGTGGCCGCTGACGTGTTCGCGATTCTCAGCCAGCGCTACGCGTGGGGTCTCGCGCCGCTCGAGGCGCTCGCCTCGGGCACGCCCGTGATCCTCACGCCGGGCGCGGGCGTCTACGACATCCTCGCCGGGCGTCCTGGCGTGCAGGTAGTCCCCGCGGAAGACCCGCACGGGACAGCGGACGCGATCCGGCGCTGGCGCGGGGGCGAGGGGAGACAGGGGCTCGAGTCGACGCGCGCATGGCTGCGCGAGGAGTACGCACTCGATTCATACGTCGCGCGGATGGAGCAGATCTACGCGGATGCGGCCGGCGCGGGCTGACGCGATTCCCGTGCAACCGTCCGATCGAGCGCTTCCAGCGTGATCTCCGCGAAGCGCTCCCACGAGAACTCCTCGGCCCGCTCGCATCCCAGCGCGCCGAGCTGCGCGCGCCGCTCCGGCGATCTCAGCAGAGCTTCCAGCTGCCGGGAGATTCCCTGCACGTCGTAGGGATCGGCATACGCGACCGCCTCGCCGCCGACCTCCGGTAAGGAGGACGTGCTCGACGTAAGCACCGCGGCGCCCGCCGCCATCGCCTCCAGCACGGGCAGCCCGAAACCCTCGCCGAGCGACGGGTAGCAGAACACCGCGCAGCGCCGGTAGAGCTCCGCCAGGGCCGCGTCCGAGACGCGCCCCAGCATCACGCAATCATCGCCCAGTGAGCGCAGCGCCTCGAGCGTCTCGCCCGTCTGCCAGCCCAGGGCGCCCACCACCACGAGCGGATGGGACCGCCGCAGATCGCTATCCAGCTCGCGATAGGCGGCGACCAGGCGCGGGAGGTTCTTGCGCGGCTCGAGCGTCCCCACCGATAGCACGAAGCCGGGCGGGGGCAGCGTCGCCAGCTCCTCGCCGTCGAGGTCCGCCGACAGAGCCGGCGTGACGCCCAGCGGCGCCACCGTCGTCCGTCCCGCAGCCGCGGGGAAGCGTCTCGTCAGCGCGTCGGCGGTCGCCTGGGAGATCGCGAGAAAGCCGCTCGCGCGCCGTACCGCCGGTGGAAGCGCGATCCGCTCGATGACCGCGGACACGCGATTCGGCCGCATCGCGGGTTCAAACGTCACCATGTCGAAGACGATCGGCACCGACGGGATCGAGGCGAACCATGTCGTCAGGTAGGAGTTGGCCGACAGGAAGACATCGCATTCGCGACTGGCGGCCCGCGCGGCCAACAGGTGCCAGAAAGGGTTGCGAGCCTCGCTCAGCCGCCAGCGGAAGCGGCCGTCGAGCGCTCCGTCGAGCGCCGGATCGGTCCACTGTTGCCGTGAGTAGAGGATGTAGCGGTTGTTGTCGTCGTGCTCGCGCACAGCGAGCGCTCGCAGCAGCTCGCGCGTAACCCGACCGCGGCCGGCGCTGACCTCGGTGGCCGAGCGCGCGTCAATGCCGATCGTCAGAGACTTCATGCTCGGTGCGAAGATTGGCACACACCGCCGACTGGGCGTCTTTGGACGCTGCCCTGTGACGTCCCTGCCGCGCCGCCGCTTTGCGCCAGGTCTCCGTTATCCGCGCTCGTACACGCCCACCGTGTTCGACTGCCCGGTCGCGTATGGGAAGTCCGCCTCTGCGTTCGACACGACGCGGAAGCGGTAGTGAACGGGGCCGGGGAGCTTGAAGCGGTAGCTCGCGCGAAAGCGTCCCTTGGCGGTCGTGTGGATCACGTTGAACTGGATCCATTCGCTGCCGGGTGAGCGCGCCTCGAGCACGAGCTGCTTGCCCCCCGGCGGGACCGGCGCGCCGTGCAGCAGGCCGGTAAAGCGGATCGCATGTCCGGCGCTCGCCGTGCGCGGTGAGATCTTCAGGGTGATGCCGGCGCGCACGGTCAGGGCGAGCGTGTGTGTCGCCGCCGGGGGCTCAGTGTCGAGGTGGGCGCGGTAGGCGAACGTGAGCTGCCCGGAGGCGACGCTGTGGGGCAGGCGCACCGTAAACGTCCCGTTCGCGGTCGTGCGCGGACTTGTGAGCGCGATCGGTTTCGCGCCCGTGTACGCAGGGGTCTCGCTCAGATCGATCTGGGCGTTCCCGATCGGGACGCCGCCCAGCCCCGTCAGCCGGCCTGAGATCGTCGGCTCGCCACCGTACGCGCACGTTATGCGCTGCCTGCTCGTGCCGTGCCAGCTCGCCGTGAGCGTCGCCTGCGACGACGCGTTCGTCCCGTTCGCCGGCCCGGGCGGCGGAGGGGGCAGCGGGTTGGAGACCGTGATCATGCGGTCGAGCACGGGTGCGGAGTTGCCCGCCGCGTCGAGCACACTCACGACCAGATGATGACTGCCGTTTGCGAGCTTCGTCGTGTCGAGCCCCACGTCCGCGCTGACCGCCTGCTCGCACGGCTGCACGTATAGGAAAGCCCGCTCGCCGTTCTCGCCGACGTCCTTGCAGCGCCCGCCGTTTTCGTCGAGCGTCGTCGTCTGCACGATCTGCCCGTCGACCGCGATCGTCGCCTCGTACACGCCCGCGCCGGGATCGTTCGCCGAGAACGTCACATCACTCGTGCCGCGTACCGACGCGGCCGTGGCCAATTCGCCGCCGACGTTGCTCGCGCTCGGGCCTTCTCCCTGTTCGAGGGTGATGTCGGCGGCGTATAGGTAGACCACGGCTGCGTAGTAGTTCGCATCGTGCTGGCCTTCATTGCATTTGTATTCCGCTTGTCCCACACAAGAGACTCTCAAGTAGAGATGCGTACCCAGGTTGGCCGATGGCAACATCATACGATTGTCAGCTGACAAAGGCTGGGCAGAATTTCCCTCACCCTCTACACATTTCGACAATTCCACACACCCGTCGAAGATTTCGTTTTCTTTTGGCCCGGCTAGCCAGAACTCGTAGGTGGCACCAATCACTGTGCCACCATCAACATCGCCCGCCCGCCAGAACGTCGCGCCCGCGATCGACGTGTCCGGAGGAGCGGCGAACGCCCAGGTAGCCGTCGCCGTATTCGCGGTGCGGTTCGGTTCTTCGGCGAGCGCCGCGACCAGCGCGCCGTCCTGTGCACAGGTGTTCTTGGCGAACGCGGCCGCCCCGGTCGTGCTCCCGCTCCACCCCTCCACCGGCGCGGTCCCGCCCGACGGCGTCCTACACGCGTACACGTGATATTGCCCCGCCTCGGCGACCGCGGCATACTCGACCGCCATTACACCGCTCGTCGCCGCTAGGCTCGCCAGGCCTATGCCCAGCGCCGCTCTCAACCCGCTCGCCGCCGCCATCTCCTTCAACCATCCTCCTACGCGTCGTGCCATCCCCGCGCCGAATTGTTCCACGGCTTCGCCTCCGCAGCGCCGACAGCTGACCCATGGCTTCGCCGCCGCGGTGCCGACGGCCGACCCACGGCGCCTCCGCGGTGCCGACAGCTGTTTTGACCGGCGCCGACAGCGTCCTCGGTGGGACCGGCCCACGCGTCTCCCGTAAAAGTCTTTGCTCGCGCGCCCGTGCGCACGCGCCTCAAACAGAGAACGCGATCGGCAGCTCGGCCAATCCGTAGATCCCCGTGATGCTCTCGTACACCGGCTCGCCGTCGAGCCGCAAGCCGGGCATCCTCTGCGCCATGAACGCGAGCGCCTCCTCCAGCTCCGCCCTCGCTAGGTTCGCGCCCAGGCAGTAGTGCACGCCCGCCCCGAACGTCAACGTGCGTGCGTGCGGCCGCTCTGCCGCGATGTCGAACACCTCCGCGTCCTCTTTCTCCCCGTCCTCCCCCAGATCGCGATTGCCCGTAAACGCGCACACCATCACGATCGTCCCCTCCGGGAACGTCACGTCGCGATACGTCACCTCCCCCGTTGTGATCCGCGCCGTGAACGGCGTGATCGGCTCGTACCGCAGCCCCTCCTCGACCGCGTTGCCCGCGAGCCCCGGATCGGCCGCCAGCGCCTCCCACTGCTCCGGGTGTTCAGCCAGCAGCCTGACCGTGTGCGCCAGCTGGCTCTGGCTCGTATCGACCCCGCCGACCAACACGTTGAACACGAGGTTGATGCACTCCACATCCGACAGCGGCTTCTCACCGTCGCCTTCAGCTGCGATCAGCTTCGAGATCAGGTCGTCGCCCGGACCCTCTCTCCGCGCGCGCAGCAGCGCCTCGGCGTACTCGTAGAACTCCTCCACCGCCTCCTCGATCCCGTCGCGTTCGCTCGCCATCGCGGCCGCGTCGAACTGCCTCTGTATCCAGTTCGACCAATGATGCAGTCTCGCCGCATCCCCCACCGGGGCGCCCATCACGCTCGCGATCGTCTGCGACGGGTACGGCTTCGCGAACGCCTCCACGAACTCACACCGCACCGTCGTCGCCGCTCCGGCCTGGCCGTCCGTTTGCGCGCCTTCTGCGCACGCTCGCGTATACAGCTCCTCCAAGAAGCCCCTCATCGTAGGGCGGTAGCGCTCCACCGCGCGCGCCGACAGCGCGGGGTTCACGAGGCTGCGCAGCCGCGTGTGATCCGGCCCGTTCACATGCAGCACGTTGCGCTTCATCTGCTCATACAGCGGCCCCTCGCTCACGCCGAAGATCTCGGCGATCTTCATCCCCGGGAAGATCGCCTCGCGCGTGCGCAAAAAGAACTCGGCCGACTCGCGGTCGAGCACGATGTACCCAAACGGCCCGCTCGCGAGCCAGCCTCCCTCGCCCGCCAGCTCGCGCATCGCCTCATGGAAACGCTCCCCGCGCAACGACGGATCGGTGTAGTCGAAGGCGGGGAGCTCCAGCTCTGAGACGAGCGTCACTGCGTGTTCGCTTCTATTTTTTCTTGCCGCTGACCGCCTGCTTCAGCGTCGCGCCCGCCGAGAACTTCGGCGCCTTCGACGCTTTGATTTTCACCCGCTCGCCCGTCCGCGGGTTCACGCCCGCGCGCGCGGCGCGTTTGACGACCGAGAATTTGCCGAAGCCGGTGATGATGACCTCGTCGCCTTTTTTCAATGTCTTGCTGACGGTGCCCACGAACGAGTCGATCGCGCGCGCAGAATCCGCCTTGGAGAGGCCGCTGTCGGCGGCGACCGCCTCGATCAGCTGGGACTTGTTCATTTTCAGTTGCTCCCTTTCAAGTTGTAGATGTGAGCGGCAGAGGCGCAGAGTACCGTGCACGCCGGAGCGACCGCCTGCCTGTCACACGTTCAGCCCGCAAGCGCGCGCTGCAGCTGCTCGCTCATCAACCACAGCCCGGCCTCCACGTCGACCGACGGGTGCCCCAGCGCGGCGCTCGCCCTGCCGCTGTCGAGCGCCGTGTTCGGCGGCAGCGGCAACCGCCGATCTTCGCCGCACGCCTCGAGATACTCCGCGATTCCCCCCGCCCGCACCAGCTCGGGATCGGCGCCGAACGCACGCGCGATCAGGCGCAGATACTCGCGGCGGTGGACCGAGTCCGGACCGGCCGTGTGGTAGACCCCCTCGCGCCGCTGCGCGATCAGCTCGCACACGCGCTGCGCGTAGTCCCACGCGTACGTCGGCGAGCGGCGAACATCCGCCGGCGCCGCCAAGCTCGCCCCGTCCCGCAGCCTCCGCCCCACCCGCATCGCCACGCCGGAGCGCTCCCAGATGTGATGCGCCCGCGCCTCGCCCAGGTCCGCGCCGCCCAAACCCGCGCCGGGCGGCCGGCGCTCGCCGGGCCTCGCCAGGTTCACCCCGTAGACGTCGGCCACGCGTGTGATCAGCCAGCGCAACCCCGACTCCCTGACGGTCTCCTCCGCCGCGGCCTGTGCCCGGCCATACGCGTTCACCGGCTCCGGGCGCTCCCGCTCGTCCCACAGCGCTCCCGCGGGGCGCAGGCCGCTGAAGACCCAATCGCAGGAGACGAGCACGTAGCGCGCGCGCACCATACGCGCGGCCGCCAGCGTGTGCTCGACGCCGAGCACACACCTCTGTGCGAGCCGCGGGTCGCACTCGAACTGGCCGGGCGGCCCGGCGCTCGCCGCGTGCACGATCGTGTCCGGCTCAAACGCGATCGCGGCCGCCACGCACGCGGCGCGATCGAGCATGTCCACCCCGGCGGTGTCGGCCCCGGGCACGTCCGCCGGCGCCGCGCACCACAGCCCCAGCACGTCCCAGCTCTGCTGCACGAGCGCAGCCGCGAGGTTGGAGCCGATCAGGCCACTCACGCCGGTGAGGAGAATCCGCATGCCTTGAGAGTTCCGCCGAGGCCACCGATTGTCAAGGGACGATTCAAATCATTGGAAACGTTTTTCCCCGCCGCCCGTCTCGACGCAAGCGTCCGAAGCCCGCTCCGGCGCTGTCAGCGCACGGGGGAGACGAACCTGTCGGTCCCGTAGCGCGCGGGCGGGACCGGCGCCCCGATCAGGCCGCTCTGCAACATCCACGCAGACATCGCCGTCACGTTGCGCGCCTGCAAAGTCCCGAACGGCATCCCCCCGCCACCGGAGAACAACGGCAGGTAGACCTTCAGCGACGCGCGCGTGAGCTGCGGCGGAAGCCCGGGGTTCAGACGCTCGAGATCGGCCAGACTACGCGCCGGGCCACGCAACGTGGCCTCGTACCCGCGCGCGGTCGCGGCGACGAAGTCCCGCACCAGCGCCGGATCCGTAGCGATCTCGTGGCGCGTCGTGAACGCCACCAAGCCCGGATAAGCGGGACCGCCGTTCTCGGCCAGCCCAAACGCCGTGATCGGGTGGCCGCTCACCCGCAGCTGCACGCCGTCGTCCGCAATGAATCCCGTGAACGCGGCGATCTTGCCCGCCACAAGCGCCTGGGCGCCGTTGAAGCCGATCGTCACCACGTGCACCTTGCGCGGATCGCCACCCGCGTGGCGCACCTCGGTGTCGAGCACGGCCGTGTCTGACGGCACGCCCGTGACCCCCACCGTCCTGCCTTGCAGGTCGGCCGGCGAGCGCAGATGCTCGGAGGCCAATGCGATCAATCCGCCGAGCGGGCGCTGCACGATCGCCATCACCGCCTGCGCATCCCCGCCCTTGGCGATCAGCCCGGCGACATCGCTGCCATCGGCGAGCCCGAACTGCGCCTTGCCCGCGTCGATCAGCTTCAGCGTTTCCACAGTTTCGCTCGGCTGCACGACCTTCAAGTCGATGCCCTCCCGCCGGTAATAGCCGGCGGCGAGCGCCCTGTAGATGCCCGCGTGCACCGCATTCGGCGTGAAGTCGAGGATCAGCGTCGCCTTCTCCGTTTTCGCGCGCGCGCCGGCGCCACAGCCCGCGCAGACGAACAGGACGAGCAGAAGCGACAGCGCGGACAGCAGCACTGCAAGCGGGTGTAGGCGAGTACGATCTGCGGACATGGCAATCGATGCGACCCCGCGCCTCGATGCGGACAGGAAGGCCGGCGATCGGACCCTATCCGGCGAGCCGGTCCGAGAGCTGTACACCGAGGCCGACCTGCCCGCCGGGGTCGGCGGGCCTGAGGACCCGATCGGCCGTCCGGGCGAGTACCCGTTCACGCGCGGCATCCACGCCTCGATGTACCGCGGGCGATTGTGGACGATGCGCCAGTTCGCCGGCTTCGGCACCTCCGAGGAGACGAACGAGCGCTTCCACTACCTGCTCGACCATGGCCAGACCGGCCTCTCGACAGCATTCGACATGCCCTCGCTGATGGGCCACGACTCAGACCACGCGCGCGCGCTCGGCGAGGTCGGCCGCGAGGGCGTCGCGATCGACACGCTCGAGGACATGCAGACCCTGTTCGCCGGCATCGACCTCGGCGAGGTCTCCGTCTCGATGACGATCAACGCGCCCGCCGCGATCATGCTCGCGTTCTACGTCGCCGCCGCCGAGTCCGGCAGCGACGGGGTGGCGGACGGGAACGGGCCCGCCGCAGCCGGGGGCGTAGAGGGCGCGCTCGACACCGCTGAGACGGGATCAACCGGCGTCGGGCCGATCCCGCGTGAGCGCCTGTCCGGCACGATCCAAGCGGACATCCTCAAGGAGTACATCGCCCAGAAGGAGTGGTGCTTCCCGATCGACCCCGCGATGCGCCTGTGCGGCGACATGATCGAGTGGTGCACGCGCGAGATGCCGCGCTGGCACCCGATCTCGATCTCCGGCTACCACATCCGCGAGGCCGGCTCCACAGCTCAGCAGGAGCTCGCGTTCACGCTCAAGGACGGCCTCACCTACGTCGAGCAGGCGGTCGCCCGCGGCCTCGACGTCGACGACTTCGCTCCCCGTCTGTCGTTCTTCTTCAACGCCCAGATCGACTTCTTCGAGGAGATCGCCAAGTACCGCGCCGCGCGGCGCATCTGGGCGCGCGAGCTGCGCGAGACGTTCGGCGCGCGCAACCCGCGTTCGTGGCAGATGCGCTTCCACACGCAGACCGCCGGCGTCTCGTTGACCGCGCAGCAGCCGCTCAACAACATCGTCCGTACCACGATCGAGGCGCTCGCCGGCGTGCTCGGCGGCACCCAGTCGCTGCACACCAACTCCTACGACGAGGCGCTCGCGCTGCCCACCGAGGAGGCCGTGCAGATCGCTTTGCGCACCCAGCAGGTGATCGCCCACGAGACGGGCGTCGTCGACACGGCCGACCCGCTCGGCGGCTCGTACTTCATCGAGGCGCTGACGAACGAGCTCGAAGCGCAGGCGTACGCGTACTTCGCGCAGATCGACGCGCTCGGCGGTGTCGTCGCGGCGATCGAGCAGAACTTCTTCCAGCGCGAGATCGCGGAGGCGTCGTTCCGCTACCAGGGCGAGGTCGAGCGCGGCGAGCGCGTGGTCGTCGGCGTCAACCGCTACGCCCTCGACGATGAGGCGGAGCCGACGCTGCTCAAGGTCGACCCGGCGCTCGAGGGCGAGCAGATCGCGCGCGTCACGGCTCTGCGCGCGGGGCGCGACACCGCCGCGGTCGACGCAGCGCTCGCGCGGCTCCGGGACGATGCGGGGCGCGACGACGTGAACTTGATGCCGGCGATCGTCGACGCGGCGCGCGCATACGTGACGATGGGCGAGATGTGCGACGCCCTCCGCGATGTCTGGGGGGTTTGGCGCGAGACGCCCGTGTTCTAGTCTCCCTTCATGGGGGGAAAGATCAGGGTCGTGATCGCGAAGCCCGGCCTCGACGGACATGACCGCGGCGCGAAGATCATTGCGCGGGCGCTGCGCGACGCCGGGATGGAGGTGATCTACACCGGCCTGCACCAGACGCCCGAGCAGATCGTCGAGACGGCGATCCAGGAGGACGCCGACGCGATCGGCATCTCCATCCTTTCGGGCGCGCACATGACCCTCGTGCCACGAATCCTCGAGCTCCTCCGCGAGAACGGCGTCGAGGACGTCGTCGTCGTGGTCGGCGGGACGATCCCCGACGACGACGCCGACGAATTGCGCAAGCTCGGGGTTGCCGGCGTCTTCGGCCCCGGCGCGCCGACGACGGAGATCGTCGACTTCCTGAAGGGCGCCGTCGCAGCGTGAGCGTCCTCGTCGACCGCCAGGACGCGGTCGCCGTCGTCACGATCGACCGGCAGGAGGCGCTGAACGCGCTCAACGTCGAGACGCTGACCGACCTCCGCGACCGGCTGCGCGAGCTCGCGGAAGACGACTCCGCGCGGGTCGTGGTCCTCACGGGCGCCGGCGAACGCGCCTTCGTTGCGGGGGCGGACATCAAGTACATGGGCGGCCTCGACGCTGCAGAGGCGAAGGACTGGGGCGCACTCGGCCACGAGGCGGCGCGCCTGCTCGAGGAGATGCCGAAGCCCACGATCGCGGCGATCAACGGCTTCGCCCTCGGCGGCGGCTGCGAGCTCGCGCTCGGCTGCGACCTGCGCTACGCCTCGAGCAACGCGCGGCTCGGCCAGCCCGAGATCGACCTCGGCATCGTCCCCGGCTGGGGCGGCACGCAGCGGCTCGCCCGGGTCTGCGGCCTCGGCGTCGCGAAGGAGCTCGTCCTCACGGGCCGCCCGGTCGACGCGCAGGAGGCGCTCCGCATCGGCCTCGTCAACGCGATCGCCGATCCCGTCCTCGACCACGCGATCGAGGTCGCCGGGAAGCTCGCGGCCAAGAGCCCGCTCGCGCTGCGGGTCGCGAAGCGGCTGCTCAATCTCTCACCGGGCGCGCTCGAGCGGGAGGCCGAGGAGTTCGGCGACCTCTTCGCAAGCGCGGACGCGAAGGAGGGTCTCGCCGCCTTCGCCGAGAAGCGGGCACCTCGCTTCGTCGGAAGATAAGGCGCACCGATCAGCAGGAGGATTCGCGGCG
>DASYAM010000018.1:0-21084 GCA_036501315.1 Solirubrobacteraceae bacterium
GCCGAACACGTTGCCGCGCTCGTTGCACACGCCCGCGATGTCGTGCACAGAGCCGTTGAAGCTCTCACCGGGTGCATACCGCAGCACGATCTGACCGGCGCTGTCCATCGCCGCGAGCGTCTGCGGATCCGCGTAGTAGCGGCCCCAAGAGTGCTTGGCGGGAATGCTCAGCTTTTCGTCCAGCGCACACGCGCGCGTGAACGAGCCGCCGCTGTTCAACACCTCGAGCTCGACCTGGCGAAAAGTAAAGCGGCGGTTTGCGTTCCCCAGCAGCGCCCCCGGCAGCAGCCGCGCCTCGCACAGCACCTGAAACCCGTTGCAGATCCCCAGCACGAGCCCGCCGTCCGCGGCGAAGTCGATCACCGACTCCATCGCCGGCGCGAACCGCGCGATCGCGCCCGCGCGCAGGTAGTCGCCGTAGGAGAAGCCGCCCGGCACGATGATCGCATCGGCGCCCTTCAGGTCGCGCTCGCCGTGCCAGATCACCTCGGCGTCACCCACCCGCCTGGCGGCGTTCAGCGCGTCGACCTCGTCGCAGGAGCCAGGAAACTGAAGAACGCCGAACTTCATCGGTGGCGCTGGGACACGGCGCCGGACGATCTTTGATCGGTCTGCGTCATCGGTCCTCGACTTGGCCCACCAAGCCTTCGGCCCTGCTTCCTTGATCGGCTTGGTCCCAGCGCCCCAGATCCCATCAGAACCTCACTCGACCACAATCTCGTAATCCTCGACGAGCGGGTTCGCGAGCAGCTTCTCGCACATCGACTCGAGCTGGCCCGGGTCCTCAACGTCGAGCTCTACTAGCCGGCCGACGTGCACGTTCGCGACGCCCGCGAATCCGAGCGCCGGCAGCGCGCGCTCGACGGCATCACCCTGGGGGTCGAGAATTCCCGCCTTGGGACGGATCAGCACGCGCGCCCTCATCACAGCCGGTACGCCGCGGTCGGTGCGGTCGCACCGCCGGGCCCGATCATGCGCCCGCCCCGGCCCGCTCCAGCCATGCCTGAAACGGCTCGCCGGCGATCAGCTCGTACGCCTCGACGTACCGTGCGCGCGTGCCCGCAACGACGTCCTCCGGGATCTCCGGCGCGGGGGGACGCTTGTCCCAGCCGCTGGCGGCGGCCCAGTCGCGCACGTACTGCTTGTCAAAGCTCGGCTGGCCGTGGCCGACCTCGTAGCCATCCACGGGCCAGTAGCGCGAGGAGTCGGGCGTCAGCACCTCGTCACCGACGACCAGCTCGTCGTGCTCGTCGAGCCCAAACTCGAACTTCGTGTCGGCCAGGATCACGCCTCGCTCGCGCGCGTGCGCGGCGGCGAACGAGTACAGCTCGATCGATACGTCGCGCACCCGCTTCATCAGCGCGCCGTCGCCGACTAGCTCAACCGCCTGGTCGAAGTCGATCGTCTCGTCGTGGCCGACGTCGGCCTTCGTGCTCGGCGTGAAGATCGGCTCGGGCAGAAGCTCTGACTCGCGCAGTCCCGAGGGCAGCTCGATCCCCGAGACGGCACCCGTCGCCTGGTAGTCCTTCCAGCCTGACCCGGTGATGTAGCCGCGCACGACGCACTCGACCGGCAGCATCCGCAGCTTGCGCACGACCAGCGCCCGCCCGCGCACTTCGTCGGGGACGGAGTCGGTCGCGGAGATCAGGTGGTTGGCGACGATGTGCTGTGTCTTCTGAAACCAGAAGACCGACAGCCCCGTCAGCACCTTGCCCTTGTCGGGGATCGCCGTCGGATGAACCGCGTCATAGGTCGAGATCCGATCGCTTGCGACCATCAGCAGGCGCTCGTCCAACGCGTACATCTCGCGGACCTTGCCTTTGGCGAGCAGCGGTAGGTCGACGAGCGTGGTCACGTGGCGCGATGCTAGCAATGGATTCGGCCGCGCACCTGACGACCGGAGGCCAAGCGATGCAAGGGACGCACCCTGACGGCACAGGCAATTCGCGTGGCCTGCTGTGCGGGCGAGCTGGCCCCTTAGTCGATCGCATCTGATCGACAATCGGTAGGGACGCCGCGGCGCGCCCCCATCTGGCCGTCAGCCGATCATGTCCAGGCGGCGGACGATCTCCTCGGCGTAACGGGTGTAGTAGTCGTAGGTGAAGATCGCGTCGAGGTCCAGTCCCGCCGCGCGGTCGTCGCCCGCGAGCAGGTCGCGCAGGGGCGTGGCGGTGTCCCATGCGCGCTGGGCGAGCTCTTGCACGATCCGGTAGGCAGCGTCGCGCGAGGAGCCGGCCTCGATCAGCGCGAGCAGCACACGCTGGGAGAACAGCGCGCCATGGGTCAGCTCGAGGTTCGCGCGCATCCGCTCCGCGTTTACCTGCATGCCTTCGACGAGCGCGATCGTGCGGTGCTGTAGGTAGTCGAGCAGGATCGTCGAGTCGGGCAGGATCACGCGCTCGACGGAAGAGTGGGAGATGTCGCGCTCGTGCCACAGCGCGACGTTCTCGAGCGCGGCCTGGGCATTGCCGCGCAGCACGCGTGCGAGGCCGGAGATCTGCTCGCTCTTGATCGGGTTGCGCTTGTGCGGCATCGCGCTCGACCCCTTCTGCCCGGCGCGGAACGGCTCCTGCAGCTCGCGCACCTCGGTGCGCTGCAGGTGGCGAACCTCATTCGCGAAGCGCTCGAGGCCGGCGCCGGCGAGCGCGATCGCCTGCAGCAGCTCGGCGTGGCGGTCGCGCGCGACGACCTGCGTGGAGACGTCCTCACGGAGGATGTCGAGCCGCGCAAGGATGCGCGCCTCGAAGTCGGGGCTGGTGGCCGCGTAGGTGCCGACCGCACCGGAGATCGCACCGACGGTCGTCTGCGCGAACGCGCGCGCGAGCCGCTGCGCGTTGCGGTGTGCCTCAAACGCGAAGCCCGCGAGCTTGACCCCGAACGTGGTCGGCTCGGCGTGGACCCCGTGCGTACGTCCCACGCACAGCGTTTGTGCGTGCTCGCGCGCGCGCGCGATCAAAGCGTCGGCGAGCGCGTGTGCGCTGGGCACGACGACCTCGCCGACGGCGCGCAACTGCAATGCGAGCGCCGTGTCGAGCACGTCCGAGGACGTCAGCCCGAAGTGGATCCAACGCCCCGCGTCGCCCGCCGAAGCGGCGAGCACGTCGACGAACGCCGCCATGTCGTGGTCGGTCGTCAGCTCGCGCTCGTTGACCGCGGCGACCGTGAACCGCGCCCCGCGGATCGCATCGATCTCCGCGGGCGTGGGACCCTCGCCTTCGCCGAGCAGGCCGGGCAGCTCTTCACAGGCGGTGATCTCAACCTGACGCCAGGTCTGCATGCGCGCCTCGTCGGTCCACAGACGAGCCAGCTCGGGGCGGGTATACCGGGGGATCACTGTTTTTGATTATCGCCGCCTTGCGGCGGCCGTGTCGCCGAGCGCGAGGTGACACGCCGGCACCGCTCGGGCAGACAGCTCTGTGAGGCCCGCCGAGGAGCCGTGCCGGGGCGACGCTCGCCGCGGAAGGGGCGCCGTGGATGCGACACCGAGATCGGCGCGACGCGCGCGCGTGCGAGAATCATTGCCGAAAAGACCCTCCCCGGAGGTCAGGCGCCGAGGATCTGCGCGGCGAGGATCGCCGCGTTGCGCGCATTGTCGAGACCGACGCAGGCGACGGGCACGCCCGGGGGCATCTGCACGATCGAGAGGATCGCGTCGAGCCCGCCAGCGGCGGTCAGCCGCCCGGAGAGGGGGACGCCGATCACGGGTAGATCGGTGTGGGCGGCGACGGCGCCGGGCAGCGCGGCGGAGATGCCGGCCCCGGCGATGATCACCCGCAGGCCGCGCATGTGCGCGTTCTTGGCGTAATCGGCGACCACGTCCGGTTCGCGGTGCGCGGACATCACGCGGACCTCGTGCAGGATGGCGCGCGCTTCGAGCTCCTTAGCGGCCTTCTCCATCGCCTCCATGTCGCTCTTCGACCCCATCACGATGCCGACGCGCGGCGCGTCGACATCGATGTCGTCGAGCTGGGCCTGCACTTCGGCCTCCTGCATCGGCTCGGGCGCAAGCGACAGCCCGGGCGCCTCGCGCTCACTCATCGCGTCTCCCCCTCCGCGGCATCGCGCATCGGGCTCTTGCCGGCGAGAGCCGCTATGTCGCGTCTCATTTGCATGCCGTCGAAGGAGATCATCTCGGCGGCAGCATACGCCGCGTCGCGGGCGGAGGCGGGATCGGTCCCGAGCGCGGTCACGTTCAGCACGCGTCCACCGGCGGTGACGATGCTCTCGCCGGCGCGCGCGGTGCCGGCGTGCGTAATCTCGACATTCGCCGGGCGACTGGGTTGGCCCGGCGGATCGTCGTCACGCCCGCCGCCGTCGTCACGCTCCCCGCCATCGTCACCCTCCCCGGCGTCGTCACGCCCCCCGCCATCGTCACGCTCCCCGGCGTCACGTCCTCCGCCGGCTTCTCTCCCGCGCGCGCGCGGGGCGTCGAGCCCGGAGATCGGATCGCCACTGGAGGACGACGCCGGGTAGCCGGCGCTCGCCAGCACGACCGTGACCGCCCAGTCGGGCGACCACTCCAGCTCGACGCCGACCAGACCACCGGGACGCGACGCGGCTAGCAACAGCTCGAGCAGGTCAGAGCGCAGCCGCGGCAGCACCGCCTGCGTCTCGGGGTCGCCGAAGCGCGCGTTGAACTCGAGCACACGCAACCCCTCCGGCGTGAGCATCAGACCGGCGTAGAGCACGCCGTGAAAGGGCACGCCGCGCGCGCGCATCAGGTCAACGACCGGCTGGTGCACGGCGGCGACGATCTCGCGCACGCGCGCCTCGTCGATGCCGGCCACCGGCGAATAGGAGCCCATCCCGCCGGTGTTCGGCCCTGTATCGCCCTCGCCGATGCGCTTGAAGTCGCGCGCGGGGGCGAGCGGCACAGCGCGCTCGCCGTCGCACAGCGCGAGCAGCGACAGCTCCTCGCCCACCAGGCGCTCCTCGACCACAGCGCTCCCTTCGCCGTCGCCGAAGCGGCCCTCGATGAAGATCTCGCTGAGCGCGCTCTCGGCCTGCTCGTAGGTGTCGGCGACCGTCACGCCCTTGCCGGCGGCGAGCCCATCGGCCTTGATGACAACACCCGCGCCGGGTGAGCCGGGCCCCTTCGCAAGCTCGCGCACGGCGTCGATCCCCTCCTGCAGCGACCGCACCCGCGACCACCGTGCCGTCGGGACCCCGGCCAGCGCCATCGCATCCTTGGCGAACGCCTTCGACGCCTCGAGCCTCGCCGCCGCCGCCGTGGGGCCGAAGGCGGCGTGACCGGCGGCGACGAGCGCGTCGACGAGCCCTGCGACGAGTGGGACCTCGGGCCCGACGACAGTCAGATCGACACCCTCGCGCTCAACCGCCGCGACGAGCCCGGCGATGTCATCGGCGGCGATGTCGAGCACGCGCGAGTCATCGGCGATACCCGCGTTGCCCGGCGCGCACAGCAGCTCGGGGCGCTGTGGCGAGCGCGCGAGCGCGCGCACAAGCGCGTGCTCGCGCCCGCCTCCCCCCACGACCAGGACCTTCATCGGCACAAAGCGCCTGTGAGCGTCGGATCGTCGTGACTGGCAAGGAGCGCGATCGGGGACAGTGCTCGGCACGGCCACGATCGCGGCGTCACAGCCAGGCGCGACGAGGCGATGCTCACAGCGAAGCTATGAAGTCGTCGATCGGTATCGCCGACAGCGTCTCGTAGCGGCCTGTCCCGCGCGAGCCAAGCTCTAGCGACACGCGCGCCATCGTCGCCTCATCGGGCGCCTCGACGACCGAGATGAAGTCGACGTGGCCGAGCGTCGCCCACTGCGCCTTGACGGTAGCGCCGAGCTGCTCGACCTCCTTGTTGACCTCTTGGATCCGCTGCGGGTTGTTCTTGACCGTCTGCACGCCCTCGGGAGTGAGGGTCGAGAGCATGATGTACGTGGGCATAGCTATGGCTCCTCCGTCGGTTCTTGGCGGGTGGTGTTCGCAGGCGCGCGCGCGACGGCGCGCTTATCGACCGTTCTACCGGATCGACCGGCTCACGTGCTGCTCGTGCCCTCGCCAAGTCACTGCGGAACTGGCGGCCGACGAGCCAGCGCCAACCCCAACACAGGCAGTAGTCCTTACGTCCAGCGACCTTCCATCCGCCGCGTAGGCCCATAGGGTGGTCGCTCTTATTTGCACCCCAAACCAATCTTGGGCGACGTCTTGATACGTCGCGCGCACGATCACACGAAAGGTCCCATGAGAAACCAGTCGAGATTTCGCCGGTCCCTGATCGGGCTCTTGGCCTTTGCGGGTCTGTTGGGCTTCGCGTCGTCAGCGAGCGCAGACCTGCCGCACCTCCTGAACCAGCTCAATAGGTACGAGGCCCAGCACGCGAAGACTGCCAAGCACAAGAAGAAATCCAACGTCGGACCTCGCGGTCCGCGTGGAAGCACCGGCCCTCAAGGGCCTGCCGGGCTCCCCGGATCGGCTGGACCGGCGGGACCGGCTGGACCCACCGGGTCCGCTGGTCCAGCCGGCACCACGGGGCCGCAGGGGCCAGGGGCGATCAAGAACGAGCTGTTCCTCGCACCGTTGCCGGGGGATCCGATCCATCACGTCAACACAACAGGGGCGCTGCAGTTCGACCTCAGCTGTCAGACCACCGCCGTGCCAAACGAAATCTCGCTCGGCGTATTCCTGTCCATCCCGTCCGTGCCGACGGTCCTATCCGGCGGCGAAACGGGGTCATCGTCGTACGCGAAGGTCCTCACACCCGCGATCGACATCGGGTCCTTCTCGAAAGTCGAACCCGGGAAATCGAGCGGTGCCGCCGGGTTCTTCTTCGTGACCGGACCCAGTGGAATCCCCGAGCTGCTGTACATCAACTATGGGGCGAACACCGAAGCGACCAGCTCCGCCGGTCCGCCGGTGACGGAAACGCCGCGCGGCTGCTGGTTCCAGACCTGGGAAGTCTAGGGCTCGCGCCGACACTGACATGTGAGGGTGGGGTGGATAGGCCGCCCCACCCTCACAGCTTTGTGCGGGCGCACGTGCTGCTCGCGTGCCCGCCAGGCGACCGCGGCGTGGGCCGCCGCCGCCCGCCGCTACCCGGCACGGGCACTCGTTCTTACGTCCAGCGCCCTTCCATCCGCCGCCGAGGCCCGTAGGGTGGCGCGCATGCTCAAATCTAAACGCAGCCTTAACTACGCCAACGTCACCGCCACGCTCGCGCTCGTCTTCTCGATGAGCGGCGGCGCGCTGGCCGCCAACCACTACCTGATCAACTCGACCAAACAGATCAAGCCCAGCGTTCTGAAATCGCTCAAAGGCAACGCCGGAGCCAATGGAGCGCCGGGAGCAACCGGGCCGGCCGGATTAGCCGGGCCGAGCGGACCAGCCGGATCGCAGGGCAAAGAAGGGGCCCCCGGACCGGCCGGCTCTGCTGTTGCGTTCGCTTATGTCAACGGCACAACAACGTCCGCCTCGCTCTCGGCCTCAAAGAACATCTCATCTGTGTCCAGAGTTGGACCGACAGCGACAAAAGGGGAGTACTGCATCACCACCACCGTCCCGTTCCAGAACGTCACTGGCATCACGGACCTCGAGTTCGGTGGCGGTAACGGCGTGACGGTAAGCGCCGACACAGCCATCGTGCCTTTGATCGTCGCCGCGAACGAGTGCCCCGCCGGCACTTCGATCGTGGTGATCACGGGCAGCGAAAAAGAAGATAGAGACACAAACTTCTGGATCTCCTTCAACTAGGCAACAGGGGCGGCGGGGCGTATCCGCCTCGCCGCCGTGCCTAATAACTCTTCAAAGTCAAGCCACGGTCGTGCGTGTCGGCTCGAGCACAAGCTCTCCTCCGGCCACATCCACACGCACCGAGTCCCCTTCGCGCAGCTCGCCTTTGAGCAGCGCGAGCGCGAGACGGTCGGTCAGCTGCTTCTGAATCACCCTTCGCAATGGCCGCGCGCCGTACGTCGGATCGTAGCCCAGGTTGCCCAGCAACGTGCGGGCGTCGTCGGTCAGCGTCACCTCGACGCCGCGCTCTTTCACTCTTTCGATCACACGCGCGACCTGCAGGTCGACGATCTCCGATATCTGCTCGCGCGATAGTGTCTTGAAGCGCACGATGTCGTCAAGCCGGTTGATGAACTCGGGCTTGAAATAATCGAGCAAGCCCGCGCGCAGCTGCGCGTCCGCGTGCGCCGAGTCGGAATCGTCGTCTGCGCCCGTCGCGCCCACAGGGATATTCGAGGTCATGATCAGCACGGTGTTCTTGAAGTCGACCGTCCTTCCTTGACCGTCGGTCAGGCGGCCGTCGTCCATCACCTGCAGCAGCGTGTTGAACACGTCCGCGTGCGCCTTCTCGATCTCGTCGAGCAGCACCACGCTATATGGGCGGCGTCGCACCGCCTCGGTCAGCTGACCGCCCTCTTCATAGCCCACATATCCCGGCGGCGCACCGACCAACCGCGAGACCGAGTGTTTCTCCATGTACTCGCTCATGTCAATTCTGATCATCGCGTCCTGGCTGTCGAACATGAACTCCGCCAACGCTCGTGCCAGCTCGGTCTTGCCGACGCCCGTCGGGCCGAGGAACAGGAACGTGCCGATCGGCCGGTCCGGGTCCTGCAGCCCCGCGCGCGATCTCCGCAGCGCGCTTGCGACCGCCTCGATCGCCGCGTCCTGACCCACCACGCGCTCGTGCAACCGCTCCTCCATGTGCACGAGCTTCTCGGTTTCACCCTCCAGCAACCGACTCACCGGGATGCCCGTCCAGCGCGCGACCACCTCGGCGATGTCGTCGGCGTCGACCTCCTCTTTCAAGAACACCGGCGCCTCACCGGCTCCATCGACCGGCGCGGGGGCGCCGTTCCCGTCGCGATCGCCAGCGCCCGCCGGAGCGCCATCGACGGCCGCGTGGACGCCATCCTCCGCGATCCCACCGCTACCTCCGTCCTCCTCACTGCGAACCCCCTCGGGGGCGCCCTCCAAGGCGGCCAGCTCTTTTTCGATCTCCGGGATCTCTCCATACCGGAGCTCGGCCGCGCGCTGCAGGTTCGCTTCCCGTTCCGCGCGCTCCATCTCGCCGTTGGCCTGCTCCAACCGCTCCTTCAAGTCCGAGACGCCTTTGATCGCGTCCTTCTCCTTCTGCCACTGCGCCTTCATCGTCTCCGAGCGCTCCTTCAGCTCTGCCAGCTCGCGCTCGAGCGCCTCGCGCCGCTCCTTCGACGCCGCGTCCTTCTCCTTGCGCAGCGACGTGCGCTCGATCTCCAGCTGCATCACGCGGCGGTCGACCTCGTCGATCTCCGTCGGCAGCGAGTCGATCTCGATGCGGATCTTCGACGCCGCCTCGTCGACCAAATCGATCGCCTTGTCCGGCAGGAACCTGTCAGCGATGTACCTGTGTGAAAGCGTCGCCGCAGCGATCAGCGCGCTGTCCTGAATCCGCACTTTGTGGTGAACCTCATACCGCTCCTTCAGCCCGCGCAGGATCGCGATCGTGTCCTGCACGCTCGGCTCGCCCACCATCACCGGCTGGAACCGGCGCTCGAGCGCCGCGTCCTTCTCGATGTACTTCCTGTACTCGTCAAGCGTCGTCGCGCCGACCGCGCGCAGCTCTCCGCGCGCGAGCATCGGCTTGAGCAGGTTCGACGCATCGACCGACCCCTGCGCCGCGCCGGCGCCGACGATCGTGTGCAGCTCGTCCAGGAACAGGATGATCTGTCCCTGCGCGTCTGAGACCTCCTTCAACACGCCCTTCAACCGCTCCTCGAACTCGCCCCTGTACGCGGCGCCCGCGATCAGCGCGCCCATGTCGAGCGCGATCACGCGCCGCTCCCTGAGCGACTCGGGCACGTCGCCTGAGACGATCCTCCTGGCGAGGCCCTCGACGATCGCCGTCTTGCCGACGCCCGGCTCGCCGATCAGCACCGGGTTGTTCTTCGTACGCCGGCTCAGCACCTGCACCACCCGGCGGATCTCCTCGTCGCGCCCGATCACCGGGTCGAGCTTGTTCTGCTCGGCCATCTCCGTCAGGTCGCGCCCGAACCGCTCCAGCGGGCTCTGCTCCTCCTCCTGTCCCACCTGGCCCGGTACGCCCTGGCCGGCCGGGCCCGTTCCGCTAGGCGCCATCCTCGCTCCTCCTCCTTCTTCTTTTCGCGGCCGGGCCGAACTCCCCCGCGCGCACGTCGGCGGCGCGCACGAGCTCACCGCCGCGATATGGAACCGTGAGCTCCGCGCGGAACGAGCGGCGCAGCTGCTCGAGTTCCTCGGCGAGCTTCACCTGCGCGTGCAGCGCCTCCAGCTCGAGCTGCTCGATCCGCGCGTGCATCTGCTCGAGCTCGGCCTCCTGCTCGAGCACGCGCTCCACCCCCGCAAGGTTCAGCCCGAGGTCGGCCGTCAGCTCCTGAATCCGGCGCAGCTGCTCGACGTCGTCTTGTGAGTACAGCCGCGTGCCCTTCGGCGAACGCTTCGGCTCGATCAGGCCGCGCGCCTCGTACACGCGCAGCGTCTGCGGGTGCATGTTCGCGAGCTCCGCCGCGACCGAGATCATGAACACGCCACGGTCGGTCTCGACCTCGATGCGACCCACCTGGCCCGAGAGCTCGACCCGTTTGATCGCACGCGCCATCACGCGCTCTCCCCGCCGTCACTCCCGGCCCCGGCGGCAGCCGGCGCGCCCTGTGCCTGCGCGCCCTGGAACAGCCGCGCGCGCGGGTTGCCGTTCATGACCTGCGCGAGCGCGTCCACCGCCTCGCTCTGCTCCGCGCTCAGCTCGCCCGGCACGTCGATCAAGAAGCGGTAGTGGATGTCGCCCCTCGGCGGCGAGGATCCTCCCTTGCCGAGCTTCGGCGGACCCTCGCCGCGCAGCCGCTGCACCGTGCCGTGCTTCGTGCCCGGCGCCACGCGCAATGTCTTCGCTCCGTCGAGCGTCGGCACCTGCACCTCGGCGCCGCGCAGCGCCTCCGGAATCGTGAGCGGAACCTCGACCTCGAGGTTGTCGCCCTTGCGCGTGAACACGGGCGACGGCGACACGTGCACGACCAGATACAGATCACCCGCCGGGCCGCCGCGCGGTCCCGGCTCGCCCTTGCCCGGCAGGCGGATCCGCCCGCCGTCGCGCACGCCGGCGGGGATGTTCACGCGCAAACGCTTGATCGTGCGCACCGCGCCCGTGCCGTGACACGTCGGACACGGGTCCTCGATCACCGTGCCCGAGCCGCCGCAGCGCGAGCACGGCTGGGAGATCGAGAACATGCCCTGCCCCTCGGTCTCGATCCCCCGCCCCTCACAGCGCGGGCACACTGTCGGCGTCGTCCCCGGCTTGGCCCCCGTGCCACGGCAGGTGTTGCAGGTGGTGTGCATCGGCACCTGCAACGGCACCTGCGCGCCCGCGACCGCCTGGTCGAAGGAGATCGACACCTGCGCCTCCAGGTCGGCGCCGCGCTCGGGCCGCGCCCGCTGGCGCCCACCGCGGCCGCCGGTCGCGGAACCGCCGGCCCCTCCGCCAAACAGGTTGGACAGGATGTCGCCCATCGACGAGCCGTCGAAGTCGAAGTTCCCAAACCCGCCGAACCCGCCGCCCGCTCCACCGCCGGTCGTGAACGGCCCCGCGCCGGTGTCGTACTGCTTGCGCTTCTCCGGATCGCCGAGCACGTCATGTGCCTGTGAGACCTCCTTGAAGCGCGCCTCGGCCTGCTTGTCGTCGGGGTTGCGATCGGGGTGGTACTGGCGCGCGAGCTTGCGATACGCCTTCTTGATCTCATCCGGGGTCGCCTTCTTGTCGACCCCCAGCGTCTTGTAATAGTCGGGACGCGCTGCCATCTCTATCTGCCCATCTCTCTTCTTTCGCTCGTCTTCCTAGGCGGCGACGACGACGCGGGCCGGCCTGATGATGCTCGTGCCCAGCCTGTAGCCGGGCTGGTAGACCTCCACCACGGTGCCACTCTCGGCGCCCTCCACCGGCTGCTGGGCCATCGCCTCGTGCAGCGCCGGGTCGAATACCTCGCCCGTCGGCGAGAACGACTCGACGCCCACGCGCGCAAGCGCGCTGTCGAGTTCGGCTCGCACGAGCCGCACGCCGTCGAGCAGCGGGTCGTCCTTGGCCGCGGCGTCGAGCGCGCGGTCGAGGTTGTCGAGCGCGGACAGCAACTCCTTGGCGAGCTTTGCCACCCCGCGCTCCTGCGCGAGCGAGGCCTCGCGCGCAACCCGCTTGCGGTAGTTCTCGAAGTCCGCCTGCGTGCGCTGCGCGAGCGCGAGGTACTCGTCACGCTCGGCGGCGGTACGCACCAGCTCGTCGAGGTCTCCCTCGATCTCACCTGCGTCCTCGCCGCCATCGTCGTCCTCGATCCCGTCGGGCTCGTGGACGCCGTCGGACGGGTGGACGCCGTCGGTGTCCCGGGCCTCCCCGGGGGCCGTGGGGCCGTGGCCGGCCCCCGGCGTGTCCGCGCCAGGGGTCGGCTCCTCCTCGATCGTCTGCTCCTCAGCCATGTCGCTCATCGCGCTATGCCTTCGGCTCGTCCACTACCTCGGCGTCGACCACATCCTCCTCGTCGGAAGATGAGTCGCCGCCCTCGGCCGCCGCGCCGTTGGCCGACGCTGCCGCCTGCTCCTCCTGGGCGCGCTGGTACATCGCCTCGGAGATCGCGTGAAACGCCGTCTGCAGCGCCTCGGTCTTGGCGTTGATCTGAGCCGGGTCCTCCGCCTCGAGCGAGTCGCGGACCTCCTTGATCGCTCCCTCGATCCGCTCCTTGGAGTCCCCATCGACCTGGTCGCCGAGGTCTGAGAGCTGGCGCTCGGCCTGGTAAGCCGCGTTCTCACCGTTGTTGCGCGCCTCCGCCAGCTCGCGTGCTTTGCGGTCGTCCTCAGCGTGGGTCTCGGCGTCAGAGACCATGTTCTTGATCTCCTCCTCCGACAGCCCCGAGCCCGACTTGATCTCGATCTTCTGCTCCTTGCCGGTGCCGAGATCCTTGGCCGACACGTTCAGGATCCCGTTGGCGTCGATGTCGAACGCGACCTCGATCTGCGGGATTCCGCGCGGCGCCGGCGGAATGCCGGTGAGCTGGAACTTGCCCAGCGACTTGTTGTAGCCCGCCATCTCGCGCTCGCCCTGCAGCACGTGGATCTCGACCGACGGCTGGTTGTCCTCGGCCGTCGAGAACACCTCGCCCTTGCGCGTCGGGATCGTCGTGTTGCGCTCGATCAGCTTCGTCATCACGCCACCCTTGGTCTCGATCCCGAGCGTCAGCGGCGTGACGTCGAGCAGCAGCACGTCCTTGACGTCGCCCGCCAGCACGCCCGCCTGGATCGCGGCGCCGACGGCCACCACCTCGTCGGGGTTGACCCCGCGATGCGGCTCCTTGCCCGTCAGCTCCTTGACCTTCTCCTGCACCGCCGGCATGCGCGTCATGCCGCCGACGAGCACGACGTGCTCGATCTCCTTCACACCCTTGTCTTTGGCGTCGTCGATCGCCTGGCGCACGGGCGCGACGATCTTGCTCAACAGGTCGGCCGTCAGCTCGGACAGCTTCGCCCGCGTCAACCGCGTGTCGAGGTGCTTCGGCCCCGAGGAGTCGGCTGTGATGAACGGCAGGTTGATCTGTGTCTCCTGCGTCGTCGACAGCTCGATCTTCGCCTTCTCCGCCGCCTCGTACAGCCGCTGCAACGCCATCGGGTCGGCGCTCAGGTCGATGCCCTGTGACTTCTTGAACTCGCTCACCAGCCAGTCGACGATCGCCTTGTCGAAGTTGTCGCCGCCGAGATGGTTATCGCCCGCGGTTGACTTGACCTCGAACACGCCGTCGCCGATCTCCAGCACCGACACGTCGAACGTGCCCCCGCCGAGGTCGAACACGAGGATCGTCTGGTCTGACTCCTTGTCGAGGCCGTACGCGAGCGACGCGGCGGTCGGCTCGTTGATGATGCGCTTGACGTCCAGCCCCGCGATCTTGCCGGCGTCCTTTGTCGCCTGGCGCTGATCGTCGTTGAAGTACGCCGGCACCGTGATCACCGCACCGTCGACCGTCTCACCGAGATAGGCCTCGGCGTCGGTCTTCAGCTTCTGCAGGATCATTGCGCTGATCTCCGGCGGCGAGTGCTGCTCACCGGCGGGGGCTTCCACGCGTGCGTCGCCGTTCGGGCCGGAGACGACCTTGTACGGGACGATCGACTCCTCCTCACGCACCTCGGCCTCCTTGCGGCCCATGAAGCGCTTGATCGAGAAGATCGTGTTCTGCGGGTTGGTCACCGCCTGGCGCTTGGCGACGGTGCCGACGAGACGCTCGCCGGACGCGGCGAAAGCCACGACGGAAGGTGTTGTGCGACCGCCCTCGGCGTTCTCGATGACGGTGGGCTCGCCGCCCTCGAGCACGGCCATGCACGAGTTCGTCGTGCCGAGGTCGATGCCTATGGTCTTGCCCATGTGGTGATGCTCCTTATACGAGGCTTTACAAATCTAAGCGGCAGTGTGGCAGATTTTCTGATGGGCGTCAAGTATTTCCTGCTCTTGCCCCCGAGGAGTACTTTGTATGGATGGAGATGGCTTCTCTCAAGAGCGTGAAGCCTCGGCTGCGCGGGGTTTCCCACCAGTACGCCTTCTTCGTCTCGCTCGCCTGCGGCGTCGGCCTGATCCTCGCCGCCTCCGACGGCCGCGCGCGCGTCGCGGCCGCGATCTACGCTGCGGCCGTGTCGGGGCTGCTCGGCACGAGCGCCCTGTACCACCGCGTGACCTGGCGTCCCGGTCCGCGACGCTGGATGCGGCGCCTCGACCACTCGATGATCTTCGTAATGATCGCCGGCACCTACACGCCCGTGGCACTGCTCGCGCTGAAGGGCTCGCTCGCGGACGTGATCCTGATCGTGCTGTGGGCCGGAGCGCTCGGGGGCGTGGTCTTCAAGCTCGCCTGGATCGACGCGCCGAAGTGGCTGTTTGCAACCGTCTACGTCGTGCTCGGCCTCGTCTCAGGCGCCGTCTTCGGCGAGCTGCCGGCCGCGATCGGGTGGCTGGGGGTGGCGGGGCTGGCGATCGGAGGAGCGCTGTACGTAGCCGGCGCGGTGATCTACGCGAGCGGCAAACCGAACCCCTGGCCGAAGGTGTTCGGCTATCACGAGGTCTTCCACGCGCTCGTGCTCGCCGCGGCGGCGCTGCAGTACGCGGTAATAGCGTTCGCCGTCCTGCCACGGGGCTAGAGGCTGTCTTAAAACCGTGAGCACGTCCGGATGCGCCCGTGGACGCCCCGACCCCACTCACGGTTTTGAGACAGCCTCTAAGGGCCCACGACGCCTGATGCCACGACGATGGGTGCCCGGCGTCAGGCCTGGGCGAAGTCCTTCCTGCTCGGGCACATGCGCGCGAGCGCGCATTCCGCACACGCGGGCGAGCGCGCATGACATGTGCGCCGCCCGTGGCGCAGCAAGTTGACGTGCAGCTCGAGCTCCTCTCCCGGCGGCGTCAGCGCGAGCATCTCGTCGTGCAGCTCCTCGAACGGCGCGCCCTTGCGCAGCAGGCCCAGACGGGTACCGACGCGGGAGACGTGCGTGTCGACCGGCACGTCGCGCAGGCCGTAGGAGAACAACAGCACGCACGCAGCCGTCTTGCGGCCGACTCCCGGCAGCGCAAGTAGATAGTCGCGACTCTCGCTTACCGACGCCGTGCGCATCCAGTCGAGCGAGAGCTCGCCGTCCGGATCTCGCGGGTGGGCCGCGATCGCCTCGAGGATCGCCTGGATGCGGGCCGACTTGACCCTCGAGATCCCGCCCGGGCGGATCGCCTCCTCGACCTCCGCCACGGGCGCGTCGCGTACCGCCTCCCACGTGGACAGTCGCTCGCGCAGCCGCAGATAGGCGACGTCGCGATTGCGATCGTTGGTGCTCTGCGAGAGCACCGTCAGCACCAGCTCGGCGAGCGGATCACCGTGCGGCCTCATCAGCGGCGTGCCGTACACCTCTCGCAACCGATCACGAACTCTCCGCACACGCGCGCGCGACGGGGGGGTCCACGCGATCGGGTCGATCTTCCTTTTGACGGGACGACTCTTCGAGTGAGACGCAGGGATCGGCGGCACGCGCCCACGGTAGTCGGATGTCACTGCCGGCGACCCCTGGATGCAACAGGCGGTGACCCCTATATCCTCGCTCGATGCCCGCGGTGAGCGACCACACCGGCCATCTGGATGCCCATGGGGCACACGGCGGCCTCCCGATCTTCTGGCGCAGCGCGCCGGCGCCTGATGGCGCCGACGTCGCCCCGCCGCTGTACCTCCACGGAGTGCCGACCAACTCCAACGACTGGCTGCCGTTCCTCGAGCGTACCGGCGGCCTCGCGCCCGACCTTCCCGGCTTCGGCCGCTCGGGCAAGCCTGGCTCGCTGCGCTACACGATCGACGAGTACGCCGACTTCCTCGAGCGCTATCTCGACCATGTCGCGGTCGAGCGCGTGAGCCTCGTCGTCCACGACTGGGGCGCCGTCGGGCTTGCCTTCGCCCAGCGCCACCCCGAGCGCGTCGAGCGCCTGGTGATCATCAACGCAATCACGTTCCTGCCGGGCTACCGCTGGCATCGCACCGCCCGCCTGTGGCGCACGCCAGTGATCGGCGAGCTCGTGATGGGCTCGACCAGCCGCAGGCTCCTGCGATTCACCTCCAGAGAATCCAACGCCACGCCCGGGCCGATGGGCGACGCGTGGCTCGACACCGTGCTCGACCACTTCGATCAGGGCACACAGCGGGCGATCCTGCGCCTGTATCGCAGCTCCCCGTCCGATGTCCTCGCCGCGGCCGGCTCGCTGCTCGAGCGCCTTACGATGCCCGCGCTCGTGATGTGGGGTACCCGCGACCCCTACATCCCCGCGCGCTTCGGGCGGGCTTACGCCGAGGCCCTGCCGAACGCGGAGCTGCTCGAGCTTCCCGACGCGGGGCACTGGCCGTGGCTGGACCGCCCCGACGCGATCGACCGGGTGGCGGGCTTCCTCGGCGCGAGCTGAGCGGAGAGAGCCGCCGATGGCAGCGCAGGGCGCAGCTTCTGCACAGCACCGGCTCGTCGCGCGCATGCAGGGAGGACCGCGCCTGCTCGAACGCCCGTGGGCGCCTGCGCTCGCCCTCGCGATCCCGCTGGTGATCGCCTACCTGGTGTGGATGCCGCCCGCCGCGGACCTGGCCGCCGCTATCTACCGCAGCGACCTGTTCGCGCGCGTGGGCTTCACGGTGCGCGACCACGGTTGGTACGCCGTCCACGGCCACTACCTGCTCGGCTACTCGCTACTGTCGCCTGCGCTGGGGGCGCTGCTCGGGGTGCGCGTGCTGCTCGCCTGCTCGGCGCTCGCGGCGAGCGTCCTGTTCGGCCTGATCGCCGAGCGCGCCTTCGGCCTGGTGGCCGGACGCGTGGCCGCCTGCGTATTCGCGCTCGGCATCTGCGCCGAGCTGCTCTCCGGGCGCGTCCCCTACGACCTCGGCTTCGCGATCGGGCTCGGCGCGGTGCTCGCGCTGATGCGCGGACGGCTCGCGCTCGCGCTGCTGCTCACGGTGCTGACGAGCGTCGCGAGCCCCGTCGCCGGTGCGTTCCTCGCACTCGCCTTCCTCGCCCGCGCGCTCGCGTGGAGGCCCCGAGCCGAGGGGCTCGCGCTGACCGTCGCCGCGCTCGCGCCGATCCTCGTGCTGAGCCTCGCCTTCCCCGAAGGCGGGTACGAGCCGTTCGCGCCGTCGTCCTTCTGGCCTGCCCTCGGGGGTGTCGTGCTGATCGCGCTGCTGCTTCCCCGGGGACCGCTTTCTCCCCGCGCGCGCCGTGTCGTGCGCGTCGGCGGCGCGCTGTACGCGCTCGCGCTGATCGGCTCGTTCGCGATCGCCACCCCCGTCGGCGGCAACGCCGCCCGCCTCGGGCCGCCGCTCGCCGCGCCGCTCTTGACCGGCGTGCTGTGGGACCGCCGCCGCCGCGTGCTGTGCCTGCTCGCTCCGGTGCTCCTCTATTGGCAGCTCAACACGCCGATCGGCGACCTGTCCCTGATCGCGGGACAGTCCTCGGCGAACGCCCCCTACTACGCCCCCCTGCTATCCCAGCTGCAACACCTGCGCCATGACATGCCGACAATCGTCGAGGTACCGCTGACCGCCACCCACGCGGAGGCCGCCTACGTGGCCGGTCACGTCCACGTCTCGCTCGCTCGCGGCTGGGACCGCCAGCTCGACACGCGCTATGCCGCCCTGTTCTACCGCCCGACCCTCACCGCGGCCGCCTATCGCGCGTGGCTCGACGAAAACCGCGTGCTCTACGTCGCGTTGCCCGACGCCCGCCTCGACTACGCCGGCAAGGAGGAGGGAGCGCTCGTCGCGCGCGGCTTGCCCTATCTGCGCGAAGTCTGGCGCTCACAGCACTGGCGCCTGTTCCGGTTCATGGGCTAGGCTTCACAAGTAGATGCCCGCTCGCGTTCGTGCCCTGCAGGCGCGCCTCCTGCCGCACGGTTGGCTGGATGCGCTGCGCCAGGTCCTGCTGTTCGCTGCGGCCTACCTCGCCTATCGGTTCGTGCGGGGCCTCGTCGAGGGCGATGCGAACGCCGCCTTCGCCCATGCGCGTGACCTGATCTCGCTCGAGCGCTCGATGCACTTCTTCGTCGAGCCCTCCGTGCAGGCGTGGGCATCCGGCAGCCACGCCCTGATGGAGGTGTCGAGCTGGCTGTACGTGAACGCGCAGACGACCGTGACGTTCGGTGCGCTGCTCTACCTCTACCTGCGCCACAACCGCTCCTTTTACTTCGTGCGCAACATGTTCATGATCGCGATGTTCATCGCGCTGGTCGGCTACACCGTGTTCCCGACGGCGCCGCCGCGGTTCATGCCCGAGTGGGGCTTCATCGACTCCGTCTCGGACTTCACCGGCGTCAAGGTCTCCCATGCGAGCGCATCCGCCAACGTCCTGTTCAACCCCTACGCAGCCGTACCCTCGATGCATGTCGCCTTCGCGCTGATGATCGGCTGGCCGCTCGCGCGACTCGTGCGCATCAGGGCCATGCGCGTCCTGTGGGTGCTCTACCCCTTCCTGATGGCCTTCGTGATCGTCGCCACCGCCAACCACTTCATCTTCGATGCGCTGCTCGGGGCGCTCACCGCCGGCGTCTCCGCCTACGGCGCCCGCCGGCTGGCGCGCATGCGCCCCGACGTCTGGCGCTTCTCCGCGGCGGCCGAGCTGGAGGACCAGCGGATGACCGCGACGACGACGCTCTCGGTCGCCGCCTGATGGCCCCCACGCGCCATCAGGCGCCGCCACGCCGGGGCCGGCGTGCGGCCTCCCGTGCCGGACGCCCGCGCGCCCGCGCGCCGATCGGCGCGGGCGAGCGCCGCGCGCTCGTGCGCAACCGCCTGGTCGAGTCGCGCCTGACCCCCAACGCGATCTCGCTGACCGGCTTCGCGCTCAACCTGCTCGCGGCCGTGCTCGTGTGGGAGCGGCTGTTCTTCCTCGGCGGCCTCGCCTTCATCGTCGGCTCGATCATGGACACGCTCGACGGCCGCTACTCGCGCATGTCGGGCAAGGGCACGCCGTTCGGGGCGTTCCTCGACTCCACCCTCGACCGCATCGAGGAGGGCGTCGTGCTGACCGCCGTGGCCGGCTACTTCGCCCTGCACGGCAACCGCGTGGCGGCGGCCGCCGTGGTCGTCGCGGTGCTGGCGTCGCTGATGGTCTCCTACACCCGCGCGCGCGCCGAGGCGCTCGGCGTCGAATGCAAGGTCGGGATCGCCACCCGGCCGGTGCGCGTCGCGATCCTCTCGATCGGGCTGCTGTTCGCGCGCGGGGCCTCGCTCGGCAGCTTCGAGCTGCTGCAGCCCGCCGTGTACGTGCTCGCGGCGCTCAGCCTCATCACCGTCGCCCAGCGCATTCGGCATGTACGCCGCGAGCTTTCGGTGTGACCTAAGACGTCCCGCGGAGTAGTCTCTGCGGGCAACGGCTCGGTCCGTCGCCACCCCGCGAGAGAAGGGAGCCCAAATGCTCCCTTGACCGGGCCTCAGGCCCTCAGGAAGGACATTGAAACCGTGAGCACACAGCACAGCAACGGCCGCGCCTCGAGCAACGGCACGCCCTCCAGAAACGGAGCCTCGCGCTACCAGTCCGAGAAGGTGCGGGTCGCGATCGTCGGTGTCGGCAACTGCGCCTCGGCCTTCGTCCAGGGCGTGCACTACTACCGCGACGCCGACCCCTCGCTGGACGTGCCGGGCCTGATGCACGTCGACCTCGGCGGCTATCACGTACGCGACATCGAGTTTACGGCCGCCTTCGACATCGACTCGACCAAGGTCGGCAAGGACCTCGGCCAGGCGATCTGGGCGGGACAGAACAACACGATGAAGTTCGCCAAGGTTCCGCGCAGCCTCGGCGTGCCCGTGTATCGCGGCATGACCCACGACGGCCTCGGCAAGTACCTCAAGCAGAAGATCAAAAAGGCTCCAGGTGAGACCGCCGACATCGTCAGCATCCTCAAGGAGACCCACACCGACGTCGTCGTCTCCTATCTGCCCGTCGGCTCCGAGGACGCGACCAAGTGGTACGTCGAGCAGGTGCTCGAGGCCGGCTGCGGCTTCGTCAACTGCATCCCCGTGTTCATCGCGCGCGAGCCGTACTGGGACAAGCGCTTCAAAGCAGCCCGCCTGCCGATCGTCGGCGACGACATCAAGTCGCAGGTCGGCGCGACGATCGTGCACCGTACGCTCGCGCGGCTGTTCGCCGACCGCGGCGTGAAGATGCTGCGCACCTCGCAGCTAAACGTCGGCGGCAACATGGACTTCTACAACATGCTCGAGCGCGAGCGCCTGGAGTCGAAGAAGATCTCCAAGACGAACGCCGTCACGTCGATCATGGACCACAAGCTGCCGGCCGAGGACGTCTACATCGGCCCGTCCGACTACGTGCCGTGGCTGACCGACCGCAAGTGGGCGCACATCAGGGTCGAGGGCCAGGCCTTTGGCGACGTGCCGCTGAACGTCGAGCTGAAGCTCGAGGTCTGGGATTCGCCGAACTCCGCCGGCATCGTGATCGATGCCGTGCGCTGCTGCAAGCTCGCGCTGAACAACGGCGTCGGCGGCCAGCTCGACGGCCCGTCCTCGTACTTGATGAAGTCGCCGCACAACCAGCGCCCCGACGACCAGGCGCGCTTGG
>DASYAM010000019.1:0-164378 GCA_036501315.1 Solirubrobacteraceae bacterium
TGGGTGCGGAAGTCGCTCGCCTCCTCACCGGCCGGGACCGCCTGAAACCAGACGACGTTGCCCTGACCGTCGATGATCTCCGGGCCATTGGCGTACGTGCTCGCGTCGCCGAACGGGGAGATGAAGATGTCGCCCTTGCCGTTGTGCCCGTTTGAGGTGAGAACCGACACCGGCGGAGGTGCGGTCGGTGTGATCGCCTGGGCCGCCGGAACGGCCACGGCCGCGAGCGCCGTCGGCGCGACTACGGCGGCAAACGCCGCGGCCCGTCTGAGCGAGCCCCGCCTGAGCGAGGTGATTCTTGGGATGAGGCGAGACAGGCGTAGGTGCATGGGGCTTCCTCCTTGGGAGATTGGGTGGAGGAGACATAAATAGCATAATCCTGATCAGATTTATGAAGAACTGGTCGAAAGGGCTCTACAAAAGCCCTCGCGCCGCCCAGCGACTCCCTGGTCAGGCGTCCATCGTGCGCGTGCGCCATGCCCCGAGCGCGAGGAACACCGCCAGCCAGATCAGCGTCACGAGGATCGCCCCGCCCTGCGCGAGCGAGACCGCGGCCCCGTGTCCGCCACTGTCGATGTGCACCGGGCTGAAGTGGGCGAGCGCCTGGCTGAGCAATCCCTTGCGAGCGCTGCCGAGCGAGCTGATCGAGACAAGCAGTGGGCTGGCCACGAGCTGCCAGCCGATCAGCGCTGTGATCGAGGCGGGCTTTGAGGTCGTCAGCGACGCGAACCCAACCGCGACCAGACAGAGCACGCCGGTCGCGAACAGCGCAAACAGGAGACCGTTCAGGATCAGTGCCCCGCTCGGCGTCGGCAGGTTCGAGGCGAACACGAACGAGCCTGCGAGGAGCAGCACGAAGCCGGTGAGGATCACCGCCCAGCAGAGCGCGAGCGCGGCGGGCAGGCGCGAGAGGAACAGCGATAGGCGCGAGCGGCCGGTGACGACGAGATCGCGAAAGACCCCTGCCGAGGCATCGCCGGTGCCGGCCTCCACCCCGATCAGGATCGCGGCTAGCGGCCCGAAGAACAGGGCCAGCACGCGCAGCCCGTCGCTGAAGGCGTGCAGCCCTCCGGCCGGTTCGTATTTCGCCGGGTTCGACGAGTGCTGGATCGCGGTTACGGCGAAGAAGATCACGATCGGGGCGATCGCCAACACCGTCGCCCAGATCAGCGTGCCGCGCTTCTTGCGCAGCTTGAGCAAGTCCGCGCCGAACATCTGCATCGCCACACCCGAACCCCCACGCACGGGGGGTGCCGGCGCCGCGGGGGTGGAGCCTGGGCTCTCTTGTCCGATCGCCGCGCTGCTCATACCGCCGCCTGCTCGCGCGGCTCGACCGGCGCCCCGTCCAGCCGCGAGGTGATCTCCAGGAAGCGCTGCTCCAAGCTGTGGCGCACGGGCTCCAGGCGAGCCACAGCGAGGCCCGCGCCGACGAGCTTCGCATTGATCTCGGCCGCGGTGGCCGGGCCGCCGGCGAGCACGACGCGCAGACCGCCGTCGCCGTGGCGCGCTTCGCGCACGGCATCGAGGGAGTCGAGTACGCCCAGTGCGCGCTCGGGGTCGTCCACGCCGACGATCAGCTCGTGCCGCGTGCCGCCTTCGGCCAGGTCGGCGATCGCTCCCTGAGTGACGATCTTGCCGCGATCGACGATCGCCGCCGCGTCGCAGATCTTCTCGACCTCGTCGAGCAGGTGCGAGGAGAGGAAGACCGTGCGGCCCTCCTGCTCGACCATCTCCCTGATCATTTCCCTGAACTCCTGAATCCCGCCCGGATCGAGGCCGTTCGTCGGCTCGTCGAGGATCAGCAGCAGCGGGTCGGCCAGCAGACAGCGCGCGACGCCAAGGCGCTGGCGCATCCCGAGCGAGTACTTCTTCACCTTCTCGTCCGCCCTCTCGGCCAGCCCCACGCGGGCGAGCGCGGGCGCGATCCGGGCCGAGGCCTCCGGCCCGCGCGCGGCAGCGACGATGCGCAGGTTCTCGCGACCGCTCAAATAAGGGTGAAAGCGCGGCTCCTCGACGATCGCGCCGACCCTTCCCAGCGCCTCCCCACGCTCGGCGGGCACGGGATGGCCGAGCAGGCTCATCGTGCCGGCGCTCGCGTGCGTCAAGCCGAGCAGCATGCGGATCATCGTCGTCTTGCCGGCGCCGTTCGGCCCGAGAAAGCCGAACGCGCTGCCGCGCGGGACGTGCAGGTCGACGTTATCGATCGCCGCTCGCGCGCCAAAGCGCTTGGTCAGACCGCGCGTCTCGATCGCGGATGTGCCCGACGCGGGCGGGGAGTCCGGGGGGAAGGCGGCGGCCGAAGTCTGATCGGAATCCGGGGGCGGCAAGAGTCGTAGCGTCCCAGAGCCACATAAAGATCAGATTAGAGTGGCTGCATGGAATTCACGGAGCGGGTGAGTTCCACGGCCCAGGGTCGCCCACCGCCCCCTTTGATCGCCACGCGCACGCCCGCGGCCGGAGGCCGTTCCCAAGAAATCCGCGCCTGCACGACCCGCCCGCGCGATCAGTCCTCCTGCGCCTGCAGCTCCTTCACGCGCTCCTCCAGCTGCGCTGTCACCGTCGGGTCGCGCAACGTCGTCACGTCGCCCAGCGCACGCCCCTCGGCGATGTCGCGCAAGAGGCGGCGCATGATCTTGCCCGAGCGTGTCTTCGGCAGGTCGTCGGCCCAGATGATCCGCTTCGGGCGGGCGAACTTGCCGATCCGCTCCGCCACCGTCGCGCGGATGCCCTCGACCGTGCTCTCGTCGCCCCGCAGGTCTCCCTGCAGCGTCACGAACGCGACGATCGCCTGGCCGGAGTCCTCGTCGTGCTGGCCGATCACCGCGGCCTCGGCGACGTCCGCGTGCGCGACGATCGCCGACTCTACCTCCGCGGTCGACAGCCGGTGCCCGGATACATTCACCACGTCGTCGATCCGCCCGATCACCCACAGGTAGCCGTCCTTGTCGCGCCGCGCCGCGTCGCCCACGAGGTAGGTCTCCTTGCCAAAGCGCTTGAAATAGGTCTCTACGAAGCGCTCGTCCTCCTTGTACAGCGTGCGCAGCATCGACGGCCACGGCCGGGTGAGGACCAGCAGTCCCTGCCCCTCCTCGATCGGCTCGCCGGTCGACTCGTCGCGCACCTCCGCCGCGACCCCCGGGAACGGCTGCGTCGCCGAGCCCGGCTTCGTCTGCGTGATGGCGGGCAGCGGCGTGATCATGATCGCGCCCGTCTCGGTCTGCCACCACGTGTCCACGATCGGACAGCGTTCGCCGCCGATCACCTTGTGGTACCACAGCCACGCCTTCGGGTTGATCGGCTCGCCCACGCTCCCCAGCAGGCGCAGCGTCGAGAGGTCGTGCCCGTTCGGCCAGTCCGCGCCCCACTTGATACACGCGCGGATCGCAGTCGGCGCGCAGTACAGCGTCGTAACGCCGTAGCGCTCGACGATCTCCCACCAGATGCCCTTATCGGGGTAGTCCGGCGCGCCCTCCCACATGACCGACGTGGCGCCGTTGCACAACGGGCCATACACGATGTATGAGTGGCCCGTCACCCAGCCGACGTCGGCCGCGCACCAGTACACGTCGCTCTCCGGCTTCAAGTCGAACACGTAGCGATGGGTCGCCGAGACGCCCGTCAGGTAGCCGCCGGTCGTGTGCAAGATCCCCTTCGGCTTGGCCGTCGAGCCCGACGTGTACAGGATGTACAGCGGGTGCTCCGCGTCGAGCTCCTCGGCCGCACACTTCGGATTGGCGGCCGCGACGATCTCGTCGTAGTAGACGTCGCGCCCCGCCTTCATCTCGTGCGGCGAATCCTTGCTCTTGACCACGACGATCTTCTCGAGCGTCTGCAGATCCCCCATCACCTCGTCGACGCGCTCCTTCACCGGCGCGGTCTTGCCCTTGCGCGCGGCGCCGTCCACCGTGATCAGCACCCTCGCCTCGGAGAACTCCATCCGCTCGCGCACCGCCTCCGCGGAGAAGCCGCCGAATACGACGTTGTGGGGCGCGCCGATGCGCGCGCACGCGAGCATCGAGACGACCACCTCGGGGATCATCGGCAGATAGATCCCGACCACGTCGCCCTGCTTCACGCCGAGATCCTTCAGCGCGCTCGCGAGCCGTTGCACGTCGGCCAGCAGCTCCGCATAGGTGATGTCGCGCTCCGAGCCGTCCTCACCGCGCCAGTGAAACGCGACCCGCTCGCCCCTCCCCGCCTCGACGTGGCGGTCGAGACAGTTGTAGGACACGTTCAGCGTGCCGCCCTGAAACCACTTGTAAAACGGCGGATTGGAGTCGTCCAACACCGTGTCCCACTTGCGAAACCAGTGCAACCGCTCGGCCTGCTCGACCCACCACGCCTGCGGGTCGCGCGCCGCCTGCTCGTAGACCGCGGGATCGTTCAGCAGCGCGTGCTCGCGAAACTCGCTCGGCGGGTCGAAGCTCTCGACCTCGAGCAGCCCCGCGAGCTCACGATCCAACACCTCTCCGGTGGACGACTCCAGCTCGCTCGCCATAGCCCGTACGACCTTATCGCCCGCTGAGCGGCATCACAGGTAGCACCGTGCGCCCGAACGTCGAGTTGGTGACCGCCGCAAACGACGCGTACCACGCGGCCGCCGCCGTGGCGAGGCCGACGTAGCCGCCCCAGTGAAGGACGCTCGGGTGCGGGCCGATGTTGCCGATCGCGAGCAGTATGAACGTCGCCGTCAGCAGCACGAACACGAGCAGCACCGCCCCGCTGACGCGCAACGCGGCGACCGTCATGTAGGCCGTGAAGATCGCCCACGCCCACAGGTACACGCCGAGCGCATGACCGACGTTGCCGGTGATGCCCTTTGCGTAGAACACGTTCAACGCCCAAAACGAGATCCAGAACGCGCCGAACGAGCAGAACGCGACCGCGCCGAACGTGTTCCCCGTGCGGAACTCCCACAAGCCCGCGATCAGCTGCACGATCCCGCCGTAGGCGAGCGCCAGCCCGAGCACAACCGCCGTGCCCTTGGGGTTGACCAGGTTCGAGTTGAACATCGACAGCACGAACGTCGTCATCGCGAACGCGCCCAGCCCTAGCGGGCCGGGATCGGCCGGTTTCCAGCCTGTGGCGCGGTCACCCTCACCTCGCGTCGGATCCTGCCCTCGCGCCGTGACCTCCCGGCGCTGGATTGTCGCTGCCTCCATTGGAAGTCCTCCTCACGCACCGCGCCCGCAGCCGGGGCGGCGTCGACAATGCTTGTGTAATGCACTGTTACCCAAGCGCGGCCCGGTCTAATCGTCGATCGCGAGGTTGTCGGCTACACGGCAGCCGGCTGCTGTAACGATGCGTTGACTACAAGTGTTCTCAGCGTGGCGAGCTATCAGCCGGGCGAGCGATCAGCTGCGCGCGCCGCCCTTACGGCGGCGCTTACGCGAGGAGCGGCCGTTCGTCGACGGGGCCGGCGCCACATCCGCACCATCCGTCGGGGCCGTCGCCCCCACGTCTGCGCCCGTCCCCTCCTTGGCGGCACGGACCTCCGCCGGGGACGGCCACGGGCAGGCAACGCCTGACGCCCATGTGGGTGGATCGCCGCCGGGCAGCCGCCCCAAGAATAGGAAACCCACCGACACCATCCACGCCGCCGGGACCAGCTGCAGGTAGAAGATGCCCGCGAACAGCGGCAGGATCACGACCGCGGTCGCGATCCCCAATCCCCGCTGCCAGCGGGTGATTAGCCCGACCCGTGTCGCCGACAGCAGCACCATGACCAGACCGAGCGCCAACACGAGCGGCGCGAGCAGGCCGAGATAGCCGATCGCCAGGTTCGCGGCACCCTTCGTCAACGCGTGTTCGACCGCCGCCTCGCTGAAGTCGTGCCCGGTCGCGAACTTGTGGGTCTGGATCGCGCGCACCACCTGGCTGGCGATCCCGAACACCGCCAGCCCCACGCCGCCAGCGATCACCAGCGGGCCGGCCGCGCGTGGGGTCTCGGCCCGGCGAAAGCGCGTCGCCGACAACAGGAACAACAAGACCAATGTCAACGCGATCGCCGCGACCGCCTCGAGCACGCTGCCGGCGATCAGGCCAAACGCGTGATGGGAGAGGTATTTCACCTCTTCCGCACGGGCGCTCCGCGCCGGCTTCGCGATCCCCTGCAACGCCGGTCGCAAACCCTGCAGCAGTCCAACCGAGGGCAGCGCGCTGATCACCGCATTGGTAAGGATCGCGCTGATCAAGAACAGCACCCCGCCCGCGGCGGCCGGCACGCCCAAGCGCGCGCGTCGTTCGCTCTCGTAGGCGACCTGCTTTGAGATCTCGCTTGCGCTTGCCATGAAGCGGCAGTCTACGGTTTCGACGCCAGCGCACGCGGACGCGTGTACTACGATGACCGCATGGAGAGCGGCGGCTTTGGAGACCTGTTCGGCGATCCCGAGGAGCTGCAGCGGCGCTTGGCGGAGTTCGCCGAACAGATGCAGGGGCAGCAGCGCCTCGCGTGGGCCGACAACGCGATCAAGCTCGCCGTCGACATGACCGTCGCGGCGGTGCAGCGCGTCAACCTGCAGGGCAACGCCGAGGCACAGGCGGAGGAGATCCGCACGGTAATGGTCCGCATCTTCCCCGAGGCGGTGGCGCTCGTGCGCGAGGCCCGCGAGGGGCTTCAGTAGCGCTGCGCGCGCGGGCCGCGAGCCCGCGGCGGAGGAGGATCGTCCTCCCACGACGGGTCATCCTCGACCATCAGCACCCCGGCTCGCTCAGCCGCACGCTCGGCCTCGCGTGAAGCGCGCCCGGCGTAGAGCACCTCTTTGAAGGAGCGAAAGCGGAAGATGAACACAATCGCGCCCAGACCCACGAGCGCGGTGAACGCGGCGATCGCGATCTGCTGGCCGACCGAGTAGGCGGCGACGACCGCGGTCGGCGCGTTCGTGGCGAACACCTTCACGAGCAGCGCCTGCTGCACACCGGCGCCGCCCGGCGTGAACGGGACCGCTCCAGCGACCTGATTGACGCCGAACACGAGCAGCACGTTCTTGACCGAGCCGCCGACGCGAAACGCGTCGAGCAGGAACCAGAACGCGACGAAGCGACACAGCCATCCCGCCGCCTGCCAGGCGGCGACCTCGCGCAGATAGCGAGGGCGGTCGCCGAGGATCGTCACGCCCTGGCGCACGCGCGTCCAGAACGCGCGCGCACGGACCGACAACAGCGCGAACACGATCAGGCCGAGGACCACGAGCACCGTGATCAAGAACAGCGTGAAGCGAAAGTGCTCGGCGAGGTATGAGATGTCGAACGAGCCCAGCTTGGAGAAGTCCGGCGGCTTGGGAAAGACCCCTTGGGTGAACGCGAAGATCAGCACGAGCACGCCGACGCTCGCGTCGAAGATCGACTCGACGAAGAACGCGGCCGCGACGGTCGGATAGCTCGCCCCCGGGATCGAGGAGCGCGCGAGGAACAGCTTGATCACGTCTCCCCCGCGCGCCGGCACGACGTTGTTGAAGCCCACCGCCGCGAAGTACGCACCCCAGATGCGCCGCCATTGAAAGCTCACGGCGGGATAGGCGGCGCGCAGGCTGTGAAAGAACGCGCGCGAGCGCAGCGTCAGGTTCAGCCCGAAGAACGCGAGACCCAGCAGCAGCGCCCCCAAGTGGACCGCCGCCAGGTCTGAGAAGAACTGGCCGACCGCGTCGAAGAACGAGCTGAGGCTCTGTCCGACCGAGGTCGCCGCGAGGAGCGCGTACACGCTGCAAGCGTACGTTGCGCGCTGGCGCCGCTACGCGCCCAGGAGCTCCGCCAGGAAGAATCGCGTCTTCGCCGGCGGTTCCTGCGCTGGATACATCCGCTCGAGCAGCTCGAGCGCCTCCTGCGCGCTGTGCATGCCGCACTGGTCGAGCAGGATCTCGATGTCTTCGTCGTCCTCGCCGAAGCGCATCGCCATCAGCTTCATCGCGAGCAGATATCTCGGCGAGGCGGTGGTGACTTCGATCCCCTCGATGTCGGGCACCGGCCGAGCTTCGGCGTCCGAGCCGGGCATGAACGCCTTCGCCGCATCGTTCAGCCAGTCCTCAGGCAGGCCACGCTCCTCGGCAACCTTCTTCGCGGCAGCGTAGATCGCGCCCTTCGGCTCGAACACGGCCTCGATGTCCTTCGTCACACGCCGTGTCGAGTAGGCCAGCGCCATCGCGGCGCCGCCGACGATGAAGATCTGCCCGCGGATGCCTTCACCGCTCAGCTCACCGCCGAGTGCCTGCAGCGCGCTGAGGATCTTCGCCGCGCTGAACTGACGACGCTCAGACACGATCGAAGACCTCGCGCGCGATCAGGACACCGTGGCGGAGGAAGGCGGCAGGCGTGTGGGCCAGCGTGTAGGCGTTGAACTCAGGCCGGCTCGCCACGAACCACAGCGGCTCGACAAAGCGCTCGGGCGCTTCCACCCAGGCGGGGGCTGCGATCCCACGCTCGGCCGCGAAGAACTCAGCGACGCCGCCCAGCGCCGCGTCAAAGCGCCTGTCGCCTGTCCCCTCGGGCTCTTGGGCGATGAGCTCGATCGCGCCAGGGCGCGAGGAGCCACGGAAGTCGTCCGCGAACCCGAACAGCAGCCGCAACGCATCCTGCTCGTGGCCTGCTTGAAGGTCCTGCTTGATCGTCTGGGAGAGCTCGGCGAGCGCTGCTGCGCCGCGACGGATGCGCGGGCGCACGCGTATTTCGACGTCGTGCTCGCACGCCCCGAGCAGGCGCTCGAGCGTCGCAAGACTCGGAGTACGCGCGCCCGACTCATACGCCGCGACGGCCGGCTGCGCCGTGCCTGCCCGTTCAGCAACCGCGCGCTGGGTGATGCCGGCGGCCCTGCGTGCATCGCGAATCAGTTCGGTGACCTCCATGGCGGTATAAGTATACGCAAATTGATATAGATGCCTGTCGCCAGCGTCGATCGGCCGGCAGCCGTAGGCTACGGCGCTACATGAGCGTTTCTAGCGACACACCCACACACGAGGCGAGCTCCGGCCTGGCCGTCGTCACGGACAGCACGTCCTACCTGCCGTGGGCCCTGATCGAACGGTGGGGCATCCGTCAGGTCAGCCTGTACGTGGGCTGGGACGGGGATCTGAAGCCCGAGCACGAGTACGAGGACCTCGACGCGTTCTACACCCGGCTGCACGACTCGCCGAGCCTGCCGACGACCTCACAGCCGTCGGTCGGCGACTTCCTCGCCTGCTACCAGCCGCTGCTCGCTGCTGGGCGGGACATCATCTCGGTGCATATCGCAAGCGGCCTCTCAGGCACGTGCGCGAGCGCGCGCGAAGCGGCCCGGATCGCCTCCGAGGAAGGGCATTCGGGACGCGTGGAGATTCTCGACGCGCAGACCGGCGCCGGGGGCCTCGGCTGCATGGTGCTCGTGGCCGCGGATCTTGCCGAGCGGGGTGCCACGCTCGAGGAGGCGATCGACGGGGCGCAGCGCACCCGTGAGACGCTTGACATCTGGTTCTGCCTGGACACGCTCGAGTACCTGCACCGCGGGGGGCGGATCGGGGCCGCCCAAGCGATGGTGGGAACCGCGTTGAAGGTCAAGCCGATCCTCACCTTCGGCACCGAGATCGCCCCCGTCGGGCGGGTCCGTACCCAGCGACGCGCGTTCGAGCGGATGGTCGCCTACCTACAGGAGCTGCACGATCGCGGCGCCACCGACTGGTTCATCCAGCACGCCCAGGCGCCCGAAGACGCCACGCGGCTGGTGGTCGAGGGCACCGCGATCTTCGGGCACGACCCGCTGTTCTGCACCGAGGTCGGCCCGGTGCTCGGCGCCCACCTCGGGCGGGGGATGCTCGTCGGTGGCTTCAGTGGTGGTGTCTCGACTTAGGTTCTCGTCGAGCGTCGCCGGCGATCTGTCGAGTCTCTCCGGCGTTGTGCGCGGCGCCGCGCAGATCGCTTGAGATCTGCGCGGCGTGTGATCTCGCGCTCGGTTTTAGAATGTTTCGCTGGCGAGTATCGCTTCGGGGGTTGCTGCCTTGAGTTCGCCATTGAGGACTACGGTGTTTGCTCCTGGGTTGTTAGGGATTTTGAGTTTTGCGTCGATGATCGAGTCGAGATAGCCCTTGATGAATCCCAGATCGCCGCAGCCTTCGGCTCCGGGGGCCGCGAACGAATTGTCGACGAGGGAGTTGTCAAAGACACGGAGCTGCAGTTGTTCTTGTTCCTCGAGCGTTTCCACTTCGCCTAGTTTGCCGTGCGCGTTCCCTGATGCTCCTGTCGTCAGGTGCAGCTGGATGGGGTTTGTCGGGGACCCGATGTAGCACGCTTTCCCGAGGAACGGGTTTTTGAGATGGATCCTCACCGGCAGTGTCAGCGCCGCTCCAGTTTCTCTCGCGAGTGCCCCGAAGTCGAAGACCGCGGGGTCTTTTTCGCTCGCGAGAAGTTCGGTAGTCGCTGTGAGCCATGTCGCTCTGCTCCTAGCGATCGCTCTGCACGCTCCGCGGGCGATCCTTTCAAGGAATCCCCTGCCCCTGATTTCCCCGCAGTCGCCCTTATTGAGCAGGCCTCCAGGCACGTTCAGCTCTGTTTTCGACAGGCTTTCGCCGTTCTGTGCCGGTACGAGGAAATATTCTCTCGGGTCTTCCGGGTTACCGGTTGGGATCGCGCCGCCTTGGACGGTGATCGTCTTGTCGATCGGTACTTCTGTCGAGCCGATCGACAGCTCCCCGCTGGTCGTCTGGCCGAAGACGCACAACGTCACCCCCGGCGTTCCCGTCGGGCACTGCGCGTATATAGAGAAGATGCCCTGCGGCGCCGCAAACGCCGAAGAGACCACCACACCAAGCATCACCAACAACGACACCACCACCACCGGCACCCCTCTCAGCATGACGCTTCTAGCCCGTCTGGACATTTACCTGCTCCTCTCCTTGTTTGACAAGCCGACCCTCATTGCTACTACTACTGCTACTGCTACTTCTTGTTCTTCTTGGACTTGCCCTTGTGCCGCGCGAGCGGCCCGTATCGCTTCCGTGCCTGCCCTTCGCACGCTGAGCGTTTGGCCTGCTTTTTGTCTTTGTGGCAGGCCTTCAGCGCGACGGTGAGCTTCTGTGCTCTGGTGAGAGCCTTCGCCTTAGGACAGCCCGTCACGCTGATCGCTGTGGACTCGTGGATTTCCATGCCGTTCTGGGCTACGAACGCCGTCGGCATCGACAGCTTGGACTGGCAGAGGTTGCCGTTGGCTGCGAGCGCCGAGTACTTGCCCTGGGGAAGGTTCAGTTCGAAGCTTCCGACAGGAGCGTCGGGAACGGTACTGAAGGTGCTGCTCGTGATACCCGCTTTGCTGATGAACGTTTCGCCGTGCAAGTCGAGCGTCACGCCATACCCTTGGAGCACTATCACCAGTTCGGGGAATTTCGCCCCCCCATAGGACACGAAATACGCAGGACCGGAGAGCGGGACCGGTATCAGCGGCGTGATCGCGGTGCCGTACCCCACGATCGACGCTTCCGGACAGCCCGCCGGGTTGGCCTGGAACTGTGCGGAGGTGCACGCCTTCTGCAACGTCGTCAGGCGTGAGGGCAGTTGCTTTGGGAGGTCCACCTTTACGCTCTTGACGTTCGCCTGTGACCCGAACGGCGCTTTGGGATAGACCAGCCTCACGTTCAGGCTCGCACCCCTAGCTTTAGAGGTCCTCCCAGACGTCGAGACCTTGAACGCTGGTTTGAAGCCCAGCGCCGCGCAGTTGGTGACCTGGAACGGCACACCGATAGTACGGGTCGCGTTCTCGCTCGAATGGATCGTGCCAGTGACCGCCATCTTGTTGCAACTCGTGGGATTGAACTGGAAGTCGCCGCGGGTCGTGGTCGCGTTGACGCGCTGGATTTCCAGGGGGATACCTTCGATGCTCGTCGGTATCGCATACCGTGAGCCCGGAGGATCGCTCGTGATCGTGATCGCAGCAGTTATCGGATCGACTTCGATCTTCGCTCTGACGATCACGCAGTCGCAGGGATCCTCACCCGCAGGATTCGCCGAGTTGCGCTTCAGATCGAACGGTCCTGCCTTCGCGGGAACCTCAAACGTGATCCCGAACGGAGCACACCCAACACTACCCACCGTGCAGCTGCCAGTACCGTTGTACGGGCCGGTGAGATAGAACTTCCCGCCACCGACGGTGAACGGATCGCCACCGACTCCCACGGAGATCGTCGTTTCGCCGATCAGGCTGTTCGGACCGCACTCTCCGAGATTCGCTTGCGGTTCGGGGCACAGTTCGACGTTCGAGAGTATTCCCGATAGACCTGGCGGCAAATGCGCTTCTACCGATTGCAGGTTCTGTTCGCCGTCTTTACGGGTCATCGTCAGTGTGAACGGCGAGAACGCTCCCGCGCTGAGGTTCGTCGCGCCACCAGTCAACGACGGAGCGAACGGCAGGGTGTCGCCGGGGCAGGGACTGCCGCCAGGTTCGCTAAAGCTCGCAGGACCACTCCCGATGTCAAACGTCGAGCTTGCCCCTGCTTCTCCGGTACCAGTCCACGGCTCGATCGACGCCGTCGTGGTGTACGCGCCGCAATGCGCCGGGCTCGCCAACGGCGCACGGTCCCCGCCGAAGAAATGCAGTTCGAACGTTTCAAACGGTAGCTGCGGCGTGTTCTTGAACGTCGCTACCAACTGGCCCGTCGTCGGGTTCGGCACGACTTCGCCCGCGAGCTTCACCCGCGAGCCCGATACCGGATCTTCGACAAACACATACAAAGCGAGAAGACTTCCAAACGAGTTTGCATTCTGAGCCGCCAAATACGCCGCACCTTCCAACAGGTTCGGCAATAGCGGCGTCTTGATTTTCACCAGCCCTACCTTTGACGCATCCGGACACGTCGAGGGATCGGCGCTGTTCAACGCGATCTGTGCTTCAGAACACCCCTGCAACCCGTCCGCGCCCGAAGGATTGACCGCGATACCCGCGGGCAACGCGACGGTCGTGCTCTTCACGTCGGCCTCGGACAGCCCACTCGGGTTCAAGCTCACCGACTGCGGCACGTGCACACTGACCGCCAACCCCGTCGGTGTGCTCGCCGCGCGACTGTCCGGAGCCACTTCAATTGACGGGTCGAACTGCAGGCGGTTGCACCCGTCCAGCGAGGGCAACGGCAAAGTGGTCTGCGAGGAAACCATGGCGCTCGGTTCTTTCCACGAATCGCCTTCCACCGTCGAAGCCAACGGACCCGTACATGACGTCGGCAGCGACAGCAACGGCGCCGGATGCGCATCTTCAAAAGGCTGACACGCCGGCAAGATGCTGCCGGGTTCTTTTTCCGCGGCCTTGATTTCGCGGATCAAGCACCCTTCGCTTCTGGAGATATTGTGTCGCGTGTCGCCCGGCACGCCCCAGAAGGTGACTTCGCTGCCCAGGAATTCGGCCGCCTCGGAGATGTTCTTCGCGTCGACTGTCACGCCGTAGTCGCCGCCGGTGCGCACCGACGTATCCAAGAGCACGGGGATGCCGCTGACGCGAAAGCCGAATCTCGCCGGCTCACCGACGGACGGTTCGATGTTGTACAACGGCTGAGTCAGGGGAAATACAGCAGTCTTCGCGCCAGCGCGACCGAACGACGGCACGTTCGTGCCAAGACGCAGATTCACATACGCCCGCGCGACACCCACAACGCTCTGCGGCGCACATTCACTGGTTTCGGTGGCCAAGAACTGCGTCAGGGTGCATTTGGCGAACGGCGTCGGATTGCCGATCAAGCCCGGTGGCAGCTTGAAATGCAGATCCTTCGCCAAGGAGACTGGATCGCCGTTTTCGTCTTCGTTGACCATCAGCGTGGTGGTCAGCTGAAACGGGTGCGACCCTGCCTGCGTATCGACACCGCCGCCTTCTTCTTCCGGGCGTATTTCATACGTTTCCACCCCAAACCCAGGAGCGCCACCGACGACGATCGGCCGCTTGAAGTCCGCGTTCGGCGCGCCACCGCCTGTGATCTTCGCTGCGTTTACCTCGTCTGTAGTCGCCCCCACAGAGTTGACCCTGATACGCATCTGCAACTGATAGTACGGTGGAACAAACGGAGGATATCTGTAGCCGGGAGTAAGAGAGGGAGACCCAGGAGCTGCCATTCCCGTAAACGTGCAGCTCACCGACCCAAGCGAGCAGAAGAGAGAATAGCTGTTGTCTCCAAAAGCCGCCAACGATTCGTCTGCGGTGCCTTCGATCGCGACGGGCTGCAACCCCGGGGGAAGCACATCCGTGAGCGTCACGGGCGCTTCTTCGGGGTTGGCGTCCGCGTCACCAAGATTCACGGCCGTAACCACAATCACACCGTCGGACGCGCCACGCGATAGCTCTCTTATCTTGACCTGTCCGAGCGCTTCGTTTTTCCGGGACACCGCCGCTCTGGGTACACTCAGGCTCACCGGGCGATCTGCCGTCGCGCCGACGAACTTGATCTCATACGGTGCTCCTCCTTCTTCACCTGGGCCGCCAGTCACTTCGACGTTGCCAGAGCCATACATTTCCTCGAGCGTCGTCTGCAATTCCTGACTGGTCGCTCCCACCGCGACGACGGCCGAGGCGGAGCCTTCACCTTCGCCTTCGAGTAGGTAACGACCTTCGCTGCCTTCGACCGTCAGCTGCAACACCTCGTCCTTGGCGTTACCCGGCTGAATACTGCCAGGACGCAGATTAGACGTCAGATGCCACCACGGCGAAGCCGCCGACGCACTCGAAGCGCCCACACCGACGACGACCGCACCCGCCACGAGAACACCCGCGACACCACGCTTGACAGTGCCGATCATCATCGTCCGCCCTTCTTCTTGGAGTTGGCCTTGCCCTTCTTGAGCCCGTATCGCTTCCTTGCCGCTGCTTCGCACGAGCGTCGTCGCCCGCGAGACCTCTTCAGATGACACGCCTTCAACGCTCGCGAGAGCTTCTGCGTCCTCGTCAGCGACTTGGATTTGACGCCGCGAACAGGGACCGCAGCGCTCACATTGCCCGCACCAGAGAAAGTAGCGCTGGGCGGCGGACCGAACAGACCTGGCTGAGGCGTCGGAGCGGGCTTGCACGAATCACCCGTCGCGCAACTCGCAGGCGACACGGACGCCACGGGCAAGCACGGTGTCGCATCAGAGCATTCACGCGCGTCATAGATGTCCGCCGCATTGTCGAAATCCTGCGAGACTAGCCTTGCCGATGTTCTAAAGAACACATCGCCGCCGGTTTCGCTCGCGTCCACAAACGCCGATTCTTCAGGCGAAGTTCCCGAGGAGATCAAACCAAGACACCCACCCCTCGCCTCCACATAGCTCGACACAGCCGCGGCGCAACGCCCCGTCCCCGACGGCTCGAACTCGTACACGTCCTCGGTACCATCAACGTCCTGCGGCACCAAAGCGTCATAGCTGTTGAAGAACAAGCGCCCGCCATCCACAAGGTAGCGAGGCTGATAAGGCAGAACTCCTCCCTCCCCATAGCTGGCCCACAAAGGCACGTTGGCGGCCTGCAACGCGGCCTGAGAGCTGGCAACGCCCGCTGGCTGCTCTCCTACCGGTCGCGCTCCCGTCGGGTCGCACGACGCGCAGACCAAACTTTTCGCTATCGCACTGTAGAGATACACCTCTTCATCGGGCTGCCCAGTGCGCGCATCGCGCGTGTCATACCCCGTGAGGCCACTGCTCGACATGAACGACAGCCAACGTCCGTCAGGCGACACACGAGTCAACTTCGCCTCATAGATATCGCCAGCGGCATCGTTGTGCCATTCGCCGGCGACAAAGCTGGTCACGCCGTCGTGGCGCACATAGATGTTACAGCTATTGGACTGTGCTCCGTGGAGTTCTTCTTCGCTGTTCCCGCAGACGCCGGGCGAGGCGCCCGGCGCCAGCGCACCCGCGGCCACGAAGTAGACGTAAGAGCCGTCTTGGCTCTCGCCAAAGACCGTTTGAACGTTGGCCGCTTCGCCGGGGTTGGTGTCGACCGATAGATCGGCCAGCTTTTCACCTGCTGCTCGATCCGTGTCGTATTCATACAGATCAGCGCCGCTTGAAGAGCCCGCCGCCGTCAGATGGCCGCCGTCGATGAAGAAGATCTTCGACGCGTCATCGCTCGCGCCCACGAACTGCGGGTATACCGACGGTCCCGGACCTCCCTCCGGTTCGTCCAGTCTGATGTTCGTCCCGCTCGACATTTCGTGCAGGTAGATTCCTTCTTTACCGCCGCCACCGAGAATTACCCTCTGACCGTCGGCTGAGATCGCGTGCATCCCAAACCGCTGTTCAAAAGCTTCGGCAACGGTAGCCGTCGACCTGCCGCCGGCTACCTGGCGTTCACTGCTCACCAAACGCAACGTGCCGTTTGACCACTCATAGACACCTCCGCCCGGCGCTCGTTCTGAGGTCAGCTGCACTGTGGAGGCAAGCAGCACATGGCTCAGATCGGGCGTAGCCGCGAGGAATTCTGGGCCGCAAAACACTGTTGGGCAACCAGCTTCTGTGGCGTCGCCGAATTGCACCCCGGGCGCGGTATCGCTCCTCGTGACCAATGGCTGGTAACAGCCGCTCAGGCAGTGATCGTTGACATCACCGCCCACATAGTCAGTGCGCAGATACGGAGTCGATTCCGACGCTTCCGGCGAAAGCGCGGTAAACGAACCATAGGGCTGCAAGAGCCCGCGCGACAGATCTTCTGAGAAAAAGCGGTATTCCGAGCCGTTGGTCTGCCCCGTGCCCTGAGCGTGGGCGGGCGCGATCGTCTGAGAGCTCCATCCTTCGGAGCCCCTCGTCATCAGCACATCCACATAGCCGGAGAAGCCTTCCGCGCCGTCTTCGGTCGGCTGGCTCGCCAGATCGACGAACGCATCACCATCCGCCGCCGCCTGTACCAGATCTCCGGCGCCAAAGAAGTCCGCTCCGTTCTTGTGAGGCGGACTCGCCAGCTCCCACGAGCGTTCGTCGATGAGCGCGGACGCCACACCTGTGGTCTGTGTCATAAACGTCTCGTCTTCGCCGTATACGGTCCCAAACGCGTTTGTCGCGACTATTCGATAGTGATAGACGGTGTGCGACAGCAAGCCCTGCACGGGAACGTCAACCTCGTGCGCTTCGTAGTCCGAGCCGACTTCTCCTTCAGGGCTAGGTGCGCTTTGTCCGTACGCGGCGGTGGTACCGTATTCGATCCGATACGAGGTGCCGGAGCCCTCCGGGTCGATGGCCGCTTCCCCGGTCGCGCTTTCGCCTGTGACCGATGAGATTGAGTGGTCGACTATCGTCGGTACGCCAGGAGGTCTAGGTAAGAATATCTTGATATCGTCGGCGGCCGAGTCGGCGATATACAGGGTTTCGGTAGTGTCGTCTACGCTCACTCCGCTGCCTTTGGCCAGCGTTCCGCTTCCAAGCCGTTCGAGCGGCGCCAGCGCTGCGCTGTACCTCGTCACCCGACTGCCCGTATCGACATAGACGTCGTGGCTCGTCGGTTCGTCGGCGAGGCCAGTGGAGACTTCAGACCCGATCGATTCACGAATGGGCTGGGTGGTGTTGGGGGCCAGCAGAAGGCCGCTGCCAAAGCTGGTCAGCCTTTCTGGCGGCGCCGAAAATTCGCTTTTATAGAAATAATAGAAGCCACTCTTGGGGTCGACTACGAAGCCCGGCTCATTTTCGTCAGGCGTACCGGGAATGACCCGGCTGGAAATGAATTCATTTACTTCCTCGTCAGTGTAGTCGTCCACTTCCCCAAGAAAGGATTCACCATACTGACATGTCCAAAGATGGCCATTCTGGTCGACGTAGACTCCCAGGATAAAGGGGAAATTAACGTTGAGGTTGTGTGCTTTGATCTGGTTGAGATATTCGCCTGTCGCTGTAAACTTGTCGACTAGATGGTTTCCTACGTCGAGGACATAGACGTCGCCGTTTGAAGGGTCGAATTCGTGGCACGTAGGGGTAGTGGTTTCGGTCAGTACCGGCTTGTGCAGCTGGCAGGCGTTGTCGATCTTCACCGTTGACGGGGCGGAGATCTGGCCGGTGGGCGCTCCTGTTCCTTCGCCTGGCAGCAGCCCGCTGCCGTTGAACTGGCCGAGGTAGGCGCCGCTGGCGGTGAAGTACTCGACGCGGTTATCGCCCTTGTCGGCCACGTATATGTCGCCGGTGGTTTCGTTGACGGCCACTCCCTCTGGTTCTTTGAGCTGGCCGTTGCCACATGGTTCAGTCGTGCACGGTTCGCCGAACGTGCCGCCGGGCAGGTGAGCCCTGGCCGCAAGCGCCGTCGAGCTGCACGCAAGCATCATCCCGACCAGCACGCACAGCACGACCTGCAGCAACACGGCCTGTCGCGGGGCAACCCTGTTTGATCTGAACTTTGGCTTCATATCTCCTCTTTCATCCGTGTAGCTGCTTGAGATCTGGCCCTCGGCTTGCATCACGCGCCCTCCTCTCGCGGGGAGGCATTGAGATTGAGCTGCTCGGTGACGCGCTCCCCGAGCGTGGTGAGCTTCCAGGCGTTGCTCTCCCCGCGGGGTTGACCCTCGCCGACGTTCTCCAAGAGTCCAAGGCGTTGCAGGCGCGCGAGTAGCCTCGAGATCTGGCCCTGATCGGTCATACCGGCGCACTCACCGATCTGGCGATTGCTCGCGCCGGGATGCTCGCCGGTGGCCTTCAACACCCTCGCCGTTCTGTACGTGAGGCGCATCGGAATCTCTCGCAATGGATCCTGGCGTGAGCTGTCCCACCCGGACTCGCCCGCACCGGCATGCGCGAGTTGTTCTGGGGCGGGACGCTTGCGCTCTCTATCGGCGGCGGTGGCGCCGAGGTAGGGCAGCACGATCATCCCCATCAGCTCCCCATGCAGAGCGGTGAGCGGTGCCGACTCGTCGTTCAGGAGGCGCTTGGATACGATCGCCACGCCAGCGTCGACGAGACCCTCCGCCGTCAAGGACGATGGTTGTGCGGCACGCGTGTTCAGTGAGGATCCTTCTTCGACCATGTGGCCGAGCCGGGTGAGGATCTTCTCGCGCACACCCAGCACCCTCAGCGAACCGCTCGTGCTCTGCACCACGCATACCCGTGCCAGCATCGGATCGCGGTCGAGGAAGCACAGGATCGTCCATAGTCCCGTGCGGACACGCTCAACCCACGAAGCGTCTTTGCCGGTCGTTTGAGTCAGTTCACGCTCGACCTGCTCCACGGTGTCGTCCAGCACCGTGAGCAGGCACTCCTCACAGTTTGCGAACAGGTCATAGAACGTCCGCCGCGACATCCGTGCCCGGGACGCGATATCCGCGACGGTCACTCCGGACCAGCCCAGCTCGTTTACAGCCGGCACCGCAGAGCCCAGCAGGCGCGTACGCTGTATCGCAAAGACCTGCCCTCTGTCAGAGAAGGATTTGCTTGCCCTCACACCGCGAGGACGCGCAGCGACCTTTACTGCCTTGGGACCCGGAGTGCCTTTGCGCGCACGCACACGCTCAGGGCCGGCGACGAAGCCCGTCATGACCCGCTCCCCACGGGCACAACTGCGGACATGCGGGAACGGCAATCGCCGCGCCCCCAGGCGCAGCGAGCAAACGCAGTTAGAAGATCGAGAGCGGCGCCGTCACAGACGCCATAGGCCGGATCCGGCCTAGAAGACCCGGAACAGAGAGAGAGAGAGAGAGAGAGATGTGTCAGCGACGCTGACGCATCTAGTTACGGACCCCTCCCGGCACGCAACGATCCCCCACACACCTGTCCCAAACGGACTCACGCGAACACAACCCCTCATCATCCGACCCGACCCCTCTCCCGACATCCCCTGCTAAGCGCTTGACGTCAACCCAGAAGATCAACCCAAACCCGGTCTATTTCCAATGCCCCCAAACCTGAGAGCACCTCTACTCACAAATATATACACAAAACGGCGAACAATGCAAGTCGAACTATCAACCGACGCACAAACCGCTCTACGGAGCCAAAATACAGCGTCGCGCCGACCCCCACCCCCCGCGCCCAGACCTACCCCGAGGCATCACAGCCGGGGAGCCGGTATCAAACCTGCGCCAACGCCTCCAGCACCAACCGATCGTGCTCCGCCGGTTTGACCTTGCGCAAGACCTCGGCGACCTTGCCTTCGGAGTCGATGACAAAGGTTGTGCGCTCGTTGCCAAAGTAAGTTTTCCCGTACATCGACTTCTCCACCCACACGCCGTAGGAGTCCGCGACCGCGTGGCCCTCGTCGGCGAGCAGCGAGAAATCGAGGCTCTGCTTGTCGTGAAACTTCTTGACCTTCGCTACGGGATCGGGGGAGATCCCCAGCACCGTCGCCCCCGCCGCCGCGTAGTCCGCGCGATGATCGCGCACCCCGCACGCCTGTGTCGTGCAGCCCGGCGTGTCGGCCTTGGGGTAGAAGTAGACGACCACGGGCCGGCCGCGGAAGTCTGAGAGCTTCACCGCGCGGCCATCCTGGTCGGGCAGCTCGAAGTCGGGGGCCGCGTCTCCTGGTTGGATCATAGGTCGGATCCTAGCCTCTTGTCGGGCTGGCCTCTGGCGAGCGAGCGCGAGGAGCGGCTCGACATCCGCTGCGCGACACTGGTCGATTGCCAAACACAGCTCGCGGGTAACGTGAAGACATGCTGAACGTCGAGCAGGTGGAGGAATGGCTTGGGCAGGAGGTCCTCGACGCGCAGAACGAGCGGGTGGGGAAGCTGGACGAGGTCTACTACGCCAAAGGCGGCAGCGAGGCTGTCTTCGCGCTCGTCAAGAGCGGCATGCTCGGTCGCCACACGAGCTTGGTTCCGCTCGCAGGAGCTTCCGTGGGGCGGGACTATTTGAAGCTCGCCTACACGGCCGAGCAGATCGAGCGGGCGGGCTCAGACATCGATGCCCAGGACGTGCTCGTCGCCGATACCGCGCACCAGACGAGCGCGGCCTACGGCGTCGAGGTTCCCCAGGAAGACTTCGAGAGCGCGAGCTCCATCAACCGACGCGGTCAAGCGACACGGGAGGCTCAGGAGCGCGCCGAGGCGCTCGAGGAGGAGGCTCGCCGTCGCACCGCCGAAGCCGAGAAGGCGCGCGGCTCTGCCCAGGACGCCTCCGAGCAGGCGTCATTGAAGGACGACGAGGCAGAGCGCGCGCGCGCGGAGGCCGAACGGGCGCGCGGCGAAGCCGAGGGCCGCCGAACCTAAGGTCCCGCAGAGTCTGGGTTCCCGGAGACCGGGCTCGGCGCACCCCAGCGGCAGAAGCACGGGGGCATCCGCCCGCGGCCACGCCGGAGGCGGACACCACATCGGCCGCAGAACGAACGGCTACAGAACCCCCTCGATCAGCGACGTGAACTCCGCCTGGCCGGCGACGTTCGGGTGATAGCTTTCAGACAGCGGGTTGGACTGCCCGTTCAGCCATTCCGAGGACGAGCACACCTCGTGCGATTCAAAGGCGCTCGTCGGGTTGACGAACGTGAATTTGGCGGCTTCCGCGCGCGCCTTGATGACGCTGTCGAGGAGTTCGGCCGATTCGTTCATTTTCTTCTCGTTGCCGGAGGTCAGGAAGTTGACGTTGCAGGTCGTGCCTTCTTTGGTGAACAGCTTGGGGTAGCCGAGCACGACCACTTTGGCGGTCGTGGCTTTGGCGTGGATGTCTTTGTAGGTTGTTTCGAGCAGACCCGGCAGTTTGTTTTTGATGAATTCGTTCGCTTCGCTGATCGCGCTTCCGCACGTGAAGTAGTAGAGGGCGCAGTTGATGATCACGTTGCTGAAGCCGGCGTCGTTGCCGCCGATCGTGATCGTCACGAGGCTCGTGGTGGAGCTCAGCGTGCCGAGCTGTTTTTCGTTTACTTCCGTGGTCTTCGCCCCACTGCAGGCCTGAAAGCTCAGCGTGTAGCTCTTCGCGGCCGCGACCTTCGGCGGGTAGGCTTTCGGACCGCGGTCGCATTCGCCCGGTTCTTCATAGAATTCGCGGGTGCCGACGCCGGATGAGTAGGAGTCTCCGAGCGCCACGTACTGCGGTAGCGCGGCGGCCGACGCCGCCGGTATGAGCATCCCAAAGGCCAGCGCGAGCAGGCCGATTATGCGATTTTTGTTCCCCATTGCTTTGTCTCCCCTTGCTTGAAGGACCCGGAAAGCCTTTTAGATAGCCAGAACTATCCGTCTTTTCGGGCATGGAGCGGCCAACCTAACCACGCCCGGTCGGGTCCGTCAAGTCACCCGCCGCAAGGCGCTCTGACCAGCAGGCCCGATCCGTCAAGTCGCTGCAGCGCACACCCTGGCCGACCGCCCAACCGCGCCGGCTCTGCCGAGCCGCGTTCACTTCAAAAGCTTCGACAGCCGCCGGTCCTTCAGCACGCGCCCCTCTGTTTGACAGGCGGGGCAGTAGGCGATCACGTAGTCCTCGAAATGGACCGCCTTCAGCGTCGTGGCGCAGCGCGGGCAGGGCTCCCCCTCGTGCCGATGCACGCGCAGCGGCAGCGGCAGCTTGTCAGGCAGCGGCAAGCTAAGCACGTCCTCGTAGTGCGCGATCGCCCCGCCGAGCGTCTCCACGATCGCGTCCCGCAGCCGCTGGGCCTCGTCGGGATCGAGGTCCGAGCCGCGCTTGTAGGGCGAGAGGCGCGCGACCCACAGGATCTCATCGACCCACGAGCGGCCGATGCCGGCGATCGTGCGCTGGTCGCGCAGCAGCGTGTGCAGCGGCCGCGGAGCAGCGAGCAGCGCTTGGAGGCGCTTCCCGTCGCCCGGGTCCGGCCACGCTTCGGGTCCGAGCGTCGCGAGCGCGTCGTCCTGCTCGAGCGCACCCGTCGCAAGCAGCTTGACCCAGGCCGCCTGCTTGGTGCCGAACTCGCGCAGGCGCAGCTCCTCATTGCCGCGCACGCGAACGAGCAGCCGCGAGGTACGGTCGCGCGGCCCGGCGCGCTTGTCATACAGCTGCAGCCGCCCGGCGGACATCAGGTGGATCAGCAGCGCAAGCTCGCCCGACACGTCCACGATCAGATGCTTGCCGCGGCGGCGAACCGCCAAGATCTCGCGCCCGTCGAGCTCCGACAGCGGCGGGTCGAACGTCTTCAGCGCATTGATCCCAGGCGCCTGCACCGACTCGATCGCCGCCCCTTTCAGCGCCCCGTCGAGCAGGCGCGCGGTGATCTCGACCTCGGGTAGCTCCGGCATCTCTACCCATCATCGTAGGCAGGCGCCGTGGACCACCACGGCGCGGAGCTTTGTCCACGGCCGCCTGGAGCTCAGGAAGCCTTGATCGGAGGCCCTTCGTACTTCACGCCGGCCGGGCTCGTCCAGCGCACGCGCCAATAGGCGCCCTGCGTAGAGGAGGAGAACGCCCAGTAGCCAAGCGAGTTGGTCGTGACGGTCTTCAGTGTGCGGTAGCGCTTGGAACTCTTCGTGCGCACGAGCACGGTCACCTTCGTGGGCCCGGTGGCGGGCCGTACGAGCCCCCACAGCGAGAAGCCATGCCCGGACTTGGAGACGGTCAAAGGGATCGGCCAGCCGGCGTAGAGCGGCTTGGGTGAGCCATTTACGTACTCGAGGCCGGTCTGGAAGCCGACGTAGCCGCCGCGCGCGCTCGAGCCGGGGGCGCCGCCGAGCGGATCGTCTTTGAGCAGGTACTGGGAGAACGCGGCGACGCGCGGGTTGTTATAGGCGATGTGCTCGGAGATCGCATCGAATTCGGCCTGCTGCGCGGCGGAGACGCCGAGGAACTTGTTGGGGAAGCTCTGCACGCCGAACTCGGTCAGGTAGATCGGCAGGCCGCTCGGGATCGCGTGCACGGCGGCGGCGCGATTCAGGGCGGCGCTGAGGCGCGAGAGCACGCCGATCGTGACGTTGTCGGCTCCGGGTGTCTTGTAGTACGGGCCCGCAGGGGTGGGGTAGGCGTGGTGCGCGTAGCCGGTCATCTGAAGCTCGCCGCAGGAGCCGGATTTCTTGTATTTGGCGTTCAGGCACAGCGCTTCGCGCAGGAACGCGAGCGGCGCGACGTCGTGCAGGAGCGCCTTGGATTTTTCGCTGCGCAGAAGGCTCTTGACCGAGTCATAGCCGGTCGGGGCGGTCTCCCCGAAGAGGATACGCGGGCGCATCAGCCCGGCCTTCTGCAGCCCCGCATAGCCGGCCTGGTAGAGACCGCGGTAGATCCGCGGCGAGGCGGGCGTGCCGTTGGAGTTCCATTGCGGCAGGAGGAACGCGGGATGGTTGGGCTCGTTCCAGATCGAGTAGACCGATACCTCAGAGCCGTAGTGCTTGGCGACGGCGGTCATGAACTGTTCGAAGTCGAGGTCGTCCGGGCGCGTGATGTAGGGCGCTTTCTTGTTCGACGTCGCCCAGCGCGGAACCGGGGAGGTGACGGTCAGGAGGATCGGCCATTTCAGTCGCTGCGCTTCGGCGAGCAGGGCGTCGTACTGGCCCCAGTTGTAAGCGGCGGGGTTCGTCTCTTCGAAGTTGGGGCGCGTCGCGCTTTCCGGGCTGGGGGCGACTTCATACCAGGAGAGCTCGATACGGAGCGCTTTGACGCCGAGCGCTTGCATCTGCGCGATCGTGTGCGCGCGCGTCGCGGGGTTCAGCAGATCCGTCGAGGCCTCGAAGTAGACGGTCTGCCCGTGGGAGGCCACGGCGGGGGAGGTCGTGGCGAGGGCGGAAAGCGTCAAGCTGCAGAGCAGAGCGGAGAGAAATCGTGGGAGGAGCTTGTTTCTGAGCATGGTCGCTTAAGACACCTTCGCGGTAGAGGGGTTGCGGTCGCTGGTGAGAACTTCGTGCGATCCGCCCATGCTCCTGCCGGGCGGGCCGGCCGCCAGGAGGTAGTGACAAGACGCACGTTCAATCTCACGCCGCCGGGTTCCAAGCGGGGGGATCGGCTGCCCGTCCCAAGCGTGGGATAGCGTTGTGACCGATATGAGCATGGCAATCGCCCCAGACGACATCGTCCGCACGCACGCGGACGCGGCCGCCAACGACCGTCCGCCGCTGCTGGTGGTGGAGCCACTGGAACGGTTCCTCGACGAGCACGATCTCGGCGAGGGCGCGATCGTGGCGCAGCCGATCGGCGAGGGGCACTCGAACGTGACCTATCTGATCGAGCGTGAGGGCGCGGAGGTCGTGCTGCGCCGCCCGCCGCGGCCGCCGCTGCCGCCGAGCGCGCACGACGTGCTGCGCGAGGCGCGGCTGCTGCGCGCGCTGAAGGACACAGACGCGCGCGTGCCGGACGTGCTCGCGGTGTGCGAGGACCCGCAGACGATCGGCTGTCCGTTCTACGTGATGGAGCGGATCCCGGGCGAGGCGATCGTCTCGAGCCTGCCGCCCGCGCTCGACATGCCGGCCGAGCGCGCGAAGATCGGCGAGGAGCTGATCGACGCGCTGGTGGAGATCCATGCGGTCGACTGGCGCGCGGCGGGGCTCGAGGGCTTCGGCAAGCCGACAGGCTATCTGGAGCGCCAGCTGCGGCGGTTTGGCGGGCTGTGGGAGCTGAACAAGACGCGCGAGATCCCGGCGGTGGAGCGCGTCGGGGCATGGCTGGCCGAGCGGCTGCCGGACTCGCCGGCGGCGACGATCGTGCACGGCGATTTTCGCCTCGGCAACACGATGTTCGCCACCGACGCCCCGGCCCATCTGGGGGCGGTGCTCGACTGGGAGATGGCGACGATCGGCGACCCGCTGGCCGATCTGGGCTACCTGTGCATGATGTGGACCGAGAGGGACGACCCGTCGGACGGGCTGCGCGAGCACCTCGGCAAGGTCACCCGCGCCGAGGGCTTTCCGACGCGCGCGGAGCTGATCGCGCGCTATGAGCAGCGCTCGGGCCGCTCGATGCAAGACATCCGCTGGTATACGACGCTCGCGGTGTGGAAGACGATCGTGTTCATGGAGGGCAACTACAAGCGCGCGATCGCGGGCTCGACCGACGACCCGTACTTGAAGCAGTTCGGTGACGGCGTGCTCGATCTGGCGCGCCAGGCCGAGGAGGCGACTCTTGGCGCCTGAGCAACAGACGGTGGCCGAGGCGACCGTCGAGAGAGATGAGGGAGGGGGAGCGGGAGTTCGCGAGGAAACGCCACGGGAAAGTCTGTTGATCGACTGGGGTGGCGTACTGACGACCAACTTGTTTGCGTCGTTCCACCAGTACTGCCTCGCGGTCGAGCTCGACCCGGGGATGCTCGCGGGGCGGTTCAAAGGGGACCCGGAGTTTCGTGAGCTGCTGATCGCGCTGGAGAAGGGGGAGCTCGACGAGCCCAGCTTCGAGCTGCGCTTCGCCAAGCTGTTGGGGATCGCGCCGGAGGGCCTGGTCGACGGGCTGTTCGCGGGCGTGGGCCCCGACTTGGCCATGATCGAGGCGGTTAGGCGCGCGCGCGAGGGCGGCGTGCGGACGGCGCTCGTGTCGAACTCGTGGGGCGTGCACCGCTACCCGCACGAGCTGTTCGTGGAGATCTTCGACGGCGTGGTGATCTCTGGCGAGGAGGGCATGAGAAAGCCGTCGCGACGGATGTACGAGCTGGGCGCAGAGCGCGCCGGGATCGCAGCGGAGCTGTGCGTGTACGTCGATGACCTGCCTCACAACCTCGACCCAGCGAAGGAGCTCGGCATGGCGACCGTGCACCACACGAGCGCCGAGACCACCGTTCCCGAGCTGGAACGGTTGCTCGGACTTCCCCTCGCTTCCACCTCGATCTGAGGCCCGCGCGCCGGGCGGTTGCCCTACCTCGAGCTTGCTAGTCCCTGCTACCCCTGCCGTACAGCAACTTGAACATGCGCGCTAGCAGGCGCGAGGTGCGGCGCTTGTAGGGGTACATGAAGACTTCCTTCTTCATCGCCAGTTTCGGCGTGACGACGATCGCCTGCTGGGAGCAGTACTTGCGGATGCCGCCCGCGCCATGGCGCGAGCCGAGGCCCGAGGCCTTCGCGCCGCCCATCGGCAGCTCGAGCACGGTGTAGTTGATCATCGCGTCGTTCACGTTCGCCGCGCCGACCTCGAGCCGCCGTGCGATCGCCTCGCCGTGCTCTGAGTCGCGGCTGAACACCGACGCGCCGAGGCCGTAGGGGGAATCGTTAGCGAGGCGCACCGCCTCCTCGGCGTCTGCGACCTTCATGATCGGCAGCGTCGGTCCGAACGTCTCCTCGGTCATGCACTTCATCGTGTGATCGACGTCGACGAGCACGGTCGGTTCGAAGAAGCGCCCCGCGCCCGGCGCCTGTTTGCCGCCGGTGAGGATGCGCGCGCCCTTGTCGGTCGCGTCGGCGACATGGTCCTTGATCGTGTCGAGCTGTGGCGGGAACGTGATCGCGCCGACCTCGACCGAGCCGGGACCGTCGCTCTTGCCGACGCGCAGCGCGCGGACTTTGTCGGAGACTTTCGCGACGAACTCGTCGTACACGGGCGCCTCCACGTAGGCGCGCTCGATCGAGATGCAGGTCTGCCCGGCGTTCTGCATCGAGTAGTAGGTCGCAAAGTTGGCGGCGCGCTCGACGTCGGCGCCAGCGAGCACGAGCATCGGGTCCTTGCCGCCGAGCTCGAGCGAGGCCGGGATCAGCCGCCGCGCGGCGGCTTCGGCGACCTTGCGCCCGGTGCGGGTGGAGCCCGTGAACATGATCATGTCGACGTGCTCGATCAGCGCCGCGCCGGTCTCGCCGCGGCCGGTGGCGACCTGCAGCACGTTCTCCGGCAGCCCGCACTCGGCGAGCCCTTCGGCCATCAGCAACGACGTCAGGGGCGTGATCTCGGAAGGCTTGAGGATCACGCTGTTGCCCGCCATCAGCGCGGGGATGCAGTCTCCGAAGGAGTTCGTCAGCGGGTAGTTCCACGGGCCGATCACGCCGATCAGCCCGAGCGGGCGGTAGCGCATGATCAGCTTCTTGCCCTTGACCAGCAGCTGGCTCGACTTGACACGCTCGTCGGCGAGGTATTCGGGGCCGGTCTTGGCCCAGAAGCCGAACGCGTTGCCGGCGTAGCCGATCTCCGCGAACTGGGCGTCCTCGAACGTCTTGCCGGTCTCCGAGCAGATCGTCGCGATGATCTGCTCGGCGTTGTCCATCACCCACTTCTGCGCGCGCAGCAGGACGCGTGCGCGCCCGTCGAAGCCGAACGCCTCCCACCCAGGCTGTGCCGCCCGCCCGCGCGCGGCGATCTCAGCGACCGCGGCCGCGTCGAGGTCGGGGACGGTCGTGAGGGTCTCGCCGGTCGCGGGGTTCTCGACGGGGATGCCCTCACGGCCGGTGGCGGCCGCCCCGTTCGTTGACTGCGGCGCGTGCTGCTGCTCGACGGTGGTGGCCATGGTGTTCGTCTCCCCTGCTCTGTTGCTCGCTCGTGCGAACAAGACTACTCCGACTTTGGGGCGTCCGGGTGGCGTATACGCCACCCGGCGGAGACGCACATATGCGTCTCCGTGACGACCGATCGAAGATCGTCCAGCATGCGGCCCGTCATCCGATGGCGCATGCGCCATCGGCGGAGGCGTGCATTCACGCCTCCAAACAGCTGATCGAGCGGCTAGTCGGAAAGCTCGATCGAGGCGATCCCGATCGGCTCCACCGGCCGGTCAGAGCCGTCAGTGGCGACGCCCTCGAGCTTGTCGACCACGTCCAGCCCGTCGGTCACCTGCCCGAAGACGGTGTGCTTGCCGTCGAGCCACGGCGCCTTGGCGGTCGTGACGATGAAGAACTGCGACCCGTTCGTGTTCGGCCCGGCGTTCGCCATCGCGAGCGCGCCGCGGACGATCTTGTGCTCGTTGATCTCGTCCTCGAACTGATACCCCGGACCGCCCGTGCCGGTGCCCTGCGGGCAGCCACCCTGAATCATGAAGTCTTTGATGATGCGGTGAAACGTCAACCCATCGTAGAAGCCCTCGCTCGCGAGCTTGCGGAAGTTAGCGACGGTCTTCGGCGCCTCCTCGTCGAACAGCTCAAACGCGATCGCGCCTTCGGTCGTCTGCATCGTGGCGGTGGACATTCTGGGGGTTCCTCCTCGGCTCGGCTCGGGTACGGGCTGAGGCGCCACGATAGCGGCACCTATCGCACGCTCGGCCGCCGCCCTCTCGAGTCGGGCAGGGCGGCGGTGGCGATGCCCTCGCGCGCGGCGACGGTCAGCAGGGGCCCGTCAGAGCTCGCGATGCGCCCGCCCGCCGGAGCGCTCGCGATGAGCATAGCGTCGGCGAGCGAGATCGGGCAGCGGGAGCGATGATAGTGAGCGGCGCGAATCTCGCCCGCGCGCCAGGCCTGAGCGGGTCCGAGCGGGAGCAGCATCAGGCTCTCTGCCAGCAGACCCTCGATCACCGGCCGCGTGCGCTCTACCTCGAGGTCGTAGCGCCGCTTAAGCCGGTCGATCGCCTCGGCGAGATTGAGGGCGGTCATCGCCGCGCCGCTCCTCAGCATCTCCTGCACTTCGCCGGCGGCGGGCTCGGCGCCGAGCAGCGCGATCAGCGCCGAGGCGTCGATCAGAACGCTCGTCGAGGGCTCGATAGCCGTCGAGGACTTATCCGCCTCAGCGGCTGTCGCGCTCCTGGACATCCAACTCCTCCTCGCGATCCATGCGCTTAGCCTCCTCAGAGCCGAGCACGCCGATCTGAGTCGCGAACGCTCCCACGGCGGCGGCCACCGGATCGTCCGGCACCGGGCGCAGCACTATGTGATCGCCGCGATCTTCGGCAAGGACGGTGCGGGTGCGCCAGCGCTTGCGCACTGCCGCAGGGACTGAGACCTGCCCTCCGCTGGATATTGCAAGTCGCTTTCCCATGACCATTACAACATACCATGAGGCGTCTGCTTGCAGGCTAGCTGCTCGACCTGGCGGTGGCCACGCCGGCCTTAAGGCCGCGCACATTCAGTCGAACGATCACGTCGTTGCCGGCGCCGGAGGACCGGGCGATCGAGCGAGGACACGGAGGGGGCGGTAGGCGAGGCGCAGCGCGGCGGGATGACGGCTATCCGCCGACCCGCTCCAAACTTAGCGCCCGCCCGCGCACGTCGCGCCCGTCGAGCGCATCGATCACCTTGTCGGCCTCGTTCTCGGGCACGGACAGGAACGAGAAGCGGTCGAGCACGAGCACGTCGCGCACCGCCTCGCCGTCGAGACCGGCCGATGAGGTCACGGCGCCGACGATGTCCGCCACGCGCAGACCCGCCTGGCGGCCGCCGCCGAGCACGAGCTTCACGTAATGCTCGTCCTTGTCGCGTGTGATGCGCGGCTTGGAGTGCCTCCGCGGCCGCTCCTTCACCGGCGTCGGCTCGCTCTTTGCGCCCGGCTCCCACGCCGCGATCGACATGCCGATGTGGCGCTCGATCGCCTCGAGCTCGCGCTTCTGGCGATCCTCGACGAACGTGATCGCGCGGCCCGAGCGGCCGACCCGCCCAGTGCGCCCGATGCGGTGCACGTACGTGTCGGGGCTCGTCGGCACGTCGTAGTTGACGACGTGCGTCACGGTCGAGATGTCAAGGCCGCGCGCGGCCACGTCGGTCGCGACGAGGATCGGCACGCGTCCGCCCTTGAACGCGAGCATCACGCCGTCGCGCGAGCCCTGGCTCATGTCCCCGTGCAGCGCTCTGACGTTCATACCGCGGTCGCGCAAGATCTTGAAAAGCTGGTCGCAGCGAACCTTCGTCCTTACGAACACGATCGCCTGCTCGGGCTTCTCCGCGCGCAGCACCTCCACGAGCTTGTCCGCCTTGGCCTTCGTCTCGACCGGGAGCTGGAACTGGGCGACGGTGTCGATCGTGAGCGTCGCCGCCTCGACCTGGATGATCGTCGGGTCGTACATGTAGCGGTCGGCGAGTTTCCTGATCGGCGGCGGCATCGTCGCTGAGAACAGCGCCGTCTGGCGACTCGACGGCGTCAGCGAGAGGATCTTCTCGACATCCTCGAGAAAGCCGAGGTCGAGCATCTCATCGGCCTCGTCGAGCACGACGAAGCGGCAGTCGTGCAGCACGAGCGAGTGCCTGGAGATCAGGTCGAGCACGCGCCCGACCGTCCCCACGACGACATGCCCCCCGGCGCGCAGCTGTCCCTGCTGGGTGCGGATCGGCGCGCCACCGAATACGGCGACGACGTCGACGCCCTTGTGCGCGCCGTAGGTGCGCAGCGCCTGCGTCACCTGGATGCACAGCTCGCGCGTCGGGGTCAGCACGAGCGCCTGCACCTCGTTCACCTCAGGGTCTATGTACTCGACGATCGGCAGCCCGAACGCGGCCGTCTTGCCCGTGCCCGTCTGCGCCTGGCCGATCACGTCGCGGCCTTCCAGCACCGACGGGATCGCCTGTTCCTGGATCGGGCTGGGCGACTCATACCCCACGTCGCGCAGCGCTTGTAACGTGGACTCGGACAGCCCGAGGTCGGCGAAGGTCTTGCTCATGTGCGCCAGCAGCCTATCCGGCTCGGAGCGCGCGTAGGTGGCCGACCAGTGAAGGGGAGGCGCCGTCGCCGTGCCGCCGACGAGCGCGGGCGCGCGACCGATCATCCGGGGGATCGCATCCGGGGATCGGCCCATGTCGGGCATCCCCGGTCGCCTCCGCGCCCCGCTACGCGGTCGGATCGAGCAACAACTTGCCGGTAGTGCCTCTCCCACGCAGGTCGATGTGGGCCTGCGCGGCCTCTCCCAGCGCGTACGTGCGCCCGACGATCGCCCTCAGCTCGTTGCGTCGTGCGCGCGCGAACAGCTCGGCCAGGGCGTCGCCGAACATGCCCGGCCGCTCGAGACAGTGGAACAGGTAGAAGCCGATCACCGCGCGCGAGTGGCGCAGCAGCGAGCCTGTCCTGACCTCGTTCGGCTGCTGGCTGGCGATCCCGCACACCACGATCCGCCCGAACCGCGCGAGCGCGCGATAGGACGCATCGAACACCTCCCCGCCGGCCATGTCGAACACGATATCCACGTCCTTGCCGCCGTTTGCCTCGAGCAGCCTCTCCGTCAATCCCTCGGGAGCGGGGTCGATCGCCACGTCGGCGCCGAGCTCGAGCGCGAGCGCGCGCTTCTCCTCGCTCGACGCAGTTGCGATCACGCGCCCCGCGCCGAGTGAGCGCCCGAGCTGCACCGCCAGCGAGCCCACGCCTCCGGCGGCCGCGTGCACGACCACGCTCTCCCCCCGCGCCACCCGCCCGGCGGTCTCATACAGGTGCCAGGCGGTAGTGCCCTGCACCACGAGCGCGAGCGCGGTCCCCTCGTCGATCCCCTCCGGGATCGGGAACACGTGCTCCGTGGGCGCGACCGCGTACTCGGCGTAGCCGCCGTCACCCACCAGCGCGACCACCCGCTCGCCCGTGTCCTCGCGCACGCCCGCCACCTCGCCGCCCGGGACGAGCGGCAGCGTCGCCTTGCGCACGTAGGAGTTCGTCCGCGTGTGCGTATCGGCGAAGTTGAGCCCCGCGCGCGACACCCTGACCAACGTCTCCCCCGGGGCTGGCTCCGGCCGGGGAAGCTCCGCGAGCTTCAACACCTCCGGGCCGCCGAACTCGGTCATCTGGATCGCGCGCATTTGCCGGGCAGGCTATACCGAGACCGGACGCGATGGGCACAACCGGCCCTACCGAGATCGGATGCCGTGAGAACAGGCGGTAAGGTGCGCGCCCATGCCAATCACCGTGGTCGGATCGATCGCCTATGACGCTGTGAAGACGCCGTTCGGCGAGCGCGAGCGGATGCTCGGCGGCGCCGCCGTCCACTTCGCCCTCGCGGCCTCCTTCTTCGACGAGGTGCGCGTCGTCGGGCCGGTCGGCGAGGACTTCGGCGAGAGTGACCTGGAGACGCTGCGCGCCCGCGGGATCGACGTCTCCGACGTCGAGCGCGTCAGCGGCGGCAAGACGTTCTTCTGGCGCGGCGAGTACGGCTGGGACTTGAACTCGCGCGAGACGCTCGACACGCAGCTCGGCGTGTTCGAGGGCTTTCAGCCGAAGCTGTCGGAGTCCTCGCGCGCGGGCGACGTGCTGTTCCTCGCGAACATCCAGCCCGACCTGCAGCGCGAGGTGCGCGCACAGCTCCCCGCCGCGCGGTTCGTCGCGCTCGACTCGATGAACCTGTGGATCGACATCGCGCGGGACTCGCTCGTGCAGGCGATCGGCGAAGTCGACTGCGTGATCCTCAACGACGCGGAGCTGCGCCAGCTGACCGGCAAGCCCAACCTGATCTCCGCCGCGCGCGAGGTGCTCTCCTGGGGCCCGCCTGCGCAACCGTCCTCGTCACAGGCGCGCGGCCCGAGCGTGATCGTCGCCAAGCAGGGCGAGTACGGCGCGGCACTCGTCACAGCTGACGGCTTCTTCGCGCTTCCAGCCTATCCCCTGGAGACCGTGATCGACCCAACCGGCGCCGGCGACACATTCGCCGGCGGTTTCGTCGGCTACATCGCCGCCCACCCCGAGCGCCCGTCCGAGGAGGGCGGCCCGCTCTCAGAGGAGCTGCTGCGCAGCGCGATGGCCCACGCCACCGCGCTCGCCTCGTTCAACGTCGAAGAGTTCGGCACCGAGCGCGTCGAGCGCGTCGGCAGCGAGGAGATCGCCATGCGCGTCGACGGCCTACGCGCGATCACGCAGTTCTCCGGCGCCCCGCTCAACCTGCGTCGCTGAGAAAGTAAATGTTGGGTTGAGGTGGTCGGGCCGTGGATGGCAGGCGCCGCACATGAGCGCAGGCGTGCCGGTGGCACGTCGAGCATCATGGGTGGCGCATGACGCCGCGGAACGACCGCCTCAATCGATGCGAGGGAGGGAGCCGCCCGTCGGGACATGCTCCCTCCCATTGATCGCACCCCCGGAGGTGGGGACTACCGGGGGTATATGTGGGAACTCCACTGGCCTATTCGCATACGAGCGCCAAACGGATCACTCCGTTTGCGGGGTTGTACGCGGGCTTGGACGGGTATACGATCGGTCCAGTGACAACGTGGACGTTCATCTGGCTGATGGTGCTGCTGAAGATCCCGATCGTCGCGCTGTTCATGCTTGTGCGTTGGGCCGTGCGCGAACCGGAGGCCGAGGCGAGCGAGGACGGCGGCACAGGGCCCCTGCCGCCCCCACGGCATCCGCATCATCCGCGCTCGCCGCTTCCCCGCGCCCCCCGTCGCGGCCCTCACGGTGATCCCGTGCCCCCTTCGCCTGCGCGTGCCCGCGCGGTCGTCGCGCGTGGCCGGCTAGCGCACCACTGACCAGGCACGGGCTCAGACGGCACGGCTCGGGCCGCACGGCCGAACGGGGCGAGTCGCGATCCCGACGCGAGCAGCCCCCGTGCCAGGCGCAGTCGAGGGGCCGCGATAACACCACGCAGCGCCGCGCGCGGGCGGACGTGTAAGAATCGCGGTGATGAGCGACGAGCCGACGCTGTCCGTCACCGACAACCGCACGGGCAAGACCTACGAGCTGCCGGTCGCCGACGGAACCGTGCGGGCGATGGACCTGCGCCAGATCAAGGTCGACGACGACGATTTCGGGCTGATGGCGTATGACCCGGCGTTCACCAACACCGCGTCGTGTCGCAGCGCGATCACATACATCGATGGCGAGGCCGGCGTCCTCCAGCACCGCGGCTACCCGATCGAGCAGCTGTGCGAGCACTCGACCTATCTCGAGGTCGCCTACCTGCTGATCAACGGCCGGCTGCCGAACAAATCCGAGCTCGAGGGCTGGATCGACGAGGTCACGATCCACACGTTCGTGCACGAGAACATCAAGGACTTCATGCAGGGCTTCCGCTACGACGCGAATCCGATGGGCATGCTCGTCGCGTCCGTCGGAGCGCTTTCGACGTTCTACCCCGACGCGAACAAGATCAAAGACGAGCGCGTGCGCGCGATCCAGATTATCCGCCTGCTCGCGAAGATGCCGACGCTCGCCGCGTTCGCGTTCCGTCACAACATGGGCCAGCCCTACGTCTACCCCGACAACGACCTGGACTACTCGAGCAACTTCCTCGGGATGATGTACAAAATGACCGAGCTCAAGTATGAGCCCGATCCACGGCTGGCGCGAGCGCTCGACGTGCTGTTCATCCTGCACGCCGACCACGAACAGAACGCCTCGACGAGCGCCGTGCGCTCGGTCGGCTCGACGCACGTCGATCCCTACTCGGCCATCGCGGCCGGCGTCGCCGCGCTGTATGGGCCGCTGCACGGCGGCGCCAACGAGCAGGCGCTGCGGATGCTCGCGCGGATCGAGAAGGTCGAGAACATCCCCGACTTCCTCGAGGGCGTCAAGCAGGGCAACGAGCGGTTGATGGGCTTCGGCCATCGCGTCTACAAGAACTACGACCCGCGCGCTCGGATCATCCGCAAATACCTCGATGACGTGTTCGAGGTGCGCGGCAAGAGCCCGCTGCTCGACGTCGCCTCAGAGCTCGAGATGCGCGCGCTCGACGACGACTACTTCACCTCGCGCAAGCTCTACCCCAACGTCGACTTCTACTCCGGCCTGATCTACGAGGCGCTCGGCCTGCCCGTCGCGATGTTCCCGGTCATGTTCGCGATCGGGCGCACCTCCGGCTGGATCGCGCAGTGGAAGGAGATGGTCGAGGACTCAGAGCAGAAGATCGCCCGCCCGCGCCAGATCTACACGGGCGAGCGCGATCTGGACTACGTGCCGATCGACCAGCGCTAGCGGCCCGCGGGCGCGGCGCAGGCGACTAGAGAACTAGCGTCGCTCCGTTACGGGTGAGCCAGTCGCGCTCCTCGCGCCAGGTCGGCCAGTGGCGTTGCACGAGCGCCCAGAAGCGGGGTGAGTGGTCGAGTATCTCCAGGTGGCAGACCTCGTGCCAGACGACATATTCGAGCACGCGCTCGGGGGCGAGCAGCAACCGCCAGTTGAAGCTCATCCGCCCGCTTGCCGAGCACGACGCCCAGCGCGTGCGCTGCGCGCGGATCGACAGCCCGCTGTAGCTGCTGCCGGCCAATGCGGTGGCGCGGTCCAAGCGCGGCGCGATCTCCGCGCGGGCGGCGCGGCGGTAGAAGCGCTCGATCGCCGGACGGGCATCGCCCGTAGGCACGAGCAGACGCTCGCCCGCGCGATGCGCGCGCGTGCGCCCCGCCTGCGGCACGAGCTCCAGCGACTCGCCCATAAACGGCACGGTGCCGGCGCGTTCGGCGATCCGCGCAAGCACCTCCTGAGCATCGTCCAACCGCCGTTCGATCCAAGGGCGCAGCTCGCTCACCGCGGCAGCCGCTGCGCGCTCGGAGGCGCGCGCGGGCAACACGACCTCAACACCCGTGTGGGCGTGCACGTTCACCCGCACCCGCCGTGCGCGGGTGGAGCGGCGAACGGTGTAGGGAATGTCGATCGCGCCGTGGGGAATGTCGATCGCACTCTGGGGAATGTCGGTCATGCCGTGAGGAACGTCGATCTCGCTCTTGGAGTGGTCGGTCATGCCTGCGCAGGGTAGTGCCGGTCCGCGACGTCTCCAGGCACTCGTGGCAGCGAGTGCATAATCCGAGCGATGATGGCGCGATCCAAGGCGATGCTGCCGCGCGGCGTGCGCGAGCCGTATGAGGTCTATCTGAACGGCGTGGCCCAGCGACCGGGGATCGACTTCACCGTGCGCGAAGGCGCGCTCGTGTTCGAGCGGGAGCTGCGCAAGGACAAGATCAGCGGTTGGCGCTGGCTGCTCGGCGCCTGGGGCGTCGGCACCTACCGGCAGAACGACTCGATCGACGTGCGCTACGAGGCGGCTGACGGCTCGCCGCGGGTGGCCGAGGGGCTCGAGATCGAGTTGAATCCGTAGGACCCTCGGGCCCCACTTTCCCTCTCTACAGATCCGTGGTTGAGACCGCCCGAGCCGAGGCCTGCTCCCAAGGCTTGGCGAGCTTCAGCGCCGACAGGATCGCGCGCGTGGCGGGCGAGCGGTTGAGCGTGTAGAAGTGGATCCCGGGGGCGCCGGCTGCGAGCAGCTCGGCGCACTGCAGCGTGGCGTAGGCGACCCCGAAGTCGAGCACCGCCTCGGGATCGTCCTCGCGCGCGCCCAGCTCGCGCCGCAGGCCGGCCGGGATCGAGGCGCCGCACATCTCAGCCATCCGCGCGACCTGGCCGGCTCTGGTGATCGGCATGATGCCCGGGATGATCGGCACGTCGATGCCTTCCTTGCGCGCGCGCGCAAGGAAGTCGAAATAGACGGCGTTGTCGAAGAACAGCTGCGTGATCAGGAAGTCCGCGCCGACTCGAACCTTCTCGGCCAGGTAGGCGAGGTCCGCCTCGGGGCTCTCCGCGTGGATGTGCGTCTCCGGGAAGCACGCGGCGCCGATCGCAAACGGGTAGTCGGCGTGGATCAGCTCGACCAGCTCGCGCGAGAACTCGAGGCCTCCCTCGGTCTTCGTCCAGGCCTCCTCTCCCGCCGGGGGGTCGCCGCGCAGCGCGAGCACGTTGTCGATCCCCGCCTGCTCCATCTCCGCGAGCGTCTCCCGCAGCTCGGTCACGGTCGCACCAACACATGTGAAGTGGGCCATCGCCTCGAGGCCGTAGCGCTCCCTGATGCGCTTGACGATCTCGATCGTCTTCTCCCGCGTGGATCCGCCCGCGCCGTAGGTGACCGACACGAACGACGGCTCGAGCGTGCGCAGCTCGCTCAGAGCCGCATACAGGTTCTGCTCGCCCTGCTCGGTCTTCGGCGGGAAGAACTCGAACGAGAACACCGGGGTGGGAGGCTCCGAGCCCCGACCGGCGAGAATGTCGTCGATGCGCATCGCCCGATTATGAACGCACCGGACGTACTCGTCCGGCGTCGACCCCACGCGAGCCGGCTAAGGAACCGTCCGCAGACCTACGCCGGCCGCGTGCCGGTCGCCGCCATCCAGCGCTCGGGCTCGCCAGCTATCAGCCGCACCCGTTCCTCGGCGCGGAGATGAGTCAGATAGGACAACACCTTCGACAGCAACCAGTGGGCGTTCAGCGGCGAGAGCGAGTCGCCATAGACATGAGGCACGATCTCAAACGCGCTCAGCGGCTGCTCGCCGACGGCGCTCAGCACGGCTGCGAGCCGCTCGGCGACGAGCTTGCGGTTGCCTTCGATATGGGCGTGAACGTCGGCGAACGTGCGCCCGTGACCGGGGAGGCACAGGCGCGCGTCGAGCTTCTCGACCACGTCGAGCGAATGCAAGAACTCGCCAACCGGGTCCGGCGAGGAGCCATAGTCGAAGTACAGCGAGATGCGCCCCAGCAGGTGATCGCCGGAGATCAGCAAGCGCCGCTCGGGCTGAAGCAGACAGACGTGCGAGGGCGCATGACCCGGCGTCTCGTGCACGGTCCACGGGCCGAGGTCGGTGTCGACGGTCACCCCCGGCACGAGCGCCCGGTCAGGCTCGATCACCGCGGCGATCCCTGTTTCCTCCGGGTCGCGCTTGGCTGCATAGCGACGCAGCGGCTCCTCCGGCACCCCGCTCTGGCGGGCCACCTCCAAGCGCCGGGCCAGGCTCGCCTCGGGATCTTCGGCCATCCGCAGCATGTGCTCGTGGTTGGGGTGCATCCACAGCTCACACCCGGCCCGTTCGACGATCGACGCCGCCTGGCCGTAGTGGTCTGAGTGGGCGTGCGTGCAGACGACGAGGCGCACGTTCTCGAGGCTCAGGTTGCACATCGCAAGCGCTCGCTCCAAATGCGCGAGCGAGCCGGGCTGGTGCATGCCGGTGTCGAACAGCACGACCCCGTCGCCGGCAGCGACCGCCCACGCGTTGCAATGGGGAACGCCCGGCCACGGCAGCGGCAGACGCAAACGAAAGACACCGGGCAGCACGCGCTCGCCGCGACCGAGGATCGGCTTGCTCGTCGTCGCGACCACCCCATCAGAGACTACGGTTTCGCGGCGGTTCGTGCAGGGCTAGACTGGGTTCGGATCGAGTGAGCTCGCGACAGGGAGATGAGCATATGGCCGGGGAGGACGAGAGCGCGACCAGCACGGCGGCCGACAAGGTTCAGGAGGTGGCGGCCAGCGTGCGCGAGGCGAGCGCGAGGCGGGGGCGCATCTCCGGAAGCAGCCAGGCGGAGTCGGTCGCGCGGCGCTACTTCGAGGCGATCGGTGCACGCGAGCTGGACGCAGCCGTCGAGATGTGGGCCGATGGCGGGCGCGAGCACGTTCGCGGCCAGGTGGACGTCGTCGCGCCGGAGGGTCTGCGCACGTTCATCGGCGACCTGCTCGGCGCGCTGCCGGACCTGACCGTCGAGATCCTCTCGGCCACGACCGAGAACGACCGCTGCGCGCTGCAATGGCGCTTCACCGGCATTTTCGCGGGACCCGGCAGTTTCGGCGGCGTCGCCCCGACGGGCACCCCGATCGTCCTCGAAGGGATCGATCTGCTGACCGTGCGCGACGGGCTGATCCAGGCCAACGACGCGTTCACCGACTCGATGACGTTCGCCCGCCAGATCGGGCTGATGCCCCCGCAGGGCTCCTCGGCCGAGCAGGGATTGACGGGAGCGTTCAACGCCAAGACGCGTTTGACGAGCAGCCTGGGCGCGGGCGATGCCGAGCTGGTGGCCGAGGGCGTATGGGTCGTGCAGGGGCAGCCCGGCCGTTGCAACGTGTATCTGATCGAGGACGACGGCGGCGTGACGCTGTATGACGCCGGCGCGCGCACGATGACCCGCGCCGTGGCAACCGCGGCCGCGAAGCTCGGCGGCGTCAAGCGGGTCGTGCTCGGCCACGGCCACACCGACCACCGAGGCGTCGCGCCTGCCATGGGCGTGCCCGTGCTGTGCCATCCCGACGAGGTCGCAGACGCCGAAGGCAGCGGCGGCTTTCGCTACTGGCCGGAGGGCCTCGCCGGGCTGCCGACGCCACAGCGTCAGATCCACCGCCTGCTGCACCGCTACGTGTGGGACGGCGGCCCGGTGAAGATCTCGGGCACCGTCAGCGAGGGCGATGAGATCGCGGGCTTCCGCGTGATCGACCTCCCCGGCCACGCACCTGGGCTGATCGGGCTGTGGCGCGAGTCGGACCGCCTCGCGCTCGTGAGCGACTGCTTCTACACGCTCGACATGTGGGGCCGCAGCTGTGAGCCGCACATACCGGAGCCGATCTACAACTACGACACCGAAGGCGCGCGCGCGAGCTTGCGCAAGCTCGCCGCGCTCGAGCCCGCCGCGGCGTGGCCCGGCCACGCCAAGCCGGTGACCGGCGCCGACGTGCGCGAGCGTCTGGAGCGCGCGGCCGACGCGAGCTGAGCAGATGCTCAGATCCCGCGTTCGACCACCGTGCGGCAACCCCATCCGAGCGGGTCTCGCGCGTGGGTAGGCGCAGCCGCCGGCGGGCCGTCGGCGGGACGGCAGACACAGAGATCGGGACCGCCCCGACGAGCGACTACACCGACCGCGACGGCAACGTACTGAGGCTGCGCGGCTCGTTGACGCCGCGCACGCGACACGAGTACGCGCAGACGCTCGCCGGTAGCGCCGGCCGACCGGCGGCGACGCAGGAGGACGCCTGGCAGCGGGCACTCGAGCTGCTGTTCGAGCGGCTCGCCGTCAGCTGGGAGATCGCCGGCGCGCCGATCGCGCGCCCGCGCGAGCTGCTGGCGCGCTTTCGCGCGGCGTCCGCCACAGAGCGCGCGTGGGTTCGCGACGTGCTGCGCGAGCACTGCGCCGAGCATTTCCCCGACGTGCAGGCCCCCTGAGAGAGACTCCGGAGCGTGCTGGGAAAGACTCCCGGAGAGACTCCGGAGCGCCCTGAGAGAGACTCCGGAGCGTGCTGAGAGAGGCTCCGCGCAGCCGCCTATCCTCTAAGCGATGGTCGCCCAGCTCGCCGACGTCCTCGCCCCCGCCTCGCTCACGCCCGCTGAGCAGCGTGTCGTCGAACGCCTCGTCGAGCGCCTACCCAGGGAGCTAGACCCCAATCTGCACGCGATCTGGCTTTACGGCTCGCGCGCGCGGGGGGAGCCGCCGCACCCCGAGTCGGACATCGACCTGATGGTGATCGTCGACGAGGGTCGTTCGCAAGTCGGGCTGATGGCGATCGAACTGGCCCACGAGATCGCCCCCACCGAGGGTGTCGGCCCCACGTGGTTCTCGTTCTCGGTCGGAACCCCCGAGTGGCTGCACGGCCGGCGGGAGATTCGCTCGTTCTTCATCGCCGAGGTCGACCGCGACAAGCTCGTGCTGTACGGAAGCACTCTCGAGTGAGCCCGCGTTCGTTGGAGTTCATGGACCAGGCGCGCGACCGCGCCGCGCTTGCGCGAATGGCCCTCGCCTCGGGGCATCTCGAGGGAGCCGTCAGCACCGCCTACTACGCGATGCTCTACGCCTCCCGCGCGGCGCTGTCCGAGCGCGACGAGTACGCTCGTACGCACGGCGGCACCTGGCATCTCTTCCACGATCGCTACGTGACCACCGGCGCCTTCGACCAGCACCTCCACGCGCTGGCTCAAGAGGCCCAACGTAAGCGCGAGCAGGGCGACTACGAGGCGATCACCCCTGATCGTGGCGATGCGGAGCGGATCGTGGCCGGGGCCGCGGACTACATCGCCGCCGTCGAGCACATGCTGGATGTCGAAGTGCAGGAGCGCGACGCCACCGACTGATCGCGTTTGAGAACGCCTTCAAGAGCGGCGCGCTATTGCGCAACGCATCCGGCGTCCCGCTCTGTTGAGAGTGTTCAGAGAAGCTCAAGCCTCGGGCCGTGAGAGCCTCCCGCCGCGACGAACCGTGCCGTGGCCGGGCTCAATACGAACTCCCACTCCTCCCCGTCGGCGCCGCGCACCCGCACCCGCCGTCCCTCCTCGCGCACCACCACCACCACGCCCGCTTCGAAGCCACCGCCGAAGTGGGCGATGCGCGCGCGGGCGCCCACACGGGGAACGGGTCGAGAGGGACCGAGCACGAGCCGATGATGCTACGCGCGTCTACCCGCGGCAAGACCGAACGGCCCCAGGCCCTTCGCCGACCCCGGCACGGGCGGCTCGCCGGCCCCGCACACGGCCCCGGCACACGGCCCAGCCCCTCGACGGGCGCACCCCGACGCGCGCGGCCTCGCCGATCGATACCTTGCGCTCAGATGTCACGTCGCACGAAGATCGTCGCCACCATCGGTCCCGCCTCGCGCGAGCCGGACACGCTCGTTGCGATGATCGAGGCGGGGATGGACGTTGCGCGACTGAACTACTCGCACGGCACCCTCGACGAGCACGCAGAGACCGTCAAACGCGTGCGCGACGCCGCCGGGCGCGCCGGGCGCCCCGTGGCGGTCCTGCAGGACCTGCCCGGCCCGAAGCTGCGCATTGGGCCATTGCGCGAGGACGTCGTCGAGCTGAAGCCCGGCGACCGGATCGTGTTCTCCGGCGGTGGCCACGACCGCGAAGGTGACGCCCACCACATGACGATCACGTGGGCCGGGCTCGCCGACTCGATGAGCCCCCAGGACGTGATGTACCTCGCCGACGGGTCGGTGCGCCTGCGCGTCGTCGCGGTCCGCCCGGGCGACGGCGAGGTCGACGCCGAGGTGGAGATCGGGGGCGCCGTCGCTTCTCGGCAGGGGTTGAACATCCCCGGGCCCGTCGACTCGCTACCGTCGGTCCCCGAGGAGGACCTCGAGCTCTTGCGCCACGGCGAGTCGATCGGCGTCGACATGGTCGCGCTGTCGTTCGTGCGCCGGCCCGAGGACATCGAGCTCGTGCGCGACCATACGCGTCTGCCGTTGATCGCCAAGATGGAGAAGCCGCAGGCGGTCGAGCGCGCCGAAGAGATCCTGCAAGCGGCCGACTGCGTGATGGTCGCCCGCGGCGACCTCGGCATCGAGCTGGCGATCGAGCGCGTGCCGATCGTGCAGAAGCAGCTCCTGCAGATGGCCGGCCGCCTCGCGCGGCCGTCGATCACCGCCACGCAGATGCTCGACTCGATGGTCACCTCCTCGCGCCCCACCCGAGCCGAGGTGGCCGACGTCGCCAACGCGATCCTCGACGGCACCGACGCGGTGATGCTCTCCCAGGAGACCGCCGTCGGCGCCTATCCCGTCGGCGCGATCGCGATGATGGCGGCCGTCGCCGAACAGGCGGAGGCGATCGCCCCGTATGAGGACTGGAACGCCTCACGCGTGCACCGCAAGCACTCAGACCCCGCCTACACGCTCGCCCACAGCCTGTGTGTGGCCGCGCGCGAGCTCGATCTCGAGGCGCTCGTCATCCCCACCCTGTCCGGCCGCTCCGCTCGCCTGGTATCCGCGCACCGCCCCACGGTCCCGATCTACGCGCTCTCCCCCGGCCGCGAGACGGTCCGCCGCTGCGGCCTCATGTGGGGCGTCCGCGCGGCCTCCATGCGCCGCCACGAGACGACCGAGGCGCTGATCGCCGACGCCGGACGCCGTGTCGTGGAGCTCGGCTGGTGTAAGGCAGGCGACCGTGTCGGCATCACCGCCGGGCTGCCGTCCGGGCGCCCTGGCACCACCAGCCTGATCCAGATCCAGACGCTCTAAGAATCTGTTTCAAAATAGACGGTGCGGCCGGTGCGTTCATGGACCAAGCTGGGCGACACGGGACAGTGAAGCGCGTGTTGGTTGCACGTGCTGGCCGATCTTCGATCGGTCCTCACGTGGCGATCCAGCGCCGCGTCCAGGGACGCATCCGGGCGTGCCGATCTCTCTTCTCAACCCGTCGCGCCGACGCCCGTGCGGCCGTAGAACTCGGCCTCTTCGCGCCCGAGCTCGGTCACAGGGTCGTCCCCGTAGATCCACTCGCGCGCGATCCGGTTCCAGTTTCCCTTCGCGCGTAGCTGGCTGAGCACCGCCAGCGTCAGCACCTCCAGGCGGCGGCCGAACAGGTGGTCGGGCGGCAGCGTCTCATGGCGCATCGTGCCGAAGTGCCGCGAGCGCGGGTCGCTCATCTGGATCAGCACTTCGCTCGCGATCTCCGGGTCGAGCGCGATCTCGCGGTCCTGCGTATACCACCAGGTCATATCGTCGACCATCGCCATCGCCTTCTCCTCGGTGTAGTACTTCGGGTCGCCGACCCAACCGCCGGAGTACATGTGCTGGACGAGCTCGCCCGCGCGGCGCTCGATCGCCAGGCGCTGGGCCTGCAGCTCGAACTCCGCCGCCTCCGCGGGGATCGTCTTGAACAGCCCGAAATCGAGGAACGCCATGCGCCCGTCGTCGAGCAGGATGCAGTTGCCGGGATGCGGATCGCCGGAGAACTGACGGTGGCGATACATACACTCGAAGTAGAAGCGAAAGATGATCTCACCGAGCCGATCGCGCTCCCCCTGGGGCAGCCGCTTCATCTCCTCGAAGCCGCGGCCCTGCACGAACTCGCTGACGATCACCCGCTCGCGCGAGAGCTCGCCGACCACACCGGGCACGAGGATGAACGGATGGCCCTCGTAGATGCGCGCGATCCGCCGCTGGTTCTGAGCCTCGAGCTCATAGTCGAGCTCCTCCTCCATGCGCTCCCTGATCTCCCCCGTCAGCGCCTTCGCGTCTAGACCCGGTGCGACGCGCTTCATCAGCCGCATGATCATCCCCAGGTTCTGCATGTCCGCGCGCACCGCGCCCGCGACGCCCGGGTACTGGACCTTCACCGCGACCTCGCGGCCGTCCTCCCTGAGCGTCGCTCTGTAGACCTGCCCGATCGAGGCCGCCGCGATCGGCTCCTCGTCGAAGGCCGCGAAGACCTCCCTGATCGGCGCTTGCAGATCGTCCTCGATCACCTTGCGCATCTGCTTGAACGAGACCGTCGGCGCCGCGTCGCGCAGCTTCGCAAGCTCGCGCTGAAACTCCTCGCGGTGCTCCTCCGGCACGAGCCCGACATCGAGGAAGCTCATCACCTGGCCGAGCTTCATCGCGGCGCCCTTCATCGTCCCCAGCGCCGCCACGATCTGCTTGGCGGTCTCCAACTGGCGACGGCCCATCGCCTCCTCCGAGGCCTGCTCGCCGCGCGTCGTGTTCGCCGCGCGCGTGCCGAACTGCTTCACGGCCTCGCTCGCCGCAAGCTTCCCCACCGTCGCCGTACGTCGCACGCGCGAGGTTGGGATCTTCTCATTGCTTTCGCGCGCCATATCCATGATGTTAAGGCCAGGCGGGTCGATGTCGGGCCGGCAGGCCGGCGGACGGGCCGAATCGGGGCAGGAGCTGAACCTCAGCCGTCGAGCTGAACCTCAGCCGCGAGCTGGCCCTCAACCGTCGAGCTGGACCTGCGAGCCCGGGACGATGTCATCCCTCCCGTTCCCCCACCTCACCCACGCCTTCTTGCCGCCGTCATAGTCCTCGCCCAGCAGCACAAGCGTCGCCGGCTCGCCGAACGCCGTGCACGGCTCCGTGCCTTCCGCATCCAGTCCGCGCCAGATGCGAATAAATCGGTTCTCCTCCCACTCGCGCGCGACCGTGGTCGCATCGGTGTGGCCCGGATAGATGACCGTTCCTTCCGGCAGCTCCATCAACGTGCCCATGATCGAGTCCCTCAAGTCTGTGTATGTCGTATGCCCAGGCGCTCGCACCCCGCCGACAGAGCCCCTGAACAGGGTGTCGCCGGTGAACACCACCGCCCCGTCGCCCGTGAACCCGCCCGGCGCCGTGCTCGCCGAGGCACGCCGCGGCCGCGCGCTCCCCCCGGCACCCGCGTCCCCCGACGTGGCCTTCACCGCCGAGCGATCGCCGACCAGGAACGACAGCATTCCGGAGGTGTGCCCCGGCGTGTGCAGCGGCCATACCTCGAGCGTGCCGAACCGCAGCGTCTGGCCGGCCTCGACCGTGCCCGTCGCAAGCGGCGTCTCCTCCCTTCCCCCTCCCGCGGCGCCCGCGAGCAGCTCCCGCTCGGTCGCGCTGATCAGCACCTCGATCTTCGGCCAGCGCTCGCGCAGCGCGGCCGCCTCGCTGACGTGATCGAAGTGATGGTGGGTAAGCAGCACGTGGGTGGGCTGCAGTTCCAGCCGCTCAGCGGTTGCGATCAGCGGCTTCACCGGCCCGCCCGCGTCAACGAAGAACGCCGGCCCGCCCTCCCCGTCGGAGACCAGATACGTGTTCGACAAGAACTGCTTGTGCAGCGAACGCTCTACGATCATCGCCGGCCATCCTCTCACGTGTGCGCGCTGCTCGCCGCGCCCGGTTTCGCGCTAGGCTGACGCCCCGATCCGCCCGCTCAAGCCCAGCCCCGCAGATACGAGGAGAACAGCGATGCGCACGCGGCCTTTTGCGACAGGACTCCTGCTCGGTCTTGCCGCCCTGATCCTAGTCCTGACCACCACGGCCTCCGCCTACCTCTACAAAAAGCCGGCCGGCCACGACTGCGGCAAGGCAACCCTCATCGGCGGCTTCGGCGGCCCGGCGCCCTCGAACGTGCCCGCCGACGCAAAACCCGAGATCCACACCTTCATCGTCAAAGGCAAGATCTCCTGCACAGTCGCCAAACAGGTGATGGACAAGTTCGAAAAAAGCTTCGTCACCTCCCCCGGCAAGGGCCTCTCCCCGGCCGGCTGGAAATGCGGCTTCAGCGCCAAGCTCAAGGGGCAGTCGTGCACTGACTCCAAACACGTCGTGCTCAGCAACGGGATCGTCTACGTGACACCGAAGGCGTAGGGCTGGATATGTCCCTGATTCACACCTGCTACCGCATCACCGACATCGACCGCTCGGTCGCGTTCTACAACGCGCTTGGATTCGAGGAGATCGGCCGCATCCCGATCAAAGACGAGGCGATCAACGTGTTCATGAACCAACCTGGCGACGGCGACATGCCGCGGCTCGAGCTGACCTACAACTTCGGCGTCGACTCCTACGAGCTCGGCACCGGCTACGGCCACATCGCGATCACGGCCGAGGATCTCGACGCCACCCTTGCGCGGCTTTCCGAGCAGGGCATCGAGCCGGAGAAGCCGCCCTACTCCGTGCACGAGGGCGGCTCGCGGCTGTGCTTCGTCAAAGATCCCGATAGCTCTAGTACGGTTTGCAACTCAATCGGGGGGGCAGGCTGATGGCTGACGCAGGCGGTGGCCCATACGTTCAGACCGCGGTGATCTGCGAGACGTTCATCCGCGGCGCGGAAACCGGACGGCTGACGATCATCAACCTCATCGAGGGCGCAACGGTCGTCGGCACGGACCCCGACCAGATGGACCCCTTCACCATCGGGCCACCTCTGAAACTAATCATCGGGCTGTGGGCCGGTCGCTCGCAGGGCCGCTACAACATCCAGCTTCGGCCCGAGGCACCAAGTGGCCTCCAGGGCGATCCGATTCAACTGCCCCCTGTGAACTTCTCCGGCCCTGGGGCAACCGGCATCGACGTGATCGTTCCGATGCCAGAATACGAGGTCACCGAAGAGGGCACCTACTGGTTCGATGTCCTGTTCTATCCGGGCGGCGGCGAAGAGCCGCGCGTGCTGACACGCATACCGTTCTCCGTCACCTACCAGCCGCAGGTTTCGTTCCGCCCGAACTGATGCCGGAGACGCCGTCCGGCGCGCTATCCTGTGAAGATGGATCCATCAATGGCAAAGTTCGTTTCGGTCGAAACTCCGCAGCTGGTCGCCGTCGAATCCAAGGTACCCGCCGTCGTCGTCCCGGTCGAAACTATCGTGGAGGCGCAGCTGCCCGGATACGAGGGCGTAGTGATCCTGCCCGAGCGAGTCCAAGCTGTGGTCAGCCCGGGCCCGGGTGAGGGCACCGAATTCACGCAGGTGTTCGGCTATGAATTCGCGCATTGGCACCAGCTGAGCGAACAGATCGAAGACAAACTTCCGATGACCCAGGCTGTGCTGCTCGGCCCCGCTACTTCGGGCGGCGAAGAATGGCAAACGACCATGCTGATCACTGGCCCTAACCAGATTGTTGCGTACGTCGCGGTCAAGTGGGAAGTGGCGCTCACGAAAGCGCCCACGACTTTCCTAACCGCAACCTTCGAGCGCAGCGAACGCAACATAGAACTTCGAGACTTTGGAATCCGCCCACTCGGAGACTCGCTCTTGTTCGCTCGCGGCTCTGGCCTCGTCGCCTGATCCATCGGCCTAAACGGCCTGCGCCCGAACACCCTTTAGTCTCGGCCGTCTCCAAGCACGGACGTCAAGACTCCCCCTCATCTGAGATTGCGCGCTCGACCTGCGCATCGCGTTCGGCGCGGCCTTCGTGGATCGACTGCACAATCTCCTCGGAGGTTATGTCCGTGGGCGGGTCCTGCTTGAGGCTGTCAAGCCACATGGCTTGGCGGACCTCGCGCATCCGTGCGTCGATCTCTGCCTCAGTCATCGCGTCCTTCATGATCTCCGGTAGGCCGACATCGAGCGCTTTGGACAGCCCGCACAGCTTGTCGTATGTCGGGTTCCTGACGCCCCTCTCGATGCCGGAGAGGTACGTGGGGTGCATCTTCGCCTCGAACGCGAGGTCGTCAATCGTCATGGCACGACGACGGCGCAGGCGACGGATCGCCCGGCCGAGGTCGGCGTTGCTCGGCGTCATACGGCGATCAGGCCCAGCTTGCTCATGTGCAGCAGGGCGCGCACGGGATGGATCAGCTCGTCGGCAACGTAGATGACCTCCGCCTCCGTCAGCGCCTCAAGCGCGACGTCGATCACGGCCTCGTCGATGTCACTGAACATGACGGCGAGTCCCGGCCCCTCGGTGACGCCCTCCTCATTCTCCATGAGACGCAGAATGATCGCGCGCTGCACACGCCGCTGAATCCCTACAGGTGAATCCCCATGATGCCTCCTTGTGGGTTTCACTATTATCACCGGCTGTGTGAGGAACGTCAACCCCTTTCATACCTGCTGCCTGTCACGTGCGAGATCGTCATCTAAACAATCTCGGTCCGAGGCGTGCTAGATACCACAAGTCCGGTAGTGAAAGTCGATCCTGGCCGGGCGAGCGCGGGCGCTCAACAGTAAACGGGCGCCCATGTCGGACGCCCGTTAGGTTACTGCTATGTCGCGCGGTGATTCTACTTGGTGTGCGTCATCTCCGCAGCGACGGCGTTCAGCCGGTCGCCAACGGTTTTACGCTTACCCCCTGAAGTGTCCTCAGTCGCTTTGCCTCCAAAGGAAACGACGTGACCCGTGACCATCGGCACGTTGCCCTTCGCGGCCTTCTTCGTCCACCGCCCGATCACATCGATCACGGTGCCGTCCGCAGCTTTCACGCGGTCCTTCACCTTCACGTCCTTGCCCTTCGCAGAGGGCCACTCGTTTGTGAGGCGTTCGACGGCGTTGCCGGTGGACTTCGGCTTGCTGGCGGGCTTCTCTTTTTTCGTCAGCTTGCCGGCCTTGATCGCGACGGTCTTTGCGGCGCTGTCCTGCGCCATCTTCGCGGCGAGGTTCTTCAGCGGGTCGGTCTCTGTCTTGAGGCCAGCGTCGCGTCCCAGGAAAGGCGTCCCTGCGGGATTTTTTGTGGCTGTGGTCTTCTTGGCTGCTGCTTTGCTTGCGGTGCGGGCCTTCAGGTTCTGCTCAAGTGCGATGGTGCTTACTGGTGACATGGTGGTTCCTTTTCGGTTTGCGGTTCCTCACTGACTTTGTGGGGCTCTACTGAGATAATCGACAGCCAGGCACCCCATGTCAATCCCAATATGTGAATTCGTCACTAGCTCGACAGTTGTTCGAGTTGTGAATCCACGTAAGGCAATAAATACTTCCTACCCTAATCAGCGGCAGTCGCGGCGGACGGAGCCGAGCCGTAGGCCCAAGGAGGGCTCAACGCCCGCCGCACGTGACCCTGTTCAGTCAGGCTACGATCCTTCCGCCTTCCCGTTGCCCGGCACCGCCTGGGTGGCCGGGTTGCACATCGTCATGTGCAGGAAGCTTGGTGGGCGGCGCGGGGGAGGTTCACGGGTTTCCCGCGCCGCGATCCCGTGCCGGGCGACCGACGGCACAAGGTAAGAAGGTGGATCATCCGAGCTCGACCATCCGCCTCGCGTTGTCAGCGAGGGCACGGGTTTCTTTCGCCTCGCGCTCCGCCTTCTGGAGGCTCGTCTCACCGCGCGGGGCGACAACGATGCCATCGTTCGTGCGTGTCACCTGCTCGGGCTTTGCAAAGATGCGTGCGAGCTTGGCGTCACGGTTCCCACGCCTGTTCTTGAAGCCCTCCCGGATGTCGCTGTTCATATCGGCCATCATGCCTCCGTCGCATTCGTCGCGTTGATCTCTGCGGCCGGGACCTGCTCGACCTTCGTCTCACGACCCTGAACCCTCACGCCGTGCTGTGTCCAGCCGTAGTCCTCGACGAGCCCTTCGCGTTCGAGGAAGGCGAGCCGGTTGAATGGAGGCCACAGCGGGGTCTGGGCTTTGTCCGCCGCGATGCGAGCCGCATTCCTCGCGGTCACAGTCATCCTGGACTCCCTCTCGTCGTACGCGATGCTCTGTTCGCGGTGGTACTCCGACTGGGCCGCGTTCACCCGTTCGGTCGCCGCGCGCTTCCGCTCTGCCCGCTCGTCCTTCTCCCGCTGCTCATCGAGTAGGCGGTCGAGGTTCGAGACGCCCTGCTCGACCCACGCCACGATGTCCTTCGGACGTGGCTTGAGATGCTGGGTCTGTGCGGGGACGTTGGGGTTCTTCGGGTCGGGTTTCTGCCATCTTTTGAGCTGCTTGTCGAGCGCCCCCCTGTAGCCATCATCAGCGTCGGGCCGCAGCACCTCGCGTACCTGTCCCGCGAGCCCCCACAGCGCGTCGTCCACAGCAAGGAGCACCCGCGACTCGATGTCACGTACCTCAGCGTGCAGCTTCACGGCTTTTGGCTTCGGGACGGCTTCCCCCGCGAGCAATGCGGCCGACGCGGCCGCCACATCGTCAGCAGCGGCCGTCTCCAGTTCCTTCCGCTTCGTGCGGAGGCTGGCATGTGCCCCGTTATCGGTGGCTCGAAGTCGAGCCTCTGTCTCTTTCAGCGTCTCGATATCCATCTTATGCTTCCTCTCTGTGTAGGTGAGGCCCCTGTTTACGAGGTCATCGATCGATGCCTCGGACTCTGCATTCATGTGCCGAGGTTCATACTTTCACTGGACCTTCATACTTTCAGTAGACCTTTACGAAGGCGCTTTTCACCTTGCCGGCCTTGATGCCGTTCTGGGCCGCGTCGTAGGCGATCGCCAGCGCCATGAACGACGCCGGGGCGTTTGTCGTGACGGTCTTGCCGTCCGGCAGGTCTACTACGCGGACCTCGCGTAGCACCTCCGGGTCGTCAACGGGCGGCCTCGCCTCCAGGTACCGCGCCACGATGTCGGCCTCCTCTTTCGGCCGGTGTTCGAGCATCCGCCCCTTGAGGTCGCGGTCGCCCACCCACCTATTCGCATGGGGCAGCCAGCGTTCGCGGTTGAGCTGGATCGCCGACACGGTGAATTTTCGGGGACGCGGGACCGCATTGACGATGCGCCGCAAGGCCGCCTCGACCCCGTCGGGTCCGTCATACCTCCCCACGATCCAGCCGCGGTTGTCGTCATCGAGACGCGCGGCTGCTATCACGCAGCCCTCGCGGTCACGGGCAATACCGAGAGCGACCTGGCTGGCCGGCCTCACATTGGGCGCTTGCTTCTCTGGGAGGTCGTCGTAGGCGGGGCGGTCCACGATGGCGTCCCCTTCGCTCGGGATTCCACACCAGACCCTGGCCCAGTAGCGCAGCTTCACCGGGTCGTCCTTGATCGCTTCCCACTGCTTGATCACGCCGTGGCCCTTTGGCATCCCCGGCGGTGACGCTTCATCGAGCGCACCTTCAGCGCCCTTTCTTGTCGTCAGGTCCCACTTCCTCGGGTCAGCACCGCGCCAGATGTAGAGGAGGCCGACCGGATTCTTCGTCCGCGCGCGCTCGTCCTCCACTTCCGCGAGCGACCCGTCGTTCTTCGCCCACGATGTGGTGGTGCCCAGCTGCCAGCTGTCCGGGACCTTCATCCTGTTCTGCTGCATGACGCTGACCGTCTCGTGCAGCCGGTCCGAGGTCAGGCGGTGCAGTTCGTCGGCGCTGGTGAATGACGTGTTCATCGAGCCATCCCGTGCGGACGGGCTGCCCGACACCGGCTCAAGCAGGCCGGTGTCGTCGGCACGTGAGACCCAGTTGTCCGTTATGCGGAAGAGGTGACTGTTCAGCGCGCCCTTCGCCATCGCCAGCGCGGCCCGGAAGGTGACTGTGGATGCCTGGCCCTCCGTGAAGGCCAGCAGAGGGATGTAGGGGTCCACGACGGGAACGCCTATCGGCGATCCCTCGTCCGCCCAACCGCCGAAGCGGACGGGCGAGTCCGGGGCCAGCTCGCATATCGCGATCCACCCGACCGTCGTGCTCTTGCCCGTCCCCTTCCGCCAGACGATGTCCACCTCGGGGAACCTGCGCGACCCGTCGTCGTGCAGGAGGTACATGCAGTGGATGAGGGCGAGCTGTTCGTCGGAGACGACGGCGGGCCGTCCGCGAAGCGGCCCCGGCCCGAAGCAGAGCCACCTCTCGATGTACTGCACGACCTGCGGTCCGAGGCTCGGGCCGTCGAGGTCGTGCGGGTGCACGAACACGGCCCTCTCGCCCAGGTGGAGGAGGGACAGGTCGGGCACTCGAAGCGGTACGTCGCGTGGCTCCGGGGGCTCCGGCTCCGGCTCCTCTTCCTTCGCGGGCGGAGCGACGAGCCCAAGGCGACGTTCCTGCGCGCGGATGTCGCGGTCCTGAAGTCGGCGCTCGCGCAGGTGCACAAGGCCCTCTGTATCGTCAATTTGGGCAATCAGGTCCGCAGCGATGATGTGATGTTCAGCCGTCCACCGCTTCGAGACCGGGTTCTCGTGCCACGCCTTCCACAGGTCACGGGACCGCTTGCTGAATTTCCGGGTCTTCGGGAGGTCAGGCATGTGAACCTCGACAAAGGCTGGGCGGATATGACGAAAAAAGGTCCCGTGACGAACGCCTTTGGTTTTTTGCCCAACTCACCCAGCTCGACGGGAGCACACCATCTGGGGGTAGTAGCCCGTACTTATTCATACTGTTCATCATGTCTGGCCCGCATCTCGCCGCATCTCACGTGATTGGTTCGCGGCGTCGATCGAATCGACAGGCGCATCCTCCGCGTACCGTCTGCGCACGATCAGGAGCGCATCAGCGAGCGAGTGCTTGCGAACATTGATGTGAACCGTCACAGCCTCCTCAGCCTCGCGGTGGTGTTCCGGGCAGAGAAGGATGAGGTTGCTGTCGTCGTCCGTCCCATGTGGGTCCTTGTGGTGCAATTCCAAGCGCCCGGTCTTTCCGCACACCTCACACCTCGCACCCACACGCTTCACATACCGATCACGCTTCTTCTTCCACGCCGCACCGTACGAACGTCCGTCACGTTCCGGCGCTCGTGCCAGTGGCTGACTCACGCCTTACACCTCTGCACGCACAACGGGCAGAACCATCCGCGCACCCACACCCACCCAGCAAGGGTGTCCGACTGCTTCTCGCACCCTGCACATACGTGCAGCTTCACGCGGCCTTGTATATCCACGGCCTACCTCCCTCCCGCGTCAGCAGTCCCGCTTCCCACAGTTGACGCAGTTTGTTCTTTGCGGTCGCCTCGTTGCAGCCGCCGTGTTCAGCCAGCTCCAACGACGTACAGGTCCCCAGCGCTCTCACCATCACCAGCGCCTCATCACGCCCGATGTACGGGCTGCCGTTTGGGTACCTCTTTCGCCTTGTCTCCCATGCAGTCATAATCGTACAATTCTATCTGTACGACGGAGGTATAAGAAAAGCCCGCCGGGTTAGGACGAGCTTCTCTTGCGACCGGAGAGAGAGGACTTACTTCACAGGAGTCACGCAGCCTTGAGCGTCATACCACCGATGCGAATGTAGGGAGCCAGCTTGGGATATCCGGTCGGCCTTGGGGTTGGCGATGGCTTCTTCACGTCCGTCCTCCTGTGTAAGTGGTGAGCATCGTGAATCGAATCTATCGTCAGCGGCGCATCCGTTCAGTTCAGCCGTCGATCGCGCGACGGCGTAGGAGCACATCTCGCCAGAGTGTGCTCTCTCGTCCTTGCGATTCAGCCCTGAATCTATTAGAGATACGAATCGTGAATCGTCGATGTTTGTTGGGCTTTGACGAACATCGGTTCACGCCGCCCGAACTGCGTCACACCGCTTCGCAACGCGCGCGCGAGCGCCTATCCAGCTTCAGCCAGCTCGTCTGCCTTGAGGAGGAACGATTCAGCCTCACCGAGAGGGATGCTTTTGTCCTTTCCCTTGGCGCGCAGCTTCGTCACCTTGTCCTGTAGGTCCGTATCAGGTATGACCTTGTTGCGGACGTAGACATCTTTCTTGCCCTCCTTCCGCAGGTTGCACAGCCCCAGCTCCCACAGCTTCTTCAAGCGTCGTCGGCCGGTGGACTTGCTGCCGACCCTCGTGCCGAACTCCGCTGCATCGGCCTGCCCCATCGTGCCGAGCATCAGCGCGTCGCCCTGCCACTCGTCGGCCGAGTCCTCATCCGTGTCTGCTGCGTAGCCGTTCCCGTCCGCGTTCAGGGTGATCGTCTTCGACCACGTGGACTCCTCGATGCGGCCGAGGGCGGTCAGTCTCCGGGCGCGACCCGTTCCGGCCGTGTCGATCATGACGATGGTGTCAACGGCCGCCGTCAGCGTTGTCGAGCCGCGCATCTTGTTGACGCCCTCGCGCCCCTGGCCGCCCTTGTTGTGATGATGAATCAGCGTGACGCCGAGACCGGCACGCTGCGCCATTTCGGATGCGGCCTCCACCCGCTCGCCCAGCTCGGTCCCGGCCTCGTCTTTCACTTCAGCCAGCCTCGTCAGCGGATCGATCACGATGTGCTCATACCCGGCCTGGGCGGCGACCTGCTCGCAGTACGCCAGCCGCTTCCGCCACTTCTCATCCGGGGTGCTTCCCTCCACCCGGTTCCACTCGCGCTGGCTGATGACGTACACGTCGGCGAGGTCGAACCGCCGTCCTTTGTCCTTGAGGGAATAGTCCGGCTCCTCCGTGACCCACACCGTCTTCACCGGCGTCTCGCACGCGTCACCGAACACGGTGTCTTCGCCCCGTTCAAGCTTCCCGGCGAGGTATGCGGTCAAGGTGCTCTTTCCCGCCGTCTTCTCGCGCCCACCGATCAGGGTCACGCCGCCACGACGTATCAGCCCGTACACCAGCCACGGGTGCTCGGGTTCGGGTTCGGCCAGCAGCTGCGACATCAGGCGGCCGAGCGGGAGATCTTTCGTTGCTAGGTGCAGCCGGTGCAGCTCTTCGTATTCGTCGCGGGTCGCCTCCACCTCCGCTTCCAGGTCCGGTACCACGGTCGCCGTGTCGATCTGCTCGTCCACGGCGGCCTCATCCTCGCCAACCATGTTCCACCAGTGGTAGAAGAGCGCCGGCAGGTCGAACCCGCCATCGAGCTCGTACCAGTCGGGGTCCACGCCCATCTCCACGGTCCGTCCGTCCCGCGCCTTGAAACGAGCGACGCCGCCCTTGATGCTCGTCCCCCGGTCGTGCCGGGCCTTCCTTGCATCGGCCTCTACGAGTGCCGCGTCCATGCCGTCCTCCTGTTCGTTGTTTCGACTCTAGCCCGTGCGATTCATCGGTTCATCAGCTAGGCCCCGCACGGCCTTGAATCGCACGCCTGTCAACGTCGCGGTGCGGGATGAAAGCGCGGGCGGCCGAGCCGGAGCCCGGCCGCCCGCAACGGCCTAGAGGGCGCGTCGAAGTGGCGCAGTCGCAAGGTTGCGGAGCAGGTCCGCGAGGACCGAGTCCGGCAGCCCACGGATCAACTCCGCAAGGGCTGCGTCCTTCGCGATCCCTTCGACACCCGGACGGGTGCGTGTGACCTGATCTTGGGCAGGAGAAGCACTCATGGCTTCCACCTTTCATTCACTTGTTCCCCGGCCTACGCCGGACCGCCGCAGCCGAAGACCGGCCGGGCAACATCAGGTCATGCGCACATTGTGGCACAGGCCGTGGATAATCTTCAACCCCGGCCGATCACCAGCGCCCTGGCGATCACGAGGCCGTGCGAGATCGCCTCTCGCGGACTTCGGGCGCAAACGTGGTCAATCGGGCAGCAACGAGCTGCATGGCGCAGAGAAGCGTGTCGGTCATGATGGTGGCTCCCATCCCGTTTCGTGGTAGGTGCCCTTGCGCCCGAGGAACACGGCGTGGTCCACAAGCGCCACGTAGGTTTCGGATGTCGATGCTTTGGCGGTGATGACTTCCTTCCGTCCTTCGCGTTCACACACGAACACGTCGGACACCGTGACACCCGGATACTGTCCTTGGTTACCTTCCAACACGAACCGCCCGCCTTTCGAGGCACATAGTTCTTCGGCTTCGTAGGTCGGGCTTGTTTCCTTTGTCACTACAAGCTGTCCGGTGCAGCGACGGGCGTGGCATGACACGTGGAGCTTGGCCGGGCGCCACGACTGGTACCTAGAAGAAGTCATACCTTCTGCAACCTCCATTTCTTCGAGGAAGACAAGGCCGCTCGCTGGATCTTCAGTGGCTTTATACGTGACTTCATCGCTGTGTTCCGCGAGTAGCCGGGCGGTCATTCGTTGGCGTGCGACGGTCCGGTTGCTGGCAAGCGCTTCCGCGACCTCAGTGGGCAACGCGAACACGGCAATGACGATCATCGGCATGAATACTTTTGTCTTCATACCATGCTCATCGGCGGTCCGTGTGGTGGACTTTAGAGAGGGCGGCCGAGCCAGAGCCCGACCGCCCACGTCGAACTATCTCGGCGTCCCATCCTTCGGTCCCTGCACCTTGCCGTCCGGGTAGATGGCGTGGACCTCGTCGCCGACCCTGACAAGCAGCGGCTCGCCGAACCGTGCGACCTCCGGCGAGCCCATCCGCTCGTAGGTCGCCTGCTGCTCGGTGCTTGCATTGGGCACCGTCCACGGCTCCTCCTCGACCGACGGCGCCTGCATCGTCGCCCTTCACGTCGCGCGCCGTGTTCACCACCTCGACGGCCGCTCCCGGCTGCACATGGTCGGCCGCGGCTTGCAACCGCTTCTTGAGGTCGGACGGCCACGCGCCATGCACCGGGCCGTAGGCCCTCGCCACCCGCACGCGGTCGTCCGGCTCGATGTGGGGCTCGCGCCCTTCGGCGCTTCCCCACTTGAGCGTGTCCGTGCCGAGCGTCGGGATCAGCCGCACCAGCTCGTCGGCCTTCTCCGGCGACAGGCCACCCACATAGCCCCAGCCGCATATCTCTGCAAGCTCCCTGCTCCATGATGTTGCCTTTCGTGAAGCCCGAAGCGATCGACGGCATCCGGTTCCCACTTCGGGAATTGATTGGATGCCGCTCTATGTGCGGCTTCGGGGAGGTCGTCCCCCGGCCCGCAGACAAGCCGGACTCTGGTGTTGGTCAGATCCGTGGTATTCGTCCTGACCCACCTTCAATTGTGGCACAGGCTGTAACCCATCTTCAACCTGCTCCGAAGGTCGACGGCTTGACAGATTGTCCGCAAACGTGATAGGCGCGTGTGGTGGGTGTCCGATCAATCGGCAGCCGCAGTCATCTAAGCGGCGTACACTTCGGGATGCAGATGGCTGGAACATGCGAAGAGTCCGAGCAGATCTCACCCGAACCTAGTCTGGTGGCCATCGTTGCCGAACGCATGTTTGAGGCGCTGATCGATAGGCAGGTGCTCAAGCAGAAACAAGCTGTGAGCATCATCCTGAGAGAGTTCGGCGACTCCTTACTCTACAGGAACGCGAGAAATCATTGGGCGATCGATCCCAGCGTCCTCAGCGCCTTCACAAACCTCACCGGCGACAGCGTCGTCTGGGAGAAAAGCAGACAGCGGTGGCGCCGGCGGCGCCCTAACGACAAGCCAGGACGAGAGCAGCGCTGACGCGCTAGAATACTTCTCGATGTCCGACTTGGCAGAAATCGTCTTTGGTCCCGATACGAAAGTCCTCGTGAAGGAAGACGGGAAGAAACTAGCGGGCCTGCTCGCTGCGGTGAAGCACAGAGATAAGCCGCTGTTCTTACCGCTTGAGACCGCGAACGGCGAGGATGTTTACGTCGCGGCCGATCAGGTTCTTTACATCAAGTCCAAGCCCTAGCCAGGTCGTCTTCCGACGTATCCGCTTGTCCGCTTGTCCTGCCAAGGCCGTGCGAAATTGTCCTCTCGCGTCGATCCGGATCGAGCCGCGGCTATTCGATCACGCGGCTCGCGAACGGCGATTTATGTGTACGATGTAGATACACCAAGAGCCGCGAGCGGCTAGGCTTGCCGCTCGCGTCGAGGATGGAGGATTACCCGGTAGACTGCCGGGTGCCCGCCTCCAGACTCTGCTCTTGGGTCTCCACCCCTGCGGCCATGAACCTTGGGGCAAAGCTGATGGGTTGCTGCGATAGCCCCGTCACTGGTCACCCAGGACGGCATCCAATGCCTGCATCGCGATCGGATTGTTTACGACGTTCGGCAGCCCAAAGAGCAGGACGCTCGGGCGGGGCTGGAGGAGTTCGCCAGCGTCGGCCATTCGTTTCATGATCGTGCGCACGTGGTCAAGCGTGGCGGTCTGGTTTCCACGAGCCACGAGCTCTTGATGTACTGCGATGGGTGCCAGGAAGTTCTCGTTGTCTGCCTGCTTTGACGCCATTACCTGTCGGACCTGGTCGCGCAGCGGACCAATCGCTATAGCTGCCTCGGCCGCGAGCCGCACGACTTCGTCGGTCGCCTCGCCGCCTTGCTCCAAGATCATTTCGAGGAGCTGCACGACCACCCGTTCCCGGTTGCCAAGATCAGCTTTCTGCTGACGTAGATCCCTGAGGTCGTCAAGAAGCTCGGCCGGGGGGGTCTCCAGGATTTTGTCCAAGCTTGCCATGCGGGGAACCACGGTAGCAGATACCGCTGACGATCACAAGAGGGTTTTCTATGTCGTGAACACCTGTTCTGACAGGCTGTCTCAGCACGGCGTCAGCAGCGCCCGTTTGGGCCGTGTACAAGCGCACCTAGGCCCTGAATACCTGGGCGGCAGCCGCCTCTGCTTGAGCCTTCAGCTGCTCGCAGCACGCCCCGATCTGGAACCTGACCTTGTCAGCGAAGCCCGTACGGCGAACCGAAGCTTTCCTGTGATGCACTGAGCACGTCGGCCGCCGGATTGCGCGTTCAATGGCCTCGTACTGGTCCTTGAGCACTTCGTCGAACCCCGCGCGAATCATGCTGGTCATGTCCGGGTACGACCGCCCGTCGCTGCCCGTGTACTTGATGCTCATATCTGCGCTTCCTTCTCGGATCGAACCTACGTTCGTCTCCGAGTGTACGCCCGCCCGACGACGGCTCCACGAAGCGCCGCAGATCACGTGCTCTCCGCGCCATCTCGAGTGATCCGTTGCCGAATACGGGATATCAGGCAGCTGTGGACTGCTCGATGATCTCGACGCGGTACTGATCGGGGTCGCGCACGAATGCGATCAGGTTGCCGCCCTCGCGCACCGAGTACGGCGGCTTCTCGGGCTCGATGCCCTGCTCTGCGAGATTCGCGAGTGTCGCGTGTATGTCGTCGGTCGTGATCGCGATGTGTCCATAGGCCGTGCCGAGGTCGTAATGAGTGACGCCGTAGTTGTAGGTCAGCTCCAGGCGCGGCATGTCGCCGTCGCCGGGCTGGTTCATAAAGATGTTTACGGCCTCGTCTTTGATCGGGATGCGGCCGATCTCCTCGAAGCCAAGCGCGTTGTAGAACGCGACCGAGCGGTCGATGTCGGTGATGCGGTAGCAGGTGTGGATCAGGGGCATGCCCGAAGTCTACGGCCCCCGGGTTTGGCTCGCACAGCGTAGTCTCGACCTTTGCTCACGGACCACAACCTGTCCTGGGGCAGGACATTCTCCGTCGCCACCTCAAGATCTCGGATGAGAGCCATCGTCCGGGGCAGAAAGAAAATGCAGCGCATACAACGCTATGCCGGCCAGGGCAGCCACCGCGATCCCGAAGAGTCCGATGCCGATCCAAACTCGCGCAGTAGTGGTCTGAACGGCGTCGGGAAGCAAGGCCAACGCAGCCGCCAATCCGGCAGCGACAACGATAGCGAGACCGACGACCACGAGAAGGTGCATCGCCCTGATCCAATCGCTGCGCTCGCTGGAAGATTGTTTGGGCCGACTAGGCGTGATCATCGTCCGCCAGGCCTTTCTTCATCATTTCTGCCCCGGCGCCAGCTACGCCGGCAACAACAAGAGCAGCAACAGCACCGGCTGCCTCCTTGCTGTCCTTGGGTTCAGCAAACCCAACCCCTATGAGGAGTCCAATTCCGGCCATATAGACGGCAACACCGCAGGCGATCCACTTTTGTTTCATGGCGAAGGCCAAAGTCTAACTGGTCCGGTGATGCGAACCTTCCCGAACTTTCTCGGCTTGCACAAGACATTTGACCACATCCATCGAGGATCGCCGCGTTCTCGCGGCAGCCTACGCGACCTGCGGCAGCGAACCGTCGGCCCACAGTAGCTCGACGCGCTCGGACAGCGGCTGGTGTCCCCGACGACGGTCGGCTTTAGCCAGCGTCAGCTTTCCGATCGCGCGTTTGAGCGTGCGGCGGTCCGCGTCGCGGTCCTCGCCCCACGGCTGGTACAGGATCTTGCGGCCGTCGAGTTCAACCAAGGGCGTGTTCTCTGGCAGGTCGTAGTCCTGAAGGTCCCACATCTTTAGGCGCAGCGCGTTGACCCGCTCGCTGGCGAGGGACAGACCGCGCCGCCAAGTGTCCACGCCGAGTTCGGTGCTCAGCGAAGGATCGCCGAACCGCTCCAACTCGGCTTCGGCGGCGCGCAGCGCGTCCCGCGTCTCCAGCCACTGCTCCTCCCCGGCTGACAAGCCAGCGGCTGGACCCGACGTGTCGGCCTGCACGATGCTCAGCACGTAGTCGTCAACGCGCTTCACGTCACCGATCGCCGGTCGGTCGCAGTGTTCGTTGCGGCAGACGTACATGGCGATGCGGCGGCTCTCGACCGTTCGGCCCGTCACCTGCATGCGCTTCCCGCAGGCCGCGCAGCAGACGATACCAGCGAGCACCGACTGCGAGGCCATCGACCCGTTGCGAGGGTGGTACTTCCCCTTTACGGCCTGCGCCGCACGGAATAGTTCCGGGTCCACGATGGCCTCGTGGGCTCCCTCATTGACCGCGCCGAACGGCCCGCGCGCCGTCCCGAGGTATGTGCTGTTGGAGAGGATCGCCGCGACCGCGTTCTTCGAGAAGCGCCGCCCCAGCTCGCCTGCCATGTACTTTGCGATGACGCCCTGCGACTCGCCGCGCCGTCGCATCTCGAACGCCTCGCGCACGACGCGCGCCTTCAGCGGATCGAGCACAAGTCGAGCGTCGCGGATCAGCTTCCCCTTCTCGTCGTACCTCGGTTGGACCTCGTCCTTGCGCCGGTAGCCGATGGGAGCACGGCAGGCGATGTGCTTGCCTTCCTCCACCGCTTCGGCGGTGGAGGCCTTCCAGTTGGTCGTACGTTCCTCAAGCTGCTGCTCCGCGAGCCCGGCGAACAGCCCGAGCAGGACCTGGCCGCTGGGCTTCTCTGTGTCGTACCCGTCGTCCACGGAGACGAGCCTGCTTCCGGCGTCCTTGAGCCGCTGCACCGCCGCCACCGTGTCCGCCATACGACGGCCGAAGCGGTTGATGCGGTACACGATCACGCCGCTGGTAACGCCGGCCTCCGCGCGTCGCAGCAACTCCTCAAGCTGCCGGTCCTTCGCGCGCTTACCGCCTGAGACGTTCTCCTCCTTGACGACCTTCCCGACCTCGACGCCGTTCTGCGACGCCCAATCCCGCATCGCCTTCTCCTGCTGTGCGGGGCTCCGGTACGCCTCGCCCGCGCGGTCGCCCACGCGCGAGACGCGGATATACATGTCCATGACCATCGTGCGGCCCTCCTTTGGCCCTTTTGATGGTCGAAATTACAACAGGTTTGGCCGTGAGTTGCAAACTGGCCACTACCTCGATGGTTATCGGATTGAGATCCTGGAGATGGCAGTCTAAGAAGTCGAATCCGGAGCGAGCGGTGAAGTATGCTCGCACCATGCCGGCCCTCACACGGAGGCTCATTGCGACGACCGCCGCAGGCACGCTGAGCTTCGCGCCGTCAGCCATCGCGCTGGCAGCAACTGTGTCCGTACACGTGCAGCACAGGCCCGCTGTCCGCCAGAACGTTCATCTCACTTTCCAGGCGAAGCGACTTCCCGAAGGCGGCTACTACTACGGGGTGATCGTGCTGAAGGCGTACAAGAAGTACGCGCGGACCTCGCCGCCACCTTGCTCCACGTCAAGCGACATGCAACGCGCCGACTACGGATATCCGCAGGCGGACGGACGGGTAACGCTCGCCCTGACTCCGGCGAAATCCTCGACCGGACATTGGTGCCCTGGCGGCTCCTACGAAGGCGCGATCTACGCCGTCCCTCATGCGCCACCCTGCGAAAGCGCTTACCCATGCCGCAGCGAACCGTATACGCCCCCGAGTCCCTGTTGGAACATCGAAGGCCACCGCGTGTGTGGCGTCGTCGCGCACCCACGAGCCTACGCCTATCCCGACGGCCTGCCGGTACCGCTGGCGAGTGGCACGACGATCGTCGGGCGTTTCTCCGTCAGGTTTCCCTAGCCTCACCCCGTATGTTTACTTGCGGCCAATCGCTCGACGGGTATCGGATCGAGCTGATCGAGCAGAGTTAGCTTAGGGACAGCACACTCGCGGAGGGCGCAGCGCGGATCGGATGATTCGCGACTAACGTGCGTCGATCGCGGGCCGATAGCGCGGCTCAGGAATCGCCCGGCCGGCCTCTCGCGCAACGGCGAGCCAGGCTCGCTTGGCCTGCTCAACCTCGGCTAGCGCCTCTTCCGCAGTGGCGCCGAACGCCGAGCATGCCTCAGATCGGGGATGTCGGCCACATAGGCCGCATCCTCCTCGCTGTAGAAGACGTTGATGTGATAGTCGCTCATGGCCTGTCCTTCAGACCTAGATGTCTCCGCTTGGGACGGGATTCTCGATCCGGCCCGTCCTGCTACGACAATACCCGTCCCCGGAACTTGCGCAGCCCGATCGCAAGGAAAGCCGCACAGAAGCCGATCAGCACCGGGTAGACGATGTAGAGATGCATGTGCGAGGCGTGGGTCAGCCCGGCGCGCATCCCCTCGTTGACGTAGATCAGCGGGTTGACGAGCACGAGGATCTGCAGCCAGTGCACGCCGCCAACCTGGACCGGCGAGAGCCGCGTCCACTGGTAGTAGGTGCCGCCCAGGAACGTCAGCGGCAGGACGACGAAGCCGAACATCAGCCCGAGGTTGCGCGCCTCGAAGGCCGTGCCGAGCAGCAGCCCGAGCGAGGTCATCGTCACGCACGCGAGCGGGATCAGGGTAATCACGACCGCCCAGTGCACAGAAAGGTGAGCTTCCACCCCGTGTGCGTGCACGACAGCTGCGATCGGGAACACGATCAGCGCCGCGATCAGCCCCTGGGTGGCGCCGGAGAGAACCTTGGCGACGGCGACCAGCCAGATCGGGCACGGCGCCTGCACGCGGTCCTCGATCTCGCGTGTGTAGCCGAACTCTTGCGCCATCACCATCGCGACCGCTTGGATGCCCTGGAACATGATCGAGATGCCGATCACGCCCGGGACGAGCACGGTGGCAAATGCCGACTCGGCCGCTTTACCCCCACCGCCGCCCACTCCCTGGCCGATCGTGGGGAACACGTAGAGGAAGACGAACACCAGCAAGAACGGCTGCACCAGCGTGCGGATCGCGAACTCGGCGAAGTTCTTCTTCAGCACGACCAGGTCACGCAGGATCAGCGCGCGCAGCGCGGAGCGGCTCGCAACCAGCGTCGAGCGCGTCGGCTCGATCCCGATACGCGCGGACGACCCGGCCAGCGCGGGCGACCCGGCCGGTGCAGGCGACCCGGCAGGTGCAGGCGAGGTCGCGCTTCCCGTCGCCGACGACTCGGTTGTGGCCGGGGTCGTGGCCATCAGTCGCGCAGCTCCTTGCCGGTAAGGCTGATGAATACGGTCTCAAGGCTCGGCACGGAGACCGACAGGTCGGCCAGGTCGAAGCCCGCATTCTCGGCGGCGTTGACGACTCGTGGCACGAGCCGCTCGGCGTCCTTGACGTGCAGCTCGACGCCGCCGTCGCCGTCGTCGAGCACGCGCGTGCGGGTGACCTCCGGGATCTCCGCCGCTATCCGCTCGCCCAGCGTCTGGATGTCGCCGTCAGCCTTGACGGTGACGATCGTGTCGGCGCCGACCGACTGCTTTAGCGCCTCGGGCGTATCGAGCGCGAGGATCTTGCCGTGGTCCATGATCGCCACGCGGCCGCACAGCTCATCGGCCTCCTCCATGTAGTGCGTGGTCAGCAGGATCGTCTGGCCCTCGCGGTTGAGCTCGCCGAGGATCTCCCACAGCGCGAGGCGGCTCTGCGGGTCGAGGCCCGCGGTCGGCTCATCGAGGAACAGCACGGCCGGGCGGTGGAAGATCGCGCGCGCCATCATCACCCGCTGCGCCATCCCACCGGACAGCGCGTAGACCGAGGCCTTCGCCCATTTCGAGAGGTGCAGCTTCTCGAGCAGCTCATCGGCGGTACGGCGCGACTCGCCCGCAGAGATGCCGAACAGACGGCCGTGGAAGTAGAGGTTCTCCCACACGGTGAGCTGGCGGTCGAGCGTGTTCTGCTGAGAGACGATCCCGAGCAGTTGCTTGGCCAGCGTGGGATGCGCCACGACGTCGATTTCCCCTACATACGCGGCGCCGGAAGTCGGGATCACGCGTGTCGTGAGCATCCCGGCGGTGGTCGTCTTGCCGGCGCCGTTCGGGCCGAGCAGCCCAAAGATCTCGCCCGCGTGGACGCTCAGGTCGAGATGGTCGACCGCGGCGAAGTCGGTGCCCTCGTAAACCTTCGTCAACGCGTCGGTCCTGATCACTGGCTGTGCATCGGGCACATGCTCCAATGTATCGAGACGACCGCTCCCCGACACCGGACGTTACCGGCGAGGCTCGACGTGCCGGCCCGTCAGAGCCTAATCCACGATGTATCCTGCGAAGCAGCGATGACCGAGACCACCACCGGGAAGATCGCGAAGAACTTGGAGCGGTTCGCGCAGGCAGTGGCGGCGCACGACCGCGAGAACCCGACGCACACCGCGCACGGGATCGGGCTGGCGCACTTCGACATGGAACGGCTCGGGTTCGAAGAGGGCGAGGAGATCCTGCCCGGCATCACGATCCACGCCGACAGCGGCGTGACCGGCAACTTCCGCGTGCTGTGCGACGGAGAGCACGACGACGAGCGCGAGCAGTCCGAGCAGGAGACGGTCGAGGCGGTCGCCACGCAGGCGGTCCCCGCGATCGCTCCCGACGCACCCCGATTCCGGCCCTTCGGCGAGTAGACAGCTTCAGCGCGCAACAACCGGCACGGGCACGCCCGCGCGGGCAGCGATCAGCGCGACCAGCCGCTCAATCGTCGGGCAGGCGAGACCGTGTCGCCCGCCCGCGCGAAGCACCGCACCGGGAATCGCGTCGAGCTCGGGTGGGCGCCCGGCCGCGATGTCGCGCTGCATCGAGCTGCCAAGCGTCTCGTGCGCGAGCGAGAGCTCGGTGAGCGCGGTCTGCGGGTCGACGTCCGCGGCGCCCTCGGCCTGCCCCACCGCGCAGGCCTCCTCGATCGTCGCGACGAAGTCGGCGTACAGCTCGGGGGTGCAGCGGATCTCGCCGAGCAGCTTGTCGTAGGCGCTGGTCGTGCACGCGAGCGCGTTGAGGCGGACGAGCTTCGACCACATCGTCTGCGCCTCGGAACCCTGCACCCGCACGGGCACCCCGGCGCGTTCGAAGATCGCGGCGAGCGCCGCGATCGGGGCTTGCGCCGACGGATAGCGACTCGCCATGTCGATCAGCAGGAAGGGGCTCGAGTGCACGATCACACCCGGCTCGGGTCGGTCCGCCTCGACGCGGATCGTGCCCGCAACCACCGTCTCCGGGGGAAAGCGCTCACGCAGCACGGCGATGTGGTCAAGCCCATTGAGCAGCGGCAGCACGAGCGGCGGCTGCACGTCGACTCGCTCGAGAGCGGAGGAGAGCCCCGCGGCCTTGGTGGCGACGATCAGCGCGTCGACCGACTTATCCAGATGGGCAATCGCCCGCGGGCGCGCGACGAAGTCGCCGAGCATGACGCTATCCACGCGCAGACCGCGCTCGGAGATCGTCTGTGCGGTGGACTCGCGCGCGACGACCACGACCGACTCTCCGGCGCGGTCGAGCGCACCGGCCAGGAGGCCGCCCACGCCACCGGGACCGAGCACGGCGATCTTCACGTCCGGTCTCCGCCCGCCCGAGGATCGATCGCGGAGTCGAGATCGGCGCGGGGGCTGAGACCGGCGCCAAGACCGGGGTCGCCGGGGCCGTTTGTCGGTAGATCGATCAACACGCCCGGATTCATGATGCCCTGAGGATCGACCACGGCTTTCGCGCCGGCCAGTGCCGCAGCGAAGGGCGCCGGACGCTGCGTGTCATACCACGGCCGGTGGTCGCGCCCGACCGCATGATGATGGGTGATCGTGGCGCCCTCGGCGATCAGCGCATCGGAGACGGCGCGCTTGATCGCCCCCCACTGCTCAACCTCCTCGCCCCGACGAGCGGGTGCGATCACGGTGAAGTACGGCGCTGGTCCGCCGGCGTAAACGTGGGTGAAGCGGCAGTAGATGCGCCCCTCGCCGCCACACACCTCGCGCATCGCCGCCTCGGCCGCAGTCGTGACCCGCCGATGAAGATCGGGAAAGCGCTCCCAGGTGATCGCCGTCTCGAACGTCTCGGAAAGGATGCCCATCGCGACGAGCATGTCGCGCAAATAGGGCGCGCCGAGAAACGCGTCGCGCCAAGCGCCGACCGCGTCGCGCCCCCCGGCCGGCCGGCTGCGCTCCTCCGCCAGACCGCCGTGCTCGGCGCAGATCTCAAGGGCCCGGCGCATCGCATCCTCGACGGGATGGTCGGCCGACTCGAAACCGAGCACGAGCAGAGCGTGCGAGCCGTCGCCGGCCATCGTCAAGCGCGCCTCGCCCGGGTCGAGCAAGCGGCAGTTGGACGGGTGCAGCCCGGATTGAGAGAGCGCACGCACGCACTCGGCGCCCGCGAGGAAGGACGGAAAGCGAATCCCCGCCGAGCGTCGGTGGGTGGGTCGCGGCTGCACGCGCATCCAGGCGTCGAGGATCACGCCGAGCGTGCCCTCCGAGCCGGCAAGCATGCGGTCGGGGCTCGGGCCGGCGCCGGAGCCGGGCAGCCGCCGCGAGACCCACTCGCCTGAGGGGACGATCGCGCGGACCGACTCGACGAGATCCTCGATGTGCGTCCACACGGTCGCGAAGTGGCCCGCCGCGCGCGTGGCGATCCAGCCGCCGAGGGTCGAGTACTCGAAGGATTGCGGGAAGTGGCGCAAGGTAAGGCCGTGCTCGGCGAGCTGCGCCTCGAGCCCTGGGCCCGTCGCGCCCCCCTGGATGCGCGCCGCGCGCGAGACCGCGTCGACCTCGAGCACGCGGTCGAGCGCGCGCAGGTCGATCGAGACAGCGCCGTTGTACGACGGGCCGACGTTCGGCGTGACGCCGCCGACGACAGACGTGCCGCCGCCGAACGGGATCGCGGCGACGCGCTCGGCGGCACACCACTCGAGCACCCGCTCTAGGTCGGCCTCTTCGCGCGGGCGCGCGACGAAGTCGGGGGGATGGTCGAAGCGACCGCGAAAGCCGCGCACGACGTCCGAGTAGGACTTGCCGACCGCATGGCACGCGCGCGCGTGCGCATCGTCCGCGCAGAACGACCGCAGCGAGGCGGGCGCGACGACACGAGGCGAGGTCAGCTCGAGCGCCTCGAGCGCGACTGGCTGCTCGATCTCGCCGTCGAAGTCGACCCCGAGGTGCCTAGCCAGCGCACCGGCGCCGGCGCGCACGTCGGCGAGCGAGGGCTGTTGATCCTCAAAGCCCCACCCCCAGTGCTTGTGCCGGCGAACGTTCACCCGAGCGAGTCTAAGCGGCGCCGAGATCACTAGCCTTCAGCACACGTGTCCGCTCAGCCGAAGCCCGCAGCAAAAGAGGAGCAGCCGGAGATCCTCGCGCGCGGGCCGTGGACGATGGAGCAGGTGAGAGCCCACTGGCGCGAGGAGCAGTTCGAGCCCGCGCCTGAGCACGCGCAGGCGGCCGACAGGGCGATCGAGCGTCTGCAGAGTCGCGGCTCGCCCAGCCATGATGGGGTGGCAGCGCGGCTGGTGGACTACAAAGAGGACGAGCACGGGCTCGCGATCGAGCTGCAGCCGCTGCGGTGGGCGCTGCGATTGGTCGCAGGCGACGCGTCGCAGAGCGTGGCGGCGATGTGCGTCACACGCTCGGCCGACGGCCGCTGGCTGGCGGGGCGCCGGGCGCAGTGGGTCGCCTCGTGGGCTGGGCGCTGGGCGCTCGGTGCGGGTGGAGCGGTCGATCTGGGCGAGAGTCCGGCCGAGACGCTCGTGCGCGAGCTGAAGGAGGAGTGGGCGGTGACGCCCGAGCGCGTGACCGGCGAGGCGCTCGTGCGGCTGCCTCATCAGATGGTGATGTTCGTCGGGCAGGCGTGGCTCGCTGAGGGCGCCGAGGAGGACGTGACGCCGGACCACGAGCACGACGCGTTCGCGTGGTGGCCGCGCGCGATCGAGGAGTGGCCGCCGGAGGCCGGTGAGGCGCTCCCCCGCATGGCTCGCTGGCTATCGGAGTGAGCCTCCCCAAACGCGCCGCCTCCGGACCGCTCACTTTCACACGGCTGAAGTGGACGTCGTTCACACACTCGTGCGTCTATACCGCCCTGCTGATCTGCGCGTTTGCCGCCGGCAAGCCACAGCCGCTGACGTTCGTGCTGGGGCTGACACACGGGCTGCTGTGGATCGGGATGTCGCTGGCGTGCATCACGGCCGCGCGGCTGCGCGTGGTCTCGCTGAGGCTGGCGGTAGCGGTAGCAGTGCTCGGCGGGATCGGACCGTTTTTTGGCAGCTATGAGTTCGTTCGCGAGCAGCGCGCGCGCTCGACCGCGAGCAACGTGTGAGCCTGCCGGCGAGCAGCTTGTGAGTAGATCCGCAGCAGCGCGCGCTGAGAACGCGGGCGAGCGCGATAGAGTGAATGGGACATGGCGACGGGCACCACGGCTCAGCAGACAGTAGACGTCGTGACCCCTGCCGCGGGCGAGTCGGTGACCGAGGGAACGATCCTCGAATGGCACACGAAGGTCGGCGAGCAGATCAAGGTGGACGACACGATCGTCGAGATCTCCACCGACAAGGTGGACGTCGAGCTGCCGTCGCCCGCGAGCGGGACGGTGACGGAGATATTGGTGGAGGAGGGAGATACGGTCACCGTCGGCCAGGTGATCGCGCGGATCGCAGTCGGCGATGGCGCCCAGGCGGTCGGCGACGGCGCGCAGGCAGGCAACACGAGCGCCACGAACGGCGGTGCGCAGAAACAGGCTGAGCCGTCGACCGGCGCGCCCTCGAACGGGCAGGCATCGGACGAGAACGGGAAGGCATCAGACGGCGACGGGCATGCGCCTGCTGGGATGAAGGTCTCTCCGGTGGCCGCGCGCGCCGCGGCAGTCGAGGGCGTCGACCTGGCGAGCGTGTCGGGGAGCGGTCCCGGAGGACGCATCACCAAGGGGGACGTGCTCGGCGCCACGAGCAACGGCACACCCGCGACGCCCGCGGCGGCGAGCACGCAGCCGATCAAGGGCGCGGCGGCGGTGCTCGCGCGGTATATGGACGAGTCGCGGTCGATACCGACGGCGACAAGCTTTCGCACGCTAACGGTCACCGTGCTGGAGGGACGCCGGCGCGAGCTCAAGGAGTCGGGGCGGAAGGTGTCGTTCACCCATTTGATCGCGTACGCGATCGCGCGCGCGGGCGAGGACATGGAGGTGATGGGCAATCACTTCGCCGAGCTCGACGGCAAGCCGCAGCGAGTCAAGGACGGCCAGGTGAACCTGGGGCTGGCGGTGGACGTGGAGAAGAAGGACGGGACGCGCACTTTGATGGTGCCCGTGATCGCAAACGCGGGCAAGCTGCCGTTCGACCGCTTCGTGAAGGCGTACGACGCGCTGGTGGAGAAGGCGCGGACGAACACGCTAACGGCAGACGACCTGCAGGGGGCGAACATCACGCTGACGAACCCAGGCGGCCTCGGGACGGCGGCGTCGGTGCCACGGCTGATGGTCGGGCAGGGCACGATCGTCGCGACGGGTTCGATCGCCTATCCCCCGGGGCTGGGCGCAATCGGCGCGATGATCGGCGCGGAGAAGGTCATGACGATGACCTCGACGTATGACCATCGCATCATCCAGGGTGCGGAGTCGGGCCGGTTTCTGGGACGGATCGAGGAGTATCTACAGGGCGAGCGCGGCTTCTACGACGGCGTGTTCGCGTCGCTGGGCGCGGAGCTGGGGCCGCTGCCGGCGCTGCCGGCCCCCGTCGCCGCCGCATCGGCCGCCGCCGCGGCGACAACGACGACGACGAGCGCGGCGACGTCGCAGTCGACCCCTGGCGAGGAGCTGCTGCAGGGCGTGCAGGCGGCGAGCACGCTGGTCAGCCGCTATCGCAGCCACGGGCACCTCGCGGCGCGGCTCGACCCGCTGGGGACGGAGCCGGAGGGCGATCCGGGGCTCGACCCGGAGCCGCTGGGGCTGACACCGGAGATCCAGGCAAAGCTGCCGGCGAAGATCTTTCACATGTACGTGCCGGGGGCGACGGTCGCCGATGCGCTGCCACATCTGCGCGAGACCTACTGCGGGACGATCGCGTATGAGATCGAGCACATCGCTTCACACCGCCAACGAGTGTGGCTGCGCGAGCACATCGAGTCGGGCGCGTTTCGCCAGCCGTTGACGAGCGAGGAGCGCACGACGCTGCTGAAGCGACTGGTCGAGGTCGATGCGCTCGAGCGGTTCATGCACAAGGCCTATCTTGGCCAGCATCAGTTCTCGATCGAGGGGCTGGACATGACCGTGCCGATGCTCGACGAGCTGATCCAGCTGTCGGCGGCCCACGGCGGCAAGGAGGTCGTGATCGGGATGGCCCACCGCGGGCGATTGAACGTGCTGGCGCACAATCTAGGCCGGCCGTACGACACGATCTTCGCCGAGTTCGAGGGCGCCTCGACGCTCGAGGCGGTGACGACGATCCCCCAAGGGGGGACGGGCGACGTCAAGTATCACCACGGCAGCCAGGGCTCTTATCAGCTGCCCAATGGGGAGACGATCCGCGTCAACCTCGAGTCCAACCCGAGTCATCTGGAGTATGTCTCGCCGGTGGTTGAGGGCGCCACGCGCGCGGCGCAGACCGCGCGGCAGGGCCCGCACGCCCATCAGGACACCAATGCGGCGGTGCCGATCGTGATCCACGGCGACGCCTCGTTCCCGGCTCAGGGGGTTGTCGCGGAGACGTTGAACCTGCAGGCGCTCGACGGATACAAGGTCGGCGGGACGGTGCACATCATCACGAACAATCAGATCGGGTTCACGACCGACCCTGACGACGCGCGCTCGACGCGGTGGGCCTCGGATCTGGCAAAGGGGTTCGACGTGCCGATCGTGCACGTCAACGCGGACGACGTGCCAGCGTGCATGAGCGCGGTCAGGCTAGCGTTTGCTTTCCGCAAGGAGTTCGGGCATGACGTGCTGATCGATCTGATCGGGTACCGCAGGTTCGGCCACAACGAGTCGGACGAGCCGGCCTATACGCAGCCGGAGATGTACGCGAAGATCAAGACGAAGAAGCGGGTCTCGGAGCTATGGGCCGAGCGGCTGATCGCCGACAATGTGGTCACGAAGGAGAAGGTCGACCAGCTCGGGCAGGGCGTGTGGGACAACCTGACGATCTTGCATCAGCGGCTGAAGGCGAAGATCGCCGCGGCAGCTGAGCAGGACGGCGGCGGGGACATCACGGGCGAGTACCAGCTCGACCGCTCGCCGAGCCCGGACGTCGAGACGGCGGTGCCGGCGACGAGGCTGCGCGCGCTGGGTGAGGAGCTACTGAAAACCCCGGACGGGTTTACGGTGCATCCGAAGCTGGTGAAACAGCTGGAGCGCAGGCGCGAGGCGCTGAGCGAGGAGCACGGCGCCGGCGGTAACGGCACCGGCGGCTCATCAGGAGCGCCGCAGGCGCGGATCGACTGGGCGCACGGCGAGGCGCTGGCGTTCGCGTCGCTGCTGACCGAAGGCACGCCGATCCGGCTGACGGGGCAGGACACCGAGCGGGGCACGTTCAGCCAGCGCCATCTGGTGCTGCACGACGCGAAGACCGGGCAGACGGTCTGCCCGATTCAGAGCCTGCCGGAGGCGCTGGCGCCGCTTGAGCTGCACAACAGCCCGCTCAGTGAGCTCGCGTGCATGGGGTTCGAGTATGGCTACAGCCAGGAGGCGCCGGAGACGCTCGTGCTGTGGGAGGCGCAGTTCGGTGACTTCGTGAACTCGGCGCAGGTGATCGTCGACCAGTTCATCGTGTCGGGCCTCGCCAAGTGGGGACAGACTTCGCGGCTGACGCTGCTGCTGCCACACGGGTACGAGGGCTCGGGCCCCGAGCACTCCTCGGCGCGGCTCGAGCGGTTCCTGGCGCTCGCGGCGGAGGGCAACATCCGCGTGGCGAGCCCGACGACACCGGCCCAGTACTTCCATCTGCTGCGCCGCCAGGCGCGGATCGCCAAGCAGCGCCCGCTGATCGTGATGACGCCGAAGTCGCTGCTGCGGTTGCCGCAGGCGACGAGCTCGGTCGAGGACATGGGCGAGGGCACGCGCTTTCAGCCGGTGCTGGCCGAGCCGGGTGTCAAGGACGAGCTCGTCACGCGGCTGCTGCTGTGCACGGGGAAGGTCTACTACGACCTCGTGGGTCATCCCGACCGGGCAGCACACGAGGGGTTGGCGGTGGCGCGCGTCGAGCTGCTGTACCCGTTCCCGGAAGGGCAGCTGCTCGAGCTGATGGGCCGCTATCCGAAACTGCAGGAGGTCGTGTGGGTGCAGGAGGAGCCGCGCAACGTCGGTGCGCGCGCGCATATGTTCCCGCGGCTGATGCAGATCATGCCCGAGGGGATGCATTTCGGCTTCATCGGGCGTCCCGAGCGCGCGAGCCCGGGCGAGGGCTACCCGGCCGCGCACATCGCCGAACAGAATCGCATCGTGACGACGGCAATCGACCTGAGCAAGCCGATCTCGCAATATCCGCGCAAGGTGCCGGGGCAGCGCTGATGTTCTGGCTGCTCAAACGTCTGCGGCTGATCATGCAGCAACGCAAGCGCAAGCGCCGCGGTTACTAGCTAGCGCCCGCGCCAGACCGGCGCGCGCTTTTCCTTGAACGCCGCGGCCCCCTCTTTCGCGTCCTCCGAGGCGAACACCGGGCCGGAGATCTCGCCTTGGCGCTGCCACATGTCGGCGGAGGACCAGTCGAACTGCTCTTGCAGGATCCGCTTGGAGGCGATCAGCGCGAGGGGACCGTTCTTGGCGAGCGTAGCGGCCAGCTCGAGCGCGACGTCGACCGCGGCGCCTGGCTCAGCCAGGCGGTTGACGATGCCGAGCTCGTGGAAGCGCTCGGCGGGAAGGGGATCGCCGGTGAGCGCCAGCTCCATGACCACGTGGTAGGGCATGCGCCGGGGCAGGCGCAGGAGGGCACCCCCCGCGGCGACCAGAGAGCGCTTGGCCTCGGGGATGCCGAGCTTGGCGCCACGGGCCGCGACGATCAGGTCGCATGCGAGCGCGACCTCCATGCCGCCGGCAACGGCGAAGCCCTCGATCGCAGCGATCAGCGGCTTGCTCGAGGCACGCTGGGCGATCCCGGCGAAGCCGCGATCGCCGAAGTAGGGAGACTCGCCTTGGACGAACGCGCCGAGGTCCATGCCAGCGCAGAAGAAGCCGCCCGCGCCGGTCAGCACGCCGACCGACAGCGAGTCCTCGCGGTCGAGCTCGTCGAGCGCGTCCGCGATGCCGGCGGCGACAGCCGCGTTAACGGCGTTGCGCACCTCCGGTCGGTCGATCGTGACCAGCAGGACGTTCTCGCGTCGCTCCGTGAGTACTGCCTCAGTGTCGCTCATACGGGACATCCTATGCCGGTCGACGTTGCGCCCGCCGCGCATCGGCGGCCCGCTACAGCGCCGCCGCGCATGTTCATGCGGCGAAGAGCGTCAGGTCGGGCTCGCGTTCGCCGCGGAGCACCTCGATGTCGACCTCGACGCAGTCGATCCCGCGCGCCTGCGCAAGCACGCGCGCCTGGGGCTTGATCCACTTCGCGACGAGCACGCCACGACAGGAGGCAAGCGCCGGGTCGAGACGGATGCGCTCGAGGTAGCGCGTGAGCTGCTGGACGGACTCCATCGTGGCGATGCGCTTGATCTCGACGGCGATCCACTCGTCCTCGGAATCGCGACACATCAGGTCGACCGGGCCGATGTCCGTCGGCCACTCCCGGCGCACGAGCCGAAAGCCCTCGCCGCACCACTCGGGCGCGTCGGCGAGCAGCTCCTGCAGTTCGCGCTCGAGCCCTTCCTTCTCCAGCGAGGCGCCGACGTCGACCTCGTGCTCGATGTCGGCGAGCACCTCGGCGATCGAGATCTCCACGCGCTCGTCGTCGCGCTGCTTGCGCACGACCAGGCGCGTAAGCGGCCCCTCGTCGGCGTCACGGCCGGCGTCGCCGGCGCGCCCGCCGGCACCACCACGCCCGCCGGCACCACCGCGCCCGCGACCGCCGACGGGACCCCGCTCCTCTTCCAGCACGGTCGGCGGCGTCATCCAGTTGAGCGGTTTGACGTTCGGGCTGCCGCCGTCGGCCCAGACCATGAACGTGCCGTCGGCCTTCAGCATCAGCAGCCGTACCGCCTCCTGCAAGACGGTGTTGGTGCGGCCGATGTAGGAGACCTCACAGCGAGCGACGATCAGGCGCATTCGCCAGACCGTATCGATCGCGCCGGATCTACCGAGGCGCGGGCTCGGAGGAGGCCGACGACGACGCGACGGGCTCGGCGGGCGCCGGCTGCGACACGTCCGGGGCAGCAGGCTCAGCGCGCACCGGCTCGGGCGTTGCCGGCACAGCCGTTGCAAGAGGCGGGCTCGCCGGGGCTTGTGTGGACTCCGAGGAGACCGTCAGCTGTGCCTGCCCAGCCACCGGCGTGGGAGCGTGCTGCTCCTCGCCGTCCATGGCACCACTCATCGCGTCGCGGAACTCGCGCATTCCGTGGCCCAGCGAACGGGCGAGGTCGGGAAGGCGCTTGGGGCCGAGGACGATCAGCGCGATCACGGCGATGAAGATCAGATGGACCGGACTCTCGATTCCCATACAACCTCCTACGTCTTCATCGCAATAATCGATCAACGTCAAGCGTACCGCCGTATCGGCGCGTACGCTGCACGGCGTGGCGCAGGAACCATCCCGCCCCCCCGGCCGCCCCTACCCTCCGCCCCCCGCCGCCGAGCCGTTCTGGCCGGCGCAGCTCACGGTGCTTGCGGCGATCGGCATCCAGCTGCTGCTGCCCCCACGCCTGACGGCCGGGCCGTCGTGGCTAATCCCTTCGCTCGAGGGCGCGCTGCTGGTGGGGATGTCCTTCGCAACGCCGCGCCAGCTCGAGCACGAGCACACCGGACGCCGCCGCGCCGCGCTCGGGCTGACGGCGTTCGTGAGCGCCGCCAACGTGTTCTCGCTCGCAGAGCTGACGCATTTCCTGCTGCACCACAATGTCGCCAGCGGCCGCGAGCTGATCGTCTCGGGCGTGCTGATCTGGCTGACGAACTTTTTGATCTTCGCGCTGTGGTATTGGGAGATCGATCGCGGCGGCCCGGGCCGCCGCGCCGCGGGACACGACGGCGCACCGGACTTCCTGTTCCCGCAGATGTCAGACGACCGCATCGAGCCACTCGAGTGGCGTCCGCAGTTCATCGACTACTTCTACGTGTCACTGACCAACGCAACGGCGTTCTCGCCCACCGACACGATGCCGCTGACGCCGATGGCAAAGAGCGTCATGGCCGTGCAGTCGCTCGTCTCGCTGGTCACGATCGGGTTGATCGTCTCGCGCGCAGTGAACATCCTTTAGGATCACAACCGCTCTGACTACCCGGCCTGAGCTCAAACTTTCAACGGCCTGAAGGGACACTCGGATGAAGCGCATAAGCCCGTTCCTGGTTGGCGTCCTGCTCACTGTCGCAACCGCATCGGCGCTTGCCGACTCGCCCGGAGCCCCTTCCTCTCCGGCACACGCAACCCTGTTTCACACCGTCGAACTTCGTAAGACATCGCTCGGCAAAGTTCTCGTCAACTCGGCGGGCTCGATCCTGTATGTGTTCACGAAGGATGGCAAGAAGAAAGACACCTGCGCCGCGATCAGCGGGTGCCTGACGACGTGGCCGGCCCTGCCTGTGCAGGGTAAGCCCTCGGCGGGCCCAGGCGTTCGCGCTTCCCAGCTGTCCACCATCCCCCTGCCTGAAGGCGGCAGCCAGGTCACCTATGCCGGGCACCCTCTTTACATCTACGCCGAAGCGCCAACCTCGACCTCATACGCGGGAACGCGTCAGTTCGGCGGCACGTGGGACGCGGTAAACGCCAAGGGACAGGCGGTCAAGTAGACCGGGCCGCCAGCTGGCGGCGACGACCGCCAACAGGCTGCTAACCGGCCGCGGCCGACGCCATGCGCGGCTCGAGCGCGAGCGCCTGCAACACCAACTCGCGAACCTCGCCGCCCGCGCCGAGCGAGAGCGCGCGCTCGAGCGCTTCAAGAGCGCCCTCGCGGTCGAGCAGCGCCAGCCGCAGCCGCCCCAACCGCTCCCACGCGCTCGCGTCGGATGGCCCGCGCGACACCGCGCGCGCGGCCGCTTCCTCGGCCAGATCGAGCGCGCCGATGTCTTCGTAGATGCGCGCCGCGAAACGGTGCGCCGCTGGACGGGCGCCGTCGACACGAGCCCAGTCGCGCACCGCGCGCGCCGCCTCCTCGAGCTTGCCCGCCTGCCAGAACGCGAGCGTCATCAGGCGCAGCACCGGCACGTTGTTCGGTTCCGCGTCACGCGCGTAGATCAACCGCTGAGCGGCCTGCAGATACTCGCCTTCGGCCATCGCGCGTTGGGCGGCGAGCATGAACCGCTCGACGCGCTCCTCGGCCGGGTCGGGCTTTGAGAAGTCGACGAAGCGCATGCTCCCCGCCGGCACCGTGCGCACGCCGTGGCTGAAGCGCACGCGCGCCCACTGCTGCACGTCCTCCTCCCCGTCGGGGTCGCCGGAGAAGTAGATGCCCGCCACGGTGCCCACGCCCCACTCGGGATAGGTGAGGCAGCGCGCGTAGCGGTGCACCACCGAGTGGTCGGGCACGCGCGAGCCGAACGGGTCGTGCTTGGCGCGCTCCTGCGCGTGCTCGCGCGCGCGCTGCTCGGCTTCATAAGCGCGCCGGCCGGCCTCCTCGCGCTCGCGGCGGGCGGCCGCGGCGCTCGCGCGCACAGCGGTGCGCGAGACGCGCCCGCCGGTGAAGCCCTCGGCCAGGCGCTCGAGCTGGTCGGCCGCCTCGTTGATCGCCTTCAAATGGCGCTCGTGCTCGAACTGGCGCCCCTGCGGCGCGACATCGGGATGCCAGCGCTTGGCCATCCGGCGACGGGCAAGCTGCACGTCGCGCTTGTCGAACGGCGCCTCGAGCTCCAGCAGGAGCAGGTGCTGCTCGACGTCGAGAACGGTCGTAGGCATGACCCGACAACGTTAGCGATCCGTTCAACCACCGTCGATACCCGCGGCAACGTCCGGTGCGGCCCCTGGCCGCACGATCGTGGCCGCGTGTCGCCACCCAGCTCGGGCACGCCGGACGGCTTGCCGTCCCATCTCCTATCCTGGCCCGAGCATGTCCTCGCAATACATCTTCACGATGCACCGGCTCTCGAAGCTGCATCCGCCGGACAAAACGGTGCTCGATGACATCACGCTCGCGTTCTATCCCGGCGCGAAGATCGGCGTGCTCGGCTACAACGGCTCGGGCAAGTCGACGCTGCTGCGGATCATGGCGGGGATCGACCAGGAGTACCGCGGCGAGGCCGCGCTCGCGCCCGGCGCCACCGTGGGGATGCTCGAGCAGGAGCCCCATCTGGACGAGTCGAAGGACGTGCGCGGCAACGTCGAGGACGGCGTCTCAGAGACGAAGGCGCTGCTGGATCGGTTCAACGAGCTCGCGGCCAACTACTCCGAGGAGACCGCCGAGGAGTTCGGCAACCTGCAGGCCAAGATCGAAGCGGCCGACGCGTGGAACCTCGACACGCAGCTCGAATACGCGATGGACGCCCTACGCCTACCGCCGCCGGACGCCGATGTGTCGAAGCTCTCCGGCGGCGAGCGTAGACGGGTCGCGCTCTGCCGGCTCTTGCTGCGCGCGCCCGACCTGCTGCTGCTGGACGAGCCCACCAACCATCTCGACGCCGAGTCGGTCGCATGGCTCGAGCAGCACCTGGCCGAGTACAAGGGCGCGATCGTCGCGGTCACCCACGATCGCTACTTCCTCGACAACGTCGCCGGCTGGATCCTCGAGCTTGACCGCGGCAAGGGCATCCCGTATCAGGGCAACTACTCCAGCTGGCTCGAGCAGAAGCAGGCGCGGCTCGCTCAGGAAGAGCGCTCGGAGAAGGGCCGCGAGCGCACGATCGCTGCCGAGCTCGAATGGGTACGCACGAACCCGAAGGGCAAACGCACCAAGTCCAAGGCCCGCCTCGCGCGCTACGAGGAGTTGATCGCCGAGGAGCGCAACGTCAAGCTCGACGAGGTCCAGATCCACATCCCGCCAGGACCGCGCCTCGGCGAGAAGGTGTTGACGGCGACATCCCTGTCGAAGGGCTTTGGTGAGCAGCTGCTGATCGAGTCGCTGTCGTTCGACCTGCCGCGCGCGGGGATCGTCGGCGTGATCGGCGCCAACGGCGCCGGCAAGACGACCCTCTTCCGGATGATCACCGGGGAGGAGCAGCCCGACAGCGGCACGCTCGAGCTCGGAGACACCGTCCAGCTCGCCTACGTCGACCAGTCGCGCGACGCGCTCAATCCCGCGAAGACAGTGTGGGAGGAGATCTCCGAAGGGTATGAGCACATCAAGGTCGGCGAGCGCGAGGTCAACTCGCGCCAATACACCGCCGGCTTCAACTTCAAGGGCTCCGCCCAGCAGGCTCGCATCGACAAGCTCTCTGGCGGTGAGCGCAACCGCGTGCACCTCGCCAAGCTGCTGCGCTCCGGCGGCAACCTGCTGCTGCTCGACGAGCCCACGAACGACCTCGACGTCGACACGCTGCGCGCGCTCGAGGACGCGCTGCTGGGCTTTCCCGGCTGCGCGGTGGTGATCTCCCACGATCGCTGGTTCCTCGACCGTGTCGCCACGCACGTGCTGGCGTTCGAGGGCGACTCGCAGGTCACTTGGTTCGAGGGCAACTTCGAGGCCTACGAGGAGCACCGCCGAGCGGTGCTCGGCGCGGCGGCCGACCGGCCGCACCGCATCACATACAAGCGCCTCGTGCGCGGCTGAGCACCGCCTGAGCATCACACGAGGCGATCGCCTCGTGTCCCAAGAGCGCAGTTCGCACGCCGCGCCAGGCCGCCGGCCGGCGCCGCGGGAACGGGCGATTGGCCAGACAGCCAGGAGGCGGATGACCGGGTATCCTCGCGGACGCATGAACACGGTGTTCGACCGCGACACGGCCGTCACGCAGCGCTCGGACGGCGCCTACGCGGCGACGATCGCCCCCGGCTGGCGGGCAGGACGCGGCCCTCACGGCGGCTATCTCGCGGCGATCCTGCTGCGCGCGCTGATCGCCACGGTCGAGGACCCCGGGCGCACGCCCCGCTCGTTGACGGTTCACTACCCAGCCTCCCCACAGCCCGGGCCGGTCGAGATCCGCACGACGGTCGAGCGCGCGGGACGTTCGCTGAGCACGCTATCGGCGCGCATGGAGCAGGACGGTCGCGTGATGGCGCTCGCGCTCGCCGCCTTCTCGGTGCCCTGGCAGGCTCCCAGCGCGAACGAGCTGCCGATGCCCGAGCTGGAAGCGCCCGACGCGGAGCGCCGCTCCACGCCGAAGCTGTTCAAAAGCGCACCCGAGTTCACCCGGCAAATCGTGATGCAGCCACGCGTCGGCGCGGTTCCGTTCGCCGGCAGCGGCGCGCCGATGCGGATCGGCGGCTGGACCGGCCTGCCCGAGTTGCGTCCGGTAGACGCGCTTGCGCTCGCGCTGTTCTGCGACGCGTGGTTCCCACCGGCGTTCATCGCGCTTGACTCGCCGGCGATCAGCCCCACGGTCGATCTCACGATTCACTTCCGCCAACCGATCTCCGCGTGCGACTGCGACCCCACGGCGCTATGCCTCGGCGTGTTCGAAACCCGCCTGCTCCACGACGGCCTGTTCGAGGAGGATGGTGTGATCTGGGCGCCGGACGGCGCGGTGCTCGCACAGTCGCGCCAGCTTGCGATCATCATGCCGACCGACAAACCCGTGCTGCAACCGGCGGCGCGCGCGAGCGACGAAAGCGTCGCCTGATCGCGGCGAGAACCCGGACCGTCGACCGCCTCGCGGCTTGCCCACTCGGCCGTTTTAGCGGCCTATTCACTTGGAAAACGATCCACGAACGCATCGAGACAGGAGCAGTCATGAGCAACTACACCGCGAAGCGCATCGACGAGATGGAGGCGGGATTCGGCGGCGGGTTCGTCAAGGCCCGCGCCGAGCTGGGCGTGACGGCCTTCGGCTTTCAGGTCATCCAGCTGCCGCCCGACTACAGCGACTATCCCGAGCACGACCACGTCGAGAGCGGTCAGGAGGAGGTCTTTGTGGCAATCGGCGGCTCGGGGTGGATCGAGATCGACGGCGAGCGCGTCGACCTCGACAGCGAGACGTTCGTGCGGGTCGCCCCGGAGGCCAGGCGCAAGGTCAACGCGGGACCCAAAGGCCTGCGTCTGCTTGCGATCGGCGGCTGCCCCGGGGAGGCATACACGATCTCGCCCAACACGGAGCTCACCGCGGCCTAAAGGCGCGGCTAAGGTAAGGGCTGCTGCGTCCTTGCCGAGCGGAGATCGATGGGATCTCCGCTCGGCAAGAGCGTGCTCAGCGCGCGAACGAGGTATCCGCGTCCAGCCGCAGCGCAGCGGCTGCGATCAAGCGTGCGCAGGCGCGAACGTCGTCGAGCTGGACGAGCTCGACCGGCGAGTGCATGTAGCGGATCGGGATCGACACCAGCGCGGTGGGAACGCCGGCGCGGCTTGCGTGCACCGCGTCTGCGTCGGTGCCGGTCGCGCGCGCGGTGGCCTCGACCGTGAACGGGATCTGCTCGCGCTCGGCGGTCTCATACAGCAGCTCGAACAGCTGTGGGTGCAAGGTCGAGCCACGGCTCAGCACGGGTCCTGAGCCGAGCTCGTGCTTGCCGATCTCCTTGATCTCGATTCCGGGCGCGTCGGTCGCGTGGGTGACGTCGACGACGATCGCCGCGTCGGGCTCCAGCGAGAAGGCGCTCGTGCTCGAGCCACCGAACGTGATCTCCTCCTGCGCGACCGCCACCGCCGCGAGCTCCCACGCGCCGCCGCCCTGCTCGGCGAGGAGCCGCGCCGCCTCGAGCGCGACGAACGAGCCCAGGCGATTGTCCAGCGCACGCGAGGTCAGCCGGCCGTTCGGTAGCTCGACCGGGTCGGCGTCGATCACCGCCACGTCGCCGATCCGCACGCGCTCGCGCGCGTCATCGCCGTCGCGCGCGCCGATGTCGACGTGCAGGTCGCGGACCTCGGCCACCTTCTTGCGGTCCTCGTCGCGCAGCAGATGGATCGGCTTCTTGCCGACGACGCCCAGCACCCGGCCCCCGCGCGTGTTCACGGTCACGCGCTGACCGACGAGGATCTGCGCGTCCCAACCGCCGACGGGCCCGAACCATAGGTAGCCGTCGTCGTCGATGTGGGTGACGATCAGGCCGATCTCGTCGATGTGACCGATCACGAGCAGCCGGCGCGCCCCCCGCTCGAAGCCGTGCTTGGGAGCGACGCGCGCAAGCGGCGTCCCGAGTACGTCAGTGCTCACCTCCGCAAACGCGCTCGCCGCCTCGAGCCAGACCGCCGCGGGCGCCGTCTCATAGCCCGATGGCCCGCGCGCGGAGAGCAGATCGAGCAGGACCTGCGGCGTGCCCGTGCCGGTCCCCTCCGCGCCCCTGCCGGTCCCCTTGGCGCCCCTGCCGGCCCCTTCCGCGCTCGCGCGCTTCGTGGCTTTGCCCCGCGCTTTTGAGCTTCCTTTGGAGACCCGCGAGGAGGCGCTCTTTCGATCCGCGCTGCTCATGCGGCGAGGAGCTGTCGCAGGACGTACTGCAGAATGCCGCCGTGGCGGAAGTACTCGGCCTCGCGCGGCGTGTCGATGCGCACGCGCGCCTTCAGCTCCTGCTCGCTCGCGCGGACGACGACCTCGCGCGGAGGCGAGCCGCCGTCGGTCATCGCCTCGGCGAGGCCCGTGATCGAGTAGACCTCCTCGCCGGTCAGCCCGAGCGACTGCGCGCTCTCGCCCTCGGGGAACTGCAGCGGGAGGACGCCCATGCCGACGAGGTTGGAGCGGTGGATGCGCTCGAAGCTCTGCGCGATCACCGCGCGCACGCCGAGCAGCTTGGTGCCCTTGGCGGCCCAGTCGCGCGAGGAGCCCGAGCCGTACTCCTTGCCGGCCAGCACGACCAGGGGAACGCCCTCCTGCATGTAGCGCATCGCCGCCTCATAGATCGACGTCTGCTCGCCGTCCGGGAGATGGCGCGTGACGCCGCCCTCGGGAAGATGTTCCCGCCCACCCCCAAGCTGGTTGCGCAGGCGAATGTTGGCGAACGTGCCGCGCATCATCACCTCGTGGTTGCCGCGGCGTGAGCCGTAGGAGTTGAAGTCGCGCGGCGCGACGCCGAGCTCCTGCAGGTAGCGGCCTGCCGGCCCGTCGCGCTTGATCGCGCCGGCGGGCGAGATGTGGTCGGTGGTGACGCTGTCACCGAGCAGCGCGAGCACGCGCGCGCCCTGCACGTCCTGCACCGACGGCGGCTCGGCGGGCATGTCCTGGAAGTAGGGCGGCAGCGCGACGTAGGTGGAGCTCTCATCCCACGCGAAGCGCTCTCCGGTGGGGACCTCCAAACCGTTCCAGCGCTCGTCGCCCGCGAACACCTCGCTGTAGCTCTTGCGGAACATGTCCGCGCGGACGGCCTCGCCGATCGTCTCCGCGATCTCCCGCTCCGACGGCCAGATGTCGCGTAGGTAGACGTCCTCGCCGTGCTCGTCCCGGCCGAGCGGCTCGCGCACGATGTCGATGTCCATCGTGCCGACGAGCGCGTAGGCGACGCACAGCGGCGGCGAGGCAAGATAGTTCATCTTCACGTCCGGGTTGATGCGACCCTCGAAGTTGCGGTTGCCCGACAGCACCGACACGACCGCCAGGTCGGCGTCGCTAACCGCCTGGGAGATCTCCGGCGCGAGCGGGCCGGAGTTGCCGATGCAGGTCGTGCAGCCGTAGCCGACGAGGTTGAATCCGAGTCGCTCGAGCGGGTCGGTGAGGCCGGCGCGGTCGAGGTATTCGGTGACGACCTTCGAGCCGGGCGCGAGCGAGGTCTTGACCCACGGCTTTGAGCGCAGCCCGCGGGCGAGCGCGTTGCGGGCGAGGATGCCGGCGCCGATCATCACCGACGGGTTAGAGGTGTTAGTGCAGCTGGTGATCGCCGCGATCACCACGTGCCCGTGGTCGAGCTCGAACGTCTCACCGCCGACGGTTACGCTCCTCGCCGTCCCGTTGTGCGCCAGCAGCCCCGTCTCGGCGCCGCCTGCGGGCAGCTGCGGCTGGGTGGCGGCAAGCTCGATGTGGCCCGGCTCGTTGGCCGGTGGGTCGGAGGCGGGGTAGGACTCGGCGACGGCCTCGTCATGAGCGTCGGCCTGGTCTCCGTCGGTGGGCGTGTAGTCGCCGAGCGCTTTGCGGAACATGTCCTGGGCCTCGCTCAGCGCGACGCGATCCTGCGGGCGCTTGGGGCCCGCGAGACTCGGTTCGACGATGGCGAGATCGAGCTCGATCTCATCGGAGTAGACGGGCTTCTCGGAGTGCTCGTCGTGCCACATGCCCTGCTCGCGCGCGTAGGACTCGACGAGCGCGATCTGCTCCGGCGGGCGTCCGGAGAGCTCGAGGTAGGTGAGCGTCTCTGCGTCGATCGGGAAGATCGCACAGGTCGAGCCGAACTCGGGCGACATGTTGCCGATCGTGGCCCGGTCGGCGATCGGCAGGCCGGCCAGACCGGCGCCGTGAAACTCGACGAACATCCCCACCACGCCGCGCTCGCGCAACATCTGCGTGACGGTCAGCACGAGATCGGTAGCGGTCGCGCCCTCGGGCAGCTCGCCGTGTAGGCGAACGCCGAGCACCTGCGGGATCAGCATCGACATCGGCTGGCCCAGCATCGCGGCCTCGGCCTCGATCCCGCCGACGCCCCAGCCGAGCACGCCAAGGCCGTTGACCATCGTCGTGTGCGAGTCGGTGCCGACGAGCGTATCGGGATACGCCTGGGGTGGGTGGGAGTCGGATCCTTCGCCGGGGAAGACGACGCGGGCGAGATACTCGAGGTTGACCTGGTGCACGATTCCGGTGTCGGGCGGCACGACGGAGAAGTCGTCGAACGCACCCTGGCCCCAGCGCAGGAACGCGTAGCGCTCCTGGTTTCGCTCGAACTCGCGCTCGGCGTTAACGCGGAAGGAGTCGCGGGCGCCGAACGCGTCGACCTGGACCGAATGGTCGATCACGAGCTCGGCGGGGACGAGCGGGTTGATCTTCGCGGGGTCGCCGCCCATGTCGGCGATCGCGTCGCGCATCGCGGCGAGGTCGACGACCGCGGGCACTCCGGTGAAGTCCTGCATCAGCACGCGCGCGGGGCTGAACGCGATCTCCTTGCTCGGCTGCGCCTTGGCGTCCCAGCTCGCGAGCGCTTCGATGTCGGCCGCCTCGACCGAGCCGTTCCCCTCGGTGCGCAGCAGGTTCTCGAGCAGCACCTTCAGCGAGAACGGCAGCCGCGCCACGTCGAAGCGCTGCTGGAGCGCGTCGAGACGGAAGATCTCATACTCGCGCCCGCCCGCGTCGAGCGTGCCCTTCGCGCCAAAGCTGTTGTTCTCTGTCAATGCGCCTCCTCGGCGGTCTAATCGAAGACTGACGTGGGGTTCAGTCTCTCAAAGCCGCCGAGGAGACGCGGAGCAAGCTCGTAGACCTCAGCTCTTGATCAGCGGGCCGGCGGCCGCCAGCACCTGCTTTTCGGTCAAGGGCTTGTCGAAGCCCTGGTTCGGCGTCGGGCTCTTGCCGATCAACAGGTCGATCGCGGCGGCGTGGCGCGCCTCGATCTGGACGATGCTCCCGGCGGAGGCGAGCACCTGCTTGCTTTTAATCGACGGCGCCGCTCCGTTGTAGGCGCCGACGCCGGTGTTCTCGAGCACGGAGGCCAGCGCCAGGAACGACTTCTCGTCGGTCGGGGGAAACACGAACGTCGGTTTCTTGACGGGCGCGCCGCCGAGCTGCTTGATCGCGGCCGTGAGCGCAACCACGTGCTCGCCCTCCTCGGCACCGAACTGCTTGGCGTAAGCCTTGGCCTGGCCGCTGAGGCCGACCTGCCTGCCCTTGACCTCGTAGAAGGCGGACTCGAGGTACTCGAGCGTGAGCGCGAAGTTGAGGATCGCCGCATCGCCGCCGCCTCCTTCGGCCAGGGCTTGCGAGACAAACGGCGCGACCGCCGACGTCCCGTAGACGGCGCCGGCTGCAAGCGCGCCGCGCAGGATGAAGCTCGAGCGAGTAATCCCGTGCACCTCGACCCCTGTCAACTCCGGGCTTGCCAGATTATGAGCGGGGTTTGCAATCTTGTGATTCGGGTTTGCGACTTTGATGTCAGACATTTCCATGGCTCCTTTTTGCAACTTAGGCCAGGAACGGCTTGACCGCCGCCAGGACCGTGGACATGTCAGCCGGCTTAGCGAACGCGCCATCCGGGGTGACCGACTTTTTGACCAGCGTGCCGAGGGTGGCCGCGTGGCGCGCCTCAATTGTGTGGATCGCCAGCGCCGAGGCCAGGACCTGGGGGCTCTGGATGTTCGCGGCCTGACCCAGATACGCGGAGGCGCCGAGGTTCTCGACCGTGTAGGCGAGTTCGGCGACTTTGGCGGCTGTGGTAATCGGGAATTTCCCTTCCGGCTTCATCGCCGGGGTGCCCCCGAGCGAGGTGACCGCAGCTTTCAGCGCTGTGACGTGCGATTCCTCTTGTGCGCCGAATTCCTTCAGCAGAGCGCCGACCGCACCGTTGAACAGTCCTGCGGCGATCACCTTCGAGTAAAACTCCGTCTCGAGATACTCGAGCGTGAGAGCGTAGTTGAGGATCGCCACGTCGCCCGTGCTGCTGCCGGTCGAGGCGGAGCTCGAAGCCGTCGTGGCGGGCGCGGCCGCGGTCGTGGCGGTCGAGCTCTTTTTGCTGCTGCCACAAGCGGCCAGCACAAACGCGCCGAAGCTCGCGGCTCCCGCACTGCCGGCCATCTTGAGAAAGCGCTTGCGGTCTGAATCGTCGCGCACCAATCGCTCGACGATGCCCGCCGGCTGCAGGGCGTCGTTATCCCCTCCAGAATCACCTGGCATTTTTAACCCTTCGGTAGCCCTACTTACAAGACGCGGCGAACGCTGTTCACATTCTGTCCGCCTAGCTTTCACTGCTGTATTCGCAGCCGCCCGCCTAGCGGATCATCGAGGCCTGCGTGACGCGGCCCTTGCCCTGGCGCTTGGAGCGCAGCAGCGCGGCGTCGCACGCCTCGAGCAGCGCGTCGGCGCTCATTGACTCCGTCCATTGGGCGACGCCGATCGAGGCGGAGACTCCCGCCTGCGCGATACCAAGCGAATCCATCGCGAGCAGCCGCTGCAGCGCGCGCGCGGCGGCGGCAGCGGCGCTCTCGAGCGCGGCGTTGGGCAGGATCACGACGAACTCGTCGCCGCCGTAGCGCGCAACGCGGTCGAACGCACGGAACTCGCCCGCGAGCGCCTGCACGACGCCGCGCAGCGTCGCATCGCCCGCCTGATGGCCGTGGCGGTCGTTGACGAGCTTGAAGTCGTCGAGGTCGATCAGCAGGCACGACAGCGGGCTGCCGGTCCGCGCCGCGCGGCCGATCTCCTCGTGCAGGCGCCGGCGCATCGCGCGGTGGTTCATGCAGCCGGTGACGGGGTCGGTGCCGGCCTCGGCGCGCGCGCGCACGAGCGCAAGCGCCGTGGCGGCCTGGTCGACGAGCGTGGTGGCCAGTTCGATCGAGGGATCTGTGAAGGCGACGGCGAGCCGGCGTACGAGCATCACCACGGCCTCGACCTCGCCCCGCTCGGCGAGCGGCAGCAGCAGCGCGCATCCCGCCGGAGTGGGCGGGCTCGTCACGAGCGCGACCCGCGGCACGGCGGCGGCCAGCTCGCGAGGGTCGGCGACGAGCAGGGGGCGGCCCGTGCTCACCACCTGCTCGACCCCCTGCGGACGCTCGGCGATCGGCAGGAGGTAGCTCAAGCGCCCGTCGCCGTCGAACATGTAGACCGCCACAAGCTCTTCGCTGGCTCCCGGCTTCAGATGGTGGACGTGCACCTCCTCGGCGCCCGGCGCGTGCAGCAGCTCGCGAGCGAGCGCGCGGAAGATCGCCTCGGAGTCGGTCGCTTCGTCGGCCAGCAGCGTCAGACGCCGGATGCCCGCCAGCAGGGAGTCGCCGCCTGTGGGCGGCGAGGAGGTATCCGTACCTGTGCCCGCTCCGTCTATGTACATGCCCTAAATCTAGGGCATCTGCCCGAAGGGGACGCCGCCACTGCCCGAAAGGGCTGACACGCGCTGCCCGCAAGGACCGACGCCGCACCTCAGCGCAACGCGGACCGAGCGACCCGCAGACGGACGTTTTCGAGCCCACTGCGACTTCGCACAGCGCTCTACTACGACTTCGCACAGCGCGTCTCTCACGCGCGCGTACGTGGGTCTCAGCGAAAGCGCACCGTGACCGCGGCCGAGGACTTGGATTCGCCCCGCGTCTTGGGCACGAAGCCGACCCTAACACGCAATTTGAGGCGATGGCGCCGGTGCAGCGTGCGCAGCCCCCCGCGCGACAGCGGGATCTTGATCGTGACTGTGGATGCCTTGGCGAGGCGCTTGTAGACGACGTGCAGGTCGCTGCCTTTGACGCTGATCCGCCCGGCCGCGAACGATCGCACTGTGAGGATCAGCACGTGACCGCGCACCCGGTGACTGACGATCCTGACGGGGCAGCTCGATACGGAGATCCTCGTGTTCTGTTTGATCTGAGCGCCGTTCTGGGCGGTGATGACGGTCGGCATGATCAGCGGCTTGGCGCAGAGCGAGCCGTTGGGGCTGAGCGCCGAATGCGGGCCGGTGGGGAGGGTGAGCACGAAGCTCGTGACCGGCGCGTCGGGGATCGCGGCGAAGGTGGAGCTGGTGATGCCTTTCTTGATGTTCGTGTTGCCGACGAGAATCAGCCGTACGAGGCCGTCTTCGAGCACGAGGTCGAGGTCGGGGAACGCCGCGCCGCCGTGGGAGACGAGATATGCCGAGCCGGTCAGCGCGCCCGGCAGCACAGGGGTGTGAACGACCGCCGTGCCGACTTCGGAGCCGAGCGGCCGGCAGGCGACGGGGTTGGCGGCGAACGTCGCTTCGGGACACGCTTTTTGCAACGTGGTCAGCCGCGAGGGGAGCTGGATCGGGAGCTGGGCGTAGACCGAGTGGATGTTCGCCTGGTGGGCGCCTTGGAGCAGGTTGACCTGCAGCGAGGCGCCGATCGGTTTGGAGGCCTTGGCGCTGGTCGCGGCCTTGAAGGAGGGTTTGAATGCGAGCGCGTTACAGGCACCGACTTGGAACGGGCTCGACAGGCTCTGGTTTGCGCCGGAGCTCGAAGGGAGCTGCGCGAACCCGGCGAGCGTCGATTCGCTCGCAAGGGGAGAGCAGCTGGTCGGGTTAAAGATGAAGCTCGGCCGGTTGACTTCGACTTTGATCGACTTCAGCCGCACGGGCACGCCGCTTACGATCGTCGGCAGGTTGGTCGTGGTCGCCGTCACGCGCGCCGTGTAGGGGTTGACGGCGATCGTCGCACGGGTGGTGATCGTGCCGAAGTTGAATGGTCCCGCGGCGATCGGCACGGGTATCGAGAGCCCGTAGGGAGCGCCATTGTAGGGGCCGGTGAGGTAGACCGGCCCGGAGAACCCGTACGGTTCGGGCCCGGAGCCGGCGGTCACGGAGGCGGTGCCGATCTTCGCGCTTTCCGCGCAGCTGCCGGTCGAGGCCTGCGGTTCGCCGCATAGCGCGACCGACGGGATCGCGCCGAGCAGACCGGCGGGCAGGGTGGTGCTCACCTGTGAAAGGTACTGCTGGCCGTCGGCGCGGGTGAGGTTGAAGGTGTAGGAGCTGTACGCGCCCGCGGTCGCGTTTTCAGATTGTGTGCTCTGGCCGAGCGAGAACGGCAGCGGGTTGGCGCAGCCCGCGGCGACAAACAGGTTTGAGCTGAGCGCTTCGGGCTCACCCGTAAAGGGCTTGAACAGCGCTTCGATGTGTGCGGCACCGCACGCGAGCGGGTTTGCCAGCGGCGCTCGCGAGCCGCCGTTCAGCTTCATGATCAGGTCGCTGAACGGGAGCTGCGGGTTTTCGGTGAAGGTCGCTTCCAGCCGGCCGGTGCCCGGGTTGAGGCTGATCTTGCCCTGGAGCCTGACCGACACGCCGTAGGCGGGGCTCTCGGCGTCGATATAGATCGTAAAGGGTGGCCCGGCGATCGTCGCGCCCGAGGGAGAGCCGAGATAGACGGGGCCTTTGAGCGAGTTCGGGGGCAGGTCGGTTTCGATCGTCACTTCGCCCACCTTCGAGGCGGCGGGACAGCCGACGGCTTTGGTCGTGGCGATTCCGATCTGGGCGGCCGTGCAGGTTTCGAGCCCGTGCGCCGCGGATGGGTTGAGCGTCAACCCTTCAGGCAGCGTGACGCGCGCGTTTTGGATGTCGGCGGTGTTGATCTCTCCCGCACCAACGTTCTGCGGAGCCTTGACCTCGACGGTGGCGCCGTCAGGTTGATCGGAGGTCGCGATTTCGGGCGCAAGCGTGGCCTGCGGTTTGAACGGCACGTTGCCACAGCCTTCGACTCCGACCGGGGTATGGGTTTCCGTGCTCGCGATTTCTCCGGAATAGGATTCGAGTTCGAGGTGCGAAGTAGTGCTCGACGAGCATACGGAAGGAATGGTGAGAAAATTGCCCTGGCCCGCGTTGCCGTTGAAGTTCAGCTGCGACATCAGCACCTTGAGCTTCGCTTTCACCGGCAGGATTGCCAGTTTGACTTCGGCTTCTTCCGGCACGTTGTTGATTTCAAAGTACTCGTGATAGTCGCCGCTCCAGTCGACATGCCCTTCCAGGTAGAGCTGCACCGGCGCAGTGAGCGCACCGGCCGCTTCGACGTCGATGCCGAAGTCGAGCGGCAGGCCGGGGGGCGTTTCGAGGTTGTAGACCTTGCCTTTCAGTCCGTTGAGCGTCAGCGTTTCCGCGGCAACGGCGTCCAGTTCGGTCGTGCCCACTTGCGTTTCCGGCGGACAGGTGTTCGCTTTGAATTGCGCTTGTGAGCACTTCGGGAGCGCCTGCGGATCGGCGGCCAGTCCCGGTGGAACGTCGACGCGGATGCGCTTGAGCGCAGCCCCTTCCACGTCGTTGCCACTGTGATTAAGTTCGAACTTGGTAATCCCCCACGGCGGGTGCCCAGCGGCCTGTGTGAAGGCTTCGCTCTTATTGTGTTCGATGCTTGCGTAGCTGCACGTCGTGTTGATGCATGTACCGGCTTCAAAGCTCGCGGGGCCAAACGCCGCCTGAGCGACGGGCGCCGATCCGGTGACAGCTGCGCCGGTGACCAGCGCGATGAGCAATCGTCCATGAAGCCTCATGTATCTACTCTCCTCTTAGGAACCCAAGGCTTGTATACCCGCTCGCCGCGTTCGTAATCCTTGGACGAGGCCGCTCAGCGCGCGTGGCCCCTTGTTGGCCGCTCAGCGCGCTAGTGACCCTTGTCGATGATCTAGGCCGCTCACCGCGAGTGAGTGATCCTTGCGATGGCGCAGCTGCTTACCGCGAGCCCGCGACGAGGGGATACAGACAGCACTCGGGGCGGCCCTTGAGCCGCCCCGAGATCAACCTCTGCTGTGTGTCAGCCGGTCAGCGGAACGTGACCGTGGCGTACGTCACAGAGCTCGGGGTGCCCTTCTTCTTGGGCACGAAGCCGACGCGCAGCTTCACTCGCAGCGGGCGATGCCGTCCGCGTCCTGCGCGTGTAAGCGAGACTTTCAGCGTGGCGGTTCTCTCCGCCTTGCTCAGCCCGCGGAAGACCGTCCCGAGGTTCGACCCTTTGCCGCTGATACGTCCCGCGGAGAAGGTCTGAACCGTGATGTAGGCGGTGCTCCCGACAACCTTCTGCCCGACGACGCGCACTGGACAGTTGGTGATCTTGATCGTCGTGTTCTGTTTGAATGAGGTTCCGTTCTGTCCGACGATCGTAGTCGGCATCAGGAGCTTGTTTGCGCAGACGTTGCCGTTGGCGGTCAGCGCTGAGTGCCCGCCGATCGGCAGGTTCACGGTGATGCTCGTCACGGGCACGTCGGGGGTCGCCGCGAAGTTGGTCGTGGTGATCCCGCTCTTGATGTTCGTATTGCCGACCAGGATCACGCGCACGCCGTTGCCTTCGAGCAACAGGTCGAGATCCGGGAACGCCTGCCCGCCGTGGGAGACGAGGATCGCCGGCCCTTTCAGTTTCGCCGACAGCACCGGCGTGTTCGCCCTGACGCCGCCGACGAACGAGCCCGTCGGACAGCTGTAGGGATTGGCCGCGAACGTCGCTTCCGGACACGCTTTCTGCAGCGTGGTCAGCCGCGACGGCAGCTGCTTGGGCAGCTGTACGAGCACCGATTTGACGTTCGACTGACCGGAGGGCACGTTGAGCGTCGTTTCGAGGCTCGCGCCGTTGGCTTTCGAGGTCTTCGCGCCCGTCGCCGCGCCGAACTTCGGCTTGAACGGAAGCGCGGTGCAGTTGGCCACCTGGAACGGCGTGGACAGGCTCTGCGTCGCGGTTCCCGCCACGCCGAGCGTCGTGAAACCGCTGAGCGTCGATTCGGTGGCGAGCGCTGCGCAGTTCGTCGGATTGCGCATAAAGCCGGTTCGGTTGATCGCGATGCTGATACCCCTCAGGCGCAGCGGCACACCCTTGACGATCGTCGGAATGCTGCTCGTGACGACCACACGTGCGGTGTACGGTTCGACTGCGATCGTCGCACGGGTGACGACCGAGCCGAGATTGAACGGCCCAGCGACCGCAGGTACCACGATCGACATGCCGTACGGAGCGCCGTTGTACGGGCCGGTGAGGTACGCCTGCCCGTAGAACGTGTATGGCGAGGAGCCCGACCCAGCGGCGACCGTCACCGAGCCGATCTGGCTACCGACCGAGCAGGTCCCGGCGTTGGCTTCGGCTTCGCCGCACAGCGGCACCGTCGGGATCAGCCCTACGAGCCCGGCCGGCAGCACCGTCTTTACCTGCGACAGGTACTGCTGGCCTTCGTTGCGGCCAAGGTTGAGCGTGTAGGAGGTGTTCGCGCCCGCGACTGATGAGGCGTTCTGAGTGCTCTGGCTGAGCGTGAACGGCAGCGGCGAAGAGCACGAGCCCCCGGAGCCGTTGCTGTCGACGGTAAAGCTGCTCGTCGGCGACTGCGCGGCCGTGCCGGTAAACGGCGTGAGGCCGGTTTCGGTCTTCGCCGTCCCGCACGCGAGCGGGTTGGCGATCGGCGCGGTCGCGCCGCCGTTGAAGCGCAGCGCGATGTTGCTGAACGGCTGTTCGGGGTTTTCGGTGAATGTCGCGGTCAGACGGCCCGTCGTTTCGTTGGGCGTGACCGTGCCTTTCAGGCGCACATCGACGCCGTACCGCGTCGATTCGGCGTTGACGTAGACCACATAGGGCGGTCCCGTGATCGGCCCCGATTCAGGCCCGCCGAGGTAGACATTCCCGGTCAGAGACCCTTCCGGCAAGGTCGGGACGTTCAAAGTGACTTCACCGATCTTCGATTTTCCAGGACAGGCGACTCCGAAGGTGGAGCTGTGAATTCTCGCCTGAGCCGGCGAGCAGGCTTCCAGGCCGTTCGCGGCCGACGGGTTGAGGGTCATGCCTTCGGGCAGGGCGAAGCTCGCGGTCTTCAGCTGCGAGGAGTCGATTTCCGTGGGACCGGGATTGTGGGGCAAGCTCAGTTCGGTCGTGATGCCGTCCGGAAGGTCGGACTGCGTCGTACCCGGGCTCAGCTTGAATGCCGGTGCGAAGGGAACTGGTTCGAAGGGCGGAGCGCCATTACAGCCTTCGGTGCCGAGCGGACCTGAGTATCCACGTTGCGCCGGAGCCCCGACCTCGGGGGTCAAGGTGATCGTCGTCGTCGTCTGCGGTCCGACACCCGAGCAACTGCTGGGGTTCGTGATGAATCCGCCTTTGCCTGTAGTCCCTCTGGTGCCTTCGAGGATCAGCCGCGAGCTGATCAGAGGCAGGGTAGGCGAGACCTTGATTTCGTAGTAGTCGTGATAGTCGGCCTTGCCCGTACCGGCCGCTTCGGAACCCCATTCGACGCCGCCTTCGATCAGGGTGTGACCGTAATACTGCTGTGCCTCGACGAATGCCTGTTCCGGTAGCGAGGGGAATCCGCCAACCCCCGGTTTTGCACCTTTGGCTTCGGCTTCTTCGAAGCCTTTTTTGAGTGCGCCTGCGGTGAGAGGTATCGGGAGTTTGAGCGCCACACCGAAGTCCGATGCCCGTTCGGGAGGCTGTACGAGGTTGTAGGCCGTGCCTTCGACGGGCACGTCGCCACCTTTCGGAGACGGTTCCGGACCGATCCAGACGACGACCTTGTTTACGCCGATCACCGAGTCTTCCGCGCCGCTTTCCGGACAGGTGGGCGCCGGGTAAAAGCCTGTGCCTGGGACAGCTTCTTTTTCACCGAACTGCGCCATCGAACACTTCCCGACAGCCTCGGGGCTCGTGGCGACACCGACACCGACGTCCGTACGGATATGCGTAACGATGCCGCCTGTGGCGATACCGGCCGGCGCCTCGTTGGGGAAGACGCCTTCGGTATTGACCTTGAACGCCGTAATCCCCGCGGGGGGGTGCCCGGCAGCCTGGGTGAAGAGTTCTGAGTTTTCGAGAGGAGTGCCCCCGTATTCAGGGAATTCGCCGCAGGTCGAGACCTTGCAGTTCGCCGCGAAGACCTTTTCGATGCCAAAGGGCACCGCAGCCTGAGCCGCAGGCGCTGCGACGGCGACACTGGCGCTCACGAGCAGCGCGACAAGCGAAACACGGACGTGGACCCTCATGCGGCGACCTCCCTATTGAACCGGGGCATCTATACCCCGCTTTGACTCCCCGTAACCCCGAAAGTTGCGGTCGTTCGAGAATTCCCACTGGGCGAATCCATTGGGCTTACCCCAATGTAGCGAACACCTCGGACCCCGCATGCACGTTCCATTGCAAACTCCACCTTACACTGTCTGGCGGGATTCACGCGCCAGTAGCCACCAGGCCCCTGCCAGCTTTCCGGTAGGGCTCCGAGGCAAAGCGAGCGCTATCGCAAAAGTAACTCGCATCACCATGCGCAAGGCCGCGCATCATGATGCTATACTTATCCCATGCGAACGACCGTAACGCTTGCCGACGACGTGGCCGCCGAACTCGAGCGGCTGCGCCGAGAGCGCTCGATCGGTGTCAGCGAGGCGCTCAACGAGCTGGCCCGTGCGGGCATGACCCGCAAGCAAAAGCCGCGCAAACCCTTCGTGCAACGCACACAGAGCCTCGGGCTGAGGATTGACGTGACCAACGTTGCCGAGGCTTTGGAGCAGATCGAGGGTCCCGACTACCGCTGATGCTCGTTGATGCGAACTTGCTGCTGTACGCGGTCGACGCGGAGAGCCCATTTCACGTCAGGGCTCGCGAGTGGCTGAACAGCCAACTAAACGGGAATCAACGTGTCGGCTTGCCATGGCAATCGCTCGGCGCGTTCCTGCGCATCGTCACCCGCCCGGGAATATCCGAGCAACCGTCGACACCGGCCGAGGCCTGGCAGACGATCGAGGACTGGCTCGGATGCGACGTCGCCTGGGTGCCAACGCCGACAGAGCGCCACGCCGAGATCCTGGGCAACCTCGTCCAGCGATACCAGTTGCGAGGAAACCTCATCCCCGACGCACAACTGGCGACTCTTGCCCTCGAGCACGGCATCGAGGTCTGCTCGGCCGACACCGACTTCGCCCGCTTCACCGAGATACGCTGGCGCAATCCACTCGCTGAGGACTGACTCCGAGACCGGATCAAAGCTGCCCGGCGCGACCCTGGCAGTCGTAGAGCGTGCTTGTGCCCGCCGATCCTCCGCTCGCTTCGGTACTACTTGTACCTGAGCCCGTACTCGTGAACGTCACCCCCTGACAACCCTTCTCAACCGCCGCGATCGCCGCTTTGGCGCCCGCGCGCGTGTCGCCCGGCAACCCTCTTCCGACGCCCGCGCCGCCGCCCTGCGCTTCGGTTAGCACCCAGCGGATCTTCCCCGCCTTGACCTCCTGCGCGAGCCACGCCACGCTCACGTCGCTCTCCCTTCCTGAGAACCCGCCGATCCCGGCGACGTTCGCGCCTTTTTCGACGATCGCCTGCGCGGCGCCCGACTGGCTCGACACCGCGATCGTGCCGCCGCCGTGCTCCCTGACATAAGCCATGACTTTCGTCAACGCCGCGTCGCTGCCGAACTGGCCGCCGCCGGCGGCGCCCGGCCCCGCGCCGGCGCCTGGACCACCGGAGCCCCGCGCGAACCCTGGAGGTGCGCCTGTCGGAGCGCCGCCGGCGCTGCCCGGCACGCCCGCCGGCGCTCCCGCGGGAGCGCCGCTCACGCCAGTCCCACCAGTGCCGCCGGCCGAAGTCGAAGAGCCACTCGAACCGAACAACGGCACCGCGCCGCCGCTGACCCCCGCTCCGCGCGGGCCTGCGAATCCCTGCCGTCCGGTGCGGCCACCAAATCCACCGGGGCCGCCGAAACCGCCACCACCGGCGGTCGCGACGTTCTGTGGACCGCCCGACGGGAACGTGCCGCTGGTCGTGTACCCGAGCGTGTCCACCGCCCAGATCGCCGGCGCCAGCAGCAACGCTGTCAGCGCTGCGCCGAGCGCGACCTTTCGCACGCGTTGAGTCGCGAACATGGCCAGCGCGATCGCCGCCAACACTGCCACCGCGATCAGTACGGGCGGCAGCCACGTCAGCTGCCCCGGATAGCGGCTGCGCACCACAAGCTCGGTCGTGACGCCCGCGAGCACCGCCAGCGGGCCGATCACGCGGGCATGCAGGCCGCGGCCGAGGATCTGCGCAGCGCCCACTCCCACCAGCATCGCCGTGAACGGCGCAAGCAATGAGACGTAATACGGGTGGAAGATGCCCCCCGCCGCACTAAACAGCACCGCCGTCACGGCGAATGCGCCGCCGACCGCGATCAGCCAGCCCGTGCGCGGATCCGCCCGGCGCACGCGCGTTACGACGAGCAGCCCGAGACCGCTCACCACCGCGAAGCCGAGCAGCCAGCCCGCTTGCCCGCCGAGTGCCGAGTTCAGCAGTCGCAGCGGGCCCGCCGTGCCGCCGAACATGGTGCCGCCGCCTGCGCCGCCCGGACCGCCGGTCTGGCCGTCGACGCGGCCGAGGCCGTTGTATTCGAAGATCAGCGACAACACCCGGTTGTCGCTCGTGCCCGACACCCACGGGCGGTCCCCCGCCGGGGTCAGTTCCACCAGCAGCGGCCACGCGCCGCCGACGAGCGTCATCGCAGCGCCGCCCGCGAGCAGCTGGCGCAGCGCGTGCCACCGTCCGCGCGCGGCCGGCGCGACCCACAGCCACGCCGCGGCGATCCCGGGCACGACCGCCAGCGCGACGCCCATCTTCGTCTCGAAGCCCAGCCCCACACACACGCCCGCCACCACCAGCCAGCGCGTGCGGGGATGGGGCAGATCGGCTTCAAGCGCGCGTACGAAGCACCACAGCGCGGCCACCGAGCAGAGCACGAGCAGCGCATCCGGGTTGTTGTGCCGCGAGATTCCCACCGTGATCGGCGTCGTCGCGAGCGCCAGCCCAGCGATGAACCCGCCGACCCGCCCAAACCGCCGTCTCACCAGGTCGTATACGAGCGCGACGCTCGCCACGCCCATCAGCGCCTCGGGCACGAGCACGCTCAGCGAGTGGTAGCCGAACACGCGCACCGACAGCGCCTCCACCCATAGCGCGAGCGGCGGCTTGTCGACCGTCATCACGCCGCTCTTGTCCAGCGACGCGTACAAAAAGTCGTGCCAGCTCGTGCTCATCGAGCGCACCGCCGCCGCGTAGTACTGGTTCGCCCAGCCGTTCCTCGCGAGCGCCCACAGGTTCAGCATCCCCGCGATCGCGATCAACCCGACGAGCTCCGGCCGTGGCAGTCGCGTCGCGATCGACCGCGAGCGAGAGACGCCCGACGAGGCCTTCTCCCCGCCGCTCCCGCGTGTGCGCGCAGGCCATGCGTTGCCGACAGCTGTCGTGACCGGCGCCAGCAACGCCGTCGGTGAATAGCGCGACCGTGTCTCCCATGAATTTTTCATACCGGCAGCATCGCCCCCACCCGTATGACCAGCGTGAGATGGACCTCAATGTTGTGTAAAGGCGCGCCTAGGCCGGTCGATGGGCAAGCGAGGCAAGGACGCAAGGAGCGTGGCGTGCTTCGCACGCGAGCGACTGCCTGTACCCGAAGGGTGAGGACGCAGCATCGCGCCGCCCAGCGGCCGTCCTAGTCGATCAGGCGTTTGCCGAGCTGCCAGATCGCCACGCGCCACATGACCACCGCGAAGCCGACCAGCACCGCGGCGTGGCCCAGATCGGCCGTTCCGATTGGGCCGAGCGAAACATCGCGCACGAGCTGCACGCAGTGATACAGCGGGTTGAACTGCGCGACTGTACTGATCCCCGCCGGCAGCGACGACACCGGGAAGAACGTCCCCGCCACCAGGAACATCGGCGTCAGCACCGCGCTCGTCACGTAGTTGAAGTTGTCGATCGTCTTCGCCACCGCCGCGATCGCGACGCCGAACGCGGCAAACCCGAACCCCGTCACGAAGCCGATCAGCGGCACCAGCAGCATCCCCGCGCTCGGTTCCAGCCCGAACACGATCGCCACGATCAGCGGCGCCATCCCGTACACGCCCGCGCGGATCGCGATCCACAGCACTTCCGCCGTAATCAGCTCCTCGACGTCCACCGGCGTCGCGAGCATCGCATCGTACGTCTTCTGAAACTGCCATCTCACGAACGTGTTGAACATCCCCGGAAACGCCGAGGAGAACAGCACCGCGGTCGCGACCACGCCCGTCCCCACGTACTCAATCGTCTTCACATGCCCGATATGCGCGACGAGCGAGCCGAACCCCAGCCCGAACGCGAGCAGGTAGATCGTCGGCTGCATCACCGACGAGAACGTCGTCGCCTTCCAATACCGGCCGAACATCACGATGTCCTTGCTCATGATCGCCCGCAGCGCGACAGGTTCAAGCCTGCGCACTCGCCGCGTCTCATCGCGCGCGGGCGCGAGCACGCGCGATGACGCCTGTTGCGCGCTCACTCGAACGCCTCCCCCATCGGTATCCGCTGGGCGCTCACTCGATCGCCTCGCCCGTCAGCGCGACAAACGCGTCCTCCAAGTTCGCCGGCCTGCGCACGCCCTCGGGCGCGCGCCCATTCAGCTCCTCCGCGCGCATGATCGCGACCGCCGGCCCGCTACGGCGGCTCACCCAGCCTTCGCTGCCCGCCAGCGCGCTCACCTCGGCCAGCCGCTCGGGCGGGCCGTACACCTCGAGCACCTGCTCGCCCGCGTGCGCGCGTACGAGCTCGCCCGGCGTTCCTCGCGCGATGATCTTCCCGTGCGACATCACCGCCACGGTGTCCGCCAGCCGCTCGGCCTCCTCGATGTAGTGCGTGCTCATCAGCACCGTCACACCGCTCACCCTCAGCCCGTCGATCAGCGACCACAGCTCCTGCCTGACCTGCGGGTCGAGCCCGACCGTCGGCTCGTCGAGCAGTACCAGCCGCGGCTGGTGGATCAGCCCGCGCGCGACCAGCAGCCGGCGCCGCATCCCACCCGAGAGCTCTCTCACGATCGTGTCCGCGCGTGGCTCGAGGTTCGCTAGCTTCAGTGCCCGCTCGACCGCCGCCGCCCGTTCGCTGCCACCTACGCGATACAGCCGCGCAAAGATGGTCAAGATCTGCCGGCACGTCAGCTCCACGTCGAGATTGTCGAGCTGCGGCACGACTCCCATCTCCATTCGCGCCCGCTTCGACTCCCCCGGTAGCCGGTAGCCGAGCACGGCGATCTCGCCCTCGTCGGCGATCGTCTGCGCGGTCAGCATCCGCATCGTCGTCGACTTCCCCGCGCCGTTCGGCCCCAGCAGGCCGAAGCACACGCCGCTCGGCACCTCCAGGTCGAGGCCATCCACGGCCGTGATCTCACCGAAGCGCTTCACCACGCCCTTCAGCGCGATCGCGAGCGTACCTGTTCTGTCGAGCTCGTTCGTCATCGACCGACACTCTAGGGGCACCAGCGCGGTGGGCGTGGGTCCCGGCGTGGATATTGCGTTCTGCGGGGCCCCGATCACGCGTCCGCGCGTGCGCGCGCGTACGCAGCCATTTGCGAATGCAGTGCGACACACCACCCGCATGGGCGAGTGTCCAGCCCGCGGCGGGCGAATCTCCGACGAAAGTCCATACCGCGCGTGCTCCCGCCACGGCAGGCTGATGTAGCTGTTCGGGCTGCCCACACACAGAGCGAGGCGAGCGATGCGATCCGCAACTCCCCAGATCGTCGCCCTTGGAGGCGGCGGCTTCTCGATGGAGAAAGACAGCTCGCTGCTCGACGACTTCGTCCTCTCGCTCGCCAACGCTGGCCGGTTCGGGGACGCCGGCGTCTCCCGGTCGGGCCGCCCGCGCATCTGCTTCCTGCCGACCGCCTCCGGTGACGCCGACCACTACGTCGTGCGCTTCTACCGGCGCTTCTCGCCCGCGTGCGACGCGAGCCACGTATCGCTGTTCCGCCGCGACCAGGGCACGGGCGGCGTCGAGGACGATCTCGCCACCCACCTGCTCTCCCAGGATGTGATCTACGTCGGTGGCGGCAACGTCGTCTCGATGCTGGGCGCGTGGCGCGCCCACGGGCTCGACGAGGTCCTGCGTGAGGCGTGGCGCAAGGGGGTCATCCTGTGCGGCCCCTCCGCCGGGTCTTTGTGCTGGTTCGAGCAGGCGCTCTCCGCCTTCCACGGCGCGCCTCGTACCGTGCGCGGGCTCGGCCTGCTGCCCTACTCCAACTGCGTCCACTACGACGCCGAGCCTACGCGCCGCGCCGAGTACCACCGCTTCGTCGGCGAAGGCATGCGCACCGGCTTCGCCGTCGAGGACGGCGTAGCGCTGCACTTCTGCGGCACGCGCCTCGAGCAGGTCGTCAGCTCGCGTCCCGACGGTCACGCCTACCTGGTCGAGCCGTCCGGCGACGGCGTGATGGAGGCACAGCTGCAAGCTGTCTACCTCGGTCTGAGCGGCCACGGCGGCGCTCCGTCCCTGCCGCCCACTCCCCGGCCCGCAGTCACCCGATCGGCGGCTCCACTGCCCGTTCCCGTGTGATCCCTCCATCCGCGCATGTGCCGCTCGAGGAGCGCCGGATCTTCGCGATGGGTGGGGGCGGCTTCACGATGGAGCCATCCAACCCGCTGCTCGACGACTTCGTGCTCTCGCTCGCTCGCACGCAGCTCACGCGCATGCGGCGGGGGGCCGTCACAACCGTTGCTTCCGTCACAACCGTTGCCGAGCTCCGTCGCACCCCGACGCTCACAGAGCCAAGGGCTCCCGAGCCCCGCATCCTGTTTCTGCCGACCGCCGCCGGCGACACAACCGCACAGATCAACGCCTTCCGTGCGCGCTTCGCCGACCGGCCGTGCACACCCGAACATCTATCGCTGTTCCGCCTCGCGGACGCGAAGCGCCCGCTCGAAGAGATCGTCCTCGACCAGGACATCGTCTACGTCGGCGGCGGCTCGATGCGCAACATGCTCGCGATCTGGCGCGCGCACGACCTCGACCGCCTGCTGATCGAGGCGTGGCGGCGGGGAACCGTCCTCGCCGGCCTGAGCGCCGGCGCGATGTGCTGGTTCGCGGGCGGCGTCACACGCTCGAGCGGGCCTCCCGCACCGATCGCCGGCCTCGGCCTGCTCGACGGGTCGCTGACAGTGCACGCCGACGGCGAGCCCGAGCGCCTGCCGGTGTGGCTCGCGAGCGTGCGCGACGGCACGCTGCCCGGCGGCTGGGCGGTCGACGACGGCGTCGGGCTGCTCCTCGCCGGCCTGCGCCTCAAGCGCGTCGTCAGCTCGCGCCCGGGCGCGACCGCCCAGCGCGTCGACGCGATCGCCGGCGAGCTCGTCCGCCACCGCCTCGAGCCCGAGCTGCTCGCAGCCGATACCCACGGCGCGCTCGGCGGCATCGACGAGGACGTCCAAGAGCTGCGCCGCGTCCACCGCCTCCGCCGCGGCCTAGCCGGCGGGCGTGGATAGCACACAAACGGGCGAGCGCGACCAGCGCGCAAACGAACGCTATACCTCTCGGCCCGGCTACTCGTCCGCTAGCGCGGAGTGGCTATGCGCGGCGTGGACGCCGAAGGGCAGTCCCAGCCGTAGCGCGACGCGCTGCAGCAAGGAGAGCAGCTGCTCACGCTCCTGCTCGCTGAGATCCGCACAGAGATCGCGCTCGTGCTCCACCGCGCGCGCGAACGCGCGGCTGAGCAGCTCCTGGCCCGCGTCCGTGAGATGCAGCGCACGCAGACGCCGGTCCTCGGATCGCTGCCTGCGCTCCAGCAGCCCACGCTCCTCGAGCGCATCGATAAAGGCCACCATCCGGCTCGGCTGGATCCGCATGCGCTCTGCCAGTGCCTGTTGAGACAACCCTTCGGCGGCTCGCACCGCGCGTAGCAACGCGAAGTCGCGCGGCTCGAGGTCGAGCGGGTCGAGGATCTCGTGAAAGCGGCGAGAAACCGCATAGCCTGTGGTCGACAGCGAGAATCCGACCGAATGGAACGGCACCGACGCGTCGGGCGAGGAGTCAATGCCTTCAATCGCCGGCGCCTCGCTCGCCGGCCACACGCGAGGGTTGGCTCTGTCCCTGGGGTTGCCGTCCCTGGGAGTGCCGTCGCTTGGATTGGCTCTGTCTCCCTGCGCCCTCTTCCCCTTCTCCGCATCAACTCTCTTCACAGCGAGATCATAACCCGCGTGAAAGATTTCTGATAAGAATCATTCTTCCATTGAACTATTTCATCTTGAAAGGTTCGTAAAAAGAACAAAGACTTTGCCGACCGATGAGCTTTGCCACGCCGCCCCGTCTACACCGGAAAAGTCCTCCGACACGACGACGATGAAACGACGGCGACTACTACCACGACAACGCCGCCGACACCGACACCGGCGCCCACACGACGAAACGCAAGCAAAGGAAGGGCAGACATGACATCGCTGACACGCTGGGTTCTCGCGCACAAACGCATCGTGGTCGTCTTCTGGGTCGCGCTGACCCTCGTCGGCATGGGCTCGGCCGGATCGGCGACTAAAGCGCTCAAACAGAAGTTCTCGGTTCCAGGCAAGGAAGGCTGGCTCACCAACCAGCAGATCGCGCACGACTTCAAAGGCACCGGCGGCAACAGCGCCCCGCTGCTTCCCATCGTCACGCTTCCCACCGGCAGCTCGATCGACTCACCGGCCGTGCTCGGCGAGCTGCACGCGATCGAAACGCGTGTCGAGCAGACGCTCCCCGGCACGCGCCTGGCTGGCTATGCGAGCACCCACAACCGCGCATTCGTCTCCAAAGGCGGCCTCACCACCTTCATCGTCGCCTACCCGCGGCCCGACCCCAAACAGGCCTTCGAAAGCAACCCGGAAGCAGCCAAAAAAGCCGCCAAAGCCCTCCGCGGCATGACCGTCGCCGGCGCGCCCGTGCACCTGACCGGCTTCGACGCGCTCCAGGCTCAGAGCGGCGGGGGCAACGGCCCGGGCGTGCTCGTCGAGGCGCTGCTCGGCGGCGTCGGCGCGCTGCTCGTGCTCGCCTTCGTGTTCGCCTCGTTCCTGGCGATCGTGCCGATCATGATGGCGATCGTCTCGATCCTCACCACCTTCCTGGTGGTATGGGGCCTGACGACCGTCACGGAAGTCTCGCCGATCGTGCAGTTCCTGATCGCGCTGATCGGCCTCGGCGTCTCGATCGACTACTCGCTGCTCGTCGTCGTGCGCTGGCGCGAGGAGCGCGCACACGGCCGCAGCGGCGATGAGGCGGTTCAGCGCGCGATGGAGACGGCCGGGCGCGCGGTCGTGTTCAGCGGCACGACGGTCGCGATCGGCCTGCTCGCGCTCGTCGCGCTGCCGCTCCCTTTCCTGCGCTCGGTCGGCTACGGCGGCATGCTGATCCCGCTGATCAGCGTGATCGTCGCCTCGACCCTGCTGCCGGTCGTGCTGAGCAAGCTCGGCCCGCGCCTCGACTGGCCGCACGTGCGCAACGACGACAAGGCCAGCCGCTCGTGGACCGGCTGGGCGGAGCTCGTCGTGCGCCGCCGCTGGATCGCGGCGATCGGCGCCGCGCTCGTGCTGGCAGCGCTCGTGCTGGCAGCGAGCAACCTGCAGCCGGGGCTGCCCAACGCCAACACGATCGCCAAGCAGGGCGACGCAAAGCAGGGCCTGCTCGCGCTCGAGCGCTCGGGCATCGGCTCGGGCGCGCTGCTACCAAACGAGGCGCTCGTCGGTTCTGCGACGTCCCCCGAGAAGGTGGCCCAGGCGATGGGCGCCGTCGACGGCGTGCACGGCGCCGTCGCGCCCGCCTCACCGCAGTGGCGCCAGGGAGGCGCAGCCGTCGTCGACTCGTTCGCAACCCCGGATGGGTCCTCCTCCCGCGGGCGCGACACGCTGGATCGCGTGCGCGCGGCCGCGCACGCCGCAGGCAGCGAAGTTCGCCTCGGCGGTCTCGGGGCCCAGAACGAGGACTTCATCAACGCCGTCTACGGCAACTTCCCGCTGATGATCGCGCTGATCGCGATCATCACCTTCGTGCTGCTCGCGCGGGCGTTCCGCTCGCTGCTGCTGCCACTGAAGGCGGTCGTGCTGAACGTGATCAGCGTCGGCGCCGCCTGGGGCGTGCTCGACCTCGTATGGCAGCGCGGCCACGGCTCGAGCCTGATCTGGGGGATTGCCGCGACGGGCTCGGTGACCGCCTGGATCCCGCTGATGGTGTTCGCCTTCCTGTTCGGCCTGTCGATGGACTATGAGGTGTTTATCCTGGCGCGCATGCGCGAGGAGTACGACGCCACCGGCGAGACCGACACCGCGGTGGTGCGCGGCATCGGGCGCACCGGGCGCCTGGTCACGAGCGCCGCGCTGATCCTGTTCCTCGCGTTCGTCTCGCTCGCCTCCGGGCCGGAGACCGAAATCAAGGTGCTCGCGACCGGCCTCGCGGCCGGCATCCTGCTCGATGCGACGGTGATCAGGGCGCTGCTCGTGCCGGCGGTGATCTCGCTGTTCGGCCGCTGGAACTGGTGGCTGCCGCATCTGCCGGCACGGCTGTTGCGAGTGGAGCCGTCGCCTTCGCCCGTGCCACGCCTGGCGAGCGAGCTGGAGGGATCCTCGCTGTGATGACTCTCGACTCAGACGGCGAAACGGGCCTCGTCGGCAGCGACACGGCGGCTCACGGCAGGATCGCCGCCGACAACGGCATCGAGGTCGAGGGCCTGGTCAAGGATTTCAAGGGGGGCGTGCGCGCGGTCGACGGCATCGACCTGCGGGTCGCGCCAGGCGAGATCTACGGCTTCCTTGGCCCCAACGGCGCCGGCAAGTCGACGACGGTGCTCGTGCTCACTACGCTGCTCCCGCCGACCTCCGGCAGCGCGCGGGTGGCCGGCCTCGACGTCGTGCGCCAGGGCGCGGCGGTCAGGCGCGCGATCGGCGCCTCGCTGCAAGAGTCGGCGCTCGACCCGTTCCTCACCGGCAGCGAGCACATGCGCCTGCAGAGCTCGCTGCACGGGCTGGGCAAGTCAGAGCGTGAGCAGCGCGGGCGCGAGCTGCTTGCCCGCGTCGGGCTGACCGATGCGGCCGAGCGCAAGGTCGGCGGCTACTCCGGCGGCATGAAGCGCCGGCTCGACCTCGCGCTGGCGCTCGTGCACCGCCCGCGGATCCTGTTCCTCGACGAGCCCACGACCGGCCTGGATCCGCAGAGCCGTGCGGCGCTGTGGGACGAGGTTCGCCGCCTGGCCGACGACGGCGTGACGGTCTTCCTCACGACGCAATATCTCGAGGAGGCCGACGTGCTCGCCGATCGGGTCGGGATCATCGACCGTGGCAAGATCGTCGCCGAGGGCACGCCCGCCGAGCTGAAGGCTGGGATCGGGCGTCCCTCGGTCGAGGCGATCCCGGCGGACCCCGGCGATCGCGAGCTCCTGGCCTCCGCGCTCGCCCGCTTCGGCGAGGAGGCAGCCGCCTCCTCGAGCGGGGTGGCTGTGCGCCTGCCCGAGGGAGTAGGCGACCTCGCCGAGATCGTGCGCGTGCTCGATGGCGAGGGGTTGCGCATCGCCGACCTGCGCCTGCACTCGCCGACGCTCGACGACGTCTTCCTGGCCAAGACCGGCCGCTCGCTCGAGGGCGCCGCCGAGGACGGCGCGGAGGGGCAGGAGGACGAGCAACCGACCGCCGAGCCGGTCGCCTCGCGATGAGCTCCGTGCTGTTCACCCAAGTCGGCGCGCTGGCGAGGCGCTCGACGCTGAAGACGCTGCGCCAGCCGTTTCAGATGTTCCCGATCATCTTCTTCCCGGCGATGCTGCTCGCCGTGAACGCTAGCGGCCTGAAAGCGGCGACGCGACTGCCGGGCTTTCCGACACACTCCTACATCTCCTTCGCGATCGCGGTCGCGTTCATCCAGGGCGGCATGTTCTCGCTGATCAACACCGGCACCAACCTCGCCGAGGACATCGAGAGCGGCTTCTTCGACCGGCTCGCGCTCACGCCGATGCGCCGGATCTCGCTGATCGCTGGACTACTGCTCGGCGTCGCGGCGCTCGGCGCGTTGCAGTCGGCCGTCTACATCGCGATCGGCCTGATCTTCGGCGCCCACCTGCAGGCCGGGCTCGGGGGCGCGCTGGTGGTGATCGTGCTCGGCTCGCTGGCCGCGGTCGGCTTCGGCGCGCTGGGCTGCGTGGCGGCTCTGCGCACCGGCTCGGGCGAGGCGGTGCAGGGGCTGTTCCCGCTGTTCTTCGTGTTCATCTTCCTCTCCTCCAGCAACCTCCCCCGCCAGCTGCTGAAGACGGGCTGGTTTCACACGATCGCGACGTGGAATCCGATCTCCTACCTGATCGAGGGCTTCCGCTCGCTGTTCATCTCCGGCTGGGACGGAACCGCGCTGTGGCGCGGCTTCGCCGTGGCGATCGGCCTGCTGATCGTCGGCCTCTTCGGCGTCGCGGGAGCGTTGAAATTCAGGCTGCAGCGCACATGAACGACACGCCTTCACACGGCGGGCTGTGGCGGGTCGCGGGGGCGATCGCCTGGCGCAGCCTGCATACATACGTGCGACGGCCCGACCTGTTCGTGCCTTCGCTCGTGTTCCCGCTCGTGTTCCTCGCGAGCTTCGCCGGTGGCCTCTCGGCGCTCGGGTCGGTCCCCGGCTTTCACTTCCCCGCCGGCTATACCGCCTTCCAGTTCGTGTTCGTGCTCTGCCAGTCGGCGATGTTCGGCGGGCTGTTCACCGGCTTCACGCTCGCGTTCGACTTCGAGAGCGGGTTCGCGCGCCGGCTGATGCTCGCCGCCGAGGACCGGCGCGGCATCGTGCTCGGCTACGCGCTCGTGGCCCTCATCCGCTCGGTGATCACCCTGACGGTCGTCACCGGCGTCGCGCTGATCGCCGGGATGCACATCACGGGCAGCGGCGTCGACATCTTCGGCCTCTACGGTCTCGCCGCGCTGCTCGTGCTCGTCGGCTACGGCTGGGCCGCCGGCGTGGCCTTCCGCTTCCGCTCGATCCAGGCCGGCCCGCTGATGCAGACCCCGGTCTTCCTAATCCTGTTCCTCGCGCCGGTGTATGTGCCGCTCGAGCTGCTCAAAGGCTGGATTCACACGGTCGCGAGCGTCAACCCCGCGACCGCCTTCCTTGACGCGGGCCGCGGGCTGATCTCGGGCGCGCACAACCACACCGGGCTCGCCTTCATCTGTGCGGTGGCGCTGATCGGTCTGTTCTCGATCTGGCTGCTAACCGGCCTGCGGGCCGCAGAGAACGCCGGATAGCGGGGGGCGCCTCACCCGGAGAACACTGCACAGCGGGGGACGCCCTCACCGTTTACAGCGTTGCACATGACCCGTATGCTGCTAGCATATTGAACTCTCAAGTGCTGTGGAGACGTTGTCAGCTGGGTAGCCGCACGGGTCCGGGCGATGGGGACGAGTAGCAGCGTGCCTAGTGTCATCTCGCTTGAGGAGGTGCGGACGGATCTCGTCGTGAGCCTGCGCGCACGACGCTCAGAGCTCGATGAGGCAATCATCGCGCGCGTTCGCGCGGTGGCCCCATCGGCAGGGAAGGAAGACCCCGAGTATGTGGCGGGCCTGCGGGCGGCGATCAAGGCGGCCGTCGATCACGGCCTATCCGGCATCGAGCTAGGTGAGCAATGGCGCGAGCGGATCCCATCGGCGGTGGCAGTGCAGGCGCGCCGCGCGGCACGTCGTGGCGTGAGCCTCGATGCCGTGCTGCGCCGCTATACGGCCGGTGAGCGGTTGTTGGCGGACTTCGTCATGGACGAGTCCGATCGCTTTCCTCAAGCCGCCCTGCGACAAGTGCTGAGCACGCAGGCAATCGGGCTCGATCGCTCCCTGGCCTCGATCGCTGTCGAATATCGCGACGAAGCCGGCCGCGCCACACGCTCGCCCGGGCAGCGCCGCGCGGAGCATGTGCAGAGGCTGCTCGCGGGCGGGGCGGCCGGGCCGGGTGAGCTGAACTACGAGCTCAACGGATGGCACATCGGGATCATCGCCACCGGCGCCAAGCCCGCACAGGCGCTCGAGGGGCTGGTGGCAGACCTCGGTTGCGCCAATCTGCTCGTCCCCGCGGACGAGCGGACTGTGTGGGGGTGGCTCGGCGGGCAGCGACAGCCGGCGGTCACCGACGTCGAGTGCGTGCTTGCGAACAGAGATCTGGATGGTGTCGCCCTGGCGGTCGGCGAGCCCGCGCGGTCCATCGAGGGATGGCGGATGACGCACTGGCAGGCCCAACGGGCATTATGGGTCGCGCTGCGCCGGCCCCGGCCGCTCACCCGCTATGCGGATGTGCTGCTGCTCGCGCCCGCGATGCGCGACGACGTGCTGGCCAAGTCACTGCGGGAGATCTACCTCCTGCCGCTCGCCGGCCGGCGCGACGGGGGAGCGATGTCGCGTGAGACGTTGCGCACCTATTTCGAGGCCGGTCGTAATGCCGCTACGGCAGCCGCCGTGCTCAACGTGAACAGGCATACGATCGAACGCCGCTTGCACAAAATCGAGGCGAGTCTCGGCCGCTCGCTGCATACCTGCCAGGCCGAGCTGGAAGTGGCGCTGCGCCTGGATGCGCTTAACCCAAGCGCTGAACACTGAGGCTCCATAAACTCAAGCGGTGGACCCAAAAGGGGCAAGCTCGCAGCTCGAGCCATATGGAGCGCCAAAGAATCTCGCCATATATCGGGACATCAGTGACTTGATGGGACATGATGGCCCACTATTGACAGCCTATATGCCATATTGGCCTACCACGGGTGGTGGGGAAAACGATAGAAATAGGGCCAGTCAACGCAGCCGACGTGGGGTAGGCCCGCCCCGACCGTGCCGGCCGTCTTGACATGCCACCCGGAACGGGAGAGCTCGTCGTGGTCGCGTGTGGCTTGCAGACATTCTTGGGCTATCCATCAGCAAAAAGGGAGAAGGAGCAAGATGCTCACGGTATCTAAGCGGCTACACCTGCTCACGATCGTCGCGACGGCGTTCCTGGCAGCGGCATTTGTCGGGTCCATCGCCGCCGGGGCGGCGCTGGCCGATGGCGGCGGCCATCAATGGGAATCGAACGAAACGCCTCCGACGCTAAACGGCGACTGGGCCGCGTTGAACCGCTGCCCGGTCGACAACCCGACGATGCTGGCGGCCGATACCACGACGAACCTCGCACTCTGCGTGGGGGTTTCCTCGCCAGGCGGCTCGTTCACGATCGGCGGCCTGACGCTTCCCACCAAAGCCAGCGACCTGCAGCTGGGAGTGGTCCTCAACCAGACCGATGGGAGCGCCACACCGATCTCCCCGTCCGGTGGCGCGCTCGTCAATGAATCGATCGAAGTTCCGAACGGCCTCGTGACGTTGATCTGTCCGAGTCACGGCCATCTCGCATGGCAGGTGTGCCGGCCACAGCACAACGGCAGGTACAACGAGCACAGCGGTGAGCTCACCAACCTCACGATCTCGATGGAAGCCGCCGGAGAACCCTCCAACTTCAACCTGTTCGCCGGGCTCAGCCTCAACCAGCCGATCATCTCGCTGCCCGTCAAGATCCACCTGGAAAACCGGCTGCTGGGCGACCGCTGCTACCTCGGCTCCAACGCCGAACCGATCGTCCTGCAGACGGAAAACACAACCGAACCGACGGTGGCTTTCGATGCGTTTGACGCTAACGGCACGCCAGACCCGAACGGCACGATGACCTTGATCGCGCTCCTCGGTACCCAGGCCTCGAGCTCATTCGCTGTCCCGGCGGCCACCGGCTGTGGGTTCAGAGGGATGTTCGACGAAGCCATCGACGGCCACATGGGCCTGCCGTCGCCGGCCGGCAAGAACAGCCTGGTGCTCAACGAAGCCAAAACCGACCTCGTCCTGGTCAGCAGCCCGGGCAGCACCGACGGACAGGAACTGGCGACGGCCTGGCACTCCGCGGTACAGCCGGAAGAAAACCAAGGCCATCGACACGGCCACGGGCACGGGCACTAGTAGCCCCGTCGACAGCCGTATCTGGGCGATCGAGCCGCGGCGCGCTTTGCGCCGCGGCTCGATCTCATTCGACCGTGAGCGTGGCCTTCATGCCTTTCGCCTCGTGCCCCGATAGCGAGCAGAACAGGGTGTAGGACCCGGCACGCAGGTCGAGTGACAGGCTCGGGTGGGCTTTTGGCGCCGTGTTCGGGAGGGCCCCTTCAACCGTGCCTTCACCGGGTTTGACGTTCAGATTGTGTTCGTCTTCGCCGTGGTTGACGAATTCGATCACCACCTGACCCGCGGGAACGCTCGCACGCGAGAGGACGAAGCGATAGCCGTTGCTGTCTTCGGCTGTCACCTGCACGTGCGCAGGACCCGCCGGCACAGCCGGCGCTTGTGTGGGTAGGACGGCGCCGGAGGAGCCGGAGCCCGCCGCAGACGCGCCGCCGGGGTCGGGCGCCGTTGCGCCAGGAATCACAGGCGCGGGCGCCGCCGTCCACGGCGCGCTCGCCGTGTTCGGGGAACCCGTCGTGGGGCTCGTGGGCGCCGTCGGCATCGCGACGGATCCGCGCTTGCGATCGGAGCGCTTGCGATGCGATCGGCTCACGTCGCGGGCCGCCCGCGGGCAATGGCGGTGTCTCCGGTGGCGCCGGCAGGCTCGCGCGGTCCGGGCAGGACGCGCGCGCGCGCCGTGCCCGGACGCGGCGCTCGCCGCTGCGACCTCGCCGCCCAGCGCGCACAGCACCACGCCGAGCAGGAGCAGGGAGGCTCCACGCCGAGGCGAGAGCGCGTCCGGTCGGAGTCTCGCCGATGCGACCCTCGGGAGCCTCATTTCACCAGCACTGGCCGTTCGAACGACGCCGCTTCGGGGATCACCAGGCCGGCTGGGGTCTGAAACCACTGTTCCAGCAGCGAGCAGTACATCCCGCGAAAGTCCGACGTCCGGACGACGTTTTCGTTTTCGTCGAGGTTGGTGAGACCGGGGAACTCGCCCACCATTTTGCCCGATGCGCGGGTCCCGATCAGGAACGCGTTGCCGCCCGCGCCGTGGTCAGTGCCGGAACCGTTTTCGCGCGGGCGGCGGCCGAACTCCGACCACAGCTGGATCAACACGCGCTGATCCAACCCGCGCGCTTCGAGATCGCGCTGAAAGGCGACGACCGCGGTGACGGTCTGGGCGAGGTTGGTGGCGAGCGTGCCGGCCTCCTCGGAGTGCGTGTCGTAGGAGCCGACAGCGTTCAGCGACGCGCATTTGATCGGCATTTCCGTGTGGAGCATCGCCGCGAGCACCGCGAGTCGTTCGGCGAAGTCGCCCGACGGGTAGGTGACCGCCGATTTGTCGCCCGATTCCTTCTCGGACTTGACGAATGAGGCCATCTTGTTGAGGACGAGGTCGGTGTCGTAGGAGGCGGCGCGCGCCTGCGCGTACGCGGGCGACGGCGCCGAGAGCGCACCCAGCGCGCCGAAGGCTTCCAGCGCCGGTTCAATCACCGGCGAGCCGAGTCCCTCGGCCCACATCGTGTAGTCGGCCGGCGAGGAGACCGCTGCGACGGGCATCTTCTCGGTGGCGAGCGCGGGCGCGAGCGAGTAGTCCAGGGAGAGCCCCTGCAGCGGATTGTTGGGTTCGCCGACACCGGGCAGGTCCAGGTAGCGCCCCATCCAGCCGGTACGCGCGTTCGTGTCGAGCTGGCCGACCTCCCAGTAGTGGCGGCTGGTGAAGTGACTCTCGTCCTGGGGCTCGTAGCCGATCGCCGGAAACGCCGTGACCTTGCCCTCTTCGTGCAGTTCGGCGAGTCCGGCGGCGGACGGGTGCCACATCAGCCTGGGATCCTCAACAAAGGTCTTGCCGGTGCCTTTTTCGAGCGCTTCCTTTGCTTCAAGGCTAAGTTTTGGACGCAGAGTTTCGTACGTATTACCTTCTTCGCCGACGGGCGCGAGCACCGACAGCGCGTCCCAGCCGCCTTCCATGAAGATCGAGACGAGCACCGGCTGGTTCGGTCCCGAGGCGCCCGCGGCTTCGGCGATCCCCTCTTCGAAGTGGCGTGGCGAGAGCATCGAGGCGCCGTATACCGACAGCGCAGCGCCGGCTGACGCCAACAGGAACGTGCGCCGGTCGAGGCCGGTACCGGCGGGCATCGGCATCCCCGGCTCGATGTTGGGCAGCCCTTTTCCGGCGACGGCGGCGCCGCGGCGCAGCAGCGCGGCGCGGTTGAAGTCGTTGCACGAGCAGCTCCTTGCCATCGTCAGCTCTTCTCGTCTCGGTCGGCGGCTGGCTTGAGCACGGTCAGCTCACCTGCATGTCGGGAGCGGTGGCGATCAGCATGCGCAGCGCGTTCTGGCGCATCGCGCGGTAGGGGCTCAGCTCCCATTTCGTCTTGCTCGTGCCAGCGGGGCAGGTTTCCGCGAAGCGGGCGATGCACGCGCTCGATTCGCTCGAGAGCAGTGGATTTCCCCAGTAGCTCATCGCGTTTGCAAACGCTGCGGCCGGTTCCTCGGTTTCGCTGTATTTCGGTTCGCCTTCCTTCGGCCACGGGTTCTCGTATGTCTTCGCGGTGACGTAGGAGGCCATTTCCCAGCGCGCCTTCGTGGTCGAGGTGTCGAGCCAGCTCGAGAAGTCCCAGCCGGAGACGTTCGGCGGGTAGAACAGCTGCTGGCCGGCGTTCGCCGACAGCCACGTCCACGCGTTCGTGTCGATCGGGCGGCCGATCGCGCGCAGCAGGCCGGCGTTGTAGACCACCGGCGGGGTGACGAGCTCGGGACCGTCGTAGAAGTCGGGATGCAGCAGGATCGCCTCGAGTACCGCGCGGATCGAGTAGCCCGAGCTCGTGTAGAGCCCTTGCAGCGAGGCGAGCGTCGCGTCGTCGGGCGGGCTGGGGATGAAGTAGCCCCACAGCTTGGTCACGAAGAACGAGGCGTGCAGCGGATGCTCAACGCACAGGCGTACCGCGTCTTCCCAGTCCCAGTTGCCTTTGAGCGGGTTGCCGGAGGTTCCAAACGCCGCGGATAGGGTCTTTTCGGTCTTGTCATGGCGGGCGGTGTCGAATTCGAATTCGTGCAGCCCTTCGCTTGACCATTCCGCCGTCCAGCCCGTCAGCACCCTGGCCATTTCCTTCACGTCTTCCTGGGTGTAGGCGCCGCGGTCGGCGCCGAGCGAGAACAGCTCCATCATCTCGCGTGCGTAGTTCTCGTTGGGGTTGCGCTTTTCGTTGGAGATCCCGTCGAGGAACACGAGCATCGCCGGGTTGGAGGTAACGGCGAGGAACAGGTCGTGGAAGGAGCCGAAGCACATCGAGCGAAACAGCTCGTTCTGTTCGAGCATCATCCGCTGTGAGTTGACCTTTTCGTTGGAGTTGGCGAACCAGTCGTGCAGGATGAAGGTCATCCGCTCGACGAGCGGCTGGTTTGAGCGGACCATGCGGTCGAGCCACCAGCAGTGGTCCTCGCCCCAGACGTCGTACGGGTCGAGCGGCTGGCCGTTCTCTTCGACCGGCTCAGGGCCGGTCAGCGTCGCTTCGCCCGACGGCCGTGTCAGACCGAAGACGACCTGTTCCAGGGGTTGTCCGACGAGCGCCTCCGCCTGGCCGGCCGCGGGCCCGAAGCCCGCGCGCCACAGCAGCCTGCGCGCCTGGGCGAGGGTGATCGGCGGCGAGCCGACCGACGGCGAGGGGGCGGAAGAGGAGGGAGGCGGCGAGCTCGGCGCAACCGGCGGCGGCGCCGGTGGGACAGCGGCGAGCGGACGATGCGGCTTGGGGTGTTTGAGTACGCGCTTGTGCTTGTGCTTGTGCTTGTGCTTCTTCTTGTGGTGCTTGGCGTGGCGCTTGGCCTTCGCCTGCGCCCGCTCGCGGTGCTGCTCGTGGTTCGAGCGGGCATGGCCCGTAACACCCATGCGCGGTACCTCGGCCGCGACGGCGGTCGCTCCACACCGCGGAACTCGCCTCTCGACGCATGTCCTATGTGGAGGGGATCGCGTCTCGAACAAAGGTCCACCGCTGTCATCCTGTGAATTTCCATAGGAGCCGGCGGATGGGAGGCAACTACATGAGCGCGACAGGCCGAGCTCGGCACGGTGGGGCGGGCCCGGGGCTCTATTTCAGCCATCCAGCCTGCCTGGAGCACGACCCGCGGGCGCATATGCCAGAGCACCCCGACACGCCGGGGCGGCTCGTCGAGCTCGAACGGGTGATGGCCGAGCACGACTGGCTCGGTTGGGAGCGCCGCACGGCGCCGGCGGCCGAGGAGGGCCGGCTCGAGCTGATCCACAGCGCGCGCATGGTGCAGGAGATTCGGAAGATGGCGCTTGCCGGCGGCGGGGCGATCGACCCCGACACGTTCGTCGGCGAGGCGTCATACCGTGCGGCGCTGCACGCCGCCGGCGGCGCGTGTGAGATGACCCGCGCGCTGATGGCGCGCGAGGCCCCGTTCGGCTTTTGCGCCGTGCGCCCCTCCGGCCACCACGCCGAGCCAGATCGCGCGATGGGCTTCTGCCTGTTCGACAACGTGGCGATCGCGGCCGAGCTAGCGCTTCGCGAGCTCGGCGCGCGGCGCGTGTTCGTGCTCGACTGGGACGTCCATCACGGCAATGGCACGGCCGAGGCGTTCCGCTGGCGCTCCGACGTGCTGTTCGCGAGCATCCACCAGTCTCCCCTCTATCCCGGCACGGGTCCGCTGGGCGACGCAGGGTCGGGGCCGGGCGAGGGCTACACGCTCAACCTGCCGGTGCCGGCTGGCTCTGAAGAGGAGTTGTGGCTGTCGCTGCTCGAGCACATCGTCGTGCCGGCCGCGCGCGAGTTCCGGTCCGACCTCGTGTTGATCTCGGCCGGCTTCGACGCCCACCGCGCCGATCCGCTCGCGAGCTGTCGCCTGGAGACCGGCTCGTTCGCGGAGATGGCGCGCCACGTGCGCGACCTCGCGGCCGAGCTCGGCGTGGGGCTCGGAGCGGTGCTCGAGGGCGGCTACGAACCGGCTGTGCTGGCGCAGTGCGCGCTGGCGACGCTTGCCGCACTCGGCGACGACACACCGGCGCAGTCAGCCGCGCCCGAGCCGCTGTTTACCTCGCGCGCGGCCGCGCATGTGGGGCATTACTGGGAGCTGTGAGCCCGGTTCTCCGCTCAGCTCCCGTCCTGCCGTCCTCGCTGCCCAGCGATGCCCGGGCATTCGGGCGCGTAGCATGAGGCGCGTGCCAAACGAGCCACGAGACAAGAGCGATAGCCCCAGCGCTAGCCACGGGGAAAATCGCCGCGACGCGCACCCGCCGATGCCGCGCGACAAGCGCGGCTGGCAGGTGTCGCCCGCGCCCGACGGGCGCGGCATGCCCGAGCACGCGCCGACCGGGACGCCGCCGCACCGGATGCGCGGGTTCTGGTACTTCCTGCTCGTGCTGGTCGCGCTGAACTGGCTGTCGGTGCTGTTCTTCGCGCCGAAAGCAGGCGAACAGCGGGTGACGGTGCCGTTCAGCCCTTACTTCCTGGAACAGGTCAAGGGCGGCACGGTGAGCACGATCTCTTCCAAGGGCGACACGATCCAGGGGAAGTTCAAGGCCAAGCAGCGCTATCCGGCGAGCGACAAGAAGGCGAAGGAGACGAAGCTGTTCGCGACGCAGGTGCCGAGCTTCTGGAACGGCAGCCAGCTGTCGGCGCTGCTGCAGGAAAAGGGCGTGAAGATCAACGCCGAATCGACGAGCACGAGCCAGTCGCTGCTCGAGGAGATCCTGCTCGGGTTCGGTCCGACGCTCTTGATCGTCGGCATCTTCTTCCTGATCTTCAGACGCGCCGCCAAAGCCGGCGGGGGCATGGGCGCGCTCGGCTCGTTCGGCAAATCACAGGCGCGGCGCGTGGACCCGGAAAAGATCCGGGTCACGTTCAACGACGTCGCCGGGATCGACGAGGCCAAGCGCGAGCTGTCGGAGATCGTCGACTTCCTGCGCAATCCCGAGCGGTATGGCAGCCTCGGCGGGCGGATGCCGCATGGCGTGTTGCTCTCAGGCGCCCCCGGCACCGGCAAGACGCTGCTCGCGCGCGCGGTCGCGGGCGAGGCGCATGCCGCGTTCTTCTCGATCTCCGCGTCGGAGTTCATCGAGGCGATCGTCGGCGTCGGCGCCTCGCGCGTGCGCGACCTGTTCGCCAAGGCGAAGGAGGCGGAGCCCGCGATCGTGTTCATCGACGAGCTTGACGCGATCGGACGCTCGCGCCAGGGACAGGTGTCGGTGACGGGCGCCAACGACGAGCGCGAGCAGACGCTCGACCAGATCCTGACCGAAATCGACGGCTTCGAGTCTTCAGAGGCCGTGATCGTGCTAGCGGCGACGAACCGCCCGGACGTGCTCGATCCAGCGCTGCTGCGCGCGGGGCGTTTTGACCGGCGGGTGACGGTGCAGGCGCCGGACCGCAAGGGCCGCGCGGAGATCTTGGCCGTGCACACGCGCTCGATCCCGCTCGCGGAGGACGCCGATTTGCAGGCGATCGCGTCGAGCACCCCCGGCATGGTCGGCGCCGACCTCGCGAACCTCGCCAACGAGGCGGCGCTGCTCGCCGCGCGTCGTGGGCACAAGCAGGTACAGATGAGCGACTTCACGGATTCACTCGAGAAGATCATGCTCGGCTCCCCGCGCGGCATCCTGCTCTCGCCCGCCGACCGCGAGCGGACCGCCTACCACGAGTCGGGACACGCGCTCGTGGGGATGCTGACCGAGGGCGCCGACCCGGTGCGCAAGGTCTCGATCATCCCCCGCGGGATGGCGCTCGGCGTGACGCTGTCGACGCCCGACGCGGACCGAGTGTCCTATTCCTTGGAGGAGCTGCAGGCCAAGATCAAGGTCGCGCTCGGAGGTCGCGTGGCGGAGGAGATCGTGTACGGAACGATCACGACGGGGGCAGAGTCGGACATCCAGCAGCTGACGCAGATCGCGCGGCAGATGGTCGGCCGTTGGGGCATGAGCGAGGCAATCGGGCCGATCGCGGTGCTGGCGGACGAGGGCCAGGGCATGTTCCTGCCGGGAGCGAGCGAGACGTCGGAGTCGACGCAGCGCCTCGTCGACGAGGAGATCCACCGCCTGATCGACACGGCCCACCAGGAGGTGACGCGCCTGTTGAGCGATCGGCGCGAGCAGCTGGAGAGCCTCGCCCAGGCGCTGCTCAAAGCCGAGACGCTCGACGCGCTCGAGGCGTACAGGGCCGCGGGCGTCGCCCCGCACGAGGAAGAGCCCGCGCCGGCTGCGGTGTGAGTTACTGCCCGATCAGATCGCGGCGGCGAAAACGCGGCCAGCGCCGCCAGTGCGGCGGCCAGCCCAATCGCGACCATGACCTCCGCTGCTCGCGCGTGCGTGCCTGGCGACGCCCACTCTGGAAGGAGCCGCGCTCGCAGCCCACGCGGACACGCTCGCTCATGGGACTCTACTTACCTTGTCCGCTGTCCCTCACAGTGCCCTCCTTGGCCGTGCAGCGACGCTGAACTCCCTGACGGTGTAGCGGACGGTGTCGCCTATCGGCACCAGGGTTCCAGCGATCGGCTGTTGAGCAACCACGACCGAGGGCTCTACAACGGCTGAGTCTGAGACCACGATTTCCTCGACACCGTGGAGGCCGGCCGCCTGCACGTCTTTCGAAGCGTTCCTCGGCGACAGGCCCATCAGGGACGGCATGGCAACCTTCGGTATCGGTGCCGGCGTGGCTTCGATGCGGTACTTGACTGTGTAGTCGGAGTTTGCACCGCAGCCGTCGTGGCTGTCGGTCCCTGGGTAGTCCACCGTCATCTCCCACGGTTGCGAGCCGGCGTTGCTCAGCAACTCAGTCCGTCCGATCTTCATCAGCCCGGGAACAACGACTCCGTCGCAGTCGGCGAAAATCAGTTTGGCCGCCTCCAGGATCACCGCGATGCCGGCGATTACGGCGACTACCTCGGGGAACGCGACGTCGGCGCTGCCCGCCGCGTCCGTCGCTGCGATCTGCCCTTGCGACAACGCCCCCACCACGCCTGAGCCAATCAGATCCATTGTGTCCAAAACGGCGCTGAGCCCGGCCCAAGCACCCTTGTTCAAAACTACAAACGCGAACGCCACCGACCCGCCATCCGGCACGTCAATACCCTTCAGCGACATCCCGGGGTTGACCTCTTCCCCCTTGCCCAGATCGCCGAGAGACTTGGACGTCGGGCCGTATTTTGTGATTTCGGTCCCGTCAGGGGCCAAGGTCGTGATCGCCAACGTCGCGAAATCTGTGTCTGTCTCGGGCGACCGCGGATTATTTATCGTCATCAACGCGACGGAGAAGTCGAATGTCACGCGAGGGGGTGGATGCAGGTCGAGGTTCTCAATTGCGGTGGCGTGCTCACCAATGTTCACGTGTCCGCCGCTCATAGCAATCTCCCTTTGTTGTTTGAGCCGTCCCGACAGTACTCCTTCCAAATCTGGTCGTAGTTGGTCGTTCCCCTATGCCGAACGCCACGGTGGCTCCGACCTAACCGATACTCAGATCAAAAATGACCTTCGTGCCTCACATGACAACCAGTAGTTGATCGATATATACTGCCTCTATGAGCATACGCGCGATGCAGGAGGCGACGTTCCTGATCCTGACCGCTCTGGCCGGAGGCAGTCAGCACGGCTACGGGATCATCACGGACGTGGAGCAGATCTCGAATGGACGCGTTCGACTGCGTGCCGGGACCTTGTACACGGCTCTGGACCGACTGCGCGCGGACGGGCTGATCGAGGTAAACCGTGAGGAGGTCGTGGACAACCGGCTGCGCCGCTACTACCTGCTCACGCCCCCGGGCGAGCAGCGACTCGCCGACGAGGCGGCCCGCCTGCAAGCGAACGCGGTCGTCGCGATGTCGCGGCTGCGCCCCGTGGGGGCAATGTGATGACCGACGCAACTGACCTGGATCACCGCTACCGGCGTCTGCTGCAGTACTTCCCGGCACGGTATCGCCGCGAGCACGAACAGGAGATCCTGTCGGTGCTCATGGAGGAAGCCGCGGAGGGTCAGCGGCGGCCCGGACTGGCGGACTCCAGCACTAGGGCGTAGCGCTGACGCTGCGCTAGCGTATGTGCTTGGCGGGCCCGGTGCCGTGGTTCGCAAGCCATTCACCACCAGCAGGAGGTCTGAAGACATGGCGAAGCCAATCCCTGACGATTACCCTCGTGTCACGCCCTATCTGTACATCGATGGGGCCGGCGCGGCGATCGACTTCTACTGCTCAGTGCTGGGCGCGAAAGAGAGAATGCGGATGAGCGGCCCCGACGGCAGAGTCGGGCACGCCGAGCTCGACGTTGGCGATTCGATGATCATGCTGGCCGATGAGAGCCCGGACATGGACGTGCGCGGGCCGCGGGCGATCGGCGGCACCCCGATGTCGCTGCATGTGTACGTCGAGGACGCCGACAGCGTGTTCGACCGGGCAATCCAGGCCGGCGCCAAGGTGTTACGCCCGGTCGAGGACCAATTCTACGGTGATCGCTCGGGTCAGTTCGAGGATCCCTTTGGCCACCGCTGGAACGTCGCCACCCACGTCGAGGACGTACCGACCCAGGAGATGGAGAAACGCGCCGCCGCAGCGATGACGGCCGGCTGAGAACGGGAAGCTCGTACGAGGCGATCTTCGCGCGAGCGTCGCCCGAGACCAGACTGCAGATCGCCGAGGGCTCCGCCAGCGCTAGCCCTCGACCGAACGTGCCCTTCGGCTAGCGGAAGCTCTCGCCACGCTGGGCACGCAGCCTGCGCACCTCGTCCACCAGGCCGCGATTCTCGACGCGCAGCGCGGCCGCCTGGCGGCGGGAGCTCGCGAGTTCCTGTGCAAACACCGGAAGGATCGTGCGCAGATGGTGAAGGCGCTCGAGCAGGTGGTCGCGATCGCTGGCGCCGATCCTATGCTCGGTCGCCTCGCTCATGTTCAGGGGACGGACATTGGCAAGGAACACAGCGCCACTGTCCGAGCCGGCGATGTCGTAAGGCAGGGATGGGACGGTTTTCGTTGCGGGCACTGTCGGTCCTCTCGGTTAGCGTCGCATTGGAGGTTCATATTCCCGTTTCTGCGCCAGCTCAATCATCCGCAGAGTCCCCCATGGCAGCTCGGTGCTCTACACGGAGAGGTCTCGCGAGCCCGAGAGACCGAGGCCGGGCGGCGCAAGGGCGCGGACTGCGCCATCGCCGCCGGGCAAGAGCGGAATCGTGCGGCCCACGACGGGTGTACGCTTAACCCATGACGATGAGCGACCGGCAGATACCCGAGAAGGACCGCTGCCCGGCGTGCGGCGGAGCGGGATGGACCTGGTGGACGGCGGGCGAGACGCCGCCACAGGAGGAGGGCAGGTGGGTCGTCTGCCGCGAGTGCATCGGCACAGGACGCACCGACCATAAAGGTCGCAAGCGCCAGAAGCCTGACGAGGCGCCCGGCTAAACCCACAGCCGCTCTGCGCGCTCCTGAGCAAGCCCACGGCGTAGGATGCTAACGATGGACGAGCAGCGCTGACTCGCTCAATGCCCTTGGAGCTCGCCCGCCAGGCTGGCGACGATCCAAGTACTCGTCTCGTGATACGAAGCCGCGGGGCCGGCACCAGCCAATACTGTCAACCGATTGCCGCGTGCTCTCTTTGAGCCGATCAGCCCTTGATCTCGTTATGCACCCGAGCCACCATTGGCTCGTTCATCTCGACGCCCGCCGCCGCGAGGATCGGCAAAAGGGTTACCCCGAATGCCTCAAATGCCTCCCGCGACTCCCAAACATCGAAGACCTGGATCTCGCCGTCCGTCTCAAGGGCGATGTGTGAGATGCGTCCATCGGGAGCTCCGGCACCCGCTTCCTCGAGCTGGACGGTTGTCGTGTCGTACCGCTCCTGCGTAAAGCCCTTGGCAGTGATATAGAACCCGAGCGCCATTCGATCCCGATCCCCCTTCGCACGGTCTGCGCGGTGGTTTGCCCAGCGATGCTGTGGACTGTACTCCGCGGACCGACATCGTGCATGCCAACTGAATCGTGGGAGTTACTGGCAGAGGGGCTGCCCCCAAGGGAGCAGCCCCGCACCGAGGTCATCCGAGGGAGCTGGTCCCCTACTTCACGATCTTGATGATCCGCTCCATGCCGAGCACGGTGTGGCTGCGCCCGTCTTGCGTGCCCATGAAACACGCCTCGAAGTAGATGCCTGGCTTGGCGGTGATCGTCTCTTGCTGGAATGCTTCGTGCGAGACCGGCCCGGCAAAGCCGACCGGCTGGCCGGAGATCAGCTTCTCGATCCCCTTTTCCTTGCCCGCGAGCAGGTCCTTGATGGCCTGCTTGGCGGCCCTCATATTCTTGACCGGCGCCGCCACGTCCATGTGCACGAGGAAGCCTTCGTTTTCGAAACGGACCAGCTCACCGTCGTGCAGCGTGGTCGGCCCGCGGAAGCCGAACTCGATCGTGCGGATCGTGGCTTCGGGCGTGGGCAGCGCTACGGGGGCTGCGGACGGAGTCACCGTGAAGAGCGCGTGCGCCTTCGATCCCTGGCCTTCGCCGCCGGGGAGCACGGCAACGTAGTTGCCCGGCTGCAGATAGGTCTGCGCTTCATCGGAGTGGCCCGGAGTCACTTCGGCGTTGAACATGAGCGAGCCGTACTTGCCCGTCACGTTGATGTCGCCGTGCGCCTTCTGAATCGCCGCTTCCACCTCTTCGAAGGTCGCGCCGGGCTTCAGGAGAAACAAGATCGCGCTCGCTTCCCCCTTGACTCCCGTGGCGGTCGTCACGACGTTCACCGCGCCTGACTGCGTGGCGCCCCCGACGGTGATCGAGGTGTTGGTGAGGGTTAGTGTGAGGTTGGGAAGCGTTGCCGCTTGGGCTGAGCCGGCGGCGGCGATGCAGGCCGCTGCGACCAGCGCGGCGACAAACGTCGCTCGCAGTGTTGTCTTATTCACTTGTTTGTCTCCTGGCTGGTGGATGGGGCGCAACTCTCAACAGGACGCGAGCCGCGTGATTCTATGGATTCGGCTGGGGCGTGGTCAATACGTGATTGCGCGCGATCAACTCGACCTTCTGCGAGCGATGCAGTGTCTTGATCCTCGCCTCCTCGCGACGCGCCGCGGTACGGTCGTCCATCGGCAACGCTAGTGCCAGCTCGACCGGCAGACGACTGGCAGTGTAGCGGCTGGCCTTGCCGGCGCGATGGCGAGCCAGGCGGCGATCGAGGTCGCTCGTCCAGCCCGTATACAACGATCCGTCGCAGCAGCGCAGCATGTACACCCAAGCGTCGGACACTGGGCCCCGAGTCTACTAACGCAAGCGATGCGGCTTTTCACGGATTTTTGTGAGCTTCCGACTGACATGCTGTGACGACTGACATGCTGTGACGATGCGCTCGACGGATCGACCGCGCGCAGGACGACTGAGCGACAGTCTCAGTCCACAATGATCGCGCGCATGGAGTGCTCGTCGGGGAGCTTCTCCAAGATGCTCCGCAGGATCGCACGCTCGTCCGCCTGCTCGCGCTGCAGATCGCCGAGCAGCAGTCGCAAGGCGGTGTGTGTGATCTTCATCTGCTTGGCCTCGAGCGCTACCGTCAGGGTCCCGCGCTCGTCGGGCGTCCCCCCGAGGCCCGCGAGCACTTCTCGCGCGAGCGCGCGAATCTGCCGCTCGTGCGCCTCGTCGGAGATCAGCAGGCGCAGGGCGATTGTGGCCGGCCCCACCTCCTCGGGTCGGAGGAAGAGGTGATATACCGGCTCGGCAGGCTCTGCGGACGCCAGTCCGGCCGGGGTGGGCGCGGGCGGGGACTCGGCAGGCGTGGACTCTGGCTCGGCGGTCGCGTCATTCATGCTCTCAGCCTACCGATGGCGCCGCAAAGATCACGGCATCTCATGTGCTGCTTTCGCGGCCGTGGCGCCTGACGCAGGCGTTAACGTCCCCCGCGTGAACGACGACCAACGGCAGGATCTCGCGCGCACGAGCTGGCGTACGCGCCGTTCCTATCGCGCCGCTCGGTTTACGCTCGAGCGCCTGCTGGAAACTAAGCGCGCATCGATCGCACTCGTGCTGCCCGCCCGCGAGGTCGCCGCGACGATCGGCCCGATCGTCGCACGCGCGGCGCACCTGCGCGAGGCGGGGCTGATCGACGAGGTGCTCGTGGTCGATGCGGACTCGTGCGACGGCAGCGCGCGGATCGCAGCCGAGGCGGGTGTGACGGTGCTGCAAGAGGACGAGCTCTCCCCCGAGCTCGGCCCCACCCTCGGCAAGGGCGACGCGATGTGGCGGGCGCTGCGAACGCTAGACGCCGACATCGTCGCCTTCGCCGACACCGATACCGAGGAGTTCGGCGATCATTTCCTGACAGGGCTGCTCGGCCCGCTGATCTGCGAGCCCGAGGTGCAGTTGGTGAAGGGGTTCTTCAGGCGGCCGTTCCGCTCCGGCGACACGCTCGCGCCCAGCGGCGGCGGCCGGGTCACCGAGCTGATGGCTCGCCCGCTGCTGAACTTGCACGCGCCGGAGCTCGCAGTCTTCGACCAGCCGCTCGCGGGCGAAGTAGCGGTTAGGCGCAAGCTGCTGGAGCAGATCCCGTTCAGCGCGGGTTATGGCGTGGAGATCGCGATGCTGATCGATGCCTGGCGGCTGGTCGGCCTGGACGGGCTGGCACAGGTCGATCTCGGCGTGCGCCGGCACCCCCACCAGCCGCTGCGCGACCTCTCGGCGATGGCCTACGCGGTGCTCATAGCGGCCCAGAGCCGCTTTTGCGGACCCAGCTTCGCCGACGAGCACGTCCGCGAGTCGACCTCCCACGCCCACGAGTCGATCTTGCTGCCCGGCATCGACGGTGGGCAAGCGATGGAGTCGCGCCGCGTCACCGTGGAGGAGCGCCCCGCGCTGGTGGACCTGCGAGCGCAGCGCTAGCTCGCGGGAGCGGCTTCGGCCAGGGCGGCGTACGCTTCGAGCCGATCGCGGAGACCGTGCGAGTCTTACCGGCCGAGCTGTCCTGAGCGTCTACGCCGTCTCGGCGTAGACGCTCTCGGCCGGGCGCTCGGTCACCGTGGGGGCCTCCTCCGCCGCAGGCGCCGACGCGTGCCCCGCCATGACCACCGGCTGCACCACGGTCAGGGCCACGAGGATCGCGCAACCGACGAGCGCGGCACCGATGACGAAGGCGAGGTGATAGCCCCCGGTGAGGGCGGCTGCGGTCGAGGTCCCGCCGCGGCTCAGGCTCTGGCTGTGAGACGCGGACAGCGTGGCGAGCACCGCCAAGCCGAGCGCGCCACCGACCTGCGCGGTGGTGTTGACGAGGCCCGAGGCTAGCCCGGCGTCGCTCGGTGTAGCGCCCGACATCGCGAGTCCCATCAGCGCCGGAAAGCAGATACCGGCGCCGATGCCGAACAGCACCATCGTCGGCAGGATGTGGAGCGCGTAGTCGCCGTGGACGGGTGCGCGAGCGAACAGGAGCAACCCGGCCATGATCAGCCCGAGCCCGGGGAACATCAGGGTGCGCGCGCCGAAGCGCATCGCCAGGCGCTCGGAGTAGCGCACCGAGAGGGTGCCCATGATCAGCGTCACCGGCAGGAACGCGAGGCCGATCTGCAGCGCGTCGTAGTGGAGGATCCGCTGCATGTACAGCGCGCCGAGGAAGAACATGCCGAACATGCCCACGACCGACAGGATCTGGATCAGGTTTGCGCCGGCGACGTTGCGCGAGCGGAAGATGCGCAACGGCATCAGCGGTTTGGCCGCCGTCGCCTCACGCACGAGGAAGGCCGCCAGCAGCGCGAGCGCGCCGACGCCTAGCTCGAGCGTGCGGACCGCTCCCCAGCCGTCCTTGGCGGCGGGGTCGACGATCGTGTAGACGCCGAGCATCAGCGCGCTCGTGATCAGCACCGCGCCGGGGATGTCGGCGCCGTGGGCGAGGCCGATGCCCTCGTCGCGATCCAGCAGGCGAACGACGAGCACCGCGGTGAGGATGCCGATCGGGACGTTCACGAAGAAGATCCAATGCCAGTTGATCGCCTGGGTCAGCACACCGCCGGCGAGCAGGCCGACCGCGCCGCCGGCGGAGGCGACGAACGCGTATACGCCGATCGCCTTCGCCTGCTCGCGCGGCTCGGGGAACATCGTGACGATCATCCCCAGGATCACAGCGGCGGTCATCGCGCCGCCGAGACCCTGCACGAAACGGGCGGCGACGAGCATGCCCTGGCTCTGCGAGAGGCCACAGACGAATGAGGCGGCCGTGAAGATCGCAAGCCCGGCAAGGAAGACGCTGCGGCGGCCGAGGAGATCGCCGAACCGTCCCGCGAGCAGCAGCAGGCCACCGAAGGCGATCAGGTAGGCGTTCACAACCCAGGCGAGGCTCGAGGTGGAGAAGCCGAGGTCGTTCTGGATCGACGGGAGCGCGACGTTGACGACGGTCACGTCGAGCACGATCATCAAGCATCCGGCGCACAGGACGTAGAGCGCGATCCAGCGGTTGCGGTCCTCCATGGTTCTCGAGCCTCCTCGTCGTCGGGTTTGGAGTAGTTACTGCTGAGACGGACGGCGGGCAGGGAACTCATCGGTCGGAGGCGACGATGAGTTTTGAGTCGAGGTCCGGTCTCAATCCTATGACAAGGGCGCAGGACGGCCGGCAAAGGCCCGGGTCTCGATTGCCCGGCGCGCGCGAGGGCGATGCTCTGTGCTGCGATGTCACCGGCGTGGCTGCGGAGGCGATCGCGGTCGACGTGCTAGCCCGTCTCGCGCTCGCCCTGCGGCGCCGAGGGGAGCGGCTCGAGCTGTGTGGCGCCTCTGAGGAGCTGTGCGCACTCGTCACGTTCATGGGCCTCGCCGAGGCGCTGCCGCACATCGAGATGCCCACCGACGCCGAGTTGCCACCGGCGTGACGAACTCAGCGGCACGCAGGCCGCATCGCTACGTGGGCAGCGGCGGAAGGGCGAACAGCGGGAAGAGGGTGTCGGTGGCGAGGAAGAAGGTGAGCTCGACGATCTGCCCGCCTGAGATCTCGAGCACCTGCAACGCCCACGGTTCGTAGCCGTCGCCGGACTCGCTCGGCTTGTACTGGCCGAAGGCGGGCGAGCCGTTCGCGGTCACGGTCGGGATCACGCGCGAGCCGCGACAGCCGGCGCCCTGTCCCACCCACCAGCCAAAGATGTCCTCGCGACCACGCAGCCACAGCTCGTACGGCGGCATCGACTGGGTCGCGTCCTCGTGGATCAGCGCGGTCAGCGCGTCCATGTCATAGCGCTGAAAGGCATCGATGTAGCGGGCCAGCAGCTCGCTGTCGTGCTCGCTCAGCGAGCCGTGGCCGGCGTCCTGCACCTCGGTCGCGTCGAGCGTCGCGCGGGCGCGCTGCAGCGCGCTGTTGATCGCTGCGACGCTCGTGTCGAGCAGCTCGGCGACCTCGGAGGCCTTCCAGTGCAGAACCTCGCACAGGATCAACGCCGCGCGCTGGCGCGGGGGCAGGTGCTGGAGCGCCGCGACGAACGCGAGGCGAATCGTCTCGCGCGACTGCGCGACCGCCGCCGGGTCCTGCTCAGCCAGGACAGTCCCGTCGGGGATCGGCTCGATCCAGGTGACCTCGGGCAGGATCTCCCCGATCGGGCCGTCGGGCGAGCGCGCCCCGCCGAGGTCCATCGGGCGCGCGCGGCGCTGCTTGCCGGACAGCATGTCAAGGCAGACGTTGGTGGCAATCCGGTACAGCCACGAGCGCAGCGAGGAGCGCCCCTCGAAGCGCTCGATCGACCGCCACGCGCGCAGGAGAGTGTCCTGGACGGCGTCCTCGGCTTCGAATGGCGAGCCGAGCATGCGATAGCAGTAGGCGGTCAGCTCGCGGCGGTGGCGCTCGAGGTCGCCGAAGACGGGTGTGGCGGCGACGGTTTGACCCTCCACGGACCTATCGTAGGACAAACCTCGACGATCTCACGGCACCGCCGGCACGACCACGAGCGGGCCGTCGCTCGCTCCCAGCTCGCCGGTCTCGAACGTGCTCTGCTCGAGGCGCTGCACGTGCGCGGAGCGCTCTAGAAAGGCGTCGGCGGTGTCGAGGAAGTTGATGCGCGGCGTGCGGTAGTGCATCGGCACGACCCAGCGCGGCGAGAGACGCTCGACGATCAGCGACGCCTGCTCGGCGCCGATCGTGGGGCCACCACCGACGGGGACGATCAGCAGGTCGACCGCGCCGATCGCCTCCTGCTGCTCGGGGCGCAGCCCGCTCTGGCCGAAGTCGCCAATGTGGCAGACGCGCAGCCCGTCGAGGACGAACACGAAGATCGTGTTGGGTCCGCGGGCGGTGCCGGCCTGTTCGTCGTGCTCGGAGGCGATCGCCACGACCTCGCCCAGCGGCGACTCAAGCGTGCCGGCGGTCGAACGCAGGATCGCCGGGTCGCCGCCGATCGCCTCGACGCCGTTGTGATCGCCGTGCTCGTGCGTTACCAGCAGCAGGTCGGCCTCCACGCCTGAGATAGGCGGGTAGTCGAACTGCATGCCGCGGCCCGCCGCCAGCGCCGACATGTCGGCGAAGGGGTCGATCGCGACCGCCTGCTCGGGTGTGCTCAGAAGAAAAGAGGACTGGCCGTACCACTCAACGCGCATATTGCTCCTCCGCTGTTGGGATTCGTTGCTCGACATCGACATAGTGATAGGTGCCGCCACGCATCAGCGAGGCCCCGGCGGCGATCAGGCAGGCGAGGATCGCGAACAGGAACGCCTCGTGCAGGCCGGTGCGGAAGGGCGCGGAGATCAGATGCGGGAAGAACGAGCGGCCGACCAGCGTCGCGTGGTTGGCGGCCGACACGGATGCGAGCGCGTGCGTGCCGACGAGGTGTTCGATCGGGTTGTAGCCGAGGAAGGCCGCGAACAGGACGGACACCGGCGGGAGGTGGGCGGCGGTGGTTGCGGTGGCGGCGGAGATGCCGTGCGCCTGCAGGCCCGCGCTCAGCGTGTGCGGCAGGTTCGCGGACAGGCCGAGGATCATCAGCGTGAAGAACACGCCGATCGAGAGCACCTGGGCGGAGTTCTGGAAGGTCTGGTTCATGCCGCCGCCGGCGCCGCGGTGCTGCGGCGGCAGGCTGTTCATCACGGCGGCGCGGTTGGGCGAGGCGAACATGCCCATCGAGACGCCGATCATCGCAAGCACGAGCGCGAACAGCGGGAAGGAGAAGTCGATCGGCAGGAGCGTCAGTAGGAAGAAGGCGAGCGCGGAGCCGAGCATCCCGCCGGTGGCGAACCAGCGTGCGCCGAAGCGGTCGGAGAGGTAGCCGGAGATCGGCCCGGCGACGAGCATGCCGAGCGTCAGCGGCAGCATGTAGATCCCGGCCCACAGAGGCGTTTCGGTGAAGTCGTAGCCGTGCTGGGGCAGCCAGATGCCCTGCAGCCAGATGATCAGCATGAACATCAGCCCGCCGCGCGAGACAGCTGAGAGGAAGGTCGAGAGCGTGCCGAACGTGAACGCGCGGATGCGAAACAGCGGCAGGCGGAACATCGGCTCGGAGACTCGCAGCTCGACGATCGCGAACGCGAGCAGGCATGCCGCGCCGGCGCCCAGCAGGCCGAGCACCCGCGGGCTGCTCCAGCCGGTTGCGTGGCTGCCGTAGGGCCGGATGCCGTAGGTGACCGAGACCATGATCAGGATCAGGCCGAGCGCGAAGAAGACGTTGCCCCACCAGTCCACGCGCGCGCGTTTGGGCGTCGAGCGCTCCTCGAGCTTGAGGTAGGCCCACACGGTGCCGAATAGGCCGACCGGCACGGAGATCAGGAAGACCAGCCGCCAGTCGATCGGCGCGAGCAGGCCGCCGAGGATCAGCCCGACGAACAAGCCGCTGACACCGACGATGTTGTTGACGCCGAGCGCCATGCCGCGCTGGTTGGCGGGGAAGGCGTCGGTGAGGATCGCCGCCGAGTTCGCCAGCAGGAAGGCCGCGCCGATGCCTTGGACGATGCGGAAGGCGATCAGGTACAGCGCCCCGTCGCGGCCGGTCATCCAGTCGACGGTCAGGAGGAGCGAGGCGAGCGTGTAGACGACGAAGCCGAGGTTGTACATCTTCACCCGCCCGTACATGTCGCCGAGGCGCCCGAGGCTGACGATCAGGACGCTGGTGACGACGAGGAAGCCGAGGATCATCCACAGCAGGTAGAAGCTGTTGGCCGGGACGAGCGGGTCGAGGTGGATGCCGCGGAAGATGTCGGGCATCGCGATCAGCGTGATCGAGCCGTCGAGCGTCGCGAGCAGCACCCCCAAGGTGACGTTCGACAGGGCGATCCACTTGTAGCGGTCGCTGCTGCCGGCGTCGTTGGTGGATCGTGTGCGCAAACCAGCCATCACGGTAGCGACGTGACTGGACCGCCTTCACCCCAATCGGTCGCAGGCGCGGTAACGAGCCATACCGCACCCCTCCCAGAGGTCGATCCCACGACTGTGCGGCCTGTGTTTGCGCGACTCGCTTCCCCCCGCTACGGTCGCCTTTGACTACATACCGACCAGTCGGTATAGTTGTCAGGATGCCAACCACCACCAAGCTCGACAACAGACGGGCGAAGGTCAAAGCGAAGGGGGCCGAGCTGGGAAGCTCGCGCGAGCGGCTGCTGGACGCCGCCGTGCGGGTGTTCGCACGTGACGGCTACAGCGGGACGTCGATCGACCGGATCGCAGCCGAGGCGGGGCTGTCGAAGGGCGCGGTGTATTGGAATTTTGCGAGCAAGGAGGAGCTGTTCTTCGCGCTGCTAGACGAGCGCGTCGACCGACGCATACGCGCGCTGTTCGACCAGACCGAGGAGCCTCCCCCAGGGCAGGCGAGCGAGGGGCAGGTAAGCGCCGGGCTGTCGGCCGTGCTCGAGCAGGAGCGCGAGCTGGTGGTGCTGTTTCACGAGTACTCGGCAATGGCGGTCCGCGACCCGCGACTGCGGGAGAGGTATGTGGAGCGCAACGTGATGTTGCGTGACGGTCTCGCGCGCGCGTTCGAAGCGCGCGTAGAGGCATTCGGCGCGGCCGGCGGCGTGGAGGCGCTCGGGGAACGACCCTCCGCCGTCGACGCCCAGGAGCTGGCGACGGCCGTGATCGCGCTGGCCGACGGCCTGTCGATCGAGCGGCTGACGGAGCCGGAGGTCGTATCGGAGGAGCTGTTCGGGGAGATCCTGTCCCTCATCTTGGACGGCTTGGCCGCCCGCGCGAAAGGATGCATATGAGCACTCAGCAGGCAACGCAAGCCGGCCAGAGCACCCGAGCCCTGCGGGCCACGATCCCACTACGACGGCGGACGGATCGCCCCGACTCCGCACCACCCGGCCCCCACGTGCCGCGTAGCCTGCTTGGCGCGTGGTGGCTGCTGGACGAACCGTCGCTGCTCGAGCGCTGCCGGCGTCGCTATGGAGACGTGTTCACGCTGGACTGCTGGCCGTTTGACGATCGGCTCGTGGTGATCTGCGACCCGGCGGAGATCAAGCGGGTGTTCACGGCTGACACCGATGTCGTGCGCGCGGGCGAGGGGAACACTTTTCTGGAAGACGTGACGGGCCCGGAGTCGGTGCTGCTGCTCGACGGGGATCGGCACTTGCACCGGCGCAAGCTGATGCTGCCGTCGTTTCACGGTGAGCGGATCGCCGCGTATGGCGAGCTGATGCGGGAGATCGCCGACGAGGAGATCGACCGCTGGCCGATGGGGAGTCCGTTCGCGTCGCACGGCTCGATGCAGAGGATCACGCTGCGGGTGATCTTGCGGGCGGTGTTCGGGATCGAGGACGCGGCGCGGATGGCGGAGCTCGAACAGTTGATTCCGGGCTTGCTCGGCTCGGTCGCGCTGGTCGTGCCGATGCTGCAGCGCGACCTCTGGCCGGGCAGCCCGTGGCGCCGTTTTACGGCCACGCGCGACGCGGTCGATGCGATCCTGTTCGACGAGATGGCGCGCAAGCGCGCCGATCCGGGGCTGGCCGAGCGCAGCGACGTGCTGTCGATGCTGCTGGGGGCGACGGACGAAAAGGGCGAGCATATGACCGATGCGGAGCTGCGCGACCAGCTCGTGACCTGCTGCTGGCGGGGCACGAGACGACCGCAACGGCGCTGGCCTGGACGCTCGAGGGGCTGACGCGAAACGGGTCGGTGCTCGCAGCTTGCGCCAAACACTCGAGAACGGCGATGAGGACTATTTGGAGTGCACGATCAAGGAGAGCCTGCGCGCGCGGCCGGTCGTGAGCTATGCGATGCGACGCACGATGGAGCCGTTCGCGGTCGGTGGGCACACGGCTCCGGCGGGTGCGTATGTCGGGACATCGGTGGTACTGACGCACAACAACCCGGACCTGTACCCGCAGCCGGAGCTGTTCCGCCCGGAGCGATTCGCGGACAGGCGCACCGACACGTATGCGTGGGTGCCGTTCGGCGGAGGGACCAGGCGGTGCCTGGGGGCCGCGTTTGCGACGTATGAGATGAAGGTGGTGCTGCGGCGGGTGCTGGAGCGCTGCGAGCTTACGGCGCCCGAGCGGAAGCCCGAGCGCGCGAAGCGCCGGTTCGTCACGTTCGTGCCGAGCCGCGGCGCGGAAGTGGTAGTGCGGCGCAGGCGCGCGGCGGAGTCCTCGCCCGTGGCAGGCTGAGAGCGTGGATTGATGGGAGACCCGTAGGCGAGGTGAGCCGGATTGGCCCTGTCGGCGCCGGTCACCGCAGCAGGTGTCGCCGAGTGGGCCAGCGGACCTCAGACCGAGGCCGCGACCGGGCCGGGCGCGCCGGCGAGCACGGCGTCGAGCAGGCCGGGGAAACGCCTGTCGAGGTCGCCGCGGCGCAGGCTGTTGAGGCGGGCGGTGCCTTCCTCGCGCTGATCGATCAGGCCGGCCTCGCGCAGGATGCGGAAGTGATGGGTGAGGGTTGACTTGGTGATGTCGAGATCGAACGACCCGCAGCGGCGCGGGGCGGGATCCCCAGCGAGGATTCGCACGATGCGCAGGCGCTGCGGATCGGAGAGGGCATGGAGCACAGTCGCCATCTGCAGCTCGTCCGGGTGGGGGTGCGAAAGGCCCATGGGAACATTGTACGACGATCGACGTCCTTTGTGGTACGATGCTCGTCGTACTATCGAACAACGAGGAGCCGACCGCATGTCAGTCCCCACACCAAAGCTCCCGATTCCGCCGTCGCCCGAAGCTCCGAGCAAGGCCGATCGCCCGGCGCAGAGAAACGAGGCACGCCTGACGGCGATCGTCGAGGCCGCCTACATATTGGAGGCGATCCGCCGATGACCACCGCCACCTTGCGCAACCTCCCTCTGCCCCACCTTCCCGACCGCGTCCGCGAGCGCTCGAACGTCCTGCTCGTGCTGGTCTGCCTCGCCCAGTTCATGGTGATACTCGACGTGTCGATCGTGAACGTCGCGCTGCCGTCGATCCGCGGCGGGCTGCACTTCGGCACGACCGGGCTGCAGTGGGTGGTGAACGCCTACACGATCACATTCGGCGGGTTCTTGCTGCTCGGCGGGCGGCTCGCCGACCTGCTCGGCCGGCGGAGGGTGTTCTTCGCCGGCACGGCGCTGTTCAGCTTCGGCTCGCTGCTGTGTGCGTTCGCGAGCTCGCGCGGGCTGCTGATCGGCGCGCGCGGGCTGCAGGGTCTCGGCGGGGCGGTGCTCTCGCCGGCGAGCCTGTCGATCATCACGACGTCGTTCGCCGAGGGCAGGGAGCGCAATCGCGCGCTCGGCGTGTGGGGAGCGATGGCCGGGCTCGGCGGCGCGTCGGGAGCGCTGCTGGGCGGGCTGCTGACTCAAGGGTTCGGCTGGCCGGCGATCTTCCTGATCAACGTGCCGATCGGGGCCGCAGTGATCTTCGCCGGGCGGAGGATCGTCCCGGAAAGCCGCCGGGAGGACATCCACCGTCACTTCGACGTCACCGGCGCGGTGCTGGTCACGACGGGGCTGATCGTCGCCGTGTACGGGATCGTGCGCAGCGAGAGCCTCGGCTGGGGCGCCGCCGGCGTGCTCGGGCCGCTAGCGATCGCAGCGGCGCTGCTGGCGCTGTTCACGCTCGTCGAGGGACGGTTCGCGCCGGCGCCGCTGCTGCCGCTGTCGGTCGTGCGGATGCCGCGACTGCGAGCCGCGAACCTTGTTATCGCGCTGCTGTACAGCGGCGTGTTCTCAATGTGGTTCTTCCTGACGCTGTACATGCAGCAGGTGCTCGGCTACAGCGCGCTGCGCGCGGGGCTCGCGTTCATGCCGATGACGCTGAGCGTCGCGACGGCCGCATCGCTCGCGCCGCGACTCGTGGCGCGGTTCGGCGTGCGCGCCGTGCTCGCCGCCGGGATGGGGAGCTCCGCGATCGGGCTGGGCCTGCTGACGGGGATCGCACCTGGGGACAGCTACCTGACGAGCGTGCTGCCGGGCGGCGTGCTCGGCGCGGGCGGCCTCGGCTTGGCGCTCGTGCCGGCGACGATCGCCGCTGTGCAGGGCATCTCCGCGGAGCAGAGCGGGCTCGCGTCCGGCCTGCTCAACACCTCGCGGCTGGTGGGCGGCGCGCTGGGGCTCGCGTTGCTCAGCACGATCGCCGACTCGCACACCTCCGCACAGCTCGCACACGGTGCGTCGAGCCTCGGCGCGTTGACGAGCGGCTACCAGCTTGCGCTTGGCCTCGGCGCGCTGATCTCCTTGCTCGGCGCCGTGCTGACGGTCGTGCTGCTGCGAGCGCGCACCGGCACAGTACGCTCAATCTCGAGCGCATCTACGAGTGAGGAGCTGATCGATGGCCGACGAGCAGCAGCTGCTGGATCTAATCGGTGACAGCCGGCAAGCGATCCTGGCGGCCGTGACGAGCGCCGGCTATCCGCACTTGACGAACGTGCTCTATGTGTGGGATGCGGAGAGGCAGATAGCGCGCGTCTCAACCACGGCCGATCGCGTGAAAGGCCGGATCTTGCAGCACGACTCCCACGCGGCGCTGCACGTGTCTGGACCACACTTCTGGTCGTATGCCGTGGCGGAGTGCGACGCGCACACGTCGGCGGTCGCCACTACGCCGGGCGATGACGCTTGCAGAGAGCTGTTCGAGGTGCACTCCGCGTTCTATGGCGGCCTGGAGGAGGACGCGTTCTACCAGCAGATGATCGAGGCCAAACGCCTCGTCGTCCGGCTGCAGGTCAGGAAGGTCTACGGTGTCGTGCTGGACAAGCCGCCCGGCGCCTGACGGGTCCATCGCTCATCGCGCAGTGCGAGCCGGGACCGCGCCCGAGAGCCTCACTACCGCCGCGGAGATCGTCGCGGGGTGGTCGTAGGGCTGCATGTGCCCACCGTGAACTATGAGGAGGCGGGCGTCGGGGAGGGACGCCGCGAGGCGGCGTCCGTGATCAGGGGCCACGAGCTCATCGCCATCGCCTTGAATCACGATCGCGGGGACGTGGATCGAGCCGAGGCGGCGGTCGATCTGGGCGATGACGCCGTTCGCGGCGAGGCTCTCGCCCGCCCACGCGAGCAGGTTGCCGTGGGTCATGTTGATCTCGAGCACGCGGCGATGGTGAGCCGTGATCACGGGGAGCGGATGAAACGCTTCCGCCTCGGCCTGATTGACGGAGACCGTGATGAGCAGCTGACCGAAGGTCGCGTTGGCGATCTGCCGGATGACCGGGAGCTGCAGAAATTTCACGAGGTGGGCCTGCGCGCGGGCGAAGGAGCCGAGGTGCTGACCGGCGGCGGCGGCGTCGACGAGCACAAGGCCGCTTACTTCGTTCGGGTAGCGCTCGGCGAAGCCGAGTGAGATCGTGCCGCCGTAAGAGTGGCCGACGAGGATCGGCCGCACGACGTGCAGCTTGTGGAGCAGCGCGTCGATGACTTCCAGCTGGCGCGTGAAGGGCATGTAGCCGCCGGTGGAGTAGCCGAAGCCGGGACGGTCGATCGCGATCGTGCGATGGCCGGCGAGCAGCGGTGTGACGTCTTCCCAGTCCTGGGCGGTGCCGGGCAGGCCGTGGATCAGCACGACGGGCGTGCCGGCGCCGGGATGTTCGATGTAGTGGACGCGGTACTTGCCGATCTGCACGAAGGAGCCGCTTGGCACGGGCTCCGATGGCAGCCGGCCGTAGGTCCAGTTGAGTACGACCACCACGACCACGAGCACGCCCAGGAGGAGCAGCAATGCCCTGCGGATCGAGCCTCTCGCGCGCACGGGGCGAAGGCTATCCGTCGGGGCGGTTGCACCGAAGATCTTGCATCACAGGCCGCCCGGCGCGTCTTGATCTTGATGTACGCCCGAAGCGATTGACATTTGACACCCAGATAGGCGGAGACTGCACTCCCTGTCGGGCAGCGGCTCAGGACACGAGCGCGAGCAGCACGGCGGCGAACGCCAGGTAGGCCGTGACGATCGCGATGCCGGCGGAGCGGCGCAGCCCGCGGTTGAGGTATGCGAAGGTGAGCACGAGCACGGTCATCGCGACGTAGGCGGCGGCCACGAACGTCGTCGGCCCGGACGGGGCGCCGAGCCCGAGGATCGCCGTCGGAATCAGGAGCCCGGCGAGGACGTTAAGCATGTTGCTGTTCAGCGCCGTGCTGAGCACCGCCGCGCCACGCCCGCGCGCGGCGAGGTACACGGCCGCAACCGCGTTTGGGAGGCTCGTGACCGCAGCGAGGACGAGACCGCCGACGACGATTTCGGAAACGGCGTGACGGGTGCCAAGCTCGGAGGCGGCGCGCTCCATCGCCACGCTCGCCCCCACGACCACTACGACGGCGCCCGCCGCGACCAGCGCGTCGCGGATGCCGCCGCGATCCGGGTGGATCGCGACGTCGAGCTCCATCTCCTCCTCGCTGACCGCCTCCACCAGCCAGCTCGTCCACGGGGCCGGCAGTCGCAGGCCGGCCAAACGCTCGTGGCGCGCACCGAGGACGAAGGCGTACGGCACGAGCACCGCGAGCACCACGAGCAGACCGGCAAGCGGTGAGAGCATCGCGGTGACGACTGCGAGCGTGGCGGCGCTGACCCACAGGGCGACGGCGCCGGACAGCTCGATCACGCGGCGGTGCAGCGCGACCTGGCCGGCGACGATCGCCGTGAGGCCGAGCAGGGCGGCGAGGTTGAACACGTTGGAGCCGACCACGACACCCGCCCCGACGCGCGGGTCGTGACGGATGAGCGCCGTGACGGCGGCGGTGATCTCGGGGGCATCGGCCGCGAGCGCCGCAAGCATGCCGAGCAGCGCCTCGGACAGACCGAGGCGTGCGCCGACGCGCTCGAGGCGCGCGACAAGCATCCAGCTCACGCCGATGCTGACCGCTGCGGCGAGCACGAACGTGGCGGCAAGCAGAGGGTCAGCCACCGATACCACCTAAGCCCGAGACCCGGCGCCGACAGTTTGCGTCAACGCGGTGAGTCGATTGGATGTCGCATCGGTTTGCCGCCATCTGGCCTCTCCCTCTCGCGAGGGCACGCCGACCAGGCTTCCCGGCTCGCCGAAGCGCAGTCTACCCGTCGCGTCCAGACGCAGCTACATGCAACAGCCGGGCTTCGACGGCGTCGGCCGCGGCGCCGGCTCCTCCGGTGGCAGCGTAGGCGGCGGCGATCCGCCGTGCTCCCTCGGTGCACATCATCGCCTCTCTGACCTTTGCTCGCAGGCGGTCGGCGCGCAGGCGCTTGGCGAGCAGACGAGTGCCGGCGCGCGCGACCTCGACGCGGCGGGCGACCTCGAGCTGGTCGCGGCCGAACGGTACGGCGCAAACGGGCACGCCGTAGGAGAGCGCCTTCTGTGTGGAGCCCATGGTGACCGCGCAGGCGGCACGCTCGAGCACGGCGCGATGGGAGATGAACCGCTCGACGTGCGCGTTGGCGGGCGCCCGCATGGCGGCCGGCTCGCCGGCGGGCAGCGTCGCCACGACGACGACCGGCTCTTCGGCGAGCGCCTCCAGCGCGACCTGCGCTAGCCGCCCGTCGTTCTGAAACTCGGTGGAGGTGTTGACCAGCACGATCGGCTGCGTCGTCTGCTCGAGCCACGGCGGCGGCTCAGCCGGCGGGTCCCACGCGCAGGGACCGATCATGACCACGTTCGCGGGCCAGTCGCGCCGCGGGTACTCAAACGGTTCGGCGGTCATGTACAGCAGCAGCGGTGCGCGAGCGAACCATTCCTCCACGCTCTCAAGCGGATCGATGCCGACCTGCTCACGGATGGCGTTGAGCGCCGGGCGCACCTGGCGTTCAACGGCGCCGAACACGAGCGGACGGACGAGCCGGTCGCGCGCCCGCCCAAGCGGTCCGCGCGCGGGCGCGAGCCCCGGGCCGAACGGCGGCGCGTCGGCGGAGCGCAGCGCGAGCGGGTAGGGGCAGAACACCGCCCACGGCCCGCCCCACTCCTCGGCGGCCATCAGCGCGCCCCAGCTGTTGACGTCGACGAGCACCGCGTCGGGCTCGGTCTCGGCGATCGCCAGGGCGAGGTCGGGAGCGTCGTGTTCGGCACGAGCACAGAAGGTGCGCGTGTTCAGGCGCACAGACTCAAGCGGGCTGCGAGTACGCCAGTCGTCGTGCTGGAGCGCCTCGATCGATCGAGCGATCGGCGCGGCGTCGAAGCCGCGCGCCTGCATCAGGGCGAGCTGCGAGGCGAGCGTGCGCAGCACGATCTCGTGCCCGCGACGGTGTAGCTCATCGAGGATCGGCGTCAGCGGGAACAGGTGGCTGCGGCCGGGCGATGTGTAGGCGAGGATGCGGGCCATCTGCGGGAAGTCTCGGCCATTGAGGCCACCGGGACAATCGGGAATGTCCCTACCTCATCCCCGGTTTCGCTCCGTGCCCCCGGCAGTGCCTCGGGCGTGCCCTGTCCCATGATCCACCGAGCTACTGAGCTAAGCTAAGTGTATACTTAGTCCCATCGGAGGGGCGATATCTCGGGCGTTGGCTCGCGAGGAGGTCTCGAGCGCATGGCGAGAAGATCGAGGGCGGTGCGGATGGCGCGGCAGGCGCGGTCGCTGAGCCTGATCCTGGTGATCCTGCTCTTGCTCACGTGCGCGTGTGCGACCCTCACGGGGAACGCGGGGATCGCGCGGGCCGGTGAAGAGGCGCTGATCGTCAAGGAGACGTTCACCCCTGACAGGTTGGGCGCCGCCGCCAACCTGTCGATCACGGCGAGCTTCGCGTCAAGCGCCGACGTGCCGCCTTCGCCGATTGAGAGGCTCACGCTGTACGGCCCGGTCGGGCTCGGCATCCGATCGCGGGGCGCGGAGACATGCACGGAAGCAGCGCTCGAACGGCAAGGCCCGGCGGGCTGCCCGGCAGACTCGCGAGTGGGTTTCGGTGGCGGCGTCGCCGTGCTCGCCCTTCCCAGCCAGATCGTGCGCGAGCCGTTTACCCTCGACTTCTTCTTCGCCTCCCCAGCACGCGGGCGCTTGAGGTTGCTGGCATACGCGAGCGGCGTCTCGCCGGTTGGGGCGTCGCTTGTCGTAGTGGCGAAGGAGATCCCTGCGCCCAGACCGTACGGGCTCGGCTTCAGCGTTCAGGTTCCGCCGGTCTTGACGATACCCGGCGCCGAATACGCCTCCGTCGAAAGCGCGTTCGCGACGATCGGCGCGAGCGACGTCGCGTACTTCAAAACCGTCGAGGGACGGCGCAGGCTCGTGCACGTCAAGGGGCTGACCGTGCCGCGGGCGTGCCCGCTCGGAGGCTTTCCGACGCGCGCCACGGTCGAGTTCGCCGACGGCGCCATCTTCACGGTCGATCCGGCGATCCCATGTCCGCGCGACTGACTCGCCATGCGCTGTCTCGTGCGTGGCGGGTCGCTCGCGCGTGTGTGCGCGCCTCGCTGCTGGCCACGACAGGGCTCGCTCTACTCGCCGGTGCGATACCCGCCGGTGCGACGTCGGCCCGCTCGGTGCATACGACCGGCTCACAGGCTCTGTCCACATCCGCGCCCTCGTCCACGCCCGCACCCACGCCCGCACCCGCACCCACGCCCACGCCCGCACCGGCACCCGAGCCACAGGGGCCGGCCACGATCGCGGCGTCGTTTCAGCCCGACAAGCTCGGTGCGACCGGCACACTCACCGTGACAATCGATCTCACCGGAGACACCCCGGGCGTCCCACCGCCGCTACGCAGCTCGATCCTGCGGCTGCCCGCCGAACTGGGCATCGAAATCCCACATCTGCAGAGCTGTGAGCCCGAGCGCCTGCGCTTGCTGGGCCCGCACGGCTGCCCAGCGCAGTCGCGACTCGGGGTGGGCCGGGCGCTTGTGCGCGCGCCGCTCGGCTCACAGCCGCTCGGAGAGAGCGTCTCGCTGTGGGTGTTCCTCGGCCCGCTACACGACCTGCAGCCGACGTTCGAGATACTCGCGCAGGGCTACACGCCGTTTGACGAGCGGGTGGTGGTGAGCGGCACGGTGCTCCCCGACAACCCGCCCTACGGCGAAGACCTCGTGCTGCCCGTTCCCGCGATCCCGACGCTGCCACTCGAGCCGGCCGCGGCGATCGCCTCGATGTCGCTGACGATCGGGTCCAGACGGCGCTCGGCGCACGAGTCGAACACGGCCGTCGAGCCGTCGCGCTGCCCGCCGGGAGGCTTCCCGTTCGCGGCCGAGCTGACATACGCGGACGGATCGATGCAGGACGCCTCCGCTACCACCCCCTGTCCACGATGAACCACGAGAAAGGCACGGCCGACGATGCAGAACGACGGTAGAAGAATCCCCAGCAACAAACGCCTGCTCACCGTCGCGACGGCCGTCTCGCTCGCGACGGGCTGGGCTCCTGGTGCGCTTGCTCCGAGCGTCTCGGCCGCCTACCCCCCCATTGCAAGCGGTGCAAAAGCGCTCTCACTAAACGAGAACGGCGACCTGCGCCTGACGAGCAAGCAGGGCTTCACGCTCAACGAGCGGGGTATCGCGTCGGGCACGGTGAAGGGCACGATCTACGTTCATCTGAAGATCGTCTCCAGCAGCCGGGTCACCGCCGAGCTGAGCATCTACCCGAACGGCGGCTCGATCACAGCCCAAGGCAGCGCGAGGTATCACAAGGAAAGCACGCTCGCGCGCTTCTCGGGCTCGATCTCGATCGAGCGCGGCACCGGCAGCTACGCGCACGCGCGGGGGTCGGGTCTGAGCTTCAGCGGCACGATTCAGCGCTCGAACGACAGCGTCACCGTGCACGTGGCGGGCAATGCGGTCGACTGAGCTGCACAAGGATGAGTCGCCCGCGCACGAGTCGCGCGAGTGCGATCCGCCCAGGCAGGATCCATGTGACCGCGGGCGCGTGATGCTAGAGCTGCGTGAGCTGGTCAAGCATTACCCCAGCCACGCCGGCGGGCCGGTGCGCGCCGTCGACGGCGTGTCGCTGACGGTACGTGCTGGGGAGACGGTCGCCCTGTACGGGCCGTCGGGGTCGGGCAAGACGACCTTGCTGTTGATGATCGCCACGCTGCTCGCGCCGACAGCGGGGACCGTCCTGATCGGCGGGCGTGACACCTCCTCGCTGTCGGAGCGCGAGGCCTCCCGGTTCAGGCTCACGGAGCTCGGCTTCATCCGCCAGAGCTTCGACCTGCTGCCCGGAGTCAGCGCGATCGACAACGCGACCCTCAAGCTGTTGGGTGCGATGCGCTGGCGCCAAGCGCGGCGCGAGATCGAGCCGTTGCTCACGCGTCTCGGGCTGGGCGAGCGCCTGCACCATCGTTCGGAGACGCTCTCGATGGGCGAGCGCCAGCGCGTGATGATCGCGCGTGCGCTATCCACCAACCCGCGTCTGCTGCTCGCCGATGAGCCGACGGGCAGCCTCGACACCCAGCGAGGCAGCGAAGTGCTGGAGCTGTTGCGCGGACTGTGCCGTGAGCGGGGCGTGGCGATCGTGCTCGTCAGTCACGACCCGATGGCGGCCCGCTACGCCGACCGCGTGCTGGCGCTGCGCGACGGGCGGCTCGGCGAGTACGACGCCGGGCCGTGAAGCTTGCAAACGCCATCTGGCTCTATCGCGTGCGGCTGCGCGCACGGGCGGTGCAGGAGTGCCTAGCGATCGTGGGCATCGCGGCGGGTGTCGCCCTGCTGTTCGCCTCGCAGGTATCGAGCTCGAGCTTGCGAGGCTCCGTGCGCGAGCTCGAGCACGGGATCGTCGGCAACGCGACGCTCCAGCTTGCCGCGCGCTCGCCGCACGGCTTGGCACAGGATGTGGTGGAGCGCGTGCGAGGGCTTGCCGGGGTGCGCTATGCCGCGCCGCTGCTCGAAGCCAACGCGCAGGCAAGCGGACCGCGCGGCAGCGAGTCGGTCGAGCTGATCGGCGCCGATCAGAGCCTGTCGGCGTTGGGCGGCACGCTCGTGCCACACGGCGAACTCACCCCGTTCGGTGGGATCGGTGCGGTCGTCATCGCGGCGCCGCTTGCGCACACGCTCGGAGTCGTCCGCTTCGGCCAGGAAGTCACGCTGCGTATCGCCGGCCACACCGTCCAAGCGCCGCTCTACGCACAGCTGGGCGAACGGCGGATCGGCCAGCTCGCACGCAGCCCGGTGATGATCGCACCGTTCTCATACACCCAGGAAATGGCCGGGCTGCAAGGCCGTGTGAGTCGCGTTCTCATCCAACCTCAGCCGGGTGCGCAGGCGCGCGTGTGGGACGAGCTCGTGGCGCTCGCCGCGGGTCGCGCGAACGTCGAGCCGATCGACTATGAAGCGACGCTGTTCGCCAACGCCCTGAGCGCAAGCAGTCAGTCGAGCGCGCTGTTCTCCACGGTCAGCGCGCTCGTCGGATTTCTGTTCGCGTTCAACGCGACGCTGCTCACCGTCCCGGCGCGGCGCCGGCTGATCGTCGACCTGCGTCGCGACGGCTACGCCCCGCGGACGGTGATCGTCGCGCTGTGCCTCGACGCGCTTGTGCTCGGCGTGGGCGCATCCGCGCTCGGGCTTGCACTCGGTGAGCTGCTTTTCACGCACGTGCTGAGCTCAGACTCCGCCTCCTTCTCGCTCGCGTTCGTCGCGGGCTCAGAGCAATCGGTCAGATTCGCCGACGTGGCCATTGCCGCCGGTGGCGGCATCCTGGCCGCGCTCTTGGCGGTGCTCAGCCCGCTGCGAGCGGTGATCTCGCGCAACCCACTGGCCGCGGCCGGCGAGCACGAGCGAGCGAGCGCCAGGCGGACCGATGCGGGCGCGGCGCTGGCCGGGCTCGCCTGCTTTGCCACCGTCGGTGCGCTCCTGAGGTTCGAACCCGACGCAGCGGTCCCCGGCATGGCGCTATTGATCGCTGCGCTGCTGCTCGTGCTGCCGCTCACGCTGCGCATGACGCTCGCGCTGGCTGCGCAGCTCGCCGCCCTGCTCGTCAGCCCCGTGGCGCATCTCGCAAGGATGGAGCTGAGCGCCGGGCGGGCGCGCGCGGTGGCGATCGCCGCGACCGGCGCCGTGGCCGTCTTCGGCAGCGTCGCGATCCAAGGGGCTCATCGCGATCTGCTCAGCGGACTGCGTATGGCCGCGCGTGAAACGACCGCATCAGCACAAGTGTGGGTGGCTCCGACCGGCTCATACGACCTGCTGATGACAACCCCGTTCGCTCCACTTGCGCAGGCCCGCCTGCGCCGTGTTCAGGGGGTGCGCGCGGTCGATCTGTATCGCGGCGGGTTGCTCGACTATGGCCGGCGGCGTGTGCTCGTGATGGCCCCGCCCCTCACCGCGCGGTCGCTGCTGCCGGCAGGGCAGTTGCTCGGCGCTGACCCACACAGGGCGGAAGCGCTCGTGCGCGGCGGCGGGTGGATCGCGGTGTCACGGGCGATCGCCGCAGAACACCATCTACGGGTGGGACAGAGCGTCACGCTGCCGACCCCCGACCCGAGGCCGATGCGCGTTGCGGCTCTGTCCACCAACCTCGGCTGGGAGCCGGGCGCGATCGTGATGAGCTCCCCCAGCTACGAGCACGCATGGGGCAGCACGGACGCAAGCGCCTACGCGATCGAGCTCGACCCGGGCATTCCACCCAGCCTGGCTGTGCACGACATACGCAGTGCGTTGGGCCCGGTTATGAGGAGCGCGCTGACGGTGCAGACCGCCCGGCAGCGCAGCGGCGCGCTCGGAGCACTCGACACGCGCGCGCTAGCGCGCCTCACGCAGATCGCGGCGCTGATCCCAATCTTCGCCATCCTGGCGATGGCCGCCGCGATCGGCGCGATGGTGTGGCAGCGGCGCGCGCGCCTGGCCAAGCTCAAGCTCGAGGGCCTGTCGCGCGCGCAGCTGTGGCGCACGATCCTGCTCGAGAGCCTGCTCCTGCTCGCCAGCGGGTGCGTCATCGGCGCCCTGTTCGGCCTCTACGGCCAGTACCTTGCCGACCGCGCGCTTGCCCAGACAATCAACTTCCCCGTCGCTTATTCGCTCGGCCCGCTGCCCGCGCTTGTGAGCCTTGGCGCGGTCGTCGCCGCCGCGCTTGCGGTGCTCGCCCTCCCCGGATATCTGGCGACGGGCGTGCCCGCGAGCGTTGCACTGCAGGAGTGAGCGTCAGCCGGACCCGCGCTCGGACACTGTTGTTGCTCGAGCCTGATGATCGAAGAACGCGTGATCGAGCTTCCCCAGCGCGGTCAACGGGGCGGCGCCCTCGAAGAACTCGGCCGCGATCGCTCCCCAGTGGTTGGTGGCGCGCAGCTCGGCGACCAGCGACACAGCGCTCACCTCGAGCCGACCCATGGTCGTGTATTCGGGTGACACGCTGAAATATCGCAGCGCGTTGGCCGACGGGCCGCGCGGTGAGTACTTGTGCTCGATCCACCTAGCCGCGTGCTCCGGTGTGACCGTGAACGGCTGCTGCGCCCAGAACAGCTCCCACGGCGCGTGCCAGAACTCATAGACTTCCTCGGGAGTCACAGGATCTGTGGAGCGGCAGAATCCGCCCTCCACGCACGCGTGCCAGGTTCCCAGCACTTCGCCGCGGATGCACGCACGCGCGACCGCGTTGATCGCCTCGACCTGCTCACGCCCAAACCGCTTCACACAGCCGAAGTCCAGGAAGCTCACGGTGCCATCGTCGTGGAATAGGTAGTTGCCGGGGTGCGGGTCCGCGTTGTACACGCAGAAGCGGATGTTTGTGGCATAGACGAAGCGGAAGATCGCCTCCGCCCAGCTGTCGCGTAGCTCTTGCTCGCACAGGAGGGCCTCGCTCCAGGACTTGCCCTGCACGAGCTCCTGGGTCAGGACACGGTCGGCGCACAGCTCGCCGACCACCTCCGGGACGTGGATGAACGGGTGCCCGCGGTAGATGTCGGCGAACTCGGCCTGGTTGGCGGCCTCGAGCCGATAGTCGAGCTCCTCGGTGACGCGAACGCCGATCTCACGCGCCGCGCCGCGAAGATCGAAGCTGGCCTTCTTCGGAGACAGGCCGGACATCAACCCGAAGAACGTGACTAGCAACTCGTTGTTCTTCAGGTCGGCCTCGATCGCATCCGCCACGCCGGGGTATTGGATCTTCACCGCGACGTCCCGGCCATCGTGCAGCTTGGCGGCGTGGACCTGGCCGATCGATGCCGCCGCGAGAGGCTTCCAGTCGAACTGCGCGAACGCGCGCTCAGCCCGCCGGCCGAGCTCGCGCTCGAGCACCGCGCGCGCGAGCTCGGGCGCCATCGGTGGAGCGTCGCTGCGCAGCCGCGCGAGCGCCGCCTGGTAGATCGGCTGGAACTCGACAGGCACCGCGGACGCAGCCGACACGAACGAGAGCACCTGCCCGGCCTTCATCAACGCACCCTTGGAACGGCCGAGCAGCTCGGCGTAGCGCTCCGCCGTGCGTACGTGGAACTCCTCGCTGTCCGCGCCGGTGAGCTTGCTCCGCAGCCCCACCACGACCGCCTCGCCCGCAGTGCGAGCGCTCAGGGCCGCCAGCGGGGCGGTGCGCCGCAAACGCCCGCGGCTGACGCCACCTTTCACCGGCGCTTCGTCTACATCTGGCGTAAGCCCGGCATCGGACACAAGCACATCTCCCTCTCGATACTGGCTTCAGCCAAGTGTATCCTTAGTCGCGGTGTCAAGTACGACCCCGACACGCGAGCGCATCCTCGACGAAGCGATGCGCCTGTTCAGCGAGCACGGCTATGCCGCCACCAGCATCGCCAAGATCGAGGCGGCGGCTGGGCTCACCCCTGGAGCGGGCGGGCTCTACCACCACTTCGCGAGCAAGGAAGCGGTCCTTGCCGCAGGTATCGAGCGCCAGCTCGCAAGGCTCGAGGCGCTCCGCGAGATCCGGAACGTGCTTGGCCCGCTGGGAGATGTCAAAGCCGAACTGACGCTCACGGCTCGCTACATCCTCGCCGAGCTCGACAGCGAGTCTGAGCTACTGCGCATCCTCGCCTCCGACGCGCGCAACCGCCCCAGGCTGCTGAAGACCGCGGTCGATCAGCTCGTAAGCTCCATGTTCACCGGCTTTGCCACGTGGATCGGAGAGCGTGCCGAGCGCGAGATAGCCGCCGAGGAGGCGAGCACAATCGCCGCCTTCGGACTCGGGTCACTGCTCTCCTCCCGCCTACTGCGCGACGTCCTCGGCATCCAGGCTCCGGTCGAGGACGAGCAGCTGGTCGAGACCTGGGTGCGGATGATGACCGCCGCGATGGCGAAGCCCGCGCAACCCTGACGCACGTTGCCCTGCGCGGGCGCCCGACGCACGTTGCGCCGCGCAGGGTGCCCGCGCTCGGTCGTCCGCCGCACGCCGCTGGCTTGCAACTGCGCGGGCGCGATCTCCACTAGCGTTCCGTTCGCCTGAAGCTCGTCGCAAGCTTGCAATCAAACGATCCTGGAGGGACCTCTTGTCGCAGCAGACAGCCGCCAGCAGCAACAGCGCGGCCGTGATCGTCGTCGGGGCCGGCCTCGCCGGGCTCGTCGCCACCGCCGAGCTGTGCGACGCCGGGCGCCGGGTGCTGCTGCTCGACCAGGAGCCGGAGGCCTCGCTGGGCGGCCAGGCGTTCTGGTCCTTTGGCGGGCTGTTCTTCGTCGACAGCCCCGAGCAGCGGCGCATGGGCATCCACGACTCGCGCGAGCTCGCCTGGCAGGACTGGCTCGGAACGGCCGGCTTCGACAGGCCTGAGGACGAGTGGCCGCGCCGCTGGGCCGAGGCTTACGTCGACTTCGCCGCCAGCGAGAAGCGCGCGTGGCTACACGAGCAGGGCATGCGCTTCGTGCCCAACGTCGGCTGGGCCGAGCGCGGCGGCTACCTCGCGACCGGCCACGGCAACTCGGTTCCCCGCTTCCACGTCACCTGGGGCACCGGGCCGGGCGTGATCGCGCCGTTCGTGCGCCGCGTGCGCGAGGCCGAGCGCCGGGGCCTGGTGGAGCTGCGCTTTCGCCACCGCGTCGATTCGTTGACCGTCACCGCCGGCGCAGTCACCGGGGTTGCCGGCCACGTGCTCGAGCCGAGCACCGTCATGCGCGGGCAGGCGAGCTCGCGCGTTGAGACCGGCGAGTTCGAGCTCGAAGCGCAGGCGGTGATCGTCACCTCCGGCGGGATCGGCGCCAACCACGAGCTCGTGCGCAAGAACTGGCCGGCGCGGCTGGGAGAGGCACCGAAGAACATGATCTGCGGCGTCCCCGACCACGTCGACGGGCGCATGCTCGCGATCAGCGAGGCCGCCGGCGCGAGCATCATCAACCCGGACCGCATGTGGCATTACGTCGAGGGGATCCGCAACTGGGCGCCGATCTGGAGTCGCCACGGAATCCGCATCCTGCCGGGGCCCTCTCCCCTGTGGCTGGATGCGACCGGCAAGCGGTTGCCGGTGCCGCTGTTCCCCGGCTTCGACACGCTGGGCACGCTCGCTCACATCATGCAGACCGGCCACGAGTACACGTGGTTCGTGCTGACGCAGAAGATGATCGAGAAGGAGTTCGCGCTGTCGGGCTCCGAGCAGAACCCCGACCTGACGAGCAAGAGCGTGCTCGAGGTGCTGAAGTCGCGCGTCGGCAAGGGCGCGCCCGCCCCGGTCGAGGCGTTCAAGCAGAAAGGTGCCGACTTCGTCGTCGAGCGCGACCTGTCGGCGCTCGTGCGCGGGATGAACACGCTGAGCGAGGAGCCGCTGCTCGAGCTCGCGGATGTCGAGCGAGAGATTCTCGCGCGCGATCGCGAGATCGCGAATCCCTATACGAAGGACCTGCAGGTGACGGCGATCCGCGGCGCGCGGCGCTACTGGGCGGACCGCATCACGCGCGTCGCTGCCCCCCACCGCATCCTCGACCCGAAGGCCGGCCCGTTGATCGCCGTACGTTTGAACATCCTCACGCGCAAGACGCTCGGCGGCCTGCACACCGATCTCTCAAGCCGCGTGCTGGGGGCATCGGGAGAGCCCCTGCCGGGGTTGTACGCCGCGGGAGAGGTCGCGGGCTTCGGGGGCGGCGGCGTGCACGGCTACCGCTCGCTCGAGGGCACGTTCCTCGGCGGCTGCCTGTTCTCGGGCCGCTCGGCCGGGCGCGCCGCCGCGACGGAAGTAGGCTGAGCGATCTCGATGTAGAGCGGCACTGCTGCTACAGACCGCTCGTCCGCGCAAGCGCGGTGGCTGCGTCCTGCAGGCGGTCGTCTCCCCAGAACAGCTCGTCGCCGATCGTGATCGTGGGCACGCCAAACACTCCGAGCTCGTGGGCGGCGTCGGTGGCGGCTCGCAACGCGAGCTTGATCTCGGGGTCGCGGGTTGCCTCGTCCACCGCGCGCGGATCGATGCCCCCCTGCTCGGCGGCCTGCAGGACGTGCTCGGGGATGGCGAGGTCGTGCCCACGCGCGAACGCGTGACGGAAGGCCGCCATCGTGAACGGGTGTCCGTGCCCGAGCTGGAAAGCGTAGGTCGCGGCTCGCATCGCGTACAGGTAGTTCGTCGGCCACGGGTCCGGCCAGCGCAACGGCGCAAGGCCGTAAGACTGCGCGCGGCGCTCGACCTCGGCCATCCCTGCTTGGCGCGCGCCGGGTTCGCCGAGCGCCCAAGACGATCGTCCGGCGAGCTTGAACAGAGCGCCGAGCGACACCGGCCGCCAGGTGACGGCCTGTGCCGGGAGAGCTTCGTGCAGGCGCTCGGCCGTCAGGTAGGCGAAGGGCGACCCGAGATCGAAGTAAAAGGTGACTTGGGGCATCGTATACGGGAGCGGTTTATCAAATACCATGTCATTTGGAAGGTGGTCATACATGCCCGAGGTGGAGCTGGCGGCGGGAACGATCGAGTACGAGGACACGGGCGGCAGCGGGCCGGCGATCGTGTTCGTGCACGGGCTGATCATGGACGGCTCCCTGTGGCGCCACGTAGTGGCGGACCTGCGTAGCGATTACCGCTGCGTGCTGCCCACCTTGCCGTTTGGCGCCCATCGCCGCGCGATGCGCCCTGACGCCGACCTGTCGATGCGGGGCATGGCGGAGATCCTCGGCGAGTTCATCGAAGCGCTGGACCTGAGCGAGATCACGCTCGCGATGAGCGACTGGGGCGGGCCGCTGCTGCTCGTCGGCGGCACTCGAGACGAGCGGATTGCGCGGCTTGTCGTGTGCTCGTGCGAGGCGTTCGACAATGTGCCACCCAAAGGACCGGCAAGGCTCCTGCCATATCTCGCGCGCATCCCCGGCGGGCTCGACGCTGCGCTGCTGCCGTTTCGCTTCGACCGGCTGCGCAGACTGCCGATGACGTACGGGCTGCTGAGCAAGCGCCCGGTCCCGCGCGAGGTGATGGACCGTTGGTTCGCCCCGATCCGCGAGCAGCGCGCGATCCGCCGCGACCTGCGCAAGTACGTGCGCAGCGCGCCGCAGGGTAGACGCGACCTGCTCGCGGCCACAAATGCGCTGGCCAAGTTCGACCGCCCTGCGCTGGTCGCCTGGGCCGGCGAAGACAGGATGATGCCCATCGAGCACGGCCGCCGGCTCGCCGAGCTGCTGCCCCAAGGCCGCCTCGCGGAGATCGCGGATTCCTACACATTGATCCCCGAGGACCAGCCGGCCGTGCTCGCCGCACAGATCCGCGAGCTCCTCGCCCAGGCAGGCGCCTGAGCTCCACCTCGGCACGCGCCGGCTGTGGCAGGTCGCGGCGATTCCTACGGCCACTCTCACCGATCGCGACAAGATCTTGCCGAAGCGCCGGCGAGGCCGCGAGCACATTCCCTGCCAGACGGACCTTGACAGCCGGGGAGCTACGTCACTGTAGGCGGTCCGACCCAGGTGGTCAGGGCTTCGGTGAGCCCACGCTGCGTTCGGTCTCCGACCCAAGCAACGTATCCGTCAGGTCGGATCAACACGGCGGTGGGAGCGGTGACCGGGCCGAGCACCGGCAGCTCCCACAGGCCGTCATACTCAGCGTCGATCCACTGAACCCGATCAGCCCACGGGGCGATGTCAAAGCTGGCGAGCTCGCCGAGGTTGAGCAGCACAGGTTTGGCATCGTGCAGCAGGGCGAAGACTCGCAGCGAGCCCTCGGCAGTCATCAAGTCAAGATCGGGCATGCGGCGTCCGAGGAGGGGGTGTCCCTCGCCGAGGTCGTAGTGAATGTCGAGTCCGGAGACGATCCCCACGAGTCGTTTGCGGGGCTCGTCCATCATCGCCAGCTCCGACACCACGTCGGCGAGCGCCTTCGTGCGCTCGTCCTGGCGCTGGAGCGCGGTTTGAGCCATCGTATGCCGGAGCGCGCGGGCAGCGACCGGGTGACGCTCGTCGTGATAGGTGTCGAGCAGGCTCTCCGAGGAAGTCCCGTCGATCACCTGGCCCAGCTTCCATCCCAGATTCACGGCATCCTGCACACCGAGGCTGAGGCCCTGCCCGCCCGCCGGGTAGTGCACGTGCGCCGAGTCCCCCGCGAGCAGGACCCGTCCCGCGCGATAGGCCGCCGCCTGCCGCGTCATATCGGTGAACCTGGAGATCGAGGTGGGACTGTGGATTCCGAAGTCGGTGCCGTAGACGGCGATCAGCGCCCCGCTCAGATCTTTCAGGGTTGGCTCGCCGGTGCTCCCGATCTGCTGCTCGGTCACCATCACCCGCACCGGGCCACCGTCCCCGTAGATGATCTCGCCGTCGCGAATCTCGTACTCCAACCTGCCGATGCCGTGGATGCCAACAGCATCGCGTCGGACGCCCAACTCCGGCTCCTCGGCCATCTCGGCCTCGGCGATTAGGTTGCTCCTGGTCGCATCCCACCCGGGGAACTCGATGGAGGCTGCTTTACGGATGACGCTGCGCCCTCCGTCGCACCCGACGAGATACTGCGCCCGCAGCGACTCGCCGTTTGACCGCTCGACGTCGACGCCGGTGTCGTCCTGCTCAAAGCCCGTCACCTCATGTCCGTAGTAGATCCGCACTCCCAGCTCGGCGATCCAGGCGGCCATGATTCGCTCGATCTGGTTCTGCCAGATCCCGAGCGAGTAGGGGTGGCGTGTCGGGAAGTCGCTCATATCCAGCACGGTCGTGCCGATCATCGAGGCCTGCGCCGGCTGGCCCTCCGCGAGGAACCGATCGGCGACGCCACGCTGATCGAGCACCTCGATCGTGCGCGCGTGAAAACCTCCGGCCCGCGAGCCGACGAGCGCGTGATCGGGGCGCCGCTCGAGCACCGCGACGTCTACCTTCGCCAACGTCAGCTCGGCCGCCAGCATCATCCCCGTCGGACCGCCTCCGGCGATCACCACCGCATGCTCGCTCATAGACACGCTCCCGTCGGACACCGCGACAACAACGCACGCATTTTCGCGACTCCCATCTCCGTAGATTCTGGTCTGGCGACGGTTTTACAGCACTCTTCGAGCCCTCATGAGGGCCTTCTAAGTGGTATAAATTGGAGATAGGAGGCGCCGTATAGGCGCTCCCGCCCCGAGCCAGCCGGTGGACAGCGTCGCGACAGCACGAGGGGCCCACCGTGGATTCGCTTAGACTGACGGCGTGACGGACCAGCTAGTCGTTGGCGGGCAACTCGGCAACTACGTCATCGACTCTGTGATCGGACGGGGCGGGATGAGCGTGGTCTACCGGGCCAAGCATTCGCGACTCGGCATGTCGGTCGCGCTCAAGGTGCTGGCGCCGGAGCTGAGCTCTGACGACACCTTCCGGGAGCGCTTTTTGCGCGAGGCGCAGATGGCGGCCGCGGTCGATCATCCGCATGTGATCCCGATCCACGACATGGGCGTGCACGAGCACTCGCTCTACATCGTCATGCGCTACGTCGCCGGCGGCGACCTGAAGGGGCTGCTCGCCACCTCGGGACTGCTCGAGCCGGAGCTCGCACTCTCGCTGCTGATGCCGATTGCGCTGGCGCTTGATGCTGCCCACGCGAGCGGGTTGGTCCATCGAGACGTAAAGCCGGCGAACGTTCTGATTCAGCGGTCCGTTGGGGGCGACGTCGAGCACGTCTATCTCACCGACTTCGGGATCGCCAAGAGCGCCTCGTTCCTGACCGGACTGACGGGGACGGGAGAGTTCATCGGCACGCTTGAGTACATGGCTCCTGAGCAGGTCGAGAATCGCGAAGTGAGCCCCCAAACGGACGTCTATGCGCTCGCCGCAACCTTCTATCAATGCCTGACGGGCCGCGTCCCGTTCCAGCGTGAAATCGCTGAAGGGATTCGTCCGCCGACGGGCGCGGTCGAGCGGATCGGCGTGTTTCGCCCTGACCTGCCGAGCGCTCTCGACGGGGTCCTCGCGAAGGCATTGGCACGAAACCCGGCCGACCGCTATGTCACGTGTGAGCAGTTTCTGCGCGCGTGTGGTCATGCCCTCGAAGGTCGACACGCCGCTGGCGGCCCCGCGGCGGCGGCGATCGCAGCGACGGCGCTGTCGGCCGATCAACCCGACCTCGCGGCTGCTGAGCCCGTGCACGATCTCGGCGCGTCCGCGCGCGAGCCGGTCATAGCGCAGCCGGCCGGCGGGCCTTCGTCCGATCGCGAGCGGCCGAGAGCACGTGGTCGAGACCAGCCGGGCTTCGGGGGGAGGCTTGTCGAGCGCCGCTGGTACGCGGTGCTGCTCGTGGCCCTTGCCGGGGCGGCGGTCGCGATCGTGGTGTTGGCGTCGACCTCCGGCTCGAACACACCGGCGGGCGCGCTGCTCTCCTCGCCGCTGTCGGAGGTGCCCAGCAACCACGTCACGGGATCCGGCAACGTGACCGTCCGCTTGAACGGTGACACGGCGGCGGTGACCGTGACCACGACCGGACTCGACAACGACGAGTCGCTCGTGCATGCGATGCATATTCACGGCGGCGGAAAAGGCGTCTGCCCGCCGGCGTCGGCCGCGCGACTGCACAACGGCCATCTCGCGATCAGCACGACCGATGGGATCAACTACTACGGCCCTCCTATCCAGGCACTGACGACGCACGGCGATACGAGCGTCTCGAGCATCCTCGCGTTCCCTCGCTTTCTTACCGGTGGCACGCTCCATTACACGCGCACGATCAAGCTGTCCGCGAACGTCGCCAACTTCATCCGCAATGACAACGCGGTGATCGTCGTGCACGGCATCGACTACGACAACAGCGGCCTCTACAGCGGCGTCCTGGAAAGGAGCGAGCTCGACCACGCCCTGCCCGCGACGGCGACGGCGCCGGCCCTCTGCGGACCTTTGCGTCCGGCGGAAGTCGCTTCCAATGCGCCGAGCTCGCGACCGCGGGGTGACACCGTCGTGTTCACCGCCTCACTGGCAAACCTGCCAACGGCGGGCGCGCCGGGTGAGGTGTTCCTCTGTCACGCCCCCGAAGCGATAAGCGCCGTGTCGGAGGCGCGGCGCCAGACCGGCGCGCGGACGGGCCCTCGGGACACGGCCACGGTCTAGGTTCCTCGCCTCGTCCGCGCTCGGACCCTGTCCCGATCTCGATGTCAAATCAACCCTCCAATCACGGCGATCCGCTGGCCCGGCATTCGCTCTCCGCGTCGGAGCTGAAAGAGCTGCTGGATGCCGAGCGAGCAGGTGAGGCCTTCCTCGCCTTCCGTGACACAGACGGGCGCCTGCGCTTCTTCTCGGCGCACGGCCGCGGCGAGACCAGCACCCTGGGTCGCCGCGCGGAGACGGACCTGTCGATCTCGTGGGACGGCGAGGTCTCAGCTCTCCATGCGGAGCTGCACCACATCGGCGGCGAATGGACGATCGTCGACGACGGGCTCTCGACGAACGGCACGTACATAAATGGGCAGCGCATCGGCGGACGACAGCGTCTACGCGACGGAGACCGCATCCGCGTCGGGCAGACGGTGCTCGTCTACCGGGCCGCACAGCTGACCGGCGTCGGAGAGACGGTATCGGCGAGTATGCGGCCCGAACTCCAGCTGACGGACATGCAGCGCCGGGTCCTCGTCGCGCTCTGCCGGCCGTTTCGCGACGGCGGCTTTGAGACGCCGGCCACCAACCAGGAGATCGCCGCCGAGGTGTTTCTCAGCGTCGACGCCGTCAAGATGCACCTGCGCACCCTGTTCGGCAAGTTCGAGCTTGGGGATCTGCCGCAGAACCAGAAGCGGGCAAAGCTTGTCGAGTGCGCACTTCAGTCCGGCGCGATCTCGCGCCGCGAGCTCGTCTGACTCGCCCACGGCGCACGCGGCGGGTAAGGAAACACCACCCCTAGGGTGTCTTTCCGGGGGCGAAGGGCGAGGCGATGATGGTCTTACAAACCAAGTCGCCCACAGGAGGCATCAAAATGAACACCAAGATCCGCACACTCATCACCACCCTTGCAGCAGCAGCAAGCATCGCCACCGTCGCAGTCGCTCCGGCCGTGTCCCAGGCCCAGCCGAACAACGGCCCAGGGATCTCCGGACTCACCCAGGAAGAACTCGAAAAGGGCGGCGCTTCATGTGAACACGCCGGCGATGACTTCTGGGTGTGCACGAAGGACGGTCACGAATGGTATTGCAACCACGAAGGCTGCGGACAGGTGAACATCGTGATCGTGAAAGCCAAACTGGTGCATGTCCTGACCGGCCTGAAGGTCAAGTCCGTGCCGGTCGTGTCCGGGCGCCCCGTGGTCGTTGTAAAAACCGTGCCGCGCCCACTGACAAGCCGATAGATGCTTCCTCGGAAATCTCGACGGACACGGAGGGCCCCCGCCGACGCGGGGGCTCTCAGCTTTCGCTCCGACCGGCCTCATGCGCAGGCTCGTTAGGGACGGGTTCCGGCGGCTCCTAGACCGCTTCCCACGGCGCGAACGCTGTGGCGGTAGCGCCTGCGCGTCGCACCCCCCACGACCAGCCTGTAGACGGGGCGCAGCGGCGGCATGAAGTAGGAGGCGCGGGTGTGCGGCGCATAGGTTTTGTGATCGAGCCAGCCGGTGTGGACGATCTGGCGCTGGCCGGTAACGCCGCGTGAGAACCAGTGCGCGGTTAGGCCTGCGCGGCGCGCGCCTGAAGGCAGCAGGCTTGGGGGAGCGAGCAGCTCGATTCCGTCGCGCGCTGCTGGCCCGATCCCGACGGGAACGATCATCGGTCTCTGGTCTGCACCCACCCAGCCGAGCAGCGCGTGGGGTAGGTGTCGCGCTTCCCAGGCCGCGCGGCGATGAGCCACTCGTGGGGCGGTTCCCTTGGCCGGTCGCGCCTGGGACGGGGGCAAGGTCTCGCTAAGCGCCTGTCCATAGAGACCTCCGGCGACCCGGCGCAGGTCAGGTCGGGCCAGACGACGACCCGCTCGACGAAGACCTTGACCTCAACCCGCCGCCCGTAGATGCGCAGCCAGCGTTTGGCGAGGGGACCGAGTGAGCCCCACGGCTCGATGCGCTCCCACTGCTCGAGCACGGTCGACGGGTAGTCCTCGACCGGGGGGCCGACACTCGCGCGGCCCTGGACGAGCACGTACTCGGGGCGCTCGTGGTCAGCGTGGGCGCGGGTGTGGAACGCCAGGGCGATGTTGGAGTTGGCACGGATTCGGGCGAGCTTCTTCCAAGCGCCGACCGAGGTGCTGACCGACACCGTGCCGGCTGTTCGGTCGTGCAGGGCGAAGTTGGTCACCGGGGTAAGCACGACGCCGCGCGCGGGCGTTACGTAGCCGAGCATGACCGCATGCTCGCCACGGAGGATCGTCTCGACGCTGTCCGGCCAAATAGAAGACGTCATGTCTTGTATTTATAGCAGGACGTAGCGTCCAGTAATCTGGAAGAATGAGCGGCCCTGGGCGCCCACGCAGCGAGGCGGCGCGACGCGCGGTCCTGCTCGCGGCGCTCGAGATTGTCGGAGAGAGCGGCTACCCAGCGTTGACGATGGAGGGCATCGCCCGTCGCGCCGCGGTGAGCAAGCAGACCGTCTATCGCTGGTGGCCTTCCAAGGCAGCGGTCGTGCTCGAGGCCCTCAACGAGGGCGCCGCCGAGATCGCGCCGACGCCCGATGGCGAGGACCTCGCGGCGGACCTGCGTGCATTCCTGTGGCGCAGCGTGCACGGCGCACGCGGACGCACCGCACGACTGCTCGTGGCGCTAATGGCCGAGGCGCAGCTCGATCCGGCGTTCGCGCGCTCATTTCAAAGCAGCTTCCTCGCGCAGCGACGAGCTGTGATGGTGGAGTTCTTGGAACGCGCCCGCGCCCGTGGCGAGATCGGGCCTGACGTCGATCTCGAGCTCATCGCCGAGCTGTTCTTCGGAGCACTCTGGTACCGCCTGCTCGCCGCAAGCGGGCCGATCGATCGGAACTTCGCCGACGAGCTGACGGACGCGCTGCTAGAGCTGCTCGCTGACCGCAGCGAACATGCGAGCGGCAGCGAGATCGAGTCCATACTGCGTCGCTCTTGAGCGTGACGAGTCGTCCCACGCGTGCTCGGGTGCGCGAGTCGATTCGCTACCCTGCGCGCTGTGAACGTACGCTGGTTTGGCGGGGTTATCCTCGCGACGCTCGGACTGACAACGTTGCTCGGCAGCGCGACCGCGGGCGCTGCCGAAGAAGCGGACATGCGCGTGTCGATCGTCGGCCGTGCCTACCAGCCCTCGCAGCTGACGGTCGGGATCGGGCAGACCGTCGCGTGGCGAGACGAAAGCTTCGGCCAGCACACGGTGACCTCCGTCGACGGTCAGTTCGACTCCGGTGTGATGAGCACCGGGAGCTCGTTCACGATGACCTTCGCGAAGGCAGGGACGTTCAACTACTCGTGCACGATCCACCCGACGATGAAGGGCAGCGTGTTCGTGCTGCCGATCGCTGCCGGCACGCTCCAACTCCACCTCTCGACGAGACACCATGCCCACGGCGGGACGCTCCTCGTCCGCGTGCAGGCGGCTCGTGGCGATGTGGGCGTGCTGCTGCAGGCGGCGGGCCCGGCGGGACACTGGCAGACGACGGCTCGCTCGCGTTTGAGCTCGATTGGCGTCGCGACACTCAGCCTCGCCGGCCCCGCACACAGACGGTTCCGTGTCGTCGTGGAAGCCTCGGACGGGACGCCGCGTCTGGTCAGCCGAGTCGTGCGCTCTCCTATCTGAGCTTCACCTGCCGCGCGTGAGCACCGCGAGAGCGTGCAGGCTGCAGAAGAACAGCGTTGCCTTCACCGACGGCTGGTCGTGGGAGCCGTAGGAGGAGGAGCCGATCGCGAGGCCTCCATCGAGGATGATCGAGCGGCGCGCCTCGGCAGCGGTCGGTTCGCGCACGACCTGAACGGTGGCCATCATGCCGTGATCCTCGTGGAAGGTGACGTGACAGTGGAACACGAACTTGCCGGTGAAGTCGGTGGGATGAATCAGGATGACCGTGTGGGACTTCGGCGCGAGGGTGACGTTGTCCTGATCGTCGACGTAGGGGATGTCTGCGCCGTTCACGCTGACCACCTGGAAGTCGTTCGTGTGGATGTGGAACGTGTGCCATTCTTCGGTCGAGTTGACGAGCGTCCAGCGCTCCACGGAGCCGAGCTTCATCGTCACGTCCACGCGGTTCGGGTCGAACGACATGCCGTTCAGCAGGAAGCGCGGCGTCCCGGCGCCTTCTGCCATTTCGCTGAAGACGACCGTGCGTTCGCGGTCGACCGGCATACGGCGTAGGTCGAGAGGTCGGCTGAGCGGGCCCGCGGGAAGGCGCACGTTCGTTCGCCGCCCTGCTGAGTGGAGCGTCAGCACCGTCTGGTTGGGCGTCGGCCCGCCGTCGGCGGCCTTCTCGCCGCCTGGAAACTGGGCGAATGGCACGGCCTTGACGGGGTAGCTTCCGGGCGGACCGCCGCGGAGGAGGACGTCGCGCCGTGAGCCGGGAGCGATCATCAGGTTGCGGACGTTCTGCGCGCTTCCGAGCGTGTGGCCGTCTTGTGCGAGCAGGACGAAGTGCTGTCGGCGAGGGAGCCGCAGCACGATCACGCGATCGGCGCTGGCGTTGAAGATGCGCCAGCGCTGCAGCTGACCGGGACGGATCTTCGCGGTCGGGTCGCTCTCACCGTTCACGTAGATCCGCGACCCTGCTTCGGTCGCTTCATCGACGGACAGCACGCGCCCATGACGGACCTCGGTGTTGTCGAGCACGATCCACCGCTGCGGCACGTGACGCAGCGCCGGGAGCCGATCGAGGCCTCCCTCCTCGACGATCGCACCGGCGAGGCCACCGAAGATCTGGCGCTCGACGCTCGGGTGAAGGTGCGGGTGATACCAGTAAGAGCCTGCCGGCATGTCCTGCGGGATGTCGTATTCGTAGGTGAACGTCGTGTGCGGTTCGATGCGCAGGAAGATGTTGTCGCTGTTGCCTTCAGGTGAGACGTGGAAGCCGTGCGTGTGCAGGTTGGTGGCTTCCGGGAGCTCGTTCTCGAGGTGCACTACGACGTGATCACCGGCGCAGATGACGAGGGTAGGGCCGGGGATGCTGCCGTCGTAGCTCATTGCCTGAACGTGTCGCCCACCCATCAGCGCAGGGCCGACGGCCGCGCGCAGAGTGACGTCGAGGAGACCGTCGTGGCTGACGAGCTCGGGCGGCTCTGGAAAGCCATCGTGAAGGACGGGAGGAGCCTGCGCATGGCAACTGGAGCGCGCCCCTACGGCGGACCGGCCACCCCCAGAGGAGCCCTGAGCCCACGCGGCGGCGGCGGCAACCAGCACGATCGCCGCAAGCGACACCCCGCCGAGACGTCCCCACTTTCCCATCGTCGCAATCGTAGCGGCGGCCAGCGACCCCGCGTCAGCCGACGCCGTGCGAGACGGAGCCTGGACGCTGCGCGGGCACGTACCCGGTCGAACCGCAAACGACGGCCCGCCCCCAGCCATGGGGGCAGGCCGGTCGCAGCATCCGTCCTACTTGACGATCCTGATCACTCGCTCCATGCCGAGGAGGGTGTGCGGCCTGCCGTCCTGCGTCGGCATGAAGCACGCCTGCACATACCAGCCCGGCTTGGCCGTGATGGTTTCCTGCTGAAACGCCCCCGAGGAGAGCGGGCCGGCAAAGCTGGCTTCAGAGCCGGAGGCAAACTTCTGCAAGCCCTTTTCCTGTCCTACGGCCAGTCCCTCCGCGATCCTCGCCGCGGCCTTCGCGCTCTTTGCCCCGATCCCGGCGTCCATGTGCACGAGATAGCCTTCATTTTCAAAGCGCACGAGCTCGCCGACATGCAAGACCTTGGGACCCTTGAAGCCGAACTCGATGGTCTTCTCAGTCGCTTGCGGGGCGGGAAGCGCTGCAGGCGACGGCGATGCGGCGATCGCAAGACTCTCACGAGGCCACGTCGAGGACTTTTCGCCTTCAGCGTTCAGAGCCACGTACTGGCCAGGCTCAAGGACGGTTTGGGCTTCGGTGGCCTTGCCCTTGCCGGCCGCGGCGTCGAAGACGATCGAACCGTACTTGCTCGTGCTGTTCGGATCCCTCGTCGTCTTGCCTCCGTTCAGATAGGCATAGAATTCGGCGAGGCTAACGCCCGGCTTGAGGGCGAACAGTACTACGGACGGTTCCTTGCCGCCGGTCGCCGTGCTGGCGATGTTGACGGCGCCGGATTGCAGGGCGCCGCTCACGGCGATCGAGGTGGTGCCGACAGTGGCCGTGATCGTGGGCAGCGTGGCGGCCTGCGCGGCGCCTGCCGTGAAGACTGCTACGACGGCCGTCAGGGCGGCGGCCTTGGTCGCCAAGGCGATCATCCGTCGGGGCGATGCTGGAGTACTACAGCGATCTGGCATTCCTTCTGGTCCTTTCTCTCAACCACGGGACGGCCGAAGCACAATCCCCCCAATGACTTGCTGTGCGACCTTCGCTAACCCGACCGTTTCAAGGAAGGCGCCGCGATACCTGCTTTTCGGGCTCGTCCCGACAAAGCGACGGTGACCGTCTCGCGCGCGAATCATAGGTGTTGCTCTTAAGAAATGCTTACAGACGGTCCTTTACGACACACGCAGTAGCCTCGCACAGGCTGGTAGGGTATGTAGCTCAGCCAGCGAACCTCGCCTTGTGGACGAGAATCTAAAGGCACAGCTAGCAGCCCTGAGCGAAGCGCTCGCACCGCTGTCCGGTGCGCAGCTAGAGGTGTTGACGGGCATTGTCGAGGGGTTTGGCGCCGAGCTACAGGCCTACTCCGACCCCACATCAGACTTCGCGAGCGAAGCGTTTGCCCAAACGCTTGGGGACCTGCTCCTCATACACCATGCGCTCTCGCGCGAGAGCTTCTCCAAGGACAAGTTTGAGCATGGATTGGAGACCGCGTTGCGCCGCGTCGGGATACCGGCGACGCTGGCTGCGAAAGGCAACCCCGGTCACGACATAACCGTCCGCGACGAGCGATGGTCTCTTAAGACTCAAGCGGACCGAGGCATAAAACCGGACCGGATCCACATCTCCAAGTTCATGGAGCTGGGCAAGGGCCAGTGGGTCACAGAGGTGGATCTTGCTGGTCTACGTGATCGCATGTTCGCCCACATGCAGGGCTATGACCGTATCTTTACGCTGCGGACCCTAAGCGCCGCGAGAGCCGCCGCACGGGACCCCTTCCACCATTACGAGTTGGTGGAGATTCCGAAGGCGCTGCTACTGAAGGCGGCCAGCGTGGATTGCATGATGCGCCAAGAGAGCAGACAGACGCCTAAACCCGGCAGCTGCACAGTGAGCGAGAACGGTGAAGTGCTGTTTGAGCTTTACTTTGATGGTGGAACAGAGCGCAAGCTGCAAGTCAGGCATCTGGCGAAATCTGCGTGCCACGTGCACGCGACATGGCGGTTTCCACGAGCGGCTCCACCCGCATGAGGCCAGGCGCGAGTCGGTCCAACCGGGACTGCGCGATAGCTGCATATTCTGGGTTGAGCTCCACGCCAACGAAGTCGCGGCCCTCTGAGGCGGCGACCTCGCCAACAGTCCCCGAGCCAAAGAACGGATCAAGGACGAGCCCGCCCACCAGACTGCCCGCGAGCACTGCTGGCCGTACAAGCTCACGCGGAAACGTCGCGAAATGGGCCTCCGGACACGGTTCTGTGTTGATGTCCCAAACCGTGCGGCGGCCTCGTAGCCCACTCCCGTTCAGCATTGGCTCGCGAACACCCGCATAGTCGTAGTCGTAGCGAAGCGACTTGGAGAACAGAAAGACGAACTCGTGAGAACGTGAGGGCCGGTCCTTGACGCTCTCGGGCATCGCGTTGGGCTTATTCCAAACGATGTCGGAGCGCAGGTACCAACCGTCTTCTTGGAGCGCGAACGCGACTCGCCAGGGGACCCCAATGAGATCCTTGGGCTTCAGCCCCTCCGGAGTCGGCGCCCGATAGCTCATGCCACGCGCCGCGAGCTTCTCGTCAGAGTCTCGCCATGTCCTCCCGCCACTCGTATAGCTGTCGCCGATGTTGAGCCAGAACGTTCCGCGGTCGCTGAGGGTCCGCCGCACCTCGCGAAACACGGCGACCAGAGAAGCGATGTAGTCGTCAAGAACCCCCTCGGCCCCAATCTGATGCGCAATCCCGTAGTCACGCAGGCCCCAATATGGTGGGCTAGTGACGCATGTTGCAAATGTGCCGTCCTCAAAGGCGGCGAGCACTTCCCGCACATCGCCGATGATGAGTCGCCCACTCCCCAAGCCAGGAGCCTGCAACGAATCTGAGTCGGAGGTCGAAAAGAGGGGGGCGATTTGGGTCATTTGAGCGAGAGAGTACGCGACGGCCGCGACGACTCTCGCGACCACGGCTTGGCGGGCAAGTCGATCTCGCCCTATACCGCCCCAGGCGAGGGGCCCACGCTGCCGATTTCGTGGATTGAGCCGATTTACTGACGAGCACGCATGGCGGGCTCCGGTGTGCACGGCTCCCATCTATCAGCCTCCGGCGGGATTGCCAGCTCGAAACGAGACAGGACTTCCCCGCTACAAAACAAAAAACCCTGCATTGCGGGCTTTCCATAGCGGGGGGCGGGATTGATACCCAAACTTGCGACCGTGCATAGCCCGCGAACACTGGTCCTGGCCCACAGGGTTGAGGAGTTGTGCGCGCTTTGAGCGCCGCCGCCTTCAGATAGGTGCAGTCAGAGCGCCTAACGGGACAAGGCCGCTTGTGGGTCAGGGCGAAGGCGGCCCGACCACGCCGCCGTACGCCTTCCCATGTCGCGTCGCGTTGGCCCACCTCGTGGGTCCGTCGACCGGCGAGAGTCGCGCCGGTCGACGCGATCATCTTGGGGCGTCGCCGGAGGCCACTACGGTTCGTAGGAGCTTCGCCCGCACGCTGGGTAGGCACCGCAACCAGCGCCCCGTCGCGTCTCGGTCGCTAGTCCCTGGCCGGAAGCGACTGCGGAGTGTCCCGCGTGAGTCCAGGCTGGGTGGGCGCTTCCAAACATGGCTGGGGCTCCGCGTGCTCGATTCCGCCGTATGTCGCCCACGGAGTTCCCACGGCGTAAGCCCGAGCTTCCTGCGCCCTACCCTAGATAGCCTTGCGAGCGTGGATCTCCAGCATCGCATCGTGGCCCTCCGGGGTGAGTTCCTGCTCTTCGCGCTGACCCCGCCACGGTTGTCGACCACCCCGGAGAAGGCCCAGGAGATCGCTGATGTCACCTTCGAGCGCCTGGAACCGCTCGACGTCGACGGCCTGATCCTCTACGACATCGATGACGAGGCCGACCGCAACCCCGACGAACGACCGTTCCTGTTCTTTCCGACGATGGACCCGGCCGACTATCTGGACCGGCACCTCAAGAACTGGCGCACGCCGGTCGTGGTCTACCGCGCGACGGCGAAGTACAGCGAGCAAGACCTTCGCGACTGGATGGCGTCCCTGGACACCGCCACGCGAATGGCTGTCTTCGTCGGTGCTTCCACGCGCGAGACGCATGTCGCCACGACGCTCCGCAGGGCTCAGCAGCTCCGCAGCGAGGTCAACCCCGAACTGCTCCTCGGCGCCGTCGCGATACCCGAGCGGCACACTCGCAAAGGCGACGAGCATCTTCGCCTGGCCGCCAAGCAAGACGCCGGCTGCTCCTACTTCGTCACTCAGGTCATTTACGACGTCAACGCTGCCAAGAATCTGGTGTCCGACTATGCCTACGAGTGCCGCGATCGCGGCCTCGATCCGGTCCCGATCGTGTTCACCTTTTCGGTGTGCGGCTCGATGCAGACCTTGGAGTTCCTCCGGTGGCTCGGCGTCGACGTCCCGCGCTGGGTCGTAAACGACCTGCGCCACGCCGAGGACGCCCTCGACGCATCCCTCGAGCATGCCGAGGCAACCGCGCTTGAACTGATGTCCTTCTGCCGCCGCCTGGGTGTCCCGTTCGGCATCAACGTCGAGTCCGTATCGATCCGCAGATTGGAGATCGAGGCGAGCGTGCGCCTGGCCGAGCGGCTCCGGGGCGAGTTGGCGCGCTGACGTGCAGCCGTGCCTGAGAGCTTCGAGCGACCGCCGAGCCAGACAACATCTAGCCGGGCAGCGGCTAGATGCGCTGACTCCAACCCTTGGTGGGCCGCCGGCAGCGTGAGCGCCGCAGTGCCACGCTCAGCGGCTCACAGCTGTCCGCTCACTTCACCCCGTAGCACAGCAAACGTAACTCCGCGTCCATCTGCGGGAGCGTAGACCGGGCGCCGGGGGCAGGCCGCGCCCGCTCGGCCGCACGTCGCAGACGCATCTCCGAGGGCCGCTATGTACCCATTAGCGACCAACCCACCCTGGCAATATCGTTATGGAGCGGCCATTTCACCGCGTCGGGCGGCAGAGTGGCCGGAGAGCCCTAGCCCCGCAACGGCGGAGCGGCCCGGGGCTATTCGCCTCCCCAGCCGTGCTGGCGACGACAGAAGCGACCTTCGGTTCCTAACCCGATGGTCGAACGTCGCGGGCGCACGCGCCCGCATAGTCTTAGGCCGAACGTGTCCGGTGCAACGGTAAGAGATGCGAGCGAGGACGACGCGCCGGCGTGCGCGGCGATCTACGCGCCGTATGTGCGCGAGACGGCCGTCAGCTTCGAGGGCGAGCCGCCGACGCCCGCACAGCTGGCCGAACGCATCGCGGCGGCGATGAGCACGCACGCCTGGGTCGTGCACGAAGACGATCACCGCGTCGTCGGCTATGCCTACGGCGGGCCGCACCAGAAGCGAGCGGCCTACCGCTTCTCGTGCGAGGTCAGCGTCTACGTCGAGCAGGGCCGACGACGCACCGGCTCGGGTCGCGCGCTCTACGAGGCGCTGTTCAAGCGACTCGCGGCGCGCGGCTACCGGATGGCTGTCGCGGGCATGACGCTGCCGAACGAGGCGAGCGCCGGCCTGCACCGAGCGATGGGCTTCGAGCCAGTCGGCGTCTACCGGCGGATCGGCTGGAAGTTCGGCGCGTGGCACGACGTCGCGTGGATGCAGAGGGCGCTCGGCGTCGAGCACGACCCTCCCCCCGAGCCGCGCTGAGGCGACCGCGCGTGTCTTCGAGCGCAGAGAAGATGCGCTGTGCGATCCGCGTCATGAGGCATCTGACCTCGACGGAGCTGTGCGGGTATGGCAAGCAGCAAACATCGCGCGGGGGAAGCACCCCAGTCCCGAGCGCGTTGCCAGGGTCGTTAAGAAGCTGCAAGAGCCGACAGCCGTGCCCTACGTCGCGGCCAGCGATGCCGGCATCGTGGGCATGGCTCTGCTGGAGCCAGGCCGTGCCTCCTGCATCCAGAGCTTCCATTGCGATCTGGATCACGCGCGAGCCAGCGCTGGCAAACGAAGAACTCGAACATCGACCGCAGCGGCCCCATGGCCTCAAGGACTTGGCCATCGTCGGCGAGCGTGTAAGCGGCGCGGAGAAAGCGCCGTTGGCGACCAACAAGACCGATGATGGCGCTTCGATACGGCTGCAGGCGCCGCCTTCGCAGGCGTCCCTCGCTGCGTGGGATCTCAAACCCCTCATAGATGCGGCTCGCGTCAAGGAGTGCCAGGCCAAGCGACCGCGCACGCGCTTCTCGTCGGTCATCTCGGGCATATCGCAATACTGCCGAGACCGTTCGGGCTCAAATGCGTAAGGCTACGACGATGCCTGTTGCTCTCCCTGAGCGGACCGTTGATGCGTGGGTGACCGCGTATGTGGCCGAACGCGTACCTGATGCTCTTCTCTGGGCACCTACCCAGCGTCAGGTCCCCGACTACGACCTTGCGAGCTCTCTCCCGGGGCCCGGCAAGCTGTTTGTGTTCGAGAACAAGGCCCCGCAGGCAAACAAGGCGTACCAGTTCGTTCTGCCGGTGAGACAGATCTGGAACTATCTGCGTCGCGCCGATCTCAGAGCGCGAACGTTCTACGTCCTTCCGTGTCCTCCCTTTCCGATCAGCGAGGTGCCGGGCGTCCCTGGCGCAGCCGCTCCCCCTCCGGCAGATCTTGTTCCCCGTCGAGCGCAGACACGACTCGAAGGTCACCAGTGGGCACCCCCAGACGGGTGCGAGGAGTGCATCATCCCGACGAAATCGTGGCGATGCTCAACGCCGTGCCTGACCTGCGCCCGACGATCGAGAAGGCGACCGACGAGGAGCTTGCCGAGATATTCAAGGCGTCCGACGTGCGGATCACCTACGACAAGAACCGCCAAGCA
>DASYAM010000020.1:0-31926 GCA_036501315.1 Solirubrobacteraceae bacterium
TCAAGATGAGTTCTCCCATCCCCTAGAGGGAGTAAGACCCCTGGTAGACCACCAGGTTGATAGGCCGGATCTAGAAGGACGGTAACGTTCGAAGGAGACCGGTACTAATGGGTCGAGGGCTTGACGGATTTTTTTGATCCCCGTAATGGGGAGTGATACTCGTTATGTGGCGCTGTGCAGTTTTGAAGGACCTGGAGGGTGGTCTCTCACCTTTTTCCGGTGGCCTTGGCGAGGGGGAAACACCTCTTCCCATTCCGAACAGAGCAGTTAAGCCCCTCAGCGCCGATGGTACTTGGCCCGCAAGGGCCTGGGAGAGTAGGACGCCGCCGGTTTTTTCTCAGACAGACGGGCCACCTAGGGTGGCCCGTCTGTCTGAGTGCCGTTCGAGACGCCTAGGGTGCGGTTAGATCGACGTTGCTTCCACGAGCAACGGAGCTATCTCACGCCGACACCTCTCCTGTCAGTCCGTCGTGAGGATTTCCTCGACATCCATACGAGCGATCAGCTCGCCTTCGAAGACATATACGTGCCGGACGCTCCCCTTGTCGAGAAGTCCACCGTCGAGATCGTGTATCAGTTGCTCTACCTCGACCGCGATGCTGCCGTCAGGGCGTGCGGCAAAGGTCACGGGTTCAACCTTCGGATCGATCGCTGCCCACTGGCGTGTCCAGTAACCACGGACGTCCTCATGACCACGGACGCGTCCGCCCTCCCACGCGTTCGGCCAATCCACTTCCGGGCTCATCTGACGCAGCACAGCGTCGATATCGCGAGCGTTGAACGCCTCATACATATCCCGCAAGCGCCTTTCACGCGTCATCTCGTGATCCTACCGACCGCCGATGACCATGCCGATCAGCATGGTATTGCGGCGTTTAGGGCGAATTGTGTTCGGGGGTAGCCGCCACGATCTCGAGGCGACGACGCTTACGCTCTCCGTCGGGCGAGTGCGCTGCGCGCTCGAGGGGCGCCAGGCAGGCCTGCGGCCGTGCCGGCACGAGGCCGGCACGGCGCTGGGCGTTTCCTCCGCGCAGCGGCGCTCGGTGCGGGTGCAATACGCGGGTGGACTCGTCCTGGTCGACCTCCCAGTCGATGTCGTAGTCGTCCTCGAGCAACAGGAATGAGCGGGCCACGCGTAGGGCATCGAGCGCGCGCTGCGCAAGCTTGGATGAAGGCGCTGGGGGGAACATGTGTTCGTAAAGATAGGAACGATCTCGGACGGCACCTGGGCGAACGCCTGTACGTGTGGGGTGATTTCCCGGGATTTGGCTCTAGAAGGGGGATTCAGGCATTGTCTGCCTGCAACGGATGTTGCACGGACCGCCGGCTCCTTTGTCGAGGAAAGATCGGGGTGGCAATGAAGGGTCGCGGCGAGACGGCTCGAACTTCGTTGAGCAGATGGCTGTTACGCTTGCCAAGCGTCAATCCGGTGGTCCGATCCTGGGCCGCAGGCGGCGCTCACAGCTCATGGAGAAGTTCGTCATCGAAGGCGGCGTCCCGCTGTCTGGCACGATGGTCCCGGCGGGGAACAAGAACGGCGCGCTGCCGATCCTCGCCTCCGCTGTCCTTACAGAGGACGAGGTGATCGTGCGCAACGTGCCCCGCATCCGTGACGTCGAGGCGATGCTCGACATTCTGGGTGCGATCGGTGTGCAGATCAGCTGGCGCGCGCCCAACGAAGTGGCGCTGTGCGCGGCGCAGGTGCACGAGGTCGAGGTCGAGGTCGAGCTGGCAGAGCAGATTCGCGCATCGTTCCTGCTGGCCGGTCCGCTGCTCGCGCGCTTTCGCCGCGCGGTGATGCCGCCCCCCGGGGGCGATGTGATCGGACGCCGTCGCTTGGACCCGCACCTCGACGCTTTCCGTGCGATGGGCGCGATCGCCGAGTGTGGACGTGAGATCGTGCTGACTGCTCCGCGCGGCCTGCGCTCGACGGACGTTTTCATGGATGAGCCGTCGGTGATGGCGACCGAGAACGCGCTGATGGCCGCCGCGCTGACGCCGGGCACGACCGTGATCGGCAACGCCGCCTGCGAGCCCCATGTGCAGGACCTCGCGCGCATGCTCGTGAAGATGGGCGCGGACATCCAAGGGATCGGCTCCAATCTGATCACCGTCAACGGCGCCGAGCGGCTGCACGGCTGCGAACACGACGTCGCGCCTGATCACATCGAGATCGGCAGCTTCATCGCGCTCGCCGGCGTCACCGGGGGAGAGCTTCGCATCAAGGACACGGTCCCTGGAGATCTGCGCATGATCCGGCTCGTGTTCGAGCGCGTGGGGCTGCGCACCGAGCTGGACGGCGACGACGTGCTCGTGCCGGGTGGGCAGAAGCTCGTGGCGCAGGCGGACGTGGGGGAGTACAAGAGCAAGATCCAGGACGGTCCGTGGCCGGCCTTCCCAGCGGATCTCACCTCGATCGCGGTAGCCCTGGCGACCCAGGCGGAGGGATCGATACTCGTGCACGAGTGGATGTTCGAGAACCGGCTGATCTTCACCGACAAGCTGATCCTGATGGGTGCGGACATCGTGATGTGCGACCCGCACCGGGCGATCGTCACGGGGCCGCGCAGGCTCAGGGGCGCGCGCGTCGAGTCGCCCGATATACGCGCCGGCATGGCGATGTTGCTGGCGGCGCTATGTGCGGAGGGACGCAGCGAGATCGGCAACATTCGCCAGATCGACCGTGGGTATGAGCGCATCGACGAGCGTTTGCGCGAGCTTGGCGCGCGCATCGAGCGCGTCGCCACGGAGCCCGTCCACGCCTAGCGGGTCCTGAGCGCGGCGGCCTGCAAGGCACCGGGCCGCGGCGGTAACGAGTCATCGCCCCGCGAACCATCGCCCGAGTCCGCTTCAATGGTCATCCGATGATCCATCCAATCCCCAGCGGCACGCGCGACGTGCTCCCCGACGAGACACGCGAGGTGCGCGCGATCACCGACACCCTGCGCGGCGTGTTCGAGCGCCACGGCTACGGCGAGGTCTACACGCCCGCGCTCGAGTACGAGGCGGTGCTGGCACGCGCGGACATGGCCGAAGCGCAGCCGGCGTACCGCGTGTTCGACGAGTCCGGAGCGGTGCTCGTGCTGCGCTCGGACATGACCGTGCCGATCGCCCGCGTCGTCGCCACGCGCTACGCCACGAGCGAGCCGCCGCTGCGCTTCTGCTATTTCGCGCACTGCTATCGGGGCGTGCGTCCCCAGCGGGGACAGCCGCGGGAGCTGTTGCAGGCCGGCATCGAGCTAATCGGCGCGCCCGCCCCAGAGGGCACGGCGGAGGCGCTCGCCGTGCTCTGCCATGCGCTTGACGCGACTGGCCTGAAGGACTACCGAATCGGCCTCGGCGACGCCTCGCTGTTCCCCGCGCTGATGGCCACCTTGCAGGTCCCCGAGCCAGCGCGTGCCGGTCTGCTAGAGGCGCTCGTGCGCCGCGACTTCGTCGAGCTCGAAGGCGCGCTCGCCGACTCGGGCCTCGCAGGCGAGGCGGCCGAGATCCTGTTGAGCGTGCCCCAACGCCGCGGCGGCCCGGAGGTGCTCACCGATGCGCCCGCTCAGGCGGTCGAGGCCGTGATGGGCATGCGCCGCGTGTTCGAGCTGCTCGAGGGCGATGTCGCCGAGCGGGTCATCTTCGACCTCGGTCTCGTGCGCAACATCGGCTACTACACGGGCGCGGTATTCGAGGTGTATGACCCGGCGCTCGGCGCTCCGATCGGCGGTGGTGGGCGCTACGACGACCTGCTCGGGCGCTTTGGGCGGCAGCTGCCCGCGGTCGGCTTTGCGCTGGGCGTCGATCGCCTGCACATCGCGCTCGCGGGTGAGGAGCGCGGAACGGGAGCGCTGCTCGTGGCGGGGAGCGCCAACGGCGCGCCCGCGAACACCGCCGGGGAGTCGCTCGCGTGAGCGCGAGGAGCAACCTCACGATCGCGGTGCCGCGCGGCGCGCTGTTCAAGGACACGGTCGACCTGCTCGCCGGGCTCGGGCGCGACGTCGAGGAGCTCCGCTCCAACGACCGCAAGCTCCTGTTCGCCGACATCGGCGTGATCACGATGCGCCCCTCCGACGTCCCCACCTATGTCGAGGCCGGAGCGGCGGATCTCGGCGTGACCGGCAAGGACGTCCTGCTCGAGCAGGCTGCGCGCGGGTCGGGCAATAATTCCACCCACCCTGAAGGCGGCCGCGAGGTGTACGAGCTGCTCGATCTCGGCTACGGCCGCTGCACGATGGTGCTGGCCAGCAAGGCGGGCCCCGACCCGGCGCATGAGGCCCTCAGGCGGCTCGGCGTGATGCGCGTGGCCACCAAGTACCCGCGGATCGCCGCGCGCCACCTCGAGGAGACCGGCAGGCAGGCGGAGATCGTCGAGGTGAAAGGCTCAGTCGAGCTCGCTCCGCTGACCGGCATGGTCGAGGCGATCGTCGATCTCACCGCGACCGGGACCACGCTGCGCGAGAACGATTTGGTCGTGCGCGAGGAGATCGTCGTGTGCACGGCCAGGCTGATCGCCAACCCGGTCTCGCACAAGCTGAAGGCGACTCAGATCGACGATCTGCTGAAGCAGTTGCGCGGCCTACCCGCCGTCGGCGTCGCTTGAGATGGTCGCAACCGAGCGCGCGGGTGTGTGAGTAGATGTTGATCGAGCGGCTGAGCAGGGAGGACTGCGAGCGTCTGGGTGGTCCCGACGGCGTCGCGGCTCGCCTGCGCGCGCTCGTTCCCGACGGCGCCTCGGTTGCTGCGGCAGTGCGTGAAATCGCGGACGGCGTGCGCGCCGGGGGCGATGAGGCTGTGCTCGGGTACACGCGTTTGTACGACACCGCCGGCAGCGACCGATCGGAGATCGGCCAGCGACCGCTGCTCGTTCCAGGCGAGGAGCTCGACGAGGCGATCAAGGTGCTGCCGCTCGAGCTGGTGGCGGGGCTGCAGGTTGCGATCGCCAACGTCGCGCTCGTGGCGCAGGCGGGCGTTAGCGAGGACGTCACGGTCGAGCTGCCGCAGGGACAGCGGGTCACGTTGCGCGAGGTGCCGGTGCAGGCGGCCGCCGTCTACGTACCCGGTGGCCGCGCGCCCTATCCAAGCACGGTCGTTATGGGCGTTGTGACCGCGCGCGCGGCGGGCGTGCTCGACGTGGCCGTGTGCGCCCCGCCGGGCCCCGACGGACAGATCGACCTAGCGATCCTCGGCACGTGCAGATTGTGCGGGGTCGAACGCGTGTACCGCATGGGCGGCGCGCAGGCGATCGCGGCGCTGGCGTACGGCACCGAGACGGTGAGACGCGTGGACGTGGTGGTCGGCCCGGGCAATCTGTATGTGCAGGAGGCCAAGCACCAGCTCGCGACTGCCGTTGGGATCGACGGCTTCGCCGGTCCCAGCGACCTGCTGGTCGCGCTCGGCGAAGACGTGGGCGCGCACGAGCTGGATATGGTCGCGCTTGACATGCTCGCGCAGGCCGAGCACGGCGACGGCAGCCTGGTGGTCGCCGTCTGCGTCGGCGAGCAGACGGGAGACGCTCTCGCGGCGATGCTCGAGCGACTGGTCGTCGAGCGCCCGACCGTCGGGGAGGCTCAGTTCGCGCTCGTCGAAGTCGCGAGCGCGCGCGAAGGGGTGGCGCTCGCGAACGCGTTCGCGCCCGAGCACGTGCAGCTGATCGGCGCCGAGGTGGAGACGCTCGCCGCCACGATTCGCTGCGCCGGCTGCGTGTTTGTGGGCGCTTTCAGCGCAACCGCGTTCGGCGACTATGTAGCGGGCTCCAATCACGTGCTGCCGACCGCAGGCGCGGCGCGGTTTGCCTCGACGCTCTCACCGCGCCACTTTCGCCGCCGCATGAGCGAGGTTCGGATCGGCGAGGAGGCGGCACGCAAGCTCGCCGCAGCCGGCGCCCCGATCGCCCGTGCCGAGGGGTTCGAGGTGCACGCCGAGTCGATGGAGGCGCGCATAGGAGAGAATGAGGGTCAATGAGTCGCACAGCCACAATCGAGCGCAAGACCGGCGAGACCGACGTGCGCCTGACGCTAGGCCTCGACGGCGCTGGCGCGGGCACGCGTGAGACGGGTGTGGGCTTTCTCGACCACATGCTCGACCTGCTCGCGCGGCACGGGCGGCTGGACCTCGACGTGAGAGTCGAGGGCGATCTGCAGACGGGTGCGCATCACACGGCCGAGGACACCGCGATCGTGCTCGGCCAAGCGCTCGATCGGGCGTTGGGCGATCGCGCAGGCATCACCCGCTACGGTGCGGCGACGGTGCCGATGGACGAGGCGCGCGCGAGCTGCGCGATCGACATCTCCGGGCGTCCTTTCACACTGTTTGATGGATGCCTGCCGGCCGGCGCCACGGGAGGTTTCGAGCACGAGCTGACAGAGGAGTTCTTTCGCGCGGTGGCGAACGCCGCGAAGCTCACGCTGCACATACGAGTCGAAGCGGGAACGAACGCGCACCACATGATCGAGGCGGCGTTCAAGGCGTTCGCGCGGGCGTTGCGCGAGGCGGTGAGCATCGACCCGAGCGAGACCGGCGTACCGAGCACGAAGGGCACGCTGACAGCATGACGGGGGAGGAAGCGATCGAGACGAGTCCGCGCATCGGTGTCGTGGACTACGGGATGGGCAATCGCCGCTCGGCGGAGAAGGCGCTCGAGCACGTCGGCGCGCGCGTGGAGGTGAGCTCAGATCCGCAGCGGCTGCGGGCGATGGACGGGCTGGTCTTGCCCGGCGTGGGCGCCTTTCCCGCTGGGATGGCGGCGATTCGCGCGGCGGGACTGGACGAGCTGTTGGAGGAGCGCGTGAGCGCGGGCGTGCCGCTCTTGGGCCTGTGCCTGGGAATGCAGCTGCTGTTCGAGCGCTCCGAGGAGCACGACGGCGCGACTGGCCTGGGGTTGCTGGCGGGCACGGTGCGGCGGCTGAGCGCCCCTGGGCTGAAGCTGCCGCACATCGGCTGGAGCGAGCTGTGCTGGCTGCGGCCGACGCCGCTGAGCGACGGTCTGCCCGACCCCACATACCTCTACCACGTGCACAGCTTCGCGGTGTGGCCGGCTGAGGAGGACGTGGTGCTCGCGAGCGCCGACTACGGCGAGTCGTTTGCGGCGATCGTCGGGCAGGGGAACGTGTTCGGCACGCAGTCGCACCCGGAGAAGTCCTCCGCGCACGGGCTGGCGCTGCTGCGGAACTTCACACGCCTGTGCGGCCGCGCGGCGGCGCCGGCGTGACTCGGAACCCCTGTCGAGGAGCGGTGCCGGGCGATCGAGATCACGATCTCGGGCGTAACGCCGCGGTTCCAATGCCGGACGTGGGGTCGCGATCGCTTATGCAGAGCGGGTTTCCGTCATGATCCTGTATCCCGCTATCGATATTCTCGACGGCAGCGCCGTGCGACTGGTGAAAGGCGATTTCGAGGCGAAGAAGGTCTATGACGAGAGCCCGCTGGACGCCGCGCGCGGCTGGGTGGAGGCGGGTGCGGAATACCTGCACGTCGTCGACCTCGACGGCGCGAAGTCGGGCAAGCCGGTGAACCTCCGGCACTTGCAGCGGATCGCAGCCGACGCGGGTGTGCCGGTGCAGTACGGCGGCGGCCTGCGCTCGGCTGCGGCGGTCGCGGACGCCCTGAGCGCGGGGGCCGCGCGCGTGATCCTTGGCACCGTCGCGATGTCCGATCCCGCGGTGCTGCGAGAGTGCCTTGCAACCCACGGCCCCGACCGCATCCTCGTAGGCGTTGACGTGCGCGGGGGGGACGTGGTGACGCACGGGTGGCTGATGGGCACCGACGTAACGGCGGCCCGCGCGTTCGAGGCCCTGATCGAGCAAGGCGTGCGCAACTTCGTCTTCACCAACGTCGACCATGACGGCATGCTCGACGGCGCCAATCGCGACGAGGTCACGAAAGTGGCACAGGCAGTTGAGGACGGCAGCGTGATCATCTCCGGCGGCATCGGTAGCCGCGACGACCTGCAGGCGATCGCAGCCCTTCGCCGCGAGCTGCAGCTGGATGCCATCGACGGCGTGATCGTCGGCACCGCACTGTATGAGCAGCGCTTCACGGTTCCCGAGGCCATCGCCGCGCTCGCCGGCTAAGAGCGTCTTTTGAAAGACGTTCCAACCCAGACCTGGGTACTCGCCGGCTGCACGGCCGCTACGGTGGATCAATGCACTGCAAGCGTGTCATCCCCTGCCTGGACGTCGACGCCGGACGTGTGGTGAAGGGCGTCGAATTCCTCGACATCCGCGACGCCGGCGATCCGGTGGAGCTGGCCGCCCACTATGACCGCGAAGGCGCCGACGAGCTGGTGTTCTTGGACATCACCGCCACGCACGAGAAGCGCGACACGATCGTCCAGCTCGCCCGCCGCACCGCCGACGAGGTGTTCGTGCCGTTCACGATCGGCGGCGGCATCCGCTCGGTGCAGGACGCCCAGGCGGTGCTCGACGCGGGGGCGGACAAGGTCTCGATCAACTCCGCGGCGCTGCAGCGCCCCGAGCTGCTCGACGAGCTGGCGCTGCGGTTCGGCTCACAATGCGTGGTGCTGGCGATCGATGCGAAGGCGCGCGCCGTTCGGGTCGGTGAGGTCTCCGGTTCGAATCCGGGCGCCCCGGTGGAAGCACCTATCGCCCCGAGCGGTTGGGAGGCATATCTCGCCGGCGGTCGCACTCCTACCGGCCGCGATGTCATCGAGTGGGCGTGCGAGGCCGTGGAGCGGGGGGCAGGGGAGATCCTGTTGACGAGCATGGACCGCGATGGCACGAACAGCGGCTATGACCTTCCCCTGACGAGCGCTGTGAGCCACGCTGTGAGCGTGCCCGTGATCGCCTCCGGCGGCGCCGGCGAGCTCGATCACCTGGCGCAGGCGCTCCAGGCCGGCGCCGACGCGGCGCTGTGCGCTTCGATCTTTCATTACGGGCAGCACACGATCCCGCAGGCGAAGACCTACCTGGCGGCCGCCGGGATCGAGGTGCGCGCGGTGAGTCCACAGGCCGCGTAGCGCGATCGTCCAGAATGGGCGTATGTCGGTAAATGCCCCAGGAGTTGTGCTCGAGCAACTGCGTCATCTGCCTGGCGGGGAGGCGCTGCTCGACGTGGCCGCGGACCGGGGGGACGTCGAGCTGGTCGGCGGTGCCGTGCGCGACCTGCTGCTGGGGCGTACACCACGGGAGCTCGACGTGGTGGCCGACGACGCACTGTCACTTGCCCAGAAGCTCGCCTCTAGCATCGGCGCTCTCGCGGGCGAAAATCCCGATGAAAGCTTTGAGTCGACCTTTCATGAGCGCTTTCGCACCGCGCGCGTGCGGTGGAAGGCGGGGAGGATCGACATCGCGACACGGCGCTCAGAGTCATATTCCGCGGGCGGCGCGCTTCCCGATGTTGCTCAAGGCTCGCCTGAGAACGATCTCGCACGGCGCGACTTCACCATCAACGCGATCGCCGTCCCACTGGGTGGCCCGAATAGAGGCAAACTGCGAGCGGTCCGTCATGCGCTTGACGATCTCGCACAACACCGCCTGCGGGCGCTGCACGTGGGCAGCTTCCTCGAGGATCCGACGCGTCTCTTGCGTTTGGCACGCTACAAGGCGCGACTCGGCTTTGAGGTGGAGCCAGGTACCGCCGCGCTGGCCAGAGCGGCAATCGCCACGGGTGCGCTCGAAACGGTGTCCGGTGCACGGATCGGCGCAGAGCTGAGACTCGCGCTGGCTGAAGACGACGCGGTCGCATCGCTTTCCGCAATGGACGATCTCGGGCTGCTCGGCGCGCTGCACCCGCGACTCCGCTTCGAAGAGCGCGTGGCCTGCACGATGCTTGTGCTGCTCCCCGAGGATGGCCGGTCCGATCTGGCGCTGCTCGCATCGCTCCTGCTTCCGCTGGCGCTGCGTGCGGGGGATGACCCGCGCACCGAGATCGTGGCCCTGCTCGACCGCTGGGACTTCCCGGCCGCAGATCGCGACCGCGTGGCCGCGGCGGCGGTCGCTGTACCGCGTCTGATCGAGCAACTGCCCGCGGCCGAGCATCCTTCGCGGCTCCGTGGCGTTGCTGGCGGTGTGCCCTTGGAGGGCGTTGCCCTGGCGGGCGCGTTAGGCGCTCAGGAGTCCGCGAGCCGCTGGCTGGAGAACACGCGCCACGTCGCGCTGGAGATCACGGGAGACGATCTGCTGAGGGCAGGGGTCGCCGAGGGTCCCGAGATCGGACGGCGGTTGCAGGCTGTCCTAAAGCTGCGCCTCGACGGCGAGCTGGCCGGCGGGCGCGACGCAGAGCTGGCGGTGGCGTTGGACCTGCCGGCGTCTGTGGAAACGGATCGGGGGGCCCGGCGTGAGCGCGACTGAGCTGTTCTTCGAGCTGCCCGGCGGCGGCCACGTGCTGTTCACAGCGCGCGCGCACGGCAACCTCTCGAGCATCGGCGGCGACGGCTCCGAGCGCGGCTCCCAAGCGCGGGAGGCGCTGCGAGAACAGCTCGGAGTGCGGCGGCTGTTCCGTGGCTACCAAGTCCACGGAACAGCCGTACGGCAGGTGGAAGACGAAACGGAGGGGGGCGATGACGTCGAGGCCGACGGTCAGGTCACAGCGCTGCGGGACGTGGGCGCGATGGTGCTTACAGCCGACTGCCTGCCCGTCGCGCTCGGCTGCAGCGGCGCCGTGGCGATGGTTCATGCCGGCTGGCGCGGGCTTGCGGCGGGGATTTTGGAGGAGGGCGTTCGCGCGGTTCGCGAGCTTGGCGACGAAAGCGAGATCGTCGCGGTCGTCGGTCCTGGGGCGGGACCGTGTTGTTATGAAGTCGGCGAGGAGCTTCAGGCGGCATTCGGCGGCGCCTACCGCGACGGGCGGAACATCGACCTGAAGGCGATCGCCCGCGAGCGGCTACTGGCGGCCGGCGTGGCGGACGTGCAGGATGTCGCCGCATGCACGATCTGCGACGAGCGCTTCTTCTCTTACCGCCGCGAAGGCGCGCGCGCCGGCCGGCAGGGAGGAGTCGCATGGTTGAGCTGATCTCCGACCTGCGTGCGGACGTCGTGCGCAGAAACCTAGCCGAGGTGCGCACGGAGATCGCGGCTGCGGCTGCTCGCGCGGGGCGCGATCCCAAGACGATCGAGGTGCTGGCTGCGACCAAGTACGTAGCCCTCGAGCATCTCCCGATCCTCGCTGAGGCTGGCATCCGGCTCGTCGGCGAGAATCGCGCGCAGGATCTGCAGGCGAAGGTGGCCGCTCATGGAGAGCTGTTCGAATGGGATTTCATCGGGCAGCTGCAGAGCCGGCGCGTGCGCCTGATCGTGCCGCACGTGCGGCTGATCCACTCGCTCGCCAGCGAGTCCGCTCTGCGCGAGCTAGCCCGTCATCGCGATCTGGCTCGTCCCGGCCTGCGCGTCCTGATCGAGGTCAACGTCGCGCGCGAGCCCGGCAAGGGGGGCGTAGCGCCCGAGGATCTCGGCCCGCTTATCGCCTCCTCGCCCGTTCCCGTGGCGGGGCTGATGACGATGCCGCCGCTCGCCGCCGAGGACCCGCGCGAGAACCGCCGCTGGTTTGCCATGCTGCGCGAGCTGGCGAGTGCGCACGGGCTCGAGCACCTCTCGATGGGCACCTCCCAGGACTACCTCGTCGCGGTCGAAGAGGGCGCCACGATCGTGCGAATCGGTACGAGACTGTACGATTAGCAGCCCGGGGATCCTCAGCTCACGATCGGCAAATGGTTAGCATGAGCAGGGAATCCGGCTCGCCGGGCGAACACGCACCTATACCGATGGCTTTCCGCGATTCCTGGCACAGCGCGCTCGTCTACTTCGGCCTCGCCGAGGAGTATCACGACGACTACGACGACGATCCTCCACCCGAGGCGGAGATCGAGGATCGCTACCGCGAGCGGCCCAACGTCCGCCGCTTGCGCCGTCGGCGCGACGAGTACGACGACATCTTCGCCGAGGACGATCCCCCGCAGGGGGGGAGCGCGCGCGGCGGAGCCCGGGCCACTCGTGCGACCACCGTCCTCAAGCCGGTCGGCAACGGCGACGTGCGCGTGCACTTAGTCATACCCAAGTCGTTCAACGACGCGCAGCAGATCGCCGACAAGTTCAAGGATTCGATCCCGGTCATCCTCAACCTGCAAGGCACCGAAACCGACCTCTCCAAGCGCCTGATCGACTTCGCCTCCGGCCTTACCTACGCGCTCGACGGCGGCATGCAGCGGATCGCCGACAAGGTCTTCATGCTCACGCCCCGCAACGTCGAGATCTCCGCCGAGGAGCGCGCAAGACTAATCGAGAAGGGCTTCTTCAACCAATCCTGATTGGCGCGCGATAGCCTGCGCCTGGCTGCGTCCTCGATCACTCATGTGCGGAGCACATTTCGCTCACTGCGTCCTTGCCAGGCTTGACTCTCGCACGCCAATCGCACGGCCGCGCCGTAGTCTGGAGATCTCATGCAGATAGGACTTATCGGAGCCGGCAACATGGCGCGCGCGCTAGCGCGCGGGTGGGGACGGCCGCTGCTGTGCGCCGATCCACTGGCCGCGCGTGCTCGTGGGCTGGCCGAGGAGGTGCAGGGCGAGGCGCTCACCACAAACGCGGAAGTCGCCGAACAGGCCGATCTTGTCGTGCTCTGCCATAAGCCCGCCCAGCTCGAGCTCGTCGCGCGCGAAGTGGCGCCGCACGCAAAGGCGGTCGCGTCGATTCTCGCCGCCACGCCGCTCGAGGCGCTCAAGGCCGCCTATCCCGACCGGCCGGTCTATCGCTTCATCCCCTCGCTCCCCGTCGAGGTTCGCCAGGGCGCGGTCGTGCAGGCAGCCGACGGCGAGCAGGACCCGGTGCTTGACGCGAAGATCGGGGAGCTGTTCGCCGAGCTTGGAACGCTCGTCGTGCTGACCGACACGCTTGTCGACGTGGCGATGGGGCTGATGTCGTGCGCCCCCGCCTACGTCGCGCTCGTCGCCGAGGCGCAGGTCGACGCCGGCGTGCGCCATGGCATCCCCGCCGCTCAAGGCGCCGAGCTCGTCGTACAGACGTTGGCTGGCACCGCCGAGCTGCTGCGCCGTCGCGACAACGACACGCAGGCGGTCCGTCGCGAGGTCACCTCGCCTGGCGGCGTCACCGCGCGCGGCCTCGACGCGCTCGAGCGGGCTGGTCTGCGCACCGCGTTCTCAGATGCGCTCGACGCGGTGCTGCTGCGCGCGGACGGGCCCGGCCGATGATCCTCGGCACCGCCCGCACCGAGATCGCCGACTATCTCTCGACGCTGATCTACGTATACACGCTGCTGATCATCCTCTACATCGTGATTCAGCTCTTGTTCTCCGTCGGTCTGCGCCCACCTTATTCGCGCGCCACCGACGTCGTGCTCGGCTTCCTGCGCGACGTCTGTGAGCCGTTCCTGCGCGTCTTCCGCCGCCTGCTGCCCAGCTTCGGCGGCATCGATCTCAGCCCGATCCTCGCCATCATCACGCTGGAGCTCGTAAACGGCGTGGTCGTGCAGGGCATCATCCACGGCTGAAACCGTGGCGGGGCACTAGATGCGCGGCACACTTGCCTGGCTTCGCGCCGGCCTGGTCCTGATCGTCGTGATCGCCGTCGACCAGCTGAGCAAGCGCGCGGTCGAACACTCGATCGTGCCCGGCGAAGAACGCAAGCTGCTGCCCGGCATCCAGCTCGTCGACACGCGCAACCACGGCGTCGCCTTCGGCTTTCTCCCCGGCAACCACATCGCGGTGACGATTCTGATCGCCGCCGCGCTCCTGCTGCTGCTCGCCTATTTCGCCCGCCATACCGCGCTGGCGCTGCTGTGGCTGCCGACGGGCATGCTGCTCGGTGGCGCGCTTGGCAACATCCTCGACCGCGTGCGCCATGGATCGGTCACCGACTTCATCAAGCTCCCGCTCGGCTGGCCCCCGTTCAACCTCGCCGACACCTCGATCACGCTCGGCATCCTGATCCTGTTCCTGCTCATCGATCACTCACGGCACGCCGCGTCGTGAACGCGCCGCCTCCGTTCGCGATCGTTTACGAAGACGAGCATCTTCTGATCGTCGACAAGGGGCCCGGCCTCGTCGTCCACCCGGCGCGCGGTCAGCGCGAGGGGACGCTCTCTCAGCTGCTTTCAGGCACCGCCGCGGGCGGCGATCCCGAGCGCGCCGGGATCGTGCACCGCCTCGACCGTGACACCTCGGGGCTGCTCGTCGTCTCCCGCTCCGAGGAGGCCCATCGGCTGCTGCAGCAGGCGCTCGCGCAACGCCTGATCGAGCGCGAATACATCGCCCTCGTCCAGGGCCTACCGCCGGCGCGCACCGGCACGATCGAGGCGCCGATCGGGCGCGACGAGCGCGTTCGCACGCGCATGACCGTCGGCGGCGCCCATCCGCGCGAGGCTCGCACGCACTTCACGCTCGACCGCGCACTCGAAGACACCTCGCTGCTGCGATTGCGGCTGGACACCGGCCGCACCCATCAGATCCGCGTCCACCTGCAGGCGATCGGCCATCCGGTGTGCGGCGATCCCGAGTACGGGACGGCCGGGGTGCTGGGTCTGAAACGCCAGTTCCTGCACGCCACGCGGCTCGCGTTCCCACACCCGCTCACCGGCGCGCCCGTCGAGGTGCGCTCGCCGCTGCCGGACGATCTGCGCAGCGCGCTCGCGCTTGCCGAACAACAGCTATCCTGACGTGCTCAACCGGATCTTCTATCCCGTGCGGGATCCAGGATCGCGGCCCTGCCCGGAGAGTGCGACTCGGCGTCGCTCACCCTTCGGGTCCGCTCCACCCGCACGGATCTCAATCTCGCACCATCACATAAGGGAGTAATCGTGGCTCAAGTTGGTATCGCGGAGCTGCTGGAGGCCGGCGTGCATTTCGGCCACCAGACGCGTCGCTGGAACCCGAAGATGCGCCGTTTCATCCACGGCGAGCGCGGCGGCATCTACATCATCGACCTGCTGAAGACCTCCGCGGCGCTCAACTCCGCGCAGGAGTTCGCCGGCACGCTCGCCCACCGCGGCGGCACCGTGCTATTCGTTGGCACGAAGAAGCAGGCGCGCGACACGGTCAAGGACGTCGCCGAAGCGTCCGGCATGCCGTTCGTCAACCATCGTTGGCTCGGCGGGTTGCTGACCAACTTCCAGACGATCAGCCTGCGCATCCGCCGGCTGCACGATCTCGAACGCTACGAGGCCGACGGCCAGCTCGCGCTGCTGCCGACGCGTGAGCGGATGGCCGCCCAAGCCGATCTCGCGAAGCTGCGCGCCAACCTTGGCGGCGTCAAGAACATGCAGCGCGTGCCCGACGCGATGTTCGTGATCGACCTCAAGACCGAGGAGATCGCGGTCAAAGAGGCCCGCCGTCTGCGCATCCCGATCATCGGCCTGGTCGATACGAATTGCGACCCCGACGGGATCGACTTCGTCGTACCGGGCAACGACGACGCGATCCGCTCGTGCGCGCTGATCACCCAGGCGATTGGCCAGGTTGTCGCCGAGGGACACTCCGTGTTCCGCGCTGAGGAGGAACGCGCTCGTCAGGAGGCCGAAGAGAAAGCTCGTATCGAGGCGGAGGCACGCGCCAAGCGCGAAGCCGAGGAACAGGCCAAGCGTGAGGCCGAGGAGCAAGCCAAGAGAGAGGCGGCCGAGCGCGAGGCAGCCGCTGCTGCAGCGGCCCAGGCCGCCACTGCGGCTCAGGCGGCGCCCATGCAGGCGGCGCAAGCGCAGGAGAAATCCCCCCCGACGCCTGCTGTCGAGAAAGCGCCCGTGACGCCCAAGCAGTCCGACCCTGCGCCGTCGCCCGCGGCGGAGAAAGCCTCGTCTGCGCCTGTGCAGAGCGCACCTGCGCCCGTGCAGAGCGCACCTGCGACAGAGGCCATGCCGGCGGCCGCGCCGCCCGCACCCGCGCCCTCGGCTACGACGGAGGCTTCCGAGGCGAGCGCTCCCGCCGAGGGAGGCGAGCCCACCGCCGCCACCGCTACCGAGGAGACGAGCGCTACCGAGGAGACGAGCGCTCCATGAGCACCGTCGAGATCTCAGCCAAAGACGTGAAGGCCCTGCGCGAGCGCACCGGCGCGGGCATGATGGACTGCAAGAAGGCGCTCACCGAGGCGCAGGGCGACGTCGACAAAGCGATCGAGATCCTGCGGTTGAAGCAGGGTAAGAAGATCCAGGATCTCGGCGAGCGCGTGGCCACGGAGGGCACCGTGCAGGCCTACGTCCATGCGGGCGCCAAGGTCGGGGTGCTGATCGAGGTCGATTGCAACACTGACTTCGTCGCCACCAACGAGGACTTCGTCTCCTTTGCTCGTGATATCGCCATGCAGATCGCCGCCACGCCGACCGTCGCCTACGTCAGCCGCGAGGACGTCCCCGCCGAGCGTCGCGACGCCGAGGCGCGCATTTACGAGCAGGAGGCTGCGGACAAGCCCGAGAACGTGCGCGAGAAGATCATCTCCGGCAAGCTCGACGCGTGGTACCGCACGATCGTGCTGCTCGAGCAGGAGATGCACAACCCCAAGTTCGACGGCAAGACCGTCCAGCAGCTGCGCGACGAGCTGACCGCCAAGACCGGCGAGAACGTCGTCGTTCGCCGCTTCACACGTTTCGCAGTAGGGCAGTAGGCTCCGACCGGATGCCCGGTCCCGCGTTCAAACGCATCCTGCTCAAGCTCTCCGGCGAGGCGCTGATGGGCGAGCTCGATTACGGCACCGACCCCGAGCGGGTGATCGCCGTCGCACGGCAGGTCACCGCCGTGCGCGACCAAGGCGTGGAAGTCGCGATCGTCGTCGGCGCGGGCAACATCTACCGCGGCATGCAGGGCGCCGCCGCCGGGATGGACCGCGCGACCGCCGACTACATGGGGATGGTCGCGACCGTGCTCAACGCGCTGCCGTTGCAGGACGCGCTCGAGAAGATGGGCACGAACACGCGCGTGCAGTCCGCGCTCGGAATCTCCGAGGTCGCCGAGCCCTATATTCGCCGCCGCGCGATGCGCCATCTGGAGAAGGGGCGCGTCGTCATCTTCGCTGCCGGCACCGGCAATCCGTTCTTCACGACCGACACCGCCGCCGCGTTGCGTGCGGCGGAGATTCATGCGGAGATCATCCTGATGGCCAAGAACGGGGTTGAGGGCGTCTACACGGCCGATCCCGCGGTCGACCCGAACGCGACGTTCATTCCCGAGATCACGCACATGGAGGCGATCGAGCGTCGCCTGCGGGTGATGGACTCGACCGCGCTTGCGCTGTGCATGGACAATGGGATGCCGTTGAACGTGTTCAACATGGACGATCAGAAAAGTCTCGCGCGGATCATCGCGGGTGAGCGCGTCGGCACGCTTGTATCTACCGTGGGAGGAGATGGCGATGGCAGCTGAGAACATGATCGACGAACTGCTCGATGACGCGCGCGAGCGGATGTCAAAGTCGGTCGAGTCGGCTCAACACGAGTTCTCCTCAGTGCGCACCGGCCGCGCCAGCCCGTCGTTGCTGGATCGCGTCGTCGTCGACTACTACGGCGCGATGACGCCGCTGAATCAGCTCGCCACGATCTCCGCGCCGGAAGCCCGTCTGCTGACCGTCCAGCCGTACGACAAGTCCTCGATCAAGATGATCGAGAAGGCGATCAACGAGTCCGACGTCAGCCTGAACCCGTCCAACGACGGCAACGTCGTGCGTCTGGTCGTGCCAGAGCTGACCGAGGAACGCCGCCGTGACCTCGTCAAGGTCGTGCGCAACCTCGCCGAGGAGGGGCGCGTCGCGATTCGCAACGTGCGCCGCGACACGATGCAGCAGCTGCGTGAGATGAAGGCCGAAGGCGAGGCCTCCTCCGACGACGAGCATCGCGCCGAGGTCGAGCTGCAGAAGCTGACCGACACACGCATTGGCGAGCTCGACGGCGTGCTGAAGGTCAAGGAAGACGAGATCCTCGAAGTCTGATGGGCGCCGCCGAGCAACGGGCGTCGGCGGCCGATTCGAGATCGGCGGGTGACGCTCAGGTCGCGCGGTACGTCGCGATAATCACCGATGGGAACGGCCGCTGGGCGCGCGCGCGCGGAGTGCCCGTCAATGAGGGCCATAGCGCGGGCGCCGACACGGTCAAGGCGCGCCTCCGTGACGCCGCGGAGCTCGGCATCGAGGAGCTGACCGTCTACTCGTTCTCGACCGAGAACTGGTCGCGTCCCGCGGCGGAGGTGCAGGGGCTGATGGAGATGTTCTCCCGTCGGATCGCCGGCGAGACCCCCGAGCTCCACGAGGAGGGCGTACGCATACGCTTCATCGGTCGTCGCGCCGGCGTCTCACCGGAGCTGGTGGCGCAAATGGAGTGGGCCGAAGCGCTGACCGACTCAAACGAGCGCATCACCCTGTTCGTCGCCTTCAACTACGGCGGGCGCGCCGAGATACTCGACGCCGCCCGACGCTTTCAAGGAGCGACCGAGGAGGAGTTTCGCGCCTGTCTGTACGCGCCGGAGATGCACGACCCCGACCTGATCATCCGCACCAGCGGTGAGCGGCGGCTGTCGAACTACCTGCTGTGGCAGTCGGCCTACTCCGAGCTCGTCTTCCGCGAGGAGCTGTGGCCGGACTTCACACGCGTCGCGCTCGAGCAGTCACTGGCCGAGTTCGCGGCGCGTCGGCGGCGCTTCGGCGGGCGCTGAGTGCACGCGATGGCAAGAGCAGCGCCACGACGGCAGCGCTCTGACCTGAACGCGCGACTGCTCGCCGCCGCGCCCGCGATCGCCGTCGCGCTGTTCCTCGTGATCGAGGGCGGAGCGGTGTTCGCGCTCGGCCTGTTCGCGCTCGGGTGCGTGTGCATGCACGAGCTGTACGGCATGTACGACCGCGCGCACCCCGTCCGCTTGGCAGGCTTCATTGCGCTGGGGGCTCTGCTGGTGGCCGCGCTGTACGGCAGCCAGTTCCAGGTGCTGCTCGTCGCCGTCGCGTCGCTGCCGATGCTGTTCGGGTTGACCCTCGCTCAGCGCCGTCCAAGCGTGGGGGGGATGGCGGTGACGCTGCTCGGCATCTACTGGATCGGCTTCGCTCTCGCCCACGCCGTGCTGCTGCGCGGTCTGCCGCACGGCCTCGGCATCGTGATCGACGTGCTCGTCGGCACGTTTCTCGGCGACACCGGCGCCTATCTCGGGGGGCGGCTGTTCGGTCGCCGCCCGCTGGCTCCGAGGATCTCGCCCAACAAGACCGTCGAGGGCCTTGTCATCGGCATGGTCTGCGCCGTCCTCGGCGTGTGGTTCGCCGGGCGCTACCAAGACTGGCTGCCTGGCTCGCATGCGCTCGTGCTCGGCTGCGGAGTGGCGCTCGTCGCGCCGATCGGAGATCTGTTCGAGTCGTTCGTAAAGCGCGAGGCGCGCGCCAAGGACTCGGGCAGCCTGTTCGGCGCCCACGGCGGTGCGCTCGACCGTCTCGACGCGGTGCTGTTCGCGGCCGTGGTCGGCTACTACATCTGGTCCGCCTATGTGTGAGATGAGCTTGCAGGGGCCGTCGCGTGACTAAGAAGCGGCTGCTGATCCTTGGCTCGACCGGCTCGATCGGTGTGCAGGCGCTCGACGTGGTCGCGCGCAGCGACGAGCTCGAGCTCGTCGGCCTGTCGGCCGAGCGCTCGTGGGAGGGGCTGATCGCGCAGGCGCGCGCTCATGGGGTGGACAGGGTCGCGCTGGTCGACGAGCATGCCGCGGCGCGCGCCTCGGAGGCGTGGACGGACGGCGAGGTGCTCACGGGACCGGAGGGGCTGGTAGAGCTGGTCGTGGAGTCGGGCGCAGAGCTGGTGCTGAACGCGCTCGTCGGCTCTGCCGGCCTGGGACCGACGGTGGCGACGCTCGGCGAGGGGATCGACCTTGCGCTGGCCAACAAGGAGTCGCTGGTCGTCGGCGGTGAGCTCGTGACCGCGCTGGCCGAGGCCACGGGCGCGCGGATCGTGCCCGTCGACTCCGAGCACACCGCGCTTCACCAGCTGCTTGCCGGACAGCCGCCCGGGGCGGTGGAGCGGTTGACGATCACCGCCAGCGGCGGCCCGTTTCGCGGGCGCGCGCGAACGGAGCTCGAGGACGTGACCGTCGAGCAGGCATTGGCGCATCCAACCTGGGCGATGGGCGGGAAGATCACGATCGACTCGGCAACGCTGATGAACAAGGGCCTGGAGGTGATGGAGGCCCACCACCTATTCGGCACGCCGTACGAGCGCATCGACGTCGTCGTGCACCCGCAATCGCTCGTGCACGGCCTGATCCAGCTGGCGGACGGAGCGATGCTCGCCCATCTCGGGCCACCGGACATGCGTATCGCGATCTCCTACGCCCTGCACGGCGGTGAGAGCGTCGAGCTTCCGATCGCGCCGCTCGACCTTGCCGCCGTCGGTGAGCTGACGTTCCAGCCGATCGACCTCGACGCGTTCCCCTGCTTGCGTCTCGCCGGCGAGGCCGCGCGCGCGGGCGGCACCGCGCCGTGCGTGCTGAACGCGGCGAACGAGATCGCCGTGCACGCGTTCCTGGAGGGCCGGCTGCGCTTCAACGACATCGCGCGCGTGATCGAGCAGACCCTGTCCGAGCTGCCCGCCGAGCCGGTGCGGGCGTTCGAGTCGCTGTATGAGGCCGATCGGCAGGCACGGGACCTCGCGGGGGAGGCTGTCAGACTGGGCGCATGAGCTGGATCCTCACCATCCTCGGCATCGTCGTGCTGATCGTGCTGCACGAGCTCGGGCACTTCGCCGTCGCCAAGGCTGTCGGCATGCGGGTGGAGCGCTTCTCGCTGTTCTTCCCGCCGACGCTCCTGCGCATGCGCCGCGGCGAGACCGAGTATGCGATCGGCGCGATCCCGGCAGGGGGCTACGTGAAGATCACGGGCATGAACCCCGAGGAGATCGCCGGGCTCGAGCCGGAGGTGGCCGCGCGCGCTTACTACAACCAGGCGCCGTGGAAGCGCATCGCCGTGATCCTCGCCGGGCCGGGGGTGAACATCGCGATCGCGTTCTTCCTGTTTTGGATCATCCTCTTCAGCGGCAACCTCAACGGCGCAACCGCGCTCGGCAACCTCGATCCGTCGGTGCAGGCGCTCGTGCCGACGACTTCGGTCGCGGAAGTCGAGAAAGGCAAGCCGGCCGACGGCGCGTTGCGCCGGGGCGATCGGATCGTCGCGGTGGAAGGGCAGCGCGCGACGGTCGCTTCGACGATGCGCCTGATCGCCTCACACCGCTGCGCCGGCCCGCTCACCGACGGCTGTCGCGCCGCTACGCCGGTGCGACTGACCGTGCGCCGCGCGGGCCGCGAGGTGATTGTGTCGGTCTATCCCCGCTACAGCAAGCAAGTCGGGAGGATGCTGGTCGGCTTCGACTTCGGCGCCGCGGCCAAACCCTTTGGTGCGCTCGCCGCCGCGGGGGCGTCCGTGAGCGAGATGTGGCATGTGACCACCCAGACGCTGACCGGCTTCTTCAAAGCGCTCACGAGCTCCAAGAGCCGCAAGCAGGTCTCGAGCATCGTCGGGATCACCCAGGACGCCCACGAAACCGTCGTCGCCGGCGCCGGCTACGCGCTGACGTTCCTTGGCTTCCTCTCGCTGATCCTGGCGGTGATCAACCTGTTCCCGTTCCTGCCGCTCGACGGCGGTCACGTGCTGTGGTCGCTGGCCGAGAAGCTGCGCGGGCGGCGGATCTCGCTGGCGGCGATGTACCGCTACAGCTCGGTCGGCATCTTCCTGCTGCTGTTCCTCGTGATCAACGGCGTCAGCAACGACATCGGCCGCCTCGGCGGATAGCTCTCACGCTGATCGCAGCGGAGGTCGCCCGTCCGGCGGCGGCACCGCGCACGGGAAACGGTTCGCGGATTGGCCGCTCTGAGACGGTGCCCCACCGCTCACTCCGGCGGGCGCACGCATACCCAGCTCTTGACGAGCCCGCCCACCCGCTCCGCTTGTGCCGGGCCGAACAGGCTTTCGATCTGCGCGCGGCGCAGCAATGGGATCTCTTCCCACCCGCCGGTAGCGCCCAGGCGCCAGTAGGGCCTGCGCAGTCGCACCGGCAGCCAGTGGGCCCCCGGCAGCAGCGAGTGGGGCTCGAGCGGGAACGAGAACGCCGGCGTCTGCACGAACCAGCCACGGCCCACGCGTCGCACCTCCGCGGCGAACGCGGCACGGTGCGGCGGCGGGACGTGCTCGATCACGCTCGAGCAGTAGATCAGGTCGAACTCGTCGTCCGCGAACGGCAGCCCATCGGCGGCGTCCGCGCGCACGAACGGCCCTGGATAGCTCGGGCACTCCGCCAGGTCGACGCCGGTGATGTCAAGGGCCGGCTCGAGCGCCCGCAGGCCGAGCGCACCGCAGCCGACGTCGAGCACCCGGGCGCCCGACGCGAGGCGCGTGAGCGCGAAGAACCGCTCGTGCCGTCGCGCTCGCGCGCGCGTGGCAAGCGGGGATGTCAGCCGTGCAAGCGGGCCGCGTGCGGTGGAGTAGACGTCGGGCATCGTAGAATCAGCCTATGTCCTCAGAGCGTCAGATCCACGTAGGCCCGGTTCCGATCGGCGGCGGCGCGCCGGTGGCGGTGCAGACGATGACGAAGACCGAGACCGCCAACCTGCAGGCGACGATGGATCAGATCCGCACCGTGGCCGACGCCGGCGCGGACATCGTGCGCGTGGCGGTGCCCCGCGAGCAGGACGCCGAGGCGCTCAAGACGATCGTCGCGCAGTCGCCGATCCCGGTGATCGCCGACATCCACTTCAACCACACGCTCGCGCTGAAGGCGATCGAGGCGGGCGCGCACTGCGTCAGGCTGAACCCCGGCAACATTGGCGGTCCCGAGAAGGTCGCCGAGGTGATCGCCCTGGCGAAGGTCCACGGCACGCCGCTGCGCGTCGGCGTGAACTCCGGCTCGCTGCCCAAGCACTTGCGCCAGCTCGAGTACGACAACCCGGTGGAGGCACTCGTGACCGCGGCGATCGAGACGGTGGAGCTGATGGAGAGCCTCGAGTTCGAGAACTTCAAGGTCTCGATGAAGTCGACCTCGGTGCCGAACACGATCGCCTCCAACCGGATGCTCGCAGAGCGCATCCCCTACCCGCTGCACCTCGGGGTGACGGAGGCGGGGACCAAGTGGTCGGGCTCGCTGAAGTCGGCCGTCGGCCTCGGCACGCTGCTCGCGGACGGGATCGGCGACACGATCCGCATCTCCCTGTCGACCTTCCACGCCGAGGAGGAGGTCAAGGTCGCCTGGGAGATCCTCAAGGCGCTGAAGCTGCGCGAGCGCGGCCCCGACCTGATCGCCTGCCCCACGTGCGGGCGGTTGCAGTTCGACATGGACAGCGTCGTCGTCGAGGTCGAGCGGCGCCTGGAAGCCTACGAGGACCCGATCGAGGTCTCCGTCCTGGGCTGCGCGGTCAACGGCATCGGCGAGGCGCGCCACGCCGACTTCGGCATCACCGGGGCGAAAGACATGGGGATGATCTACTCCAAGGGCGAGCCCCTGAAGAAGGTCCCGACCGAGCAGCTCGTCGACGAGCTGTTCAAGGAGATCGACCGCTACTACGCCGCCGGCAAGACCGTCCAGCGCGACGAGGCCGCCGCCGCGGAGGCGCGCGCATGGCTTGCCGAGAACGAGGACGACACGCAGATGACCCCCGAGCGGATCGCCGCGATGGAGGCCGCCGCGGCGCGGGACGCCGAGGACGTGCTCGACTCGATGCTCACACCCGCCGCCACCGGACCGGCGCTGGACGAGGATGTCTCGCCTGTGGCCGGCCGGCGCTTCAGCCGCGGTTAGACGATCGATAGGCGGCGCCATACGGCGTCCTCGATCCCTCATTTGCGAAGCACATTTCGCTCACTGCGTCCTTGTCTGGCTTGCCTCTCGACCGTCTAACCGCGGCTGAAGGGGAAGCATGAGGGTTGACGTTGTTCCAGTCGGCGCATGCGCCGACCGGCGGGGCCGCACATGTGCGGCCCCGTGGACGGGCCGCATGCGGCAGGTCGAACAGCGAGAAGATCAGCTCGCGGCGGCAAACCGCTCGGCGACCTTGTTCCAGTCGACAACGTTCCACCACGCGTCGAGGTAGTCGGGGCGACGGTTCTGGTACTTCAGGTAGTAGGCGTGCTCCCACACGTCGACGCCCAACAGCGGCGTGCTGCCGTTGGAGATCGGGTTGTCCTGGTTGGGCGTGCTCACGATCGCGACCTCAGAGCCGTTGTGCACGAGCCACGACCAGCCCGAGCCGAAGCGGTTGACGCCGGCTTCCTTCAGGCTCGACTTGAAGGCGTCGAACGAGCCGAACACCGAGTCGATCGCCTGTGCCAGCTCGCCCTCCGGCGCGCCGCCGCCGTTGGGGCTCATGCTCTCCCAGAAGAGCGTGTGGTTGTAGTGACCGCCGCCGTTGTTCTGCACCGCGGTGCGCTTGTCCTCGGGGACCTGGCTCAGGTCCTTCAACACGTCCTCGATCGCCGCCTCGGCGAGCGGCGTGCCCTCCAGGGCGGCGTTGGCCTTGTCCACGTACGCCTGATGGTGCTTGTCGTGGTGGACCTTCATCGTCGCCTCGTCGATGTGCGGCTCGAGCGCGTCGTAAGCGTAGGGAAGCGGCGGGACTGTATAGGCCATTGCGGAGGCTCCTTGTCGGGGTTTCATCGAAAAATTGGTCGGTGACAGCTGTTCTATCAAAGGGACGGCTAGGCTCTGTTTCCCCGATGGCACGCCTTTCCAACTACCTCCTGCCGACCGAGAAGCAGGCGCCCGCTGACGCGGAGGCGATCTCGCACAAGCTGATGGTCAGGGCCGGCCTGATCAGGCAGATGGGGGCGGGCATGTGGACGTGGCTGCCCGCCGGCTGGCGCGTGCACCAGCGGGTCGTGCAGATCATCCGCGAGGAGATGGACGCGATCGGCGCCCAGGAGATGCTGATGCCGGTGCTGCAGCCGGCTGAGCCGTGGCGCAAGACGGGGCGAATCGAGATCGACGAGCTGTTCAAGCTGACCGACCGCAAGGGCTCGGAGCTGGTGCTCGCGATGACCCATGAGGAGGCCGTCACGTTCCACATGGCCCAGATCGTCCGCTCCTATCGCGACCTGCCCCGAATCGTCTACCACTTCCAGGTCAAGGAGCGCGACGAGCCACGCCCGCGCGCTGGCGTTCTGCGCACGCGCGAGTTCATCATGAAGGACGCCTACTCCTTCGACCGCGATCAGGCGGGGATGGAGCAGAGCTACGCGCTCCACGTCGGCGCCTACGACCGCATGATGGATCGCACCGGGTTGCGCTGGTATCGCGTCGACGGTGAGGTCGGGATGATGGGTGGTCTCGGCGCGCACGAGTACATGGCGCCGTGCGCTGCCGGCGAGGACGTCGTGGTGCTCGGCGATGATGGCTACGCCGCAAACGTCGAGGCCGCGCTGCAGAGCCCCGCCGTCAAGCAGGTGGGGGAAGAGTACTTTCGGGGCGGCGAGCGGCTGAGCGTCGAGCCGGCGATCGAGATCGGCAACATCTTCAAGCTCGCCACGCGCTACTCCGAGCCGCTCGACGCGAGCTATCTCGACGAGACCGGCGCCGAGCAGCCGGTGTGGATGGCCTGCTACGGGATCGGCCCGGCACGGATCGTGGCCGCGGCGGTCGAGCAGTTCGCCGACGAGCACGGCATCTCCTGGCCCAAAGCGCTGGCGCCGTTCGCGGTGCACCTCGTCGCGATCGGTAAGCCGGGAACCCCGGAGCACGACGCCGCCGAGCAGCTGTACGAGACGCTGTGCGACAACGGAGTCGAGGTGCTCTACGACGATCGCGAGCTGGGTCCGGGGGAGAAGTTCGCCGACGCCGAGCTGCTCGGCTGCCCGCTACGGCTGACGGTCGGCAGACGCACGCTCGAGTCTGGCGAGATCGAGGTGCAGGTGCGCCGTGGTCGCCGGACGGTTGCGGGCCTGCCGCTCGACGGCGAGCCGGAGGAGCTGGTTCGGGCGGTGGATGAGCTGTGGCGGAGCCTCCCCTAGGAAGGCGCCCGGCGGCCGGGGTCCGTACCGTTCCGCACGCGTCTGGCGGCGAGATCGCGCCTGGGCCGATCGAGCAGCGCCCCCCGCTGACCGTCCGGAGGCTATTCGGACTCGACCGCTCGGGGCCACCGCCGCCGCAGACGCTTGCCGGGGCGCCGCTGCGGCCGTGGACCCTTCCCAACGCGATCGGCTTTCTGCGTCTGGCGCTGATCCCCGTGTTCCTGATCGTCGCCCTGTCCAGTCACGGCGGGACGGGGCCCGGCCCGGCCGCGCTGTTCGGGGCGATCGGCTGGGGCGACTACGCCGACGGGATCGCCGCGCGCGTGACGGGCCAGTACAGCCGTCTGGGCACGCTGATGGACCCCGTGACCGATAGGCTGCTCGTGATTTCGGGCGTAGTCGTGTGCTGGCGCTTCGATCTGCTGCCCCGCTGGGCGCTCGCGGTGCTGGCGGCGCGCGAGCTCGCGATGCTCGTGCTGGGACGCCATGGTCAGAAGCGGGGCGTCGAGCTGCGCATCAACTGGCCGGGTCGGATCGCGGTGGCGCCCGTGCTCGGCTCGTTCTTCTTCGCGATGGCCGGCCTCGAAGGGTTCGCCACGGTGCTCCTGCTCATCGGCCTCGCGCTCGCGCTCATCGCCAGCGGGCTGTACGCACGCTCGGGCGCCCTGCAGCTGCGCGCGTCGCGCGGCGCCTGACGGCGCGGCGAGGCGAGCCTGCCGAGCCCCGGCGACCTCAGCCGGGCCGCCACCGGCCGGATAGTCGACCGCCACACTCTCAAGCTCAGCTTTACCTTTTGGTCTATAGTGGAGACGCAACCGATCTGCGAGGTCGCCATCTCCGCAAGAGCCGGCGACGACGCAAAACACACTGTCGCAAGAGGAGATAGGCCCGAGATGGACGACACGTTTCCCGACCTTGGCTCGCTGACGGACGTCGAACTGAAAGACGTCATCAGGCAGTTGACCGAGGAGGAGACCGAGGTCTCCTACAAGCGGCGCATCCTGCACGGCAAGATCGACATCCTGCGCGCGGAGCTGGTCAACCGCCTGCGCAAGAAGCACGACGGCGGCGAGGTCATGATCACCGGCGACGACGTTCAGCAGCTCACCGACATCCTCGCCCAGCGCCAGCAGGACACGCCCGCACAGGACGGCCAATCGTGAGACCGCCGCTCTGCTCGGCTGACCCGCGCGCGCGACGGCAGCGGACCGTCTAGATCGGAGCGGATCGAGGTCATGGCCCTGCACTGCACCGAGTGCGGCTTCGTCAACGTCGAGGGCGCCAACTACTGCCAGCGCTGCGGCGCGCTGCTCGTGCGCACCGAGTCCTTAGGCGGGCCCGGCGGCGATCCGGTGACCGCTACCTACCGGATCGACGACGCCGGCGAGCTGGTACCGCTCGAGCCCGACGAGGTCACCGCGCGCGGACCGGCGCTCGTGATTCGCGCCGGCGGCGGGCGCGTGGGAGAGAGCTTCGCGATCGACCGCGAGCGGATGAGCATCGGCCGTCGCCCGGACGCCGAGGTGTTTCTCGACGACGTCACCGTCTCGCGCGATCACGCGCTCCTGATTCGCCGCGGCGAGCAGTGGCATCTGGACGACTGTGGCTCGCTGAACGGCACCTACGTAAACCGCTCGCGGATCGAGTCTCAGCGCCTGGAGGAGGGCGACGAGGTGCAGATCGGCAAGTACAAGCTGACGTTCCACGCCCGCTGATGGCAGCGCAGACACCACCGGCGGACGTCGGCGAGCTGCAGGGCGCGCTGCAGGCCGACGAGGGCGTCGCACCGCGCCAGAAGTCGATCACGATCGGCGCAGTGTGCAAGGCGCTCGTGCAGGAGTTCCCCGACATCTCGATCTCGAAGATCCGCTATCTCGAGGACCAGAAGCTCTTGACGCCGCGGCGCACGCCGGGTGGCTACCGTCTCTACACCCAGGGCGACGTCGCGCGGTTGCGCACGATCCTGCGCATGCAACGCGACGAGTTCCTGCCGCTGCGCGTGATCCGCCAGGAGCTCGCGGCGGGACGCTCGGGACAGGACACGCCCGCGCCGGGCCGCGACGGCATGCGACCGTGGCGCCCGAGCGTGAGCGTGCGTGAGGTCACCGGCGCGCTCTACTCGATGGACGACGTGCTCGACGAGACCAAGGCCGACGACAAGCTCGTGCGCGAGCTCGAGGAGTACGGCGTCGTCAAGGGCGAGCTGCGCGGCGGCGTGCGCTACTTCGACGAGACCGAGCGGGAGATCATCGGCGCGGTCGCCGAGCTCGCGCGCTACGGCGTCGGCGGGCGCAACCTGCGCGTGTTCCGCTCCTCCGCCGACCGCGAGGCGAACCTGCTCCAGCAGATCCTCGCGCCGGCGCTGCGCTCGCGCAACCCCAAGCGGCGCAAGGAGGCCGTCGAGGCGCTTGAGAACCTTGCGGCTGTCGCCACCCATCTGAAGCATTTGCTACTCGTACGCGATCTGCGCAAGATCTTGCGCTGACGCCCGATGACCGAGGCATCGACCGATCTGCGGGCGCTCGTTCGCGAGATCCCGGACTTCCCCCGACCGGGGATCGGGTTCAAGGACATCACGCCGCTGCTGGCCGAACCGCGCGCGCTTGCGCAGGCGGTGAGCGGTCTGGCCGCCTACGCGCGGCCGTTGCATGTCGACTGCGTGGTCGCGGCGGAGGCGCGCGGCTTTCTGCTCGGGCCGGCGCTCGCGCTCGAGCTGGGCGCCGGCTTCGTGCTCGCGCGCAAGCCCGGCAAGCTCCCGTATCAGACGGTGCGCGCCGAGTATCTGCTCGAGTACGGCGCGAACGAGCTCGAGCTGCACACCGACGCTGTGCACGCTGGCAAGCGCGTGCTTGTGCACGACGATCTGCTTGCAACGGGCGGAACCGCCGCCGCGTTGTGCGACCTGGTCGAGCAGCTCGGCGGCGAGGTCGTCGGCTGCGGGTTCCTGATCGAGTTGGCGTTCCTGAACGGGCGCGAGCGGCTCGAGCCGCATGAAGCACACGCGCTGCTCAGCTACGAGTCGTGAGGCCCGTGCGGCCCCAACGGGATAGGCCCTAAGCTCCCGGTCATGCCCACCGCGCGCGCCAGCCGCACGATCGCGGCCCCGGTCGATGAGTTGTGGGAGCTAATCGGCGATCCCCACCACCTGCCGCGCTGGTGGCCGCGGGTGAACAGGGTCGAGGACGTCACCCTTGCGGGTACAGGCGAGCAGGGCGCGTTCACCGAGGTGATGAAGACCGCGAAGGGCAAAACGGTGCGCGCCGACTTCGAGCTCGTGCAGGCGAAAGGAGGCGAGCGCGCGCTGCGTTGGCGCCAGCGGATCGCCGGCACGCCGTTCGCGCGCGTGCTGAAGACTGCCGAGACCGAAGTCAGCCTGCGCCCTGCACCCGCTAGCTCGCCGCCGCTTGCCGGCGCTCTCGCGGATGGCACCGGCGGTTCCGACGGCGAGAGCGAGGCGACCGGGCTGACCGAGGTGACGATTGAGCTGCACCAGACGCTGAGCGGGTTCTTCCCGCGCTTCGGCGGCCACATGGTACGCCGCGCGGCGCGCGCCACGATCGAAGAGGCGCTCGACGGCCTCCAGCGGATTCACGGCCGATGACCGGCGCGATCGACGCGCCCACGATGCGCTGGTGGGGTTGGGGCGACCCGACCCAGCCCGCGGGATTGCCCCCGTACGCGTTGGACTACCTGCGTGAGAGCGTCGGGATCGGGCCGCGCCCGCGGCCGCCCGTGGCGCTCGAGCGGGTAGAGATCGCTCCCTGCACGCTGTCTGCCTCCTCGTTGGCGGCACTGCGCGAGGTCGTCGGCGACGACGGCGTGCGCGACGATCACGCAGCTCGCGTGCTGCACGCCGCCGGCAAGGGCTACCCGGATCTCGTTCGCCTGCGTGCGGGCGAGCCCGACGGAGCTCCCGACGCGATCGTCTATCCATGCGACCATGCGCAGGTGCGCGCCGTGCTCGAGCGCTGCGCCCGCGACTCGATCGCCGTCGTTCCCTTCGGCGGTGGCACGAGCGTCGTCGGCGGCGTCGCGCCGCTACGCGGCGAGCACGCGGGCGTGATCGCGCTCGACATGCGCCGCATGGGCAATGTGGTCGAGCTCGACCGCGAGTCGCTGACAGTCGTCGCACAAGGAGGCATGCGCGCCCCCGCTCTAGAGCGGTATCTGGGCGCGCGCGGCCTGACGCTCGGCCACCATCCGCAGTCGTTCGAGTACGTCTCGCTCGGCGGCTGCGCCGCGACGCGCTCGGCGGGGCAGGCATCGAGCGGATACGGCTCGATCGAGAAGATGATCCTCGGGCTGCGTCTCGCGGCGCCCGCGGGCGACATCGCGCTTGCGGCAGTACCGGCCAGCGCGGCGGGACCGGAGCTGCGGCGGCTGCTGGTCGGCTCGGAGGGCACGTGCGGCGTGATCGACGAGCTCTCCTTGCGCGTGCGCGCCGCGCCCGAGGAGCGGATCTACGAAGGCGTCTTCTTCGCGGACTTCGCCGCAGGCGTGGACGCGTTGCGCGCGCTCGCCCAGCAGCACGCGATGCCCGACGTCGCACGGCTCTCAGACGTTCAGGAGACGCGCATGTCGCTCGCGCTCGCCGGCACCGGCGGCGTCAAGGGGCGGCTCGGGCGCGCCTATCTCGGGTTGCGCGGGCGTGGCGACGGGGCGTGCCTGGCGATCCTCGGCTTCGAGGGCGAGCGCGTCGAGTTCGCCATCAGGCGCAAGCGCGCGCTCGACCTCGTGCGTGACAGCGGCGGCGTGCGGGTGGGGCGCTCACCCGGAGAGGCGTGGCGTCACGGGCGCTACTCCGCTCCCTATCTGCGCGACGAGCTGCTCACGCAAGGTGTGCTGGTCGAGACGCTCGAGACCGCCACGCAATGGTCGAACCTGCGGCGGCTGCACCGCGCGGTGGGGGCCGCGATCGCCGCCGCGCTCAAGGGTCAGGGCACGCCGGGGCTCGTCATGTGTCACGTCTCGCACCTGTACGAGACTGGGGCGTCGCTGTACTTCACGTTCATCGCCCGCCAGCGCGAAGGCGACGAGCTCGGCCAGTGGCGCGCCGTCAAGGAAGCCGCCAGCCGCGCGATTCTCGACGGCGGCGGCACGATCACCCACCACCACGCGATCGGGCGCGACCACGCGCCGTGGCTTGAGCGCGAGGTGGGAAGCGAGGGCGTAGCGGCGCTGCGCGCGTTGAAGGGAGAGCTCGATCCCAGCGGGATCATGAACCCGGGGAAGCTGCTCGGCTGAGACGCCTCGCGCGCACTCGTGAAGCCGGAAACTCGGACAAGTACGCATGAGGGAATTGCCGCCCTTCGTCTGCATCTGATAGAACCCCGGCCAACGGGTCGAGACAACGGGAGGTTGGCGTGGGCGGCATACGGTTCGGCATGGCACGACTGATGATTCGTGCGGGAGGGAGGTCTCGCCTCCGGGCCGGCGTTCTCGCGGTAAGGAGCCTCGGATGCCTGTTCGCGTTGCTCGTGGCGGTTCTAGCTTTGGCGCCGGCCGCTTCCGCTGAATCGCTTTGTACGGACGCCTGGACAGGCCCGAGCGAAGGGAACTGGACGACTGCGGGCGACTGGTCTACGGGCAAAGTCCCCACGCCAATGGACGTGGCGTGCATCGGTGCGGGTAAGACGGTCGTGGTCACCGAAGGGGCAAATCAGACTGGTGTTGTTCAGGGAGAAGGGACCGTTGCCCTCTCAGGCGGAATGCTAGAAGTATCAAACGCCCTGGAATCATCGCGCATCCACGGCCTCACGATGGGTAGTGGTGGCACGTTGACGGGCGCGGCGACGTTGGACGTGTCTAGCTCGTTTGCATGGGAACACGAAAGCACCATGTCTGGGTCGGGCTCGACGGTGTTGTTGCCCGGCTCGACAGGATCATTCACCTTGGCTTCGACCGCTAATCTGACCAGGCGCACTCTGGTTAACGAAGGCGTTCTGACGCAGAGCTCCGGCAGGCTAGCTCTTGCAGAAGGCGCTGAGGTCAAGAACGTCGGTACCTACAAGGCTAACTCCAGCCCTGGGATCGAACTCGGATC
>DASYAM010000021.1:0-42407 GCA_036501315.1 Solirubrobacteraceae bacterium
CCCGCCGAGTCCAGCAGCCACACGAACGGCATCCGCTTCGTCAGCGCCAGCTCGCGTAGACGCGTCACCTTGATCTCGCCCGTCATGCCCATCGAGCCCGCCATCACCGTGAAGTCGTAAGCGCACACCGCCGTCAGGCGATCGTCGACCTTGCCGTAGCCGGTGATCACGCCGTCGGCGGGTGCGTCCACGCCGTCCATCGCGCGCTGAGAGAAGTGTGGCTTGCCGTGGATGCCCAGCTCCACGAACGTGCCCTTGTCGACGAGCAGCGCGATTCGCTCGCGCGCGGTCAGCTTCTCGCGCGCGTGCTGCGCCGCGATCTTCTCCTCGCCGCCGCCGAGTTCGATCTTCGCTCGGCGAGCCTCGAGGTCCTCCACCAGCGGGCGCAAGAGCGACGTGGGAGCCGTCTCGGAGGCGCTCGTCTCAGTCGTCGTCTCGGTGCTCATCAGCGGCCTTTCCACTGCGGGTCGCGCTTCTCGAAGAACGCCGTCACGCCCTCCACGATGTCTTCGGTGGACAGTGCCAGGCTCAGCTGCGCGCGCAGATAGTCGAGTGCATCGTCCAGTCCCATGTCCATCTGGCGGCGCATCGCCTGCTTGCCCAGGCGCATGATCACGGGAGACTTGCCCGCCAGTCTGGCCGCCCAATCGGCGACCGTCGCGTCGAGCTCACCCGCGGGCACCACACGGTTGACGATCCCCGCCGCGAGCGCCTCCTGCGCACTCCAGCGCTCGCCGAGCAGCAGCAGCTCGTTCGCCTTCTTGCGCGGCACGTTGCGGTAGATCAGCGCCATGATCATGAATGGGAACGCACCAATGTTGATCTCTGGCGTGCCGAACGTCGCCTCCTCGGTGGCGAGGATCAGGTCGCATGCGAGCGCGATCCCGAGCGCGCCCGCAAGCACGTGGCCGCGCGCCGCGCAGATCGTCGGCTTGCCCAGCTCTCCGATCAGCTTGAACAGCCCCACGAAGTGCTCCGAGCCGAAGTGCTTATGCACGAGCGCCTCATCGCCCGCGAAGCCGCCGAGGTTCGCGCCCGAGGAGAACGTCCGCTCATGTGAGGAGCACAACACCACACAGTGCACCTCGTGCTCGTCGCGCGCACGCTCGTATGCCGCGATCAGCCCGCCGAGCAACTCAGCGGAGAGCGCGTTGCGCGTGTCGGGGTCGTTGAGCGTGATCGTCGCGACGCCAGCTTCGTCAACGCCGTATAGGACCTTCTCCGTGGGCACCCGGCCATCCTAACCGCTACCGCGCAATGCGGGAAGTGAGCAGTCCTACTGTTTACTTCCCTTTGCCTTGTGCGCTTCCCGTGCTTCCGTTCCCGCTAGCGCAGGGTCGAGGCCGCGATCCTCTGAGAAGCGGGCGGCGGCTTGATCTTCTTCAAGGGGATGTTGACCGCGAGGATCTCCGTCGTCAGGGTCTCGCTGAGGTCCGCCGTTTTAGTGTTCGTCACGACCCTGATCGGCAAGCCGGCTTCGGTCACGAACATCTGCAGCTGCTCGATCGGCTCGTCGGTCTTGAACCTTTCGACGTCTTCAACCGTCAGGTGCTTGATCAGCAGCCGCGGTTCGACGGTCGCCGTGAGCTCGGTCGTCTGCTGACCCTGCACCGCGGCCGGACCGTCCACGTTCACCGGCCCTATCGCCGTGGCGAGCAGATTGAGCAGGCCGGCGAAACCGCCCATCCCACCGGCGTCCACTTCGAGACGATGGCCACCCGCAAACGGAAGGATCTGCGTGGCGGGCGATTCGAACGAGTTCCTCGAGCGCACCCAGGGCCGCCTGTGCGAGCGCTTCCCTCCCCCTTCGCGCCTGTAGACGGTGGAGCCGATCGCGATCATCGCCGGCTGGTGGCTGGCGCCGAGGAGAACCTCGCCCTCGGCCGGCGAGACGCTGGCTTCGCCCAGCTCTATAGCGTTGAGCGAGGTGCGAATGAGATGTTCCGGCTCCCCGCTTCGCACTTCGTGGGGGGGAGCCGAGGGCGAAGCCCTGTGAGACCTGCGAGAAGCGCTCGCTGTCGATCTTCAGCCGCTCCATCTTCTGCTCGAGAGCCTGGAGTTGTGGCGGCGGGAGGGCCGTGGGAGCGAGCGCCGCGGCGCTCGAAGTCCGAGAGGCACCCGGCCCCGCGCCCGCGGCGAGCAGGCCCGCGACCATGACGAGCTCGGCAACCCTGAGCCTGCTCATGCGGGGCCAAGCGATCATCGCCCAAGAAGGCTACCGGGCCTGGGTGCCGGCCAGTATCGGAGGTTCGAACCGTTGACAGCTGCCACCGCCACCCGACGACACTGCCCAAAGTAGCTAGCTCTACTGTTTACTTTTGCGTGGAGCTGCGATAGCTTGCCCCCACACCCAGCCGAGACCAAGGAGACCGCATCACATGGCCGCCACCGCCGAGAGCGTGCGCAAGCCCGACCATCAGAGCCAGCGCAAGCATTTCATCTTCACCGACGAGCACGAACAGCTGCGCGAGTCGATCCGCAACTTCGCGGTCAAAGAGCTCGCGCCGCACGCGGAGGAGTGGGAGGAGAGCACGTTCCCCGACTCGGTGTTCGCGCGCATGGGCGAGCTGGGCTTCCTCGGCCTGGACAAGCCCGAGCAGTACGGCGGGCAGGGCGGCGACTACTACAGCGCGCTGGTGCTGGCGGAGGAGATCACGAACGGCAACTCCGGGGGCCTTGCGATGGGCATCGCGGTCCATACCGACATGGCGATGCCGCCGATCCTCGCGTTCGGCTCAGAGGAGCAGAAGCAGGAGTGGGTGGTGCCGGCGATCAAGGGCGAGAAGATCCTCTGCCTCGGCATCACCGAGCCCGATGCCGGATCGGACGTGAAAGGGATCAAGACGCGCGCGGTCAAAGACGGCGATGACTACGTGATCAACGGCTCGAAGACGTACATCACAAACGGTCACCGCGCCGACGTGATCGTGCTCGTCACGAAGACCGACTCGGACGCGGGATATGACGGCTTCACGCTGTTCCTCGTGCCGATGGACGCTCCGGGCGTGATCCGCGAGAAGCGGCTTGAGAAGCTCGGCATGCACGCCTCCGACACGGCACTGCTCGCCTTCCAGGACGTGCGCGTGCCTGAGAGCGCGGTGCTCGGACAGGTGGGCAAGGGCTTCTACCACATCATGTGGGAGCTCCAAGGCGAGCGCTTGATCGGCGCGGCCGGCATGGTGGCGGGCGCGCAGAAGTGTTTTGAACGGACGCTTCAGTACGCGCACGAGCGCAAGGCGTTCGGCCGCGAAATCGGCAAGTTCCAGGTGATCCGCCACAAGTTCGCGGAGATGGCAACCAAAATCGAGTCGGCGCGGCAGATGACCTACATCACGGCGTGGCGCTTCAACAACGGCGAGTACCCCGTGCGCGAGATCTCGATGGCAAAGCTGCACGCCTCGCGCGTGCTGTGCGAAGTGGCGGACGAATGCATCCAGATCCACGGCGGCGCCGGCTACATGCGCGAGTACGGCGTGGAGCGCGTCTGGCGCGACGCACGGCTGAACCGCATCGGCGCGGGCACGGACGAGATCATGCTGGACGTCATCGGCCGCTCTTACGGCCTGTAGATCTTGCCGCCGACACCACCGTTCACCGACGAGCATGAGGAGCTGCGCAAGTCGATCCGTGGCTTCCTCGACCGCGAGCTCGCCCCGCACGCGCAGGCGTGGGAGGACGCGCGCTGGTTCCCGAACGAGGTCTTTGCAAAGCTCGCCGCTCAGGGGTTGCTCGGGCTGAAGTACCCCACGGAGCTCGGCGGACAGGGCGGCGACTACCTGCACGAGGCGGTGCTGGTGGAGGAGCTCGCGCGGATCGGCTCCGGTGGGACGGCCGCGGGAATCGGCGCGCACATCAACATCGCCACGCCACCGATCTGGAAGTTCGGCACCGAGGACCACCACCGACGCTATCTGGTGCCCGCGATCAAGGGTGAGCAGATCGGCGCGCTCGGGATCACCGAGCCCGGCGCGGGCTCGGATGTCGCGGCGCTGCGCACGCGCGCCGAGCGCGTCGACGGCGGTTGGGTCGTCAACGGCGAGAAGACCTACATCACCAACGGCGTCCGCGCGGACTTCATCGTCACCGCCGTGAAGACGACCGAGGAGGGCGGCCACCACGGGATCTCCTTCCTGATCGTCGACCGTTCGGAAGGCGTCACCTCGGCGAAGCTCGAGAAGCTCGGCTGGCACGCTTCGGACACCGCGACGATCGCCTTCGAGGACGTGTTCGTCCCCGTGGAGAACCTGCTAGGGGAGGAGCACGAGGGCTTCAAGCAGATCATGGCCAACTTCCAGTGGGAGCGCCTGGCGATGGCGCTCGGCGCCGTCGGCGCGATGGCGCTCGCCTGGGAGCGCACCGCCGAGTTCGCGCGCGAGCGCACCGCCTTCGGCCGCCCCCTGTCAAAGCACCAGGCGATCCGCCACAAGCTCGCCGACCTCGCGACCAGCGCCCACACCGCGCGCTGCGTCACCTACGACGCGCTCCGGCGCTTCGTCGCCGGGGAGGAGCCGCTGAAGGAGGTCACGATGGCGAAGCTTATGACCCAGCGCGCCTCCTTCGAGCTGATGGACGCGTGCCTGCAGATCCATGGCGGCGCCGGCTACATGAAGGAGGTCTGGGTCGAGCGCGCGGCGCGCGACTCCCGCCTCGGCCCGATCGGCGGCGGCTCGGACGAGATCATGCGCGAGATCCTCGGCCGCGTGCTCAGCCTGTAGGAGGCTGTCTCAAAACCCGTGAGTGCGGTCGGGGCGTTCCTGGATCAAGCTGGGCGTCGCGAGGCGGTGAAGCGCGTGCTGGTGGCACGTGCGAGCCGTCACGTGGCGTCCAGCGCCGCGTCCAGGGACGATCCGGACGTGCTCACGGTTTTGAGACAGCCTCTAAGCCCTCAGCGGCGCGAGGTCGGTGCGTCGGCACCGCTGATCTGCCAGCGAACTCCTGGACCGAACTCGAGGACGATCCCAGCGGGATTGATCAGCTCCCAATAGGGCGGGTCCTCCTCTGTATCGGGCACGGCAGGCTTGATGTCGAGCACTGAACCGTCGGAAAGCCTGCACCGCAGCTCGCCGGACTCCTCATCGATGTCAGCGTCGTCGATCGAGCGCCCGATGAGCTGATCCGGGTCAGATGGCGAGAACTCTGCATCTTGGGTAGCAAGACGCCAGATCTCTCCGCCCGAGTCGCGAACTTCGACGTGGAGAACATCTGGATAGGCGATACGCGCATCGATGATCGCGCCACGCATCGAGCGCAGAACAGTTGCAGGTGAGGCATCTAGGGCTACGACGGTCGCCATGCGTCCTTCCATTGTCGCAGCCATGCCAGCGGTCCAACACCGCTGCCGGGGCTCATGTTTGTGCGCTCGCCGGCCGATGTTTGCACGTGGCTCGATTCCGCTGCACGCTTACGATCGCACTGTTGGCCTGTTGCCTGTGCGCCCTGTTCGCCCCCATCGCGGGCGCGGGAGCGAGCACCGGGCGCAAACACGCCCACCGGAGCGCCGCCTGCGCCAAACGCGCCAGCTTTCACGCGAGCAAGCGCCATGGGCGCCGCCGGCGACACAGCGGAGCGCGCTGCCCGCAACGGCACCCCGCCAAGCGCCACGCCAAGAAACATCAGCCCGCCAAGCATCACTCGAAGGCCCGACACGACCAGCGCCGCCCCAACCCGGCCGCCGCAAAAAGCGACAGCTGCCCAGGAGCGAGCCTCACGCCCAACGAGGGCAACCTGGAAACCATTCGCGCCGCCACGCTGTGCCTGATCAACCGCGAACGGGCGGACAACGGCGAGAGCGCGCTGCAGCCCAACGCGCAGCTCCAGCAGGCCGCTCAGGGCCACAGCGAGAGCATGGCGCAGGAGAACTACTTCGAACATGTGAGCCCGAACGGAGACACGCCGCTCAGCCGCATGCGCGCGGCCGGCTACATCTACAGCTCGCAGGTCGGCTATGAAGTCGGCGAGAACATCGGCTGGGGCACGCTGTGGTTGGCAACCCCAAACGCGATCGTCGCCGCGTGGATGGCCTCGCCGGGTCACCGCGCGAACATCCTTGATGCCCACTTCCGAGACACCGCGATCGGCGTCTCCCCGCACGCGCCTGCCTCGCTCGCGCACGGCCAGGCCGGCGCGATCTACACGCAGGACTTCGGCGTGATCATCACCGGGTGAGCCATCTCGTCCCAGGAGCCCGATGCCTACGTGGGCAGGCGCTTGGATAGTCTCCGCCCCACATCAACGCGACAAGGAGACTTAACAGACATGGGAGTACTAGACGGCAAGTCGGCGATCGTCACGGGTTCGGCGCGCGGGATCGGTCGCGCAACCGCTGAGCTGCTCGTCGCGCAGGGCGCGCAGGTCCTGATCAACGACCTCGACGGCGATGTCGCCGAGCAGGCGGCCGGCGAGATCGCGGGCGAGACGGCCGTCTTCGCAGGCGATCTGACCAAGGGCGACGCGCCGGAGCAGCTCGTGCAGAAGGCGATCGACTCGTTCGGCAAGATCGACATCATCGTCAACAACGCCGGCTACACGATCGACGCGCCGGTGCACAAGATGACCGACGAGCATTTTCAGGCGATGCTCGACATCCATACGGTGGTCCCGTTCCGCGTGATCCGCGCGGCGGCCCCGCACCTGCGCGAGCCCGCCAAGAAGGAGCGTGAGGAAGGCAAGGAGGTGTTCCGCAAGATCGTCAACGTCTCCTCCACCTCGGGCACGTTCGGGAACGCCGGCCAGGCCAACTACTCGGCCGGCAAGGCGGGCGTGGTCGGCCTGACGAAAACGGTCGCCAAGGAGTGGGGCCAGTTCAAGGTCAACGTCAACGCGGTCGCGTTCGGCTTCATCGACACGCGTTTGACGCAGGCGAAGGACGACGAGAACACGATGGAGAAGGACGGCGAGAAGATCCAGCTCGGCATCCCCGAGCAGATGCGCCAGATGGCCTCGATGCTGATCCCGCTCGGTCGCCCGGCGACGCCGGAGGAGGCCGCCGGAGGGATCTTCTTCCTGTGCACTCCCTGGTCTAACTACGTGCATGGACAGACGCTGCACATCACAGGCGGCCTGTTCGGCGGGATGTCGGGCTAAGCTCCGCCGCCACCCGCCTCGGGCGACTTCAGGGGGGCCGCGATACGCGGGCCCGTGAGGTCGAGCAGGCAACCAGAGAAGTAGGCCCCCGCGGGCGAGGCGAGGTAGGCGCACAGCGCCGCCACCTCGCCCGCGGCGGTCGCCTCGCCCGGCGCGATCGCCACCAGCGTGATCGCGTGGCGCGCCCACTCGATCGACAGGGTACGCGCGAGGTTCTCAAGGCCGGCGCGAGCCGCCTCGGCGTGCGGGCCCGTGTTGGGAGGCGGCGCGAGGTACACGACGCGTCCGCCGGTCGGACCCGGCTCGCTCGCTAGGAACGCCATGTTCGCGACGGCGCGCGTCACGTTCCAGGTTGCGTCCAGGCATGCGCTCAACGCGACCCTGGCGGCCGCCGCGATCGCGTTCCCGTCCTTTACCCCATCCTCCCCATCCACCCGGCCATCGCCATCCGCCCCGTTGTCCCGATCCACCCCATCCTCCCCATCCACCCTGTTCCCCTCCGCTCTGTCCCCCTCCGCCCCGGGATCACCCGCCGACCCGCGCGCGAACAGACCTGCGCCGTCCACCACCAGCAGGTCGGGAGCGCCCATCTCGGCGAGCGCTGCGCCCAAAGCCGCCTCCACGGAGGCCTCGTCAGCGAAAGCATCCACAGCGCAAATGCCCACGCTGGCGCCCAACTCCGCGCAGGCGGCGCTCACGGCGCCGCCAAGCGTCCCTGTCGCCTCGCCGGCCCCGGCCACCAGGACCGAGACTCCAGCCAGCAGGCCGGGGCGCAACAACGCGGCCGTCTCACTCAACGCGGCCGTGTCGCTCATGAACGTCAGGGAAGCCGGGCGCGGCGCACCATCAGAGGATCCCCTCGACGGCGCGCTCGCCCGGCGTGGCCTCGGTGGTGGGACCGCGCAGCTCGAAGTAGAGCACCGACGCGGCGAGCGCGGACAGCGGCGCGGTGAAGATCTCGACGATCACCCGCACGACGATCGCGGCGCCGGTGCCGCCTGAGCCGGCGATCGCCTCGATGATCGCGGAGACGATGCCGACGCCGATCACGAGCACGGCGATCACGCCGAACACCTGCCAGCCGTTGCCGCGCACGAGCTCGCGACTGCGCCCGAGCGGCGCAAGGCCTCCGGGGCGCTCGAGCACGACAACTGGCGCCGCCACCGACCAGATCGTGATCAGGATCAGCCCAGGGACGATGATCAGGACGAAGCCGATCGCGATGCAGATGCCGCTGACGATCCCGATCAGGATCAGCTGGCCGACGACGGGCGTGGCCGCGTTCAGCAGCTGGCCGACGGTCGCGTCGCGGCGCCCGTCCTGAACGTCGGCCACGAGCTCGACGACCATGCCGGTGTACAGGGTGGTGCCGACGAGGATCACAACGAACGCGAGGATCGCGAGGATCGGCGCGATCACGACGAGCAGGGCGGTGATCACCCCGATCACGACGAACACGACGGCCGCGGCCGGCAACAGCACGGAGGCTTGGTCGGCGTAGATGCTGAACGTGCGGCTGATTACCGAACCGACATCGATCGAACGGCTCATGACGCTCCTCCCGGGAGTCGCTTGCTGGTGACGGCCAGCTATGGAGTCACGCTAGCTACTCCGGCGTGGGCCCGAACGATACGCGACCGGACCGACGCTGCTCGCGCACGCGCTGCAGGATGCCCTTGCGGCCGTGCTGCTCGAGACCCGAGTAGAGCGCGCGGATCTGCGTGAGGATCTCGTCGGCCACCTCCTGCTGCTGCTCGCGGGTGGGACTCTCAGTGCGCTCCCAGCGCAGCGCGTCGCCGTATTGGACGGTGACCTTCGGAAACTGCAGCCGCTTCCAGTTGCGGATGCGTGAGGAGCCGTGAATCGCGATCGGCACGACCGGCGCGCCGGTCTCGAGCGCGAGGCGCCCGATCCCGCGCTTGGCCTGCTCGGCGACGTTGCCGGTGCGCGAGCGCCCGCCCTCGCAGTACATCGTGATCGCGCCGCCCCGCGAAAGGATCGTCTCGGCGGTGATGAACGTCTCCTCGTCGCGCGCGCCGCGGCGCACCGGGAAGACGCCACCGTGGGTGTAGATGTATTGCATCGGCCCCGGTTTGAACAGCTGCGACTTGGCCATGAAGCGGACCTTGCGCCGGAGGTAGCAGCCCATCAGGAAGTGATCCATGAACGAGAAGTGATTGGGGGCGAGGATCACCGCGCCCGTGCCCGGCACCTTCTCGGTGGAGATCGCGCGCGTGCGCAGGAACGCGTACGCGTACAGCGAGGTGATCGTGCGCGTGAGCTCATACGCCCAGTCGGGCTCGCGCGTGCGCGAGCGCTCGTGAAAGCGGTCGAAGTGCTCCTTCGGCCGGGGGTCGGCGTAGACCTGCTCGCGCATCGGGGCGAGATCGCTCATCTGGCGTGTTTACCTCATCGGCGCGCCAAGGTTACGCACTTGCCGAGCTCTCTTACGCGCCTGCCGAGCTCTCGTTCTCATGCAGCCCGGTCGCGCTCACGCCGTCGCTCGCCGCAGACCGACCGCCGCGCGCGCGGACCAGCGCGTCGCTCCAGCCGGCGAGCAGGGCTGTGCGCTCCTGCGCGCTCATCCGCGGCTCGTAGCATCTCCCGGGCTCCTGCTCGTGGGCGCGCGTGAGGATGTCGCTCACCGTCCAGGCGCCTACCCCGACCCCGGCCAGGTAGGCGGCGCCGAGCGCGGTCGTCTCGCCGATCTGCGCAGCCACGACAGGCACGCCGAGCACATCGGCCTGGAACTGCATCAGCCAGCCGTTCGCGCTGGCCCCGCCATCGGCGCGCAGCTCGCTCAGCGGCTCGCCCGCCACCGCCTCCATCGCGCGCACGGCATCGACCGTCTGGTAGGCGATCGCCTCGAGCGTCGCGCGCGCCAGGTGCGCGCGACCGGCGCCCTGCGTCAGCCCCACGATCGTGCCGCGCGCGTGCGGGTCCCAGTGCGGTGAGCCCAGGCCGGTGAGCGCCGGCACGAAGTAGACGCCGTCGTTGCTGTCCAGCGAGGCCGCGAGCGCTTCGGTCTCCTCGGCGCGCGCGATCAGGCCGAGCCCGTCGCGCAGCCATTGCACGGCGGCGCCGGTGACGAAGATCGCCGCTTCGAGCGCGTATGTGAGCGAGCCGGCGGGTTGGGCGGGTCCGATCCCCCAGGCGACTGTCGCGAGCAGCCCCGGCGGGGGCTCGGCAGGTGGGGTGAAGCCGGTGTTGAGCAGCACGAACGAGCCCGTGCCGTAGGTGCTCTTGCCCCTGCCGGGATCGATACACGCATGGCCGAACAGCGCCGCCTGCTGATCGCCCACGACGCCCGCGACCGGGACCGCGTGGCCGTGCAGCGCGTCGGGTCGCGTCCGGCCGAAAACGCCCGCGGTCGCCTGCACCCGAGGGAGCGCCCGCTCGGGTACGGAGAACAGGTCGAGCAACTCCGGATCCCAACGGCAGGAGGCGATGTCGAAGAGCATCGTGCGCGAGGCGTTGGAGACGTCGGTGAGATGCTCGCCCGTGAGCTTGAAGATCAGCCAGGAGTCGACGGTGCCGAACACCGCCGTGCCGGCGAGCGCGCGGGCGCGCAGCCCCGGAACGTTGTCAAGTAGCCACTCGATCTTGGTGGCGGAGAAGTATGGGTCGAGCACGAGCCCGGTACGCGCACGCACGAGCCCTTCGTGCCCGGCGCCGCGCAGCTCTTCACAGCGCGCGGTCGTGCGCCGATCCTGCCAGACGATCGCACGGTGCAGCGGCTCGCCGCTGGACTGATCCCACACACAGACGGTCTCGCGCTGGTTGGTGATCCCGACCGCGGCGAGCTCGCCCGCGCGTACGCCCGCATCCGCGAGCGCCTCGCCGGCGACCGCCTGGGTGACCGTCCAGATCTCGCCGGCGTCGTGCTCGACCCAGCCGGGGCGCGGGAAATGGGGGGTCAGCTCGCGATAGGCGCGGCCGATCGGCTCGGCCCGCTCGTCGAACACGATGCAGGTCGTGCCCGTGGTGCCTTGATCGATGGCGAGGATCACGCGCTGAGCGTATCGATGGGTTGGAGGGTTTTTTATGGGAGACAAGCTGGCGCGACCACCGCAAGAGGGTCTGTTGCGCCGGTCACTGGACGGGCTGGACGAGCCGCCGCGCCCGTATCCGCGCGCCGGGGGTCAGCGCCGCGCGAGGTAGACCCGCACGAAGTCGAGCAGCTGGCGGCCACGGTGGAGGAACCCGCCGAGCGTGCGGCCAGTGGCACGGTGGGTGAGGTCGAGCTCAACCTCGACGACGCGCAGGCCGGCGTGCACCGCGTCGATCGTCATGCCGATCTCCATGCCGAACCCGTGCGCAAACGGCAGCGTCCGCTCCAATGCTTGGGCGCGCAAAGCTCGCTGTCCAGAGATCGGCGCCTGCGCGCGAAGGCCACACCGCCGACGGATCGCAAAGCGGGCAAAGCCGACTGCCAGCCCGACTCCCCCGCCCACGCGCCGCGAGAACCGCGCGACCGCGAGATCCCCTTCGCCATGCCGTACCGCGTAGACGAGCGGCGCAAGGCTCGCGGCGGACTCGCCGAGATCGCCGTCGCAAAGGAGGAAGATCGGCCAGTGATCGTCCTGCTCGCCGTCCGGAGCGCGCGCGCCGTGTACATCCATCTCGAACACGCCGTACGCGCGCGCGTGCTCGCGCGCGCGCGTCGAAGCCCAGCGAAGAGCATTGTGAGCGGCCCCCGTCACCGCCTCGCCCTTGCCAACCACCCGCTCGCTGCGAACCACGCGCGCGCCCGCGGCGCGCGCGATCACGGCCGTGGCATCGGTCGAGCCGTCGTCGGCGACCCATAGCTCGGCGCCGGGGAACGCGCGCGCGAGCGCGGCCAGCGTCGCGGAGATGCGCTCCGCCTCGTTGTAGGCAGCTACGATGACCGCGATGTCGCCCGGAAGGGCAACCGCATCACCGCTCATACGGTTGCTGCTACGGTGCAAAGACGACGCAATTTGCGACACGCGCACGCCGACGACGGCGTCTGAGGAGGAGGGGTCAAATGGGTATCGACTTGTCGAGAAGGCGGACATCCACACGGGTGATGCTCGCATCCGTGCTGGCTCTGAGCGCCGCCGGGGGCGCGAACGCCGCCGCGGCCCAGGCGCCGTCACGCGCGACGACGGCTTCGAGCGAGAGGTCGCTGAACGAGTCGCTGAGCGGGACGCGGTACGGCCCTCCGGGGCACTCGTTCGTCGAGAAGGGCCAGGTGACAGGGACGCTGTCCGGCTCGATGACGGCCCACGTCGAAACGATCGCCTCCAACAACGGGCAAGCCACGCTCACACTGTATCTGAGCAAAGGCACGCTCAGCGGCCGCGCCCCGACGCACGGGCACGTGGTGGGTCCGACGGCGTACTTCGAAGGCTCGATGACGATCACCGGCGGCACCGGCAGCTACGCGCACGCCTCCGGCTCAGGCCTGCGCTTCAGCGGCACGCTGGATCGGCAGAATTTCCGTGTCAAGGCGCAGCTGCACGGCAACGTGCGCCTGTAGTAATCCGCTGACCCGGGCGCCGCTGGCAGCGATCGCGCTGGCGGCGGCGCTGTTGGCGGCGGCGCTGCCGGCAACAGCCCTACCAGCAACAGCCCTGCCGGCTGCGGCACTACCAGCAACAGCCCTGCCGGCTGCGGCACTACCAGCAGCGGCACCGCCGACGGTGGCCTTCGGCCGGCCGGCGACCGCGCGCGCAGCGGCCGCGCGCGAGCGGGTGGCGCTGAACGTATCGTTCACGCCCGACCGCCTAGGCTCTTATGTCTCGATCGCGACCTCCATCCAGGTTGCGGACGCGGTCGGTGCGTCTCCGTCGCCGGTGACTAGCTTCGAGCTGTATCTGCCGGCCGGCGCCGAAATCGGCTCGAGCTCGTTGGGGCTTGCGATCTGCAGCGCGGCCGTGCTCTCGAGCACCGGGCCGGAAGGCTGCCCGCAGAACGCACAGATCGGAACGGGAAGCGCGATGGTGACGGTGCCGTTCGGCCCGGAACTCGTGCAGGAGCGGGCCAACATCGTGGCCGTGATGGGACCGCCGGTGCACGAACAGGTCGTGACGCTGCTGTATGCCGAAGCCAGGACGCCGATCCTCGCGCAGCTGATCCTGCCGGGCTTGCTGCTACCCGACTCCGGCGCGTTCGGCGAGCGGCTGACGAGCACGGTGCCGGTGACGGCCACGTTGCCCGGTGCAGACGACGCGGCGATGACCGCGCTGAAGCTGGACATCGATCCGCCGGGCCTGCTGTATGAGAAGGTCGCGCACGAACACACCGTGAGCTATCACCCGCAAGGCGTGGCGATACCGGCGAGATGCCCCCGCGGGGGCTTTCCGTTCCGCGCGGTGCTCCACTTCCAGAACGGCGACACGGTGACAAGCAGGCGAACCGTGCCTTGCCCCCCGCCGTCGCGTGCGAGGCGCCGATAGCGCAGGCAAGCATGCGAGCCGCCGACGGCTTGGATATCTTTCCGCTTCATGGCGACCCGGGTAGAGGCTCACATCACAGGAACCGTGTGGAAGATCGAGTGCGTGGTCGGCGACCGCATCGAGGAGGGCGACACCGTCGCGATCCTCGAGTCGATGAAGATGGAGATGCCGGTCGAGGCAGAGGACTCCGGCGTGGTGAGCGAGATCGTCTGCGAGGAGGGTCAGGCCGTGAACGAGGGCGACGCGCTCGTCGTGCTCGAGTAGCCGTTCGAATCTCGCCGCGCGGCGAGGCTAGATCTACCGCGCTGCCAGATCTCGCCGCGCCCGCCAGATCACGCCGCCCGAGATGTTGCCTCGACGCCTCGCCACCTCTACGCCTCGACGCCTCGACGCCTCGACGGAGGGTGGTCCTCAGTCGGCCTCGACGTCGGGCAGCGCCCGCTCCAGCGGACCCGGCAGCCACCAGTTCCACCTGCCCAGCAGGCGCATGGTGGCGGGAACCAGGATCAGCCGGACGAGGCTCGCGTCGAGCGCGATCGCAACGGCCAGGGCGAAGCCGATCTGTTTGAGTTCCAGCAGGTTGGCGCTGAGGAAGCTGCCGAAGACGGCAACCATGATCGCGGCCGCCGCCGAGATCGGGCGCGCCGTGTGCTCGATCCCGGTCGCGACTGAGAGCCGGTTGTCGTGTGTCCTGCGCCACTCCTCGCGCACGCGGCGGATCAGGAAGATCTCGTAGTCCATCGACAGGCCGAACAGCAGCGCGAACATGCCGAGTGGCACGTAGGCCTGGATGAAGCCCGGGTTGGTGAAGCTCAGCAGATGCTCGCCGTGACCCTGCTGGAAGATCCACACTACGAGCCCGAGCGCCGCGCCGGTCACGAGCAGGTTCATGAGGACGGCCTTGATCGGCAGCGCGATCGAGCGAAAGGCGCCCAAGAGGCAGAGCAGCGACAGGCCGAGGATCAGCCCCACGACCAGCGGCAGGTTCGAGCGCATCTCCGCGGAGAAGTCGACGGTGATCGCAGTGGCGCCGCCGACGAGCACCGTCGGGCCTCCGTGCGCGTGGATCGGGGGCGCGAGGTCGCGGCGGATGTGGTGCACGAGCGCAACCGTGGTCGGCGAGTCGATGCGGGCGGCGGAGACGACGGTCAGCAGCACGCCGTAGCCACTGCGACGTTCGGCGACCCCGGTGACGTGATGGTCGCTTTCCAGCTCCTGAGTCAGCTTCGCAGCGCCGGCCACCACCGCGTGGCCGCGTGAGCCGTCGGGGCCGGTGAGGACGATCTGGATCGGCGCTACGGCGCCCGGGCTGAACGAGCGCGCAAGCACGCTCTCGCCTTTGCCGGAGGCGGTGCTCGAGACCGAGAGGACGCCGAGGTTGATCCCGTAGCGCAAGCCGGTCACGGGGATCGCGGCCAAGATCAGGATCCCGCCCGCGAGGATCGCCGCTGGGGTCGGGCGGCGCATGATCAACAATGCCCATCGCGCCCAGCCACCGCGCGCGCGGCCGGCTTGCGGCCGTGCATCCGCCGGATGAAAGCGAGCGGGGAGCGCGCCGCGGTTGATCCCGGCGCCGAGCTGAGCGAGCAGCGCAGGGAGCAGTGTCATCGCGACGATCAGCATGCAGGCGACGACGACCACCGAGCCGACGGCGACCTCGCGGAAGATCGGCGAGTCGACGACGAGCAGCGAGGCCAGCGACAGCGCGACGATCGCGCCTGAGAACAGGATCGTGCGGCCGGACGTGGCGAGCGCCGTGCCGACGGCGTCGGCCACCCGCTCGCGCTCACCGTCCGGCGCGCGCGGGGAGCGGGCGAGCTCCTCGCGAAAGCGGCTGACGATGAACAGCCCGTAGTCGATGCCGATGCCGACGCCGATCATCGTCACGATCGCGAGCAGCAGGTTGTCGAAGTGAAACAGGGTGGTGAGCAGCGCCAGCACGCCGTAGGTGAGCAGCAGCCCTGCGCCCGCCATCAGCAGCGGCGCCAGCGCCGCGACGGCCGTGCCCAGCGCGAACAGCAGGATCGCCAGCGCCACCGGCACGCCGATCGCCTCGGCCCGCTCGGTGTCGGTCCGCTCGACGTCGCTGAGATCGCGCGCGATCGGCGAGAAGCCGGTCAGCCACACGTGAACGCCGTCGCGCGCCTCGCGCCCTACGACGGATTGCGTCGTGCGCGCGCGGACGAAGCGCTGATGGGTGGAGCCGCCGAGCGTGAGCGCTGCGACCGCGGCGTGTTCGTCGGAGGAGATCTGCCCGACCGAGTTCGGGTCATACGGGCTCAGCACGTTGCGCACGCCGGGCTGGCGGGCCGCCACCGCCAGCACCGAGGCGACCACCTGGTGGAAGGCACTGGCGCTCGCAAGCCGGTGGGCGGAGTAGAAGACGAGCCCGTCATCCTCGCTGCCGACTCCGGGGAAGCGCTTTTCCAGCAATGCTTCGACGCGCGAGGAGTCGGTCCCCTTGACGCCGTATTCGGGTGCGTTCAGCGCACTTTCGAGGCGCGGGTAGAGCAGCACGCTGCAGACGAGCACGACCACGCCGAGTACGAGCACGAGCCGTCTGTGGCGAGCAATCGTCGCACCCCAGCGATAGAGCAGCGACGACTGCGCTACGCGCGGCTCGCTTGCTCGATCCCCACCCGAGGAGCGTTGGTCTGTCGAGGAGGCCAACTCATCCCAATCCTAACTTGTCGAGAGAAAATTGGGTGACATCGGTGGGGAGTCGAGAGACGTGAGTGGGGTGGCATCGGTGGAAGTCGAGAGACGTGAGGTGACATCGATGAGGCTGACGGACGCCGGGCAACCGCTACCCTTCCGCTCCCGTGTCTCCCAGCGCCTCCCCACGCGAGCTGGCCGGCGGCAAGCTGCTCGTCGACGAGCCATGCGCCGGCGTCGTCCGTCTGACGATCTCCAATCCGGAGAAGCGCAATGCGCTCGACCATCCGATCCTGGACGCGATCACCGCCACCCTTACAGAGCTGACGGCGGGCGCCAACGACGGCGTGCGGTGCGTGACGATCACCGGCGCGCGTGGCATGTTCTCGGCCGGCTATGACATCGGCGAGCTCCCCGGCGAGGAGTTCGAGCAGCGCGCCGAGCGACTGGTGGCGCATCCATTCACGGAAGCGATCGAAGCGCTGGAAGCCTATCCGTACCCCACGCTGGCGGCGCTGTCGGGTCACACGATCGGCGGCGGTCTGGAGCTGGCGCTGGCGTGCGATCTGCGCGTCGCCAAGGACGACATCAAGCTCGGTATGCCGCCGGCCAAGCTCGGGCTGGTCTACTCGCATACGGGCATGCGCCGCTTCATTGACACGGTCGGCGCAGCGCGTACACGCGAGCTGTTTCTGCTCGGCCGCTACGTCGATGCGCCGACGGCGCTCGGCTGGGGGCTCGTCAATCGCGTGGTGGCGGCGACGGAGCTCGAGGAGGTGGCGCTCGAGCTGGCGGGCGAGCTGGCGGGCAACGCGCCGCTGTCACAGACGGGCAACAAGCGTGTGATCGCGGCGCTGCTGCACGCCGAGGGGGAGCTGTCCGACGAGGTGGAAAGAGAGCTGATCGCGCTTCGCGCGGCGTCGTTCGCGTCGCAGGACATGCGCGAGGGGATGCGTGCGTTCGCCGAGAAACGGACGCCGAGCTGGCGCGGCGAATAGCGTCGTGAAGTGCCGTCCGCGGCGCGCCATATAAGGTGCGGCAGATGTCATCGTCGCTCATCACCCGTGAGGAAGCCCTGGCGCTGGGCGAGCTCGAGGATCACGCACAGATCGAAGCGCTGATCGAGCGCGCGTGGGAAGCGCGCGTGGAGCGGTTTGCGGACTCGACCGACATGTGCTCGCTGGTCAACGCCAAGTCGGGCGGCTGCGCCGAGGACTGCGGCTTCTGCGCGCAGTCGCGTTTCGCCGAGGCGGAGACGCCGATGCACGCGCTGATGGACCCCGAGCAGGTGCTCGAGCACGCGCGCGCGGCGGAGGCGGCGGGCGCGCACCGCTTTTGCATGGTCACGCAGGGCCAGGGGCTGAGCAAGCGCGACTTCGAGAAGTACCTCGAAGGGGTGAAGCTCGTCTCCGAGCACACGAACCTCAAGCGCTGCGCATCGATCGGCCACATGTCTGCAGCCCGCGCGCAGGCGCTTAAAGACGCGGGGATTCAGCGCGTGCACCACAACGTGGAGACCGCAGAGAGCTACTACGACGAGGTCACAAGCACGGTCCGCTACGAGGGCCGCCTGCGCACGATCCAGGCCGTGCGTGAGGCCGGCTTGGAGACCTGTGTGGGGGGCATTCTCAACCTCGGCGAGACGCGCGAGCAGCGCGTGGAGATGGCGTTCGAGCTGGCGGCGATCGACCCGACGAGCGTGCCGATCAACATGCTCAACCCACGTCCCGGCACGAAGTTCGGCGACCGCGAGTTCATGGACCCGTGGGAGGCGGTGAAGTGGATCGCGATCTTCCGCTTGATCCTGCCGAACGCCCTGTTCCGGCTGTGCGGCGGGCGAGTGGAGAACCTCGGCGAACTGCAGGAGCTGGCGGTCAAGGCGGGGATCAACGGCGTGATGATGGGCAACTTCCTGACCACGCTCGGAAACGAGCCGGAGCACGATCGGGCGATGTTCGAGGAGCACGGTTTGAACGTCGCGCGTCAGCCCGACAACGCGGCCAACCCCCGCCCGGACAACCGTTCGGGCTGGCTCGCGGGCGAGACGCCGGATGTCGTCGAGGAGCTGCTCGACGGTGCCTCGCCCGCGGAGCAGGTCGATTTGCAGGTGCGGCTGTGGGATCCGTCGACGCAGCTGCGCTATCGCGCCAAGCGCTCGGTTCCGCCACGGCCCGACGGGGCGGAGAACAAGGTCGCGGTCGACAGCAAGGTCACGGTCGACAGCAAGGTCGCGGTCGGTTAGATGCAACTCGGGGCCGACGGTCTGCTCCAGTCACGATCGGAGTCGCGCCGGGCCGAAAACGGCGCCACTCACTTCGAGGACCAGCGGGGAGGGTCGGGGAAATGAGCGAGATCGAGAGCCGTTTGGAAGATCTAGAGCGGCTCGGCCTCAGCCGCCGCACCCGGCTCGTGAGCGGGCCTCAGGGGCCGACGGTGCTGCTCGATGGCAAGCCGATGCTGATGTTGTGCTCGAACAACTACCTCGGCCTGGCGGACCATCCTCGCGTGCGCGAGGCAGCGGCCGAGGCGGCGATGCGCTGGGGCGTGGGCGCGGGCGCCTCGCGGCTGGTGTCTGGCACGATGACGATCCATCGCCGGTTGGAGGAGCGCTTGGCGGCGTTCGAGCAGAGCGAGGCGTGCCTGCTGTTCGGGTCCGGCTATCTCGCGAATCTCGGCGCGATCGGCGCGCTCGCCGGCCGCGGCGGGACGGTCTTCTCCGACGAGCTGAACCACGCGTCGATCGTCGACGGCTGCCGGTTGTCGCGCGCCGAGGTCGTCGTGTATCGCCATCTCGACACCGAGCACCTCGCCTGGTGTATGCGCCGTCACGGGGGCACTCCCGCGCGCGCAGCCCGCGGAGCGGGCGAACGTGGGCGGCCGAGCGACGGCAGCGGGCTGAGCGAGGGCGGGCGGCTGATCGTCACCGACACGGTGTTCTCGATGGACGGTGACATCGCGCCATTGGGGGAGATCGCGGAGCTCGCGAAAGCGTACGGTGCGCGGCTGATGGTCGACGAGGCGCACGCCACCGGCGCGCTCGGCCCCGACGGACGCGGCGCCGTCGCGGAGGCCGGTTTGGAGGACGAGGTAGACGTGATCGTGGGCACGCTCGGCAAGGCGCTCGGCTCCTACGGCGCGTATGTGTGCGGCGAGAAGGAGATGATTCGCTACCTGCTCAACACGGCGCGCTCGCTGATCTTCTCCACCGCGCCTGGCCCCCCGGCCGTCGCCGGCGCGCTGGCCGCGCTCGAGCTGCTGCAGGAGCGCCCACACCGGGTAGAGCGCCTGCGCGCAAACGCGCGTGTGTTGCGCCGCGCGCTGGCAGCCGAGGGCTTTGCGGTGGCAGACGGCGAGATGCACATCGTGCCGCTGATCGTAGGCGAGGAGCGGGCCGCGATGCGATTGTGCGATCGAGCGATCGAGCGCGGCGTATTCGCCCAGGCGATCCGTCCTCCGACCGTGCCAGCGGGGACCTCGCGGCTGCGCCTGGCAACGATGGCCTCGCACACGGCGTCGGACCTGCGCATGGCGGCAGGCGTGCTCGGCGAGGCGGCGCGCGAGCTGGGTCTGCTGGAGGCGATGGCAGCGGGCGCCGCACCCGACGAGCGTCGCGCGGGCATGGAAGAGGAGGGCAACGCCCCGTTCGACGGTGAGCGCCAGACGGCCGGCGCCCGGCCGGTTTCGCGCGCGGCCTAGCGCCGCCGGCTACGAGGGGCGAGCATGCGAGGGCTGTTCGTCACCGGGACCGACACCGGCGTCGGCAAGACGATCCTGAGCGCGACCCTGCTCGCGGCGATGTCGGCCGCCGGAGAGCCTGTACGCGCGCACAAGCCGATCATCACGGGACTGGACGAGCCGCCGGACATGCTGCCGGCCGCCGCCGGGGAGATGACGCCCGAGGAGGGCTGGCCGCCCGACCACGTGCTGCTGGCCACCACGGCGGGCATGACGCCCGAGGAGGTGTCCCCGCTGCGCTATGGACCGGCGGTCTCGCCCCACCTGGCCACACGACTGGCGGGCGAGCAGATCGACCCGGACGACCTCCTCGCGCGCGCGCGGAGGGCAGGCGAGGGAGAGGTGTCGTTGATCGTGGAGGGCGTCGGCGGGCTGCTGACACCGCTGGCCGACGACTACGCGGTGCGCGACTTGGCGGTCGCGCTCGGCCTGCCCGTGCTGATCGCGGCTCGCCCCGGTTTGGGCACGATCAACCACACGCTGCTTACGCTCGAGGCGGCACGCGCAGTCGGGCTCGACGTGCGCGCGGTCGTGCTCACGCCGTGGCCCGCCAAGCCGTCGGTTCTCGAGCGCTCCAACCGCGAGTCGCTCACGCGTCTCGGCGATGTCGAGGTCCCTGGGCTGGGCTATGTCCCAAGCCCCACGGCGGCCGATCTGGCAAGCATCGGGGACACGCTTCCGTGGCGGCGCTGGTGCCCGCCCGAGAATTTCACCCCAAGCGACTCTTAGCATCGACGCCAGGGATTCTTAAACCGGAGGGGGCCCGGTTACCCGGGGCCCGCGGAGAACGCAAACGCCGAAGCAATGAGCGCACTAGCCGTCAACCAGTGTAACCCACCATCTGACGGCATTGAACACAACGATGGACGCACTAACAGTGGCGTGGTTTAGCCCATAGTCAGACAAAACGCCACGATGGCATGTCAAGCCTTCGCCGCCTCTCCCACGGCCGCTGTCACCCGCGCCAGATCCTCCTCGCCGATCACATACGGCGGCATCGTGTAGATCAGGTCGCGGAACGGCCGCAGCCAAACGCCGCGCTCGACCGCGGCCGCGGTAGCCGCCGCGATATCCACCTCACGGTCGAGCTGCACGACGCCGATCGCGCCCAGCACGCGCACATCGATCACCCCCGGCAGCTCACGGGCGGGCTCGAGCCCGGTACGCAACCCCTGCTCGATCGTGCGCACGCGCGCGCGCCAGCCGCCGTCGGCGAGCAGGTCGAGTGAGGTAAGCGCGACCGAGCAGGCGAGCGGGTTGGCCATGAACGTCGGGCCGTGCATCAGCCCGCCGCCCTCGCCACTTGACACTGTGTCGGCCACTGCGCACGTGCAGAGCGTCGCGGCGAGCGTCATGTAGCCGCCGGTGAGCGCCTTGCCCACGCACATCACGTCCGGGGCGATCCCGGCGTGCTCTGAGGCGAACAGCGCGCCGGTGCGCCCGAAGCCGGTGGCGATCTCGTCGAGCACGAGCAGCAACCCGTGCTCGTCGCACAGCTCACGCAGCAGCGCGACGCACGCGGGCGCGTGAAAGCGCATCCCCCCCGCCCCCTGCACGACGGGCTCGACGATCACACCCGCCAGCTCGTGTGCGTGGGTTGCCATCAGCTCGCGCACATGCTCCGCCCAAGCGTCGTCGAGCCCCCCGTCGAAGCCGTCGGGCGGGCGCTGGGCGAACACATGCTGCGCCAGCACGCCCGTGAACATGCTGTGCATCCCGCCGACCGGATCGCACACCGCCATCGCGCCGAACGTGTCGCCGTGGTAGCCGCCCCTGACGGTTAGCAGACGCGTGCGCTCGGGCCGTCCCGCGGCGCGCTGGAACTGCAGGCACAGCTTGATCGCGACCTCGACCGCGACCGAGCCGGAGTCGGCGAAGAACACGCGCTCGAGCCCCTCCGGAGCCAGCTCGACCAACCGCTCGGCCAGCAGCACCCCCGGCTCGTGCGTGAGCCCGCCGAACATAACGTGCGCCATCTTTCCCAGCTGCTCACGTACGGCCGCGTCGAGCGCGGGATGGCGATAACCGTGGATCGCGCACCACCAGGACGCCATCCCGTCGATCAGCTCGCGCCCGTCCGCCAGCTGCAGCCGCACGCCCTCGGCCGAGACCACAGGCAGCGAGGGCAGCGCCGCGGGCAGCGCGCCGTAGGGATGCCATACGCGCTCGCGGTCGATCGCGAGCAGCGCGTCCCAGTCAGTCATTTTCATACCTCGTCTCAAATCGTCGCCGCCAGGGTGTCGCTGGTCAAGCGAGGCAAGGACGCACCCTGACGGACACAGGCAATTCGCCTGGCCTGCTGCGCAGGCGAGCGACTGCCTGTCCCCGAATGGGGGAGGACGCCGCCTCGCGCCGGCCAGCGGCGCCCTGGTCAGTCCTCGTACAGGGTGAAGTCTCGCTTGCGTGCACCGCAAACGGGACAGAACCACGTGTCGGGGATGTCATCGAAAGCGGTACCCATCGGGATCCCGCCGTCCGGATCGCCCTCCTCCGGGTCATAGATGTATCCGCATGACTCGCAGATCCAGCGCTGAAGGGTCTTTGTCGTGGTGCTCATACACGAAAGACTACCGACCGCTCCGCGCGCCGGTAGGGTCAACCGATGCATGCGCCCGGCGACAACAACCATTCCCAGCCCGAGGCGAGCAATCTCCCGCCTGAGGCAAGCAATCTCCCGCCCGAGGTGGACGAGCACAACCCGGGCCCCGAGACCCTTCCGCGCCAGGCGGCGACAGTGATCCTGCTGCGCGGCGGCTCAGACGCGCTCGAGGTGCTGCTGGTCAGGCGCACGCCCCATGCTCGCTTCATGGCCGGCGTGTGGGTGTTTCCCGGTGGCGCCGTCGACGCCGAGGAGGGCGACGGCGAGGCGGCCCACCGCGCGGCCGCGGTCCGCGAGCTGCGCGAGGAGGCGGGGATCGCGCTGGCCGACCCGGCAGAGCTCGTCGAGTTCTCACGCTGGATCACGCCAGCGGCGGTGCGTACGCGCTTTGACACCCATTTCTTCCTCGCCCCCCTCCCGGTTGGGCAAGAGCCACAGGTCGACGGCGAGGAGTGTGTCGATCTCGGCTGGTTCACCCCCCAGGCGGCGCTTGGTGCCCACGCGGCCGAGGAGATCGTGCTCGTCTTTCCCACCATCAAGCACCTCGAGCAACTGCTTGCGTTCGCTTCCGTCGATGCCCTATTCGCGCACGCGCGCGGGCGCGAGGTGCAGCCGATTCAGCCGAAGGTGTTCATGGATGGCGAGGTCGCCCGTGTGCTCTTGCCTGGAGAGCCCGGCTACTGACAGCCTCCTCGCAAGACTGGACAGAGGTAAAGTCAACCTGCTAGAACAACAGTCTTGCTTCAACGCCTCGCACGACTCGGGAGGAGTCAAAATGCTGAGAGATTTCAAGAAGTTCCTGATCGGCGGCGATCTTGTAACGATCGCCGTCGGCTTGATCATGGCGCTCGTATTGGCCGCGCTGATCAAAGCTCTCGTCGCCGACCTGCTGACTCCGATCATCGCGATGGTCGTCGGCAAGCCGGACTTCAGCGCGCTCAGCTTCACGATCAACGGCAGTCACTTTCTCTACGGCGATTTCATCAACAACCTGATCACGTTCGTCTCTACTGGCGCCGTGGTCTTCTTCGTGATCGTCAAGCCTTACAACAGCTTCAAGGAGCGCGCTCGGAGGGCGCCCGACGAGGACTCCGATGTACGTCCCTGTTCTGAGTGCCTCAGTGAGATCCCCAAGGAAGCCGTCAGATGCGCTTACTGCGCGTCTGACCAGACCCCCATCATCGCGGTAGCGCATTAGCGGTACGCGAAGCCCGCTATAGGACAGACGGTCACTCCCAGCCGTCAGCAGAACGGATCGCCGTGCCCGCCCGCACGCAGGGTGGACGGTCGCGTCCGCCGGCGACGGAACGGACGGTCACCCTCGCCGCTGGGCCTCGATCACGTGCGTAACCGCGTTGATCAGCGCCAGATGGGTGAACGCCTGGGGATAGTTGCCGAGGTGGCGCCCGCTCGAGGCTTCGAGCTCCTCGCCATACAGCTCGAGCGTCGAGGAGTACGAGAGCAGGCGCTCGCAGAGGTGTTCGGCGTCGCGGTCATCGCCGATCTCCGACAGCGCCGAGACCAGCCAGAACGAGCAGATCAGGAACGTCCCCTCCTTGCCGTGCAGGCCGTCGTCGGTCTCGTCGGTGCGGTAGCGCAGCACGAGCCCGTTCTCGGTCAGCTCGTCGCGGATCGCACGCACCGTCGCGCAGACGCGTTCGTCATCGGGCGGCAGGAAGCGCACGAGTGGGACGAGCAGCGTCGAAGCGTCGAGCGCGTCGGTGTCGTAGTGCTGACGAAAGACGCCGCGCGAGTCGACGCCATTGGCGAGGATGTCCTCGCGCACCTCGCCGGCGAGCGCTTGGAATTCCTCGGCGTGATCCTCGTTGCCGCGCCGTTCGGCCAGCCGCGCGCCGCGGTCCAGCGCGACCCAGCACATGAGCTTCGAGGAGACGTAGTGCCGGGGCTCCCCCCGCGCCTCCCAGATCCCCTGGTCGGGCTCCCGCCACACGGCGGCCGCACATTTGACCTGGTCGATCAGCACCGGCCACAGGCGCTCGGGGATGTGGTCGCGCTGCTTGGAATGCAGGTACACCGAGTCCAGCACTGCTCCGAACACGTCGTTCTGGCTCTGGTTGTAGGCGCCGTTGCCGAGACGCACGGGCTTGGATCCTTCATAGCCGCTGAGATGATCGAGCGTCGACTCCTCCAGGTCTTTCTCGCCGCGCACCCCGTACATGATCTGCAACGAGCCATCCTCGTTGCGCGGGACTTCCGCCACGTACTCGATGAAATCGTCGGCCTCCCAGTCCAAGCCCAGTGCGTGCAGCCCCCACAGCGTGAACGAGGCGTCGCGCATCCAGCAGTAGCGGTAGTCCCAGTTGCGCTCGCCGCCTGGGGTCTCGGGCAGCGATGTCGTCGGCGCGGCCACCAGGGCGCCGGTGGGCATGAACGTCAGCCCCTTCAGCACTAGCGCCGAGCGCTGCAGGTGCGCGCGCCAGGGATGATCGGGATAGGTTCCTTCCGCAAGCCAGCCGCGCCAGAAGTGGCCCGTTTTCTCGAGTATCTGCTCCGCTTCCTCGGCCGTGTGCGGGCCGCCGCGCGACTCCGTCCAGGAGATCGCACAGAAGCGTTTCTCGCCTTCCAACAGCGTGTGACGGCCGTGCGTGCGGTTGCCCTCGATGCCCATGCGGATGTCGCTGAACAGCCTGAACATCGTCGCACCGTCGGTCGCATCCAGCTCGAGCGCGTCGTGCGCATCGTGCGGCGCCGTCTCGAGCTCGACCCTCTCCCACTTCGCCGGGGTGGCACCATAGTCGAACATCGGCTCGCATACGACCTCCACCTGCACCTGTCCCTGCACGCATTCGATCATGCGTACCAGCAGGTGGTCGGCGTCGAAGTCGGTCGGCGGGCGCGTGTGGCTGGAGCCATGCTCGTTGTCGTGCCATTCGCCCATCGCCAGTGCGTCCACGACGCGGATCCATCCCTGCGGGGTCATCCACGTCGTCTCGATCATGTTCGTGCCCGGCACGTAGCGCCGTCCGGCCGGCACGTACAGCCCGTAGGGCCCGACGCGCCAGCTGCCGGCGCCGCGGTCGAGCAGCGCGCCGAATACCGACGGCGAGTCGAAGTACGGCAGGCACATCCACTCGATCGACCCGTCGGAGGCGACCAGCGCGCCGGTGTGGCAGTCAGACAGGAAGCCGTAGTCGGCGATCGGCGGGAACGGCGAATCCCGCGAGGAACCGTACGTGCGCGCCACCGGCGCCGGCGAGCGGCCGGCCGCCGCGGAGGCGACCTGCGGCTTGCTCACCAGTCGATGCGGTCGAACTTCGGCCGCTGGACGCCGGCGGGCAGGATCTGCTCCTCGGCAAACTTGTCGAGATACGCGGCGAGCGTCGCCGTCGCGAGCGGGCGCATCACGTCGGGCACGTCGGGCCACGCCGCGTCGAGCATCTGCTCGACCGTGCGAGCGCCTTCGCCAAGCGCCAGCAGCAGGCGGTTTTCGCGATCGATGCGATGACCCAGGTACTCCTTCAGCTTGGCGTGGGCGTCCCACACGGGAGGGCCGTGGCCGGGGCATAGCACGTTGAAGTCTTCGCGCATCGTCAGACGCGTCAGCGAGAGCATGTAGCCGGCCATTGCATCCTCGTGCGGGGAGATGAAGACGCTGCCGTCACCGAGCACCGCATCGCCCGTGAAGCAGGCGCCCTCGCCGATCAGCGCGAAATGGTCGGGCGCGTGGCCGGGCGTCGCGACGGCCTGGAACGGGCCAAAGCGGACATCCTCTTCCAGCTTGACGTCGACGTCGCCACGCCCGCCCGCCAGCGGCGCGGGGTGCTGTTCGAGCATCGTCTCGACCGCCTCGGTGTGGTCGGGATGGTCGTGCGTGAGCACGATCCCCCCGAGGCCGCCGCGCTCGTCGATCGCGGCGAGCATGCGCTTGATGTGCTCGTCGCGTAACGGACCGGGATCCACGATCCACGCCGGTCGCCGCCCGACGACCCACGTGTTGGTGCCCGACAGCGTGAACAATCCCGGATTTGGGGCGCGAATTCGCAGGATGTCGTAGTGGGCCAGAAGGTCCGCGTCGGATTCGGCCTCGATCGCCGAAGCCGCCGCATCGGAATCCGGCGGGAGGGGTGTATCGGGTGGAAGCGGTGTGGTCACGCGCGCGACGTTAGCTGAGAAGGCGGAGTGAATGACTGCTCGCTGTGCCTACCTCGACCCGCGGGACCCTCTGCCGCGGCCTTTGGAGGGACGCCGCCGAGGGCTCTCGCCCCGTTTCACATCGCTCGGCAAGCCGCCCAGATCGAGCTCGCGACGCAGTCCCAGACTACCGACCATGCCCACCAGTTCGCGCGCCTGGTCGTGCGCCACGAGCGTCACGCCGACGCCGCTGGCGCCGGCGCGGGCGGTGCGCCCGATGCGGTGCACGTAGTCCTCGCGCGTGGCCGGGATGTCGTAGTTGATGACGTGCGTGATGCCCGCGACGTCGATCCCGCGCGCGGCGACGTCGGTGGCCACGAGCGTGTCGACCACGCCCGCCTCGAAGTTGGCGAGCGCCCGCTCGCGCTGGCCCTGGGACTTGTCGCCGTGCATCGCCACCGCCCGCACGCTGCTCGCGCCGAGTCGCTTGACGAGCCGGTCGGCGCCGCGCTTGGTGCGCACGAACACGAGCGTCAGCCCGCGCTCTGAGTCCTTCAGCTCGGTGATCAGCCGCGCGACCTTGCCCTCGTGGGAGACGGTCACGAAGCGATGCTCCACGTCGCCCTTGCGCTCGGCGGAGTGCGCGTGCTCGTGGCGGCGCGGATCGGTGGTGTAGGCGTTGGCGATCCGCCCCACCTCGCCCTCGAGCGTCGCCGAGAACAGCATCGTCTGGCGCTCGCGCGCGGTCATCTTCACGATTTTGTCGACGACCGGGCGAAAGCCCATGTCGAGCATCCTGTCGGCCTCGTCGAGCACGAGCAGGCGGATGCGATCGAGCGCCACGTCGCGACGGTCGATCAGGTCGAGCAACCGGCCGGGCGTGGCGACGAGGATGTGCGCGCGTGAGGCGTTGCGCGCCTGCTTGACGATCCCGGCGCCACCGTACACCGCAGCGATCGACAGCGCGCGGGCGTGCGCGAGCGGGCGCAGATCCTCGACGATCTGCAGCGCCAGCTCGCGGGTCGGCGCGAGCACGAGCGCGGACGGCCGCGCGTCGGAGTCGCGCAGCCGCTCGACGAGCGGCACCCCGAAGGCGAGCGTCTTGCCGGAGCCGGTCGGCGACTGGGCGAGCACGTCGTGGCCCGCAAGCACGTCGGGGATGACCATCTGCTGGACAGCGAACGGCGTCGTGATCCCGCGCTTGGCGAGCTCGCCCGTGACGACCTCGGACACGCCGAGGTCGGCGAAAGTCTGATGCTTCATGTTGTTGGTGCTCCTTCTTGCGACCCTACGGTCGCTGATACGGATGGAGATTCCCTGAACTGACCCCATCCGCGCGTTGCGAGCGCCAACAAAGACAAAGAACCTCGCGGACGACGTCGCCGTCCGTAGGCCGACCCTAACAGACTTTCGTCCGACTTCTTGCACGCGGAGGATCGACTTGCGCCCCTCCAGGAGGTCTCGAGGGGCAAGCATGGCAAGGACGCACCCTGACGGCACAGGCAATTCGCGTGGTGTGCTGGACGATCTTCGATCGGTCGCGTGCTGGCCGATTAGTCGATCGCATCTGCTCGACAATCGGTAAGGACGCAGCCAGGCAGCCAGGCGCCGCCATCGACCTACTGGAGGCTCGCCATCACGTGCTTTACCACCGTGTAGTCCTCGAGTGAGTACACGCTCAGATCCTTGCCGTATCCCGACTCCTTGAACCCGCCATGGGGCATCTCCGAGACGAGCGGGATGTGGTCGTTGATCCACACGCACCCGAACCGGAGCGCCTTCGACACGCGCAGCGCGCGGCCGACGTCACGGGTCCAGACCGAGGAGGCGAGGCCGTACCGGGTGGCGTTCGCCCACTCGATCGCCTGCGCCTCGTCGGTGAACCGCTGCACGGTGATCACCGGGCCGAAGATCTCCTTTTGGATCATCTCGTCGTCCTGCTCTAGCCCTGCGACGACCGCCGGCTCGAGGAAGAACCCGGGTCGCTCGGGCTGCTTGCCTCCGGTCACGACCTCGGCGTGGTCGGGCCGGCGCGCGAGGAAGCCCTCCACGCGCTCGCGCTGGCGGGCCGAGTTGACCGGGCCGAGCGTCGTCTCGGCGGCGAGCGTGTCGCCGATCACGAGCCCCCTCGCCTGCTCGGCGAGGCCGCTGACGACGTCGTCGTACACCCCGCTGCCCGCCAACACGCGCGTGGCCGCGGTGCAGTCCTGCCCGGCGTTGTAATAGCCCGTCCCCGCGATCGTCTCAAGCGCCGACTCGAGGCTCACGTCGTCGAACACCACGACCGGCGCCTTGCCGCCGAGCTCCAGATGCACGCGCTTGAGCGAGTCCGCCGCGGTGCGCGCGATGTGCTTGCCGGTCTGCACCGATCCCGTCAGCGAGACCATGTCGACCTCGGGATGGCCGATCAGCGCCTCGCCGGTCGGCTCTCCCGGCCCGGTCACGACATTCAGCACGCCGGGGGGCAGGACGTCCGCGGCCAGCTCGGCGAACCGAACCGTCGTCAGCGGCGTCGTCTCCGCCGGTTTCAGCACGATCGTGTTCCCGCCAGCAAGCGCCGGGGCGATCTTCCAGATCGCCATCATCAGCGGGTAGTTCCACGGCGTGATCTGCGCGATCACCCCGACCGCTTCGCGGCGGGTGAACGAGGTGTAGCCCTCCATGTACTCGCCCGCCGCCCTCCCCTCCAGGCAGCGCGCGGCGCCGGCGAAGAAGCGCAGGTTGTCGGCCATCACTCCCAGCTCGTCGTTTCGTACGGCTGCGATCGGCTTGCCCGCGTTCAGCGCCTCCATGCGGGCTAGCTCCTCGCCGTGCTCCTCGACCTTGTCCGCCAGCGCGAGCAGCGCCTGCGCCCGCTGGGCGGGCGTCGTCTGCGACCAGCCCGCGAACGCCCCCCGCGCGGCCCCCACCGCGCGGTCCACGTCCTCGGGGGTCGACCTCGACGCCCGCGCCAGCTCCCCTCCGGTAGCCGGGTTCAGCACCGGATCGCTGTCGCCGTCGGAGGCGAGCTGCTCACCGTCGATGAAGTTCTTCAACGTGTCGATTGTCTGACTTGCCATGTTCGCCTTCTCTCCGTCGGGCCTGCTTTCGGTCGAGCCCGGAGACGTCATCCGAGCGACCTTATGCGCGGGGCCGAGCCCAAGAGATCCGCTCCGTTCATCGCGGGCACGCCCAGCGCCTCGGCGACCGCCGGGTGGACGATCTCGCCACCGGCGACGTTCAGGCCCAGCTGCAGCGCGGGATTGCGCTCGAGCGCCTCACTCACGCCGTGGTCGGCCAACTCGATCGCGTACGGCAGCGTGGCGTTCGTCAGCGCGTACGTCGAGGTGATCGGCACGGCGCCCGGCATGTTCGTCACGCAGTAGTGCGTGATCCCCTCGACCTCGAACGTCGGCTCGGAGTGCGTCGTCGGGCGCGAGGTCTCAAAGCAGCCGCCCTGGTCGATCGACACGTCGACGAGCACCGCGTGGCGCTTCATCAGCTTCAGCTGCTCACGCGTCACGATCCGCGGCGCGCGCCCGCCGTGCACGAGCACGGCGCCGATCACGAGGTCGGCGGCTCCCAGCATCTCCTCGATCGCGAGCGTCGAGGAGTACACCGTCGAGGCCCTGCCCGCGAACGCGACTTCCAGCTCGCGCAGCCGGTCGATCGAGCGGTCGAACACGAACACGTCGGCCTGCATCCCGATCGCGATCACGGCCGCGTTCATCCCGACCACGCCGCCGCCGATCACGAGCACCGTGGCGGCGGCCACGCCGGGCACGCCGCCGAGCAGGATCCCCCGCCCGCCGAGCGGCTTCTCGAGCATGAACGCGCCCGCCTGCGTGGCGATCTTGCCCGCCACCTCGCTCATCGGCGCGAGCAGCGGCAAGCGACCCTCTGCGTCCTCGACCGTCTCATACGCGATGCACGTCGCGCCCGACTCCCGCAGGCCGCGCGCGAGCTCGGGCTCGGCTGCCAGGTGCAGATAGGTGAACAGCGTCTGCCCCTCTCGCAGCATCCCCACCTCGACCGGCTGGGGCTCCTTCACCTTCAGCACCAGCTCCGCCTGCGCGAACACGGCCTGTGCGTCCGCCACGATCTCCGCGCCCTGGGCCGCGAACTGCTCGTCGGTCATCGCGCTGCCGATCCCCGCGCCCGCCTGCACGAGCACCTCGTGACCGCGCGCGGTCAGCTCACGCACCCCCGCCGGGGTGATCGCGACGCGGTACTCATCCGCCTTGATCTCGCCCGGCACCCCGATCCTCATCGCCGACCCGCCTTGCTTACCACCCCTGGCTTGCCGCCAGGCCCGATACCCCTCACGCCCGCCTGTGGCAATAACGCTGCGCACGCCAGACTCCCAGAGGGAGTCCCCTCAAAAAAATCCTTCATCTCGCTAGCTCCCTGCCGCGCAGCGCGAGCCAGAACTCGATGCGATCGCGGGCATGGGAGAAGTCGCGCCCGGTCAGCTGCTCGATGCGGCGAATCCGGTAGCGCAGCGTGTGGCGGTGGCAGTACAGCGCGCTCGCCGCCTTCTCCCAATGGCCGTTGTGTTCGATGAACACGTCCAGCGAGCGCAACAGCTCGTCGCCGTAGTCGCCCTCCCCCTGCTCGACCGGGCCGAGCACGCCGCGGCAGTAGGAGATCAGCGCGTCGTCGTCCTGCAGCGACAGCAGCAGCTGAAACGCGCCGAGGTCCTCGTAGGAGGCGACGTCGGGCCCGGCGCCGTTCTGCAGCCGCACGGCCTCGAGCGCGCAGCGCGCCTCGTGGAAGCTCAGCCGCAGCGAGTGCGTCGGCGCGACGCGGCTCGCGGCGGCCGCGACCGTGGTCTCGCCGAAGCGCGCCCCCAGCTCGCTCCGCAGCTTGCGCGCGAGCTCGATCGGCTCGAGCTGCTCGCCGTCGAGCACCGCGCACAGGAGGCCCGCGCGGATCGCCACGAGGCTCGCGCGCTGCTCGCGCTCGAGCAGCCGTTCCAACAGCGGCGCCGCCGAGCTCGGGTCGGGCAGCCTGAACGCCAGCACCGCCGCCTGCTCGCCGATCCCAAACGGGCGCAGCCGCGCCTGCAGCTCCTCCGGGTACAGGTGCCCGGTCAGCGCCTCCGCGAGCACGTCGCCGACCATGTTGCGTTGCAGCATTTCATAGCGCTCGTTCACGAGCTGCGCGAACGCGCGCTCGGTGATCGCGATGAACGGCAGCTCGTACGGCACCTCGAACACGGGGAAGGAGCGCTTGCGCGCGGCCGTCACGAGCGCCGCCGGGATGCGCTTGTGGGTGAAGCCCGTGCCGAACCCAAGCCCGGCGATCTCGTGGTCGGCCAGCCGGTCGACCAGCTCGCGCTGCGCCTTCGGCCCGTCGAGCTGGATCCCCATCGTCAGCAGCAGCTCGCCCCCTTTCAGCCACGGCGTGGGGTCGAGCAGCTCGGTGCTGTGCACCCAGCGCACGTGCGCCTGCGCAGACTCCTCCCCCGAGACGAGCGTGAGCCCGAGCTCGGAGATCAGGCTCGCGACAGTGAGCTCCATCCCTCCACCCGTTCTGAAGCCTCGCTCAAGACCGGCCGCAGGATCGACTCGATCTCCTCGAACTGCTCCTCGCCCGCGATCAACGGCGGCGAGAGCTGCACCACGGGATCGCCGCGGTCGTCGGTGCGGCAGATCAGCCCGCGGTTGTACAGCTCGCCGGAGAGGAAGTCGCGAAACAGATGCTCGGCCTCCTCGTGGGTGAACGTCTCCTTGGTCTCCCTGTCCTTCACCAGCTCGATCGCCTGGAAGTACCCCGCTCCGCGCACGTCCCCGACGATCGGCAGGTCGCGCAGCCCCTCGAGCATCTCCCGGAAACGGCCCTCGTTCGCGCGCACGTGCCCGCACAGATCCTCTCGCTCCATCACGTCGATGTTCGCGAGCCCCACCGCGCACGCCATCGGGTGCCCGCCGAAGGTGAAGCCGTGGGTGAAGGTCTCCGTGCCGTGCAGAAACGGCTCGGCGACGTGGTCGGCCGCGAGCACCGCGCCGAGCGGCGCATAGGCGGAGGTGAGACCCTTCGCCATCGTGATCATGTCCGGTTGGTAGTCGAAGCGTTCACACCCAAACCAGTATCCGAGCCTCCCCCACGCGCAGATCACCTCATCAGAGATCAACAGCACCCCGTGCCGATCGCATATCTCGCGCACGCGCTGGAAATAGCCGTCCTGGGGCACGAAGCACCCGCCGCTGTTCTGCACCGGCTCGAGAATCACCGCCGCGACCGTCGAGGGCCCCTCGAACAGGATCGCCTCCTCGATCGCGTCGGCTGCCCAAAGCGAATCTCGATCCTCGCTCCAGCGGTATGAGTTCGTGTTCGGCACGTGATTCCCGCCCGGGGTGAGCGGCTCGAACGGCGTTCTCAGCGCGGGCACGCCGGTGGCCGTCAGGGCCCCCATCGAGGTCCCGTGATAGGCCAGCTTCCGCGAGATCAGCTTGTGCCTGCCCGGCTCGCCGCTTGCGGCGTGATAGGCCTTCGCGAGCTTCCACGCCGACTCGACCGCCTCCGAGCCGCCGCTCGTGAAGAACACGCGGTTCAGCGCCCCAGGCGCGAGCTTGGCGATGCGCGCCGCCAGCTCGATCGCGCGCGGGTGCGCATAGCTCCAGTTCGTGTAGAAGCCGAGCTCTTCGGCCTGGCGCGCGGCGGCGTGTCCCAGCTCGGCGCGGCCGTGGCCGATGTTCACGCAGTACAGCGCCGACAGCCCATCGAGATAGCGCTTGCCGTGCTCATCGTACACGTAGCACCCGTCGCCCCTGACGATCACCGGCACCTCGTGCCCGTCGTTGTATGACCCCATGCGCGTGAAATGCATCCACAGGTGGCGCTTGGCCAGATCTTGAAGCTCACTAGACATCGAGGACAACGCTACTCCTCCGCAATGTATGGCTCAAGCAGCTACCTGTTCAACAACCACCGCCTTCATTGTACGATACGTACAACTCACCCTGTTCGTTTTGGAGATTCCGCCTCTTGGTATACGCCGCTTTACGACGTAACTTCTGTCACAAGCAGCGAATCGCTCGGGGGAGCGCGTCACAGGCCCCCGTCACGTCGATTGAAGGGGGAAGCTCATCATGGCCACCGACAGCGCCTTCTCACCCGCTGGAGCCCCACCCTCCTCGGGCGACTCGGCCTCCTCACACGTCGTCGACAAGGGCCTCAAGCGGGGCGCGATCGGCTACCTGTCGAACATCGTCATCGGCGTGGCCTCGACCGCCCCCGCGTACTCGCTGGCGGCGACACTGGGGTTCATCGTCGTCGTGAAGGGCGTCGGCGTGCACGCCCCCGCGGTGATGCTCGTGGCGTTCCTGCCGATGCTGCTGGTTGCCTTCGCCTACAAATACTTCAACCGCGCCGACCCTGACGCGGGCACGACGTTCGCGTGGACCACGCGCACGTTCGGGCCCTCCACGGGCTGGCTGAACGGCTGGGCGATCTTCCTCTCGGACGTGATCGTGATGGCATCGCTGGCGGACATCGCGGCGATCTACACCTTCCAGCTCTTTGGCTTCTCAGAACTCGGCGAATCGAAAGCAGCGATCGTCGTCGCCGCGGTCGCATGGATCACGATCATGACCTGGATCTGCTATCGCGGCATCGAGCTCTCGGCGCGCATCCAGCGGTTCCTGCTCAGCGCCGAGGTGTTCATCCTCGGGCTGTTCGCGGTCGTGGCGTTCGTCAAGGTGTACGGCAGCCACCCGCCGAGCGGCTCGATCAAGCCCTCGCTCGACTGGATCAACCCGTTTGCGATGAACTTCTCAGACCTCGTGGTGGCGCTGCTGCTCGCGGTGTTCATCTACTGGGGCTGGGACTCCGGCGTGGCGGTCAACGAGGAGTCCGAGGACCCCGCCAACGGCCCGGGCAAGGCCGCGGTGACCTCGACGATCCTGCTGGTACTGATCTACGTCGTCGTCTCGGCCGCCGCCCAGTCGTTCCACGGGGTCGGCTTCCTGTCGAACGAAGCCAACCAGGAAGACATCCTCAAGGCGCTCGGCACGGGGGTGCTCGGCGAACCCCTCAACAAGCTGCTGATCATCGCGGTGCTCACCTCGGCGTCGGCCTCGACGCAGACGACGATCCTGCCGACGGCGCGCACGACGCTGTCGATGGCGCACTGGAAAGCCGTCACCAGCCTGCTCTCCCGCGTGCACAAGCGCTACCTGACCCCGACCGTCTCGACGCTCGGCTTTGGCGCGCTGTCGATCATGGTCACGATCGCCCTGCTGCTGCTCTCCGAAAGCGTGCTCGCCGACTCGCTCACGGCGATCGGCTTCCCGATCTGCTTCTACTACGGCTTCACCGGGGTGGCGTGCGCCTGGTACTTCCGCCACGACCTGCGCGAAAGCACACGCAACCTGCTGCTGCTCGGCATCGGCCCGCTCCTGGGCGGCCTGATGCTGTTCGGGATCGGCGTCAGGGCCGCGTTCTACTACAGCGAAGCCGCCAACGTCGAATCGAAGCCGATCCTCGGCATCACGCTGCCGCTGTGGATGGGAATCGGCGGGATGCTCCTGGGCGCGGTGATCATGCTGATCTCCCGTCCCTACTTCAAAGCGTTCTTCGCGCGCAAGACCGAAACAGCGCCGCCCGGGATTCTCGAGCAGCCGCCGCCCACCGGGCCGGTGCCGGCGCGCGTGGAGTTCTGAAACGGGGGAGCCGGCCGTGGGGACACGGTGCGCGGCAAGGATGCCAGCGCACCGTGCGGCGCTCAGCCCGGTGGCAGCTCCATCACCCCATGCGGTGACCCCAGCTCGCCGAGCCGCTCCAAGAACGGCCCGGGGGGAAACGCCTCCGGCCCCAGCACGCCCGTGCCCTGCCACACGCCCTCGTCGAGCAGCTCGAGCGCGACCACGGGGTTGACCGCGGTCTGCCACACGACGGCCTGGCTTGCGTACTCGCGCATCGTCCACTCGTTGTCGACCACGTGGTAGAGGTAGGTCGAGCGTGAGCTCCCATCCACGCCGGTCCCGGTGACCCAGGTCCCCGCGCAAGTGCGCCCCGTCATCCGCTCGCCGAGCGTCGCCGGGTCGGGCAGCGCGGCGGCGACCACGTCGCGCGGCGCCACCTCCACCCCGCGCACGCGCACCGGCTCGGTCGAGTCGAGCCCGAGCTTGTGCAGGGTGCGCAGCACGTCGATGAACTCGGCGCCGAGCCCGTACTTGAACGTGACCCGCTCGCAATCGACCCAACGGGGAATCAGCACGACCTCCTCGTGCTCGACGTTCACACACTCGACCGGCCCGATCCCCTCGGGGAACTCGAATACCTCGGGCTCTGAGAACGGCGCGGTCGTGTAGAAGCCGCGCTTGCGCTCCCAGACCAGCGGCGGGTTCAGGCACTCCTCGATCGTCGTCCAGATCGAGAAGGTCGGCGCGAAGTCATAGCCCTCGACGACGAGATCGGCGCCGTCGCGCACGCCGATTTCGCGCACCTGCGAGAACAGCTCTTCGGCGGCATAGCGCGCGAACACGTCGGACAGCCCGGGCTCGACGCCGATCCCGACGAGCGCGAGCAGGCCGGCCTCCTCCCACGCCTCGCTCTGCGCAAGCTGCAGATCGCCAAGCATCTCCCCCGGCAGCTCGTGCGGGCGCTCCGGGTGCGGGTGCGACAGCGTCATCGCCATGTCGAGGTAGGTGACCCGGGCCTCGAACGCCGCCGCGAAGATCGGCTCGTTGAAGCGCGGATCGCACGCGTTCAGCACCGCATCGGGCCGCACGCGGCCGATCAGCTCGACGAGATCGCCGCGGTCGGAGGCGTCCACGCGCTCGGCGGCGAACCGGTCGGGCTCGCCTAACCGCGCGGCGACCGCCTGCGCGCGCTGCAGCGCCACGTCGGCCAGCACCACGTGCTCGAACCGGGGCCGCCGCTGCGCGATCGCGGCAAACGCCGCCCCCACACCACCGGCGCCGACGACAAGAACCCTCATGCGCTCAGTGTGACGCAGATCGCGGTTTCCGAACGGCGCAACCGCGGGCGTGACCTACGCCGGGCCGGAGCACACTCGCGGCTGGCCTATCGTGGTCCCGCTCGCTTCGACACGCTGTACTCGCACGGTGTGCGCCCAAAGATGCACCGATAGAATTCGGGCGATGACGTTCGACGACGCCGTGATTCAGGAGGCGGGCCGGCGCATTCTTCGAGCAGCGCCGTCCGGCAGCCGGGTGATCCTGTTCGGCTCCTACGCGCGCGGGCAGGCCGGCGAGCACAGCGACCTGGACTTCCTGGTGATCGAGCCGGTGGTGGACGACGTCGCCAAGGAGTCCGTCCGGCTACGCCGCGCGCTGAGGGGACTCGAAGTGTGGGCGGACGTCATCGTCCGAAGCGAGGAGAGCGTGCGCGAGTGGCGCGACGTGTACGGCACCGTGATCAACTCCGCCCTGCGCGAGGGTCGGGAGCTCGCCGCGTAATGGCCACGAACGGAGATCTCGCCCGCCGGCTGCTCGGCGCCGCCCGCGAGGATGAGCTCATGGCCAGATCGTTGTTGCCCGTCAAAGGCGTGACGGACGCAGGTATTGGCTTCCACGTCCACCAAGCCGTGGAGAAGGCGATCAAGGCCGTGCTGTCGGCCAAGGGAACCGAATTCCCCTTTACTCACGATCTCGAGCGACTCAGACACTTCTCCGAGAAATCCGGGATCGAGCTGCCTTCGGCGCTCGACGACGTGGAAGACCTGAACCCATTCGCTCACGACGAGCGCTACGGAACCGAAACCCCGATCGGCCTCGACCGCGACCGAGCGTTGCAGTGGGCCGCCGCGGCGATCGAGTGGGCACGAGGCATCGTCGCGCCGCCCGAGCCCGGATACGACTTACCCACGCAGGCCGCCCCGGGCCAATCGAGCGATTAGGGCTTCTGGTCTGCGCTGTCCCCGAGGTGGGGCTCCACCCATTTGCGATAGCGACCGATGAAATCGCGGGCCGTGTCGTGCACGAGGATGGCCGTCTGATGTACCTGGCCGGCGGGTGTCTGGATGTAGCTGTGCTCGATCCTCGAACGAGCCTCTTGTGCTCGCGTCAAGCGCCGGCACAGCGCGCCGTCGATCACACGTGCCTCACGCAGAGCGACAAACGCCTGCTGGGCGGTGGAGCCCTGAGCGTCGGGGGCCGGCGGTAGCTGGGCGAGCTTCACGCCGGCTTGCGCCAGATCGGCCACGAAGTTCTGCACACGACCCAAGGCGCGCTCGACGGCCTGCACGCGATTGTAAGCGTCCATGTCCTCGACGGTGTCAAACGCTTCCTTGAAACGCCGCAGGTCGAAGTCTCCGCCAAACGCTGCCATTGAGCGCTCCAGGGCGGCGTACTGGCGAGGAAAATCCGTGAGATGGCGAATGATGTCGCGTTGCCAACGCCTACGGTCCACTTTGCGTGGCTCCGGTGACTCGGCCATCGCGTCAGGACGCCAGCATCCGGTCGATGCCTGCAAGCGCTGTCTGCATCCGCCGCGCGTCCTCTTGAATCCCGCGGCGACGCAGCCCGTGCTCGCGGAGACGCAGTCGCGGCCATAGCCCCTCACGGTCGACCAGGACGCGTCCGTCGGACACGATCTGGGCAAGGAAGGCAGGCTCGGCTTCGGCCTCTTCGAGCTCGACGACGTCAACGGATCGGCCTGTGAGCCATGTGAGCTTCGTGCCGAGATCGACGGTGCGCTCGAAGCTCGCGTCTCGCATGTCGACGAGGATGTCGATGTCACTCATTGGGGTGTCGATGCCCGTTGCGGCGGAGCCGAACAGCAGCGCGAAGCGGACGTTCTGCTCCGTCCTCAAAGCCGCGCGCAGCGTGGCGAGCAGATTCCAAGACCGGCGAACATACTCTCGCTCGTGCAGTGGCAACTCGAGCTTCCTCGGCGTGGGCCGCAGGCCACGAAGCGTTCCCTGGCTCACCGCGCGACGCAACGTTCGCTCGTTGACACCGACCTCCTCCGCCAACAACGCCAATCCGGTCATATGTCCATTATGACAGGTCCATGCGTCCGCAAACGGAGAATCACCGCGCGCCATCGCCCACCTCACGTATGCTGCGCCGATCCCCGTCGCCCCGACACCCGGCGCATGACGAGCGCTCCTCTGCAGACCACCACACCGTCTCCCTCGCCGGACACGAGCAGCGTTAGGCGTGGCCGCGGGACGGTGGCGGCCGCGCGCGGGCAGAGCTGGGCGCCGTCGCCGACACTGCGCGCACGCGAGATCGCGTGGGTCGCGCTCGCGGCCGTCGCGCTGGCGGTGCTCACGACCTGGCCGCTGATCCTGCACATGCCCAGCCGGATCGCCCCCGATCTGGGCGACCCGGTGCGCACGGCGTGGCAGGTCGCCTATGTAGGCCACGCGATGCTGCACGACCCGCTGCATCTGTTCAACGCGAACGTCTTCTACCCGCACCCGCTGAGCCTCGCATTCTCGGACTCGCTGCTCGGCTACGGCCCGGCAGGTTTCTTCGGCTCGGGGACGGTGGCGGCGCTCGTTCGCTACAACCTGCTGTTCCTGTGGGCGTGGTCGCTGTGCTTCGCCGGCGCCTACCTGCTCGCGCGCGAGCTTGGTCTCGGCCGGCTCGCGGGCGGGGCGACCGGGATCGCGTTCGCGTATGCCCCGTATCGCGTGACCGAGGCGGGCCATCTGCACGTGATCTCGAGCGGCGGGATCGCACTCGCGCTGTTCCTGCTGCTGCGCGGCTACCGGCGATGCTCTAGCAGGCTCGTGCTCGCCGGCTGGCTGGTGTCTGCCTGGCAGGTGAGCCTGGGGTTCACGCTCGGCCTGCAGTACAGCTACCTGATCGCGATCCTCGCGCTGCTCGCGCTCGCGTACTGGTGGCGCGCGGGCCGTCCGGCGCTGCCGCGACGGTTGGTGATCGTGACCTGCGTGGGGATGGCGATCTTCGGGGTCGTGGCGATCTATCAGGCGCGCCCGTATCTGAAGGTCGCGAACGAGTATCCGACCGCGAAGCGGACGTTGAAGGAAGTGAAAACCTATTCGTCCGGGCCGGCGGCGCTGGTGTCGGCCTCTTCGGAGAACCGCATCTGGGGCCCGGTCACCGCAGCGGCGCGCGCGGACGTGCATTCCAAGAACGAGGACGTGTTCTTCCCCGGACTCGCGATCTTCGCGCTTGCCGCGATCGGGCTGGCGCTGGGGCTCTATTCACGGCGATTGCGAGCCGGCTTGGCCGTCGGGATAGTCGCCTGCTCGGTGCTTGCGATGGGCCTCGGGCTGACGGGTGCCGGCTATCCGTATCGGCTGCTGTACGACTACGCGCCCGGATGGGACGGGGTGCGGGTGCCGGGCCGCGTGTTCACGACGGCGACGCTCTTCTACGCGCTGCTCGCGGGCGCGGGCGCGCAGTGGCTGATCGGATGGATGGGCCGCTGGGGGGAGCGCAGATCGCTGCGCGGCCTGCCTGCCCTGCTCGGTGTCGTGCTGCTGGTCGGCCTGCTGGGAGAAGGCGCGGGCCATCTCAACCATCCGGTCGTGCCCCAGCCGGCGCAGGCGGAGATCGGCCTGCCCGGCCCGCTGCTGGACCTGCCCACCGACGGCGCCGCCGACCGCGTGTGGCAGTACTTCTCGACGGACGGCTTCTACAAGATCCCGGTCGGCAACAGCACGTTCGACATCCCGGCTGTCGATGATCTGCGCGGCGGCATGAGCGGCTTCCCGGACAGGGCGAGCGTGGAGAAGCTCCGCTACTACGGGATCCGCACGGTGGTCCTGCATTTGCGTATGCCGAAGCTGCCGGGCATCGTCGGCTATGCGCTCGCCGAGCCGCCGAACGTTTACGCGGCCGCGGCCAAACCGGTCGTCGGCCTCGGCGTCACCAGGCGCCAGGTCGGCTCGCTCGTGATCTATGAGATCGGCCCGGGGCCGGCGGCCCTGCACGGCACCGACTGATGCTCACCAAGAAACGATTGGCGCTGGCGACGATCCTGCTCGTCGGGTTGGCCAACGCGACGATGATCCAGAGCTTCTCTTGGAATCAGACCTCCCACTACGACCTCACACGGGCGCTGAACCAGGACAGGACGACGATCGATCGGTACGCCGCGAACACCGGCGACAAGGTCGAATACAAGGGCCACACCTACTCCGCGCGCGCGCCGGGCCTCGCGCTGTTCGTGCTGCCGTTCTACGACGCGCTCAACCTCGTGAACGCCGAAACGTGGACGAACGCGCACGTGGCGCCGCCGAATCATCCGGGCGACGAGATGATCTACCTGATCGGCCTGTGGGGCAACGTGCTGCCGGGGCTGTTGCTGCTCGTGCTCGTCTGGCGCGTCGCCGAGCGCTACGAGCCCGGCTACGGCGCCGCGGCGGCGATCGTGCTCGGACTGGGCACGATCGTGCTGCCGTTCTCGCAGATGCTGTTCAGCCACGTGTTCACCACGTTCCTCAGCTTTGCCGCCTTCTGGCTGATGCTGCGTGAGCGCGACGGGCCGCCCAGCCCGATGCTGCTGGGGCTCGCCGGCCTGGCGATGGGCTACGCGTTCTCATCGGAGTACCCGACGTTCTTCGCCGCGATCGTGCTCGGCCTGTTTTTGCTCTCGCGCAAAGACTCACTCACGCCCGGCGGGGTCCTGCGCCGCGGCGGCTCCTACGTGGCGGGCGGCCTCGTGGGCATCGTTCCGCTGCTGCTGTACAACCACTACGCGTTTCACTCGTGGACGCACCTCGCCTATTCCGACGTGCCCCGCCAGCAGAAAGGCTTCTTTGGGATCGGCGCGCCGAGCCTGCGGGTGCTCTCCACGCTGCTGCTGGACTCGCGCGGCCTGTTGACGCTCTCCCCGGTGCTGATCATGGGCGCGATCGGCACGGTGCTGCTCTACCGGCGTGGCCGGCGCGCCGAGGCGCTCACGATCGGCGGCATCTGCTTCTGTTTCCTCGGCTATAACTCGGGCTACTACCTGCCGTTCGGTGGCGGCTCGGTCGGCCCGCGCTTCCTCGACACGATGTTGCCGTTCCTCGCCTTCCCGATCGCGCTCGCGCTGAAGCGCTTCCCCGGCCCCACGATCACGCTCGCGGCGATCTCGATCACGGCGACGGTGATCGCGACGATCACCCACCCGCTGGTCGGGTATGAGAACGAGACCGTCACCTGGGTTCGCTACCTCTCGAAAGGGTTGTTCCAGCCGACGATCGCCTCGGCCTACGGCCTTGGGCGCGGCTGGGGCGGGATTTGGCCGTTCTTCCTGGCGGCCGGCGGGGCGATGCTGGCAGTGGTATGGGCGACGCCGCGCTTGCGCCTTTCGCCGACGACATTGGGCTGGGGCCTGCTGGCGATCCTCGGCTGGGCGCTGTTCACGGCGCTTGCGCCGACCGTGCTCGGGATCGACCACGCCGGTTTGCAGAGCATCTACAAAGCCGGGGACCACACCGCTTTCAACCTGCCCCTGCACTCGGGCGCCCGCTACCCGCTGAAGAAGCTCGCGGCGATCGCAGCCGGCGCCGGCCTGCTCGCGCTATGCGCGATGCGGCTGCTGCGCAACGCGCCAGACCGTCCCGCGAGCGCCGCAACCGCGGAAGATCGCCGGTCGCACGTGGCGCTCTCTGCCTAAGAAGCCTTTCTCAGTTTTTCACGCTCTTGATGTTGCACTTGGCCCCGTGTAGCTGCTTGCAGACGACGACATAGCCGGGGCGGGGCTGGTCGTGGGCGTTCATCAGGCCGGCGTCGAACCGCGTCGAGCTGTTGCCGCCGGTCCAGTCGTAGATGTAGAGCCGCTTGATCTGAGGTACGGAGCCGGCGACGGCGAACATGTACTTGAGCACCTTCGCCGAGCGCGTGAGGCCGGAGCCGTTCTTGTTTGGGAAGCCCCCGCCGAACTGCACGATCCCGCCGGTCTCGGTG
>DASYAM010000022.1:0-40198 GCA_036501315.1 Solirubrobacteraceae bacterium
CGCCGTGCGAATACCCACCGGACGGCTTTCCATCAACGAGTATCGGAGCCCCCCGTGCAAGGAAAGGCCAAGGTCATCGCGTTCGCCAACCAGAAGGGCGGCGTGGCCAAGACAACCACGACCCTCAACCTGGCCGCCGCCTTCGCGGAGGAGGGCCACAGGGTGCTGTGCGTCGACATGGACCCGCAGGGCAACCTGACGATGTCACAGGGGATCGACCCGGACACGCTCGAGCAGTCGATGTACGACGTGCTCGTCCATAAAGTCTCGATCCGCGAAGTGATCCGCAAGCGCGAGATCGACATCGCCTGCGCCTCGATCGACCTGGCCGGCGCGGAGATCGCGATGTCGACGATGATCGGCCGCGAGCGCTCATTGGAGAAGGCCTTCGCGCCGATCCTCGAGGACTATGACTTCATCTGCATCGACACTCCGCCTAGCCTTGGATTGCTGACGATCAACGCGCTCACGGCGGCGGACAAGGTGATCGTCCCCGTGCAATGCGAGTATTTGTCGATGCGCGGCCTGATCCAGCTGCAGAACACGCTCGCGATGATCCGCGAGAACCTCAATCCGGGCGTCGACATCGAGGGTATCCTTCCGACGTTGGTCGACTCACGCACGATCCACGCCAAGGAGGCGATCGAGATCCTCGAGGAGAACTTCGGCGATCGTGTCTTCGCCTCGCGCATCCGCAAGACGGTGCGCTTCGCCGAGGCTCCCGTGAAGGGCATGTCGGTGCTCAAGTACGAGCCCGACGGGGTCGCCGCGCAGTCCTACCGCCAGCTCGCCCAAGAGGTGCTGGCCAACGGTCGGGAGCAGGAGGTGATCGCACATGGCCGGTCCTAACAAGCGCGCCTCGATGCGGGAAGGCCCGCTGGCGGCGCTGTTCCGCAAGACCGAAGACGGCGAGACGATCGCCGAGCCGGAGGAGCTGCCCCACCCGGCCTTGAAAGCATCCTCCGAGGTTGCCCCGGAGACGGCGGAGGCGGCGGCGAGCGTGCCCACACCGCGCGAGCGACTGCGCCACGCCTTCTCCTCGGAGATCCCCGAGAACGTGATGGATCGCGCCCCGGCGCGTCCCGTGATGGACGACTACGCCCGCGATCATCCGTCCGTGACCGGGCAGTCCGGACCTGTCGGACAGCCCGTGATCCGCGTTGTCGGCGTGGGCGGCGCGGGCGTCAACGCGGTCAACCGCATGGTCGAGGCCGAGGTCGAGGGCGTCGAGTTCCTAGCCGTCAACACCGACGTGCAGTCGCTGCAGCAGTCCACCGCCGACATCACGCTGCACATCGGCGCCGAGATCACGCGCGGCCTCGGCTCAGGCTCGGACGCAAACGTCGGACGTCAGGCGGCGATGGAGGACTACGACCGCGTCAAGGCGATCCTCAAGGGCTCGGACATGATCTTCATCGCGGCCGGAGCCGGCGGCGGCACCGGCACCGGCGCCGCGCCGGTGATCGCGCGGATCTCGCGCGAGATCGGCGCGCTCACGGTGGGGATCGTGACCAAGCCGTTCGGCTTTGAGGGCTCGCGCCGCTCCGCTCAAGCCGATCATGGCGTGAGCGCGCTGGCCGAAGAGGTCGACACGCTGATCGTGGTGCCGAACAACCGGCTGCTGACGGTGCTCGATAAGCAGACCGCGATGATCGAGGCGTTCCGCGTCGCGGACGACGTGCTGCGCCAGGGCGTGCAGGGCATCTCCGACCTCGTCACGCTGCCGGGGCTGATCAACCTCGACTTCGCCGACGTGCGCACGATCATGTCCGAGGCCGGCGCTGCGCTGCTCGGGATCGGCATGGGCGTCGGTGAGAACCGCGCTACTGAGGCCGCGTTGCAGGCCGTCGCCTCGCCGCTGCTCGAGACCTCGATGACCGGCGCACGCTCGATCCTGCTGTCGATCACCGGCGGCGAGAACCTGTCGCTGTGGGAGGTCAACGAGGCCGCCAAGGCGGTCTCCGAGGCGGCCCACCCCGACGCGAACATCATCTTCGGCGCGATGGTCGACGAGAAGCTCGACGACCAGGTGTGGGTCACGGTCGTCGCGACCGGCTACGGCGAGGAGGGCCGGCGCAAAAGCGCCGAGCGTCTGCTCGAGCCGCAAGCGGGCGAGGTGCGCGTCAAGCGCGCGGTCGCTGCCCGTCGCGAGCCTCGCCGCGGGGGCCTCTCCGTGGACGAACTCGAAGTGCCAGAGTTCATGCCGCGCTGAACGTGCGTCAGCACTTCGCCATGCTGCGTCCTCGATCACTCATGTGCGAAGCACATTTCGCTCACTGCGTCCTTGCCTGGCTCGACTGACGCACGTTCAGAGGCGCTGCGCTTCGACCGGGTCGCTCAGCGTCCCGTGAAGGCCTGTGGTATCGCTCTGTAATGGACCAAGCTGAAAAGGGAGTTGTCGCCGCCGGGCACCCGCTGACGGCCGAGGCGGGCGCGCGCGTGCTGCGCGAGGGCGGCAACGCGGTCGACGCGGCCGTGGCGGCGATGCTGACGTCATTCGTCGCCGAGCCGCTGCTGACGGGGCTGGGCGCCGGCGGGTACATGCTGGTGGCCGGCGCCGGGGAGACGCCGGTGCTGCTGGACTTCTTCGTGCAGGCGCCCACGCGCGCGGGCGACGGCTCCGAGGCGGAGCTGCACGCGATCGATGTGTCGTTCGGGGACGCCGCCCAGGTGTTCCACATCGGCCCGGCCTCCTGTGGCGTGTACGGCACGCCTGTGGGCGTGTGCGACGCCGTGGCGCGCTGGGGCACGGTGCCGCTCGCGGACCTGGCGGCGTCAGCCGCTCAGCTCGCCCGCGACGGTGTCGTGTTGAACGGGGGGCAGGCCTATATCGCAAAGATCCTCGCGGAGCTCCTGACCTCCACCCCCGAGTGCGCGGCGCTGTGGGCGCCGGCCGGCCACGTGCTGCGCGAGGGCGAGCGGCTGCGTAACCCCGAGCTGGGCGACGCGCTCGAGCGCCTGGGCGCTGAGGGCGCCGAGCCGTTCTATCGGGGAGACATCGCGGCGGCGGTGTGCGACTGGCTGGCGGCTCACGGCGGCTCGCTCACACGCGAGGACCTCGCCGGCTACCGCGCGATCGAGCGTGAGCCGGTGAGGATCGGCTATCGCGACCGTGAGATCCTCACCAACCCGCCGCCGTCGGCCGGCGGGACGCTGCTCGCCTACGCGCTCGCGCTGCTCGATCGAGGCCCGGCGCCGCCCACGCTGCGTGGCATGGTGCAGGCGATGGCGGCCGCCCAATCCGAGCGCACCCCACGATTTCTCAGCGGGCTCGCCGAGGAGGGGTTCGCCGAGCGCTTCCTCGCCGCATGGCTCGGCTCGGATGCGGTGGAGCCGGGTAGCGCAGAGCCGGGTGACACTGGCCATCTAGGCGCGACCACGCACATCTCCGTGCTCGACCGCGCCGGATGCGCGTGCAGCGTGACGTGCAGCAACGGCGAGGGCTCCGGCGTCGTCGTGCCCCACACCGGGATGCACCTGAACAACATGATGGGCGAGCAGGATCTCAACCCGCTCGGCTTCCACCGCCATCCTGCCGGCCGGCGGATGCCGAGCATGATGGCCCCGACGGTCGTGATGCGCGGAGAGGAGGTGGAGCTGGTGCTGGGCAGCGCCGGCTCCAACCGCATCCGCTCGGCGCTGCTGCAGACGATCGTGGGCGTCGTCGACTACGACCTGGGCGTGCTGGAGGCCGTTGACGCCCCGCGCGTGCACTGCGAAGACGGCATGCTCTACGCCGAGCCCGGGATCGCCGTCGAGGAGTTACAAGATGCGGGTGCCTCGGTGGGTGAGGATGTGGACCTCGTGCGCTTCGGCGCGCGCAACCTCTTCTTCGGCGGAGTCCAGGCTGTGCAGCATCGTCCCGGGAAGAGGTCGGCCGGTGCGGGCGATCCGCGCCGTGGCGGTGTGGCGGTCAACGCGTGAGGCCCCCGCGGGGTGGCCGATACGGTCGACGTGCTCCTCGACTCGGGTTGCGCCAGCTGCGGATGCTCGCTACAGCGGCGCTTCTGGCTGCAGGGCTCCTGCTCGCCGGCTGCGGCGCTGGAGTGAGCGCTCCCGATCTGTTCGTCGTGCAGCGCACTGGCTCCGGGCCGGGAGCGCGCTTGACGCTGCTCGTGAACGAAGAAGGCGGCGTGCGCTGCAACGCCGGCAAGATGCTGAAGCTGAGCGACCCGCAGATCGTGCAGGCCCGGGCGATCCAGGAAGACCTGCAGAGTCCGGCCGGCAAGCACCTGGCGCTCGAGCCGCGTGCGGGCTCGGTGCTCAGCTATTACGTGCGCGAGGAAAACGGCGCAGTGCGCTTCAGTGACAACTCCGCCCACCAGCCCGCGGTCCTGCGCCGGCTTCAGCTGTTCGTGCTGCAGGTCGCCCAGCAGGTCTGTCACCTGGCCGAGTAGCGGTTACTACGGCTTGCGCGCGGCGATCATCAGGTTGTAGAAGATCGCTGCCGGCAGTCGCGACTCGAGCACCCGGCGATCTACCTCCTGCAGGGCGAGATAGCCGCGGTAGGCGTACTGACGCCAGCCCCATGGCACGTCGCTTGGCTCCGCAGTGGCCTCCAGCGTGCGGTTGGTCCAGCCGAACCAGTTGGCGAGCAGCTCCTCGCCGATCACGCGCACGTCTTCGAACCCCGCCTCGTGCGCGGCGCGGGAGAGCTCGGCGGGGGCGAAGGCGTGGACGTCGACGACCCCCTCGAGCGCCGCATCGGGCGCGCCTCCCTCGGCCGGGGGCGCGGGACGCGCGCCGATCGCACGGCGCCACAGCGGCGCCACAGCGCCGGCGAGGCGCTTGGGCACGTTCGCCAGGCGGTCGCCGTAACGCGAGGGCTCGCCGGCGAACAGCACTGTGCCGCCAGGGACGAGCACGCGCTCGAACTCGGCGAAAGCGCGCGGCAGGTCGGGGATGTGGTGGAGCACGGCATGACCGAGCACGAGGTCGAAGCTGCCGTCCGCGAACGGCAGACGCTCGGCGTCGGCCGGCTCGGTGCGCACCTCGAGCCCGAGGCGCTGCGCGTTGCTCTCAAGCGTCGCGAGCATGCCCGGGGAGATGTCGCTGCATGTGGCCTCCTCGATTAGACCGGCGCGAAGCAGGTTCAGCGTGAAATATCCCGTGCCGGCGCCGATCTCGAGCGTGCTCGAGTAGCGCGCGGGCGCTCGTCCGAGCGCCTTGCGCACCTTTGCGATCACCTGGTCGTGGCCGAGCTCGCCGAAGTCGATGCCCCACTTGGCGTCGTAATGATCGGCCGCGACATCGTGATAGCGCGTGTTGACGTCGCGGATCTCCTCGGCGGTGAGAGCAGGTGGCATGAAGGCGGCACCATATACTCGCGCGCCGTGTCCGTGTCTCTCTACGAGCAGCGCGATCAGCCGGCCGGCGTCCCGCCGCTCGCGCTGACCGGCGAGCGCACGCTGCCGGACGTGCCCGAGGAGAACTACTGGTTTCGTCGCCATCTCGCCGTGTACGAGTGGATCGCGGCGCAGGTCGAGGGGATGCGCGTGATCGACATGGCCTGCGGCGAGGGCTACGGCTCGGACGCGCTCGCCGCCGCCGCCGCGAGCGTCGTGGGCGTCGATGCCAACCCCGAGGCCCATGAGCACGCACGGCTGCGCTACCGTCGCGCGAACCTGCGCTTCGCCCGCGATCTGGTGGAGACCTTCGCCGAGCATGGAGACGCGGTGGTGTTCTTGCAGACGATCGAGCACCTGCAGGATCCCGGCGCGGTGCTCGAGCATTTTCGCTCGCTCATCGACAGCGTCCAACCCGCGCCGGTGCGGGGGACGGTCTTCCTGTCGACCCCCAACGTGCTCACGCTCGCCCCCAAGGGCGCGCCGCGCTCGGACAACCCGTGGCACGTGCACGAGTACCGCGCGGAGGAGTTCGAGCGGCTGTGTCGCGCGCACTTCGCTTCGGTGAGGATGTACGGGCTGTTTCATGCACGCAAGCTCCGCGTGCACGAGCTTGCGCTGCGGCTGGGCTGGGACTCCGTCCATCCCCGTCTGGGCGTGACAAAAAGATTCTATGACCGCTTCACACCCGCGATCGCCGCCTCGGACTTCGTCCTGCGTCCCTGCGGGCAGGCCGACCTGGACCGCGCTCTGGACTTCGTTGCGGTCTGCAGACCGTGAGCGCCGGCCGCGATCGCGGCGCCCTGGCGTTCGTCCTGCATACGCACATGCCCTACGTGGAGGGCTTCGGCACGTGGCCGTTCGGCGAGGAGTGGCTGTGGGAGGCGATCGCGTGCTGCTACCTGCCGCTGCTCGATCTGCTCGACCGCGATGTCCCGCTCACGCTGTCGCTCACGCCGGTGCTGTGCGACCAGCTGCAATGCCCCGATCTGGCCGAGCGCTTCGCGAAGTTCATCGAGGAGGTGCGCCGGTACACACATGAGGAGGACATCGCGGGGCTGCGGGCCGGTGGACACGAGCGGCTTGCGCGCGAGCTGGAGCGCGCGTGGGGGGACTACGCCGGCGCCCTGGAGCGATTGAGCGAGCGCGGCGGCGACCTGCCGGCGGCCTTCGCGCCCCACGTGCAGTGGACTTCGTCGGCGACCCACGCGGTGCTGCCGCTGCTGGCGACCGACGCCGGGGCACGCCTGCAGGTGCGCGCAGGAGTCGAAGCCCACCGCGCGCGCTTCGACGCGGACGACTGGCGCGGGGGCTTTTGGCTGCCCGAGTGTGCTCACGCTCCGTGGCTCGAGCACCTGCTCGTGGCCGCGGGCGCGCGCTCGACGTGCGTCGAGTTGACCACCCGCTTCGGCCTTGGCGCGCGCGAGCATCTGCGCCCGCTGTTGAGCGAGTCGGGCCTTGTGCTCGCGCCGATCGACCGCGCCACGATGTCACTGGTGTGGAGCGACTCGGGCTATCCGGCAAGCGGCATCTACCGCGACTATCACCGTCACACCGTCCATCACCACAATCCCTGGGCCAACGACGGCAGTGAGTACGATCACGCTCGCGCGTCGGCGCTCGCGCGTGAGCACGCCGTCGACTTCGTGGCACGCACGATCGCTCGCCTGCGCGACAAAGGCGCCGGACTGCCCGGCGGAGGGCTTGCGGTCTGCGCGCTTGACACGGAGCTGCTCGGTCACTGGTGGTACGAGGGTCTTATCTGGCTCGAGGCGGTGATCGAGGAGTGTGCTCGACAGGGTCTCGAGCTGTTGCGGCTGGACGATGCGCTCGAGCGCCACGAGCCCGCGCCTGTGCAAAACGGCGACGCTTGGGAGCCGAGCACGTGGGGCGAGAACGGCGACCTGTCGACCTGGTCCGGTCCGACGGTCGCTGAGATGGCTTTTGCGACGCGCGCGGCGGAGCTGCGCGTGGTCGCCGCGAGCACGTGTGCGGCCGCGAGCACGTGTGCGGGGCGCTCGCGCGTGGGCGCGGCGGCGGTGCGCGAGCTGCTGGCGCTGCAAGCGAGCGACTGGGCCTTCATGGTCTCACGCGGGATCGCAGTTCCGTACGCGCGCGAGCGGTTCGCCGGGCATCGCGACAGGATTGAGCGCGCGCTTGTCGCGGGTGGGGCAGCCGATGCGACGGGCGTGCGCAATCTTGCTATCCATGCCGACGCAACGTTGTTGCCGGCGACTTGAAAGGTAACGTCGTCGTCGGTCCCAAAGGCGTATATCAATTCATTGAACAAAAAGCATGTTCTGACTTTCGGCATAATCTGTTAGCGTGCCCACGTCGTGCGTTCCCCCGAAGTCATAGAAAGACAGAGTCGGATCCGATGTCCCATCACATGGAGAGTGAGATGAACAGGCTTCTATCGATGTACCGCCGCCGCCGATTTGCCACCGACAATCAGGTGGACCAACCCGCCCGCCATACAGGTATCGCGCCAGGCGGTGCCGTTCGCCGCACGCTGGCGGTGCTGATCGGCTGCGCAGCTTTGCTCGCGGTCGCTCCCGTCGCAGCGCAGGCCGCAACCGCCTCGATCACGGGTACGGTGACGAGCGCCAAAAGCGGTGGTGCTGTCGGTCTGCAGGGGATCTCGGTGACTGCGACAAACGAACACGGCGTCGTGGAGGGAATCGCCTCGACCGAAGCGGGCGGTGTCTACAAACTGCTCGGGCTTGCAGCTGGCGAATACACGGTCGAGTTCTCAGACCCCGGACAGGTATATCTCCCTCTGAGCAAAACAGCCATTCTGGAAGAAGCCAAAAACACCGTGGTCGACGCCGAAATGAAAGAAGGCGACACAGTCTCGGGTACTGTGACCAACGCGGCGAACGGTAATGGCTTGGGTAACGTTCAAGTGCGTGTGGAAGGCGGAGGGGAAGAAGCCGTCGCCTTTACCGAAGCCAATGGCGACTACGTTGTGCGAGACCTGCCGGTCGGCTCGTATCTGGTCGAAATCGTCGCTCCGTCCGGCTACGTGCCGCAGAGCTTTTCCACGACGTTTAGCCTAGAAGGGGAACTTAAGACCGTCAGCGCCGCGCTGAAGGAAGGTGGCAAGATCTCGGGCAGGGTCACCGATGCCGTCACCCATAACGGACTGGGCAAAATCGATGTCTTTGTGTCCGGCTCGAAAGGGGAAGGCGGGTTCGTGTCCACCAATGCGAACGGCGAATACACCGTGACCGGCCTGGCGAGCGGCTCTTATCAGGTTGGCTTCTTCTGGAAGTACTCGGCAGAAGAAATCAAAGCGTGCGCAAAATCACCCCAGTGCCCACCCAAATACATCAGTCAGTATTTCAACGATCAGCCTTCGGAAAAGACCGCCAACACGGTAGGGACAACCGAAGGGAGCACCACTTCGGGGATCAATGCCGCGATGGTGCCCGCGGCCCCTGTGAACTCCGCGGCGCCGGTCGTATCGGGCACCCCCGCGGTCGGGTCGCTGCTGTCATGCTCGAACGGTTCGTGGACGGGCGAAAGCGAACTCACGCTGTCGGCCGGATGGCCCTTTACGACACCGTTCACCTATCAATGGCTGCGTGACGGCAGCGCGATCACCGCTGCCACGTCGAATGCCTACCTCGTGCAGGCGGCCGATCTCGGGCACGGTCTTGTGTGCGAAGTCACGGCGACCAACGTCGCTGGCCACGCGAGCGCCAAGAGCAACTCGCTCGCGATCCCGCTGCCGGTGCCAGTGATCGCCGTGTCGAGTGCCAAGATCGCCGTGTCCGGCGGCGCGGCTCGAGTCCCGCTCGCCTGCTCGCCCGCTACGACCTGTACGGGCACGCTCGAACTGACCCGGCAAGTCACGGTCAGGGGTCACGGCAAGGGCAAGAAGCAAGGCAAGGCGAAAAGGAAGACCGTCGTGCTCGGCAAGGTCTCCTACTCGCTCGCGGCGGGCAAGAGTGTGACGCTCCTCGTGCGCTTGACCGGAGTCGGGAAGGGCGCGCTGGGCAAGGCCAGAGGCCACCGCTTGGCGGCCCAATTGCTTGTCTCGGTCGCCGGCGGAGCGTCGGTGACGAAGCCGGTGGTGCTCAGCCAGGCGAAGCCCAAAGGCAAACACAAGTAGGAGAGGTAGGAGCTCGTCGCGATCGATCCGCCGGGGCGGTCGGTCGCGACGAGCCGTCGTCTCGGCGCTCGGGGCTCACTCCCAGCGCATCGACCGGGGCGCCTCGCGCATGCGGATCACGCGCGCGGGGGAGCCGGCGACGACGGCGTTGGCGGGGATGTCCTTGGTGATGACGGCGCTCGTGCCGACGATGCTGTTGTCGCCGATGCTCACGCCGCGCAGCACGCACGCGCCGTAGCCCATCCAGACGTTGTGCCCAACGCGCACGTCGCGCTTGTAGATCCCCTGCAGCCGCACCGGCCGCTCGACCTCGACGGCGCCATGGTCGAAATCGATCAGCATTACGCGGTCGGCGACGATGCACTCGCGCCCGATCGAGACGTGCTGGAACGCGGAGATCGTGCACTCTTGCCCCATCACGGTCTTCGCGCCGATGCAGACTTCGCCCTCGTGCACACGGATCTTCGTGCCGTGTCCGAGCCACGCCCAGCGGCCGATGCGCAGCGTCGCGTCGCGCCCGATCTCGAGTTGCACACCGGGGCACACGAAGCAGATCCCGTCTGTTTGCAAGCGCTTGCCGTACCTCAGCTTCAGCAGCAGGTAGCGTGCCAGCAGCGGCGCGTAGTGGCGGTTGAGCATGTTGTTCGCGCGCATGAACCGCGCCAGCGCGAGCGGGCCGCCCTGCAACGGCTTCGGCGCGCGGCGCAGCGTCTCGGCAAGCTGCTCGACGGGTGGACGGCGGGCGTCCTCCCCGCTCCCCTCGCGGGGTTGTGCGGCGGTATGGTCGGCGACCAGTGGGTCCATGGCCTCGGAATCGTAAGGGTTCTGTGCCGCCGCCCGGCGTCGCCGCGCCCCTGCGATGATTGCGCTCGCGATGAACGACCCGACCCTCGCCCAACGCTTGCTCGACGGCGACCGCCGTGCGCTCGCGCGCGCGATCACGCTCGTGGAGGACGACTCGCCGGAGGGATGGGAGCTCGTGAAAGAGGTCTATCCCCACACCGGCGAGGCCGCGGTGTTCGGCTTCACCGGCCCGCCCGGAGTCGGCAAGTCGACGCTGATCGGCGCGCTGACGAAGGCCCGGCGCGAAGCCGGTCGGACGGTGGGCGTGCTGTCGATCGACCCATCCTCGCCGTTCACGCACGGTGCGCTGCTCGGCGATCGCATCCGCCTGAGCGAGCATTTCCTCGACCGCGGCGTGTTCATCCGCTCGATGGCTAACCGCGGCGCGCTCGGGGGCCTCTCAGAGGCCGCGCTGCAGGCGGCGTTGCTGCTCGACGCGGCCGGGCGCGACGACGTGTTCGTCGAGACCGTCGGCGTGGGGCAGGCCGAGATCGACATCATCGACCACGCCGACACGATCGTGCTCGTGCTGATGCCCGGCTCGGGCGACTCGATCCAGGCGCTGAAGGCCGGCGTGATGGAGATCCCCGACGTGATCGTGATCAACAAGGCCGACCATCCCCTGACCGACACGATGGTGCGCGAGATCCGCGGCGTGCTGTCGCTGGCCAACCTCGACCGCTCCGCCGAGGAGGTGCGCGGTAGCTGGCGCGTGCCGATCGTGAAGACCGAGGCGAGCAACGGCACGGGCGTGGCCGAGCTGGTGGAGCGATTGGACGAGCACCGCGCCCACATCCTCGACGCGGGCCAGCTCGCCGAGCGGCGCAGCCGCAACCTGCGCAACGAGGTGCTCGCGATCGCTGCCGCGCGCATGCGCCGGCGGCTGGAGGATGACCTGCTCGGCGACGAGGAGTTTCAGCGTCTGCTCGAGCAGGTGGTGCAGCGGCGCTTGGACCCGGCGAGCGCGGCCACGGAGTTGCTCGAGCGTGTCGTGGAGTCCCGTGCTGTGGAGTCCCGTGCCGTGGAATCGTAATCGGCGACCCGAGGGGTGCGCCCGCGGCGACCCCATCCGGGAGCGCGCGCGAGAGAGAGAATCCATTAAGGCGACGATCGGATAGGGTCGAGAAGCGATGGACTATCTCAACTGGGTGGAGAACAACTGGGGATTGCTCGGCTGGGGGATCAAGGGTCACGCGACGGTCTACCGTGCCACGAACGGCCTGATCGGCCATCGCTTCCCCGGCTCGCCGCCGATGCTGCTGCTCGACCATGTGGGCGCCAAGAGCGGCACGCATCGCACGAGCCCGCTCGTGTACGGGGTCGATGGCGAGGACTGGGTGCTGGTGGCTTCGAAGGGCGGCTATCCGAAGAACCCCGCATGGTTTTACAACCTGCTCGCCCATCCCGACACGACCGTGCAGGTCGGCGCGCGCCGCGAGCCGGTCCACGCGCGCGAAGCCGATCCGGAGGAGCGCAAGCGGTTGTGGCCGCTGATGCTGAAGGTTTACGGCGGCTACGCCGACTACCAGCGGCGCGCCGAGCGAGAGATACCGCTCGTGATCCTCGCCCCGCGCTGACTCACCCGCGCTGACGATCCTCGTGGGCCGGCCGGCGCGTCAGCGCCCGGCGTGCAGCGAGCGCGCGGTCGGCGAGCGCTCGACGGAGCGCTGGTCGGGCAGCGTGCCGATGACGCGATCGCCGACCGTGGAGGTGACCCCGAACCAGTAGCGCTCGTTCTTGAAGTGGTGCAGCCGGTGGTTGCGCCAGATCGCCTTGAAGTAGCGCCTCCTCGCCCGGTAGGGGGTGTGGATCAGGAAGTGCGTCCACTCGTACGCGGCGAGGATCGCGAAGCTCGTGAGGATGCCCGTGGTTGCGTAAGCCAGACGCGGACCGCCGAGCACGAGCGCGATTGGAAACGACAGCGCCCAGTTGACGAGCGCGATCATCGACAGGAACACGAGCACGCCGTATACGGGCAGCAGCACGCCGTCGAGCACCGCCGGCGCTTCGTGATGGGCACGGTGCTCGCGTGCGGTCAGCATCTCGACGCGGCGGCCTCGCAGCGTGAACGGCGGCGCGTGCAGCATGTAGACGTGAATCGCCCACTCGACGAACGGGGTGACGGCGATCAGACCGGCGATCATGACGATGTCGCGCCAGCTCCATGCGCCCTGCGCGAGTCGCAGCCCGAGCGCGAGCACCACTGCGCCGAACAGGTAAGGGGGCGAGGGCTGGCGCCAGAACGCCCTGAAGCTGTCTCCCAGCGAGACGGTCTCGTGGCGGCTGGGCACGTCTTGGGCCGGAGCGGTATAGTGGTCGCTCTCCACTGGCTGCCCGATCACGGTGCCTGTCATCGAGTAGTCAGCCTAGAGCTGAACGGGCGATCTGTACAGAGGTCGCAGAAGACCTACGCCCCGAGAGCGCGCGCGATTACCATCTGTTGCACCTCGTCGGTGCCCTCGCCGATCGTGAGGATCTTCGCGTCGCGGTAGAAGCGGCAGACGGGGTACTCCTCGATGAAGCCGTATCCGCCGTGGATCTGGACGGCCTCCTCGGCGCAGCGCACGGCCAGACGGCCGGTCTTGAGCTTGGCCTGGGCGGCGGTCAGCGTAAAGTTGCGTTTGGCGTCCTTCTCGCGCGCGGCCTTGTATACAAGCAGCCGCGCGGCCGCGATCTCGGTCGACATGTCGGCGAGCTTGGCTTGGATCGCCTGAAACTTGGAGATCGGCTTGCCGAACGCCTTGCGCTCCTTGGCGTATTTGAGCGCCTCGTCGAGCGCGCCTTGCGCCAGGCCGACACCCATCGCGGCGACGCCGATGCGGCCGATGTCGAGGATGTGCAAGAACTGCTTGAACCCCTGCCCGCGCGGGCCGAGCAGGCTCTGCTCGGGCACGCGGCAGTCGCTGAACGTCAGCGGGCGCGTATCTGAGGCGTTCCAGCCCATCTTGCGGTAGGGCTCGCCCTGCTCGTAGCCGGGCGTGCCGTTGGGCACGATCAGGTTCGAGATCTCCTTCTCGCCCCCCTCGGCCGCAGGGTCGTCGGTGACGGCGGTGATGCAAACCATCCCGGAGATGTCGGTGCCGGCGTTCGTGATGACCTGCTTGGCGCCGTTGACAACCCATTCGCCGTCCTGCAGGCGCGCGCGCGTGCGGGTGTTCCCGGCGTCGGACCCCGCCTCGGGCTCGGTCAGGCCGAACGCGCCGAGCCGCTCGCCCGAGCACAGCTGCGGCAGCCACTCGCGCTTCTGCTCCTCGGAGCCGAACAGGTAGACGGGCTGGGTGCCGAGCGAAGTGTGCGCGCACAGCGTGATCGCGACCGAACTGTCGATCCGCGTGAGCTCCTCGACCGCGAGCGCGTAGGCGAGCGTGTCGCCGCCGCCGCCGCCGTACTCCTCGGGGAAGGGGATCCCCATCAGGTTTAGCTTGCCCAGCTGCCGCACGATCTCATACGGAAACGACTTCGTCCGGTCGAGCTCCTCAGCGACCGGCGCGACCTCGCCCTCGGCGAATTCGCGCACGGTGCGGCGGATCAGCTCATGGTCGGGAGAGAGGTCGAAGTCCATAGACGTCCATTCTCCCAGACGGGCCGGGTCGGAGGGGGGGAGGGAAGGCTTGAGGGGACGGCCGCAGGCCGTCCGGCGGGCGTTCGTTGCTCGGATCTACGCTGGGTGGCCAGCCCCGGCTGTCGCCGTGGCTGGTATGGGAGAGGGCACTTGCAACCGCGCGAGGACCGCCGCCCAGGCAGCGCTGCTTGGGTTCAGATGCGTGCGGTGCCCGACATCGCCCTCGATCTCCACGAGCTCGACCTCGCCGCCGGCCGTGCGCGCGGCCTCGGCGTAGCGGCGGCTGATCGCGATCGAGACGGTGTCGTCGCGCGCGCCGTGGACGAGCAGCACGGGGACGTCGAGCGGCAGCAGGCGGACCGGATCGCCGACGGCGTAGCGCTCGGGGACCTCCTCGGGCGAGCCGCCCATCAGCTCGTCCACGACCCCGCCGTGCCAGCGGCGGTGGGCGTCGGCGAGGTCGGCTACCCCGGCCAGCGAGACGGCCTGGCGTGGACGCACGCGCGGCGTCCCGTCGAGCGCGCCCGGGGCGTCCGCCGGCAGGTTGGGCCGGCTGGCTGCCCACAGCGCGAGGTGGCCGCCGGCGGAGTGGCCGATTAGCGTCACCCGCTCGAGATCCAGCCGCGAATCCGCGAGCACTGCGAGCTGGTCGATCGCCGCGGCCGTGTCGGCGAAAGTCTGCGGCCAGCCCCCGCCGGCGCCGACGCGGCGGTACTCGATGTTCCACACGGCGTATCCGCGCCGCAACAGGTCGCCGGCCAGTCCGCGCGTGAAGATCTTGCCGTAGCCCTTCTGCCAGGAGCCGCCGTGGATCAGGACGATTACCGGGTGTGGACCGGGGCCGGGGGGCACGTAGAGGTCGGCGCGCTGGGAGGCGTGTGGCCCGTAGCGATGTGATCGTCCGCGCGCGAGGAAGTCGAGGATCAGGCGGGTGCGAGCCATTGGGGACCAATGCTAAAGGGGGAGCCGCCCACGGCCAGAAATGAGGAGGAAAGGAGTAGCCGTCTGCCGGGCCGAGCCGGCGATTGTGCTCGGATACCCAGTCATTCTAAGTCGCTCTAAGGAGATCCCTTAGAAGACCTTAGAAGATGGCTATGAGCGTGCAGTGTGCCGCAAGTGGGCCAGGCGGAGCTACGCGCTGTAGGAGCGGGCGAGCTCGACCAGCAGCCGCACGCCGTAGCCGGACGCGCCCTTGCCGACGTACGCGCGGCCGAGATCCCAGGCCGAGCCCGCGATGTCGAGGTGTGCCCAGGGCGTGTCGCCGACGAAGTTCTGCAGGAACGACGCGCCCATGATCGTGCCTGCCTTGCGCGCTTCGGGCGCGTTGTCGAGGTCGCCGTACTTACCGGCGACCAGCTCGTCGTACTCGGGGTGCAGCGGCAGGCGCCAGACGATCTCGCCGGTGCGATCGCCCGCGGCGGTGACCTGCTCGGCGAGCTGCTCGTCGTTGCTCATCAGCCCCGCGTAGGTCGACCCGAGCGCGATGATCACCGCGCCGGTGAGTGTGGCCAGGTCGACGATCCGCTCGGCACCCAGGGAGACGGCGTGACAGAGGCAGTCGGCCAGAACCAGACGGCCCTCGGCGTCGGTGTTGTTGACCTCGATCGTCTTGCCGTTGGAGGCCGTGACGATGTCGCCGGGCTTGATCGACCGCCCGCTGGGGAGGTTCTCAGTCGCGCCGACGACCGCGATCAGCTTCACCGCGAGCCCCAGCCGCGCGATCGCGGCGACCGCCTCCAGCACGGCGGCTCCGCCGGACATGTCGAACTTCATCTCCGCCATTTTCGCGCCGGGCTTCAGCGAGATGCCGCCGCTGTCGAAGGTCACGGCCTTGCCGACGAAGCCGAGCACGGGGCCGGTTGCTTGCGGATGCTCGTAGCGGAGCGTGATCAGCGCGGGCTCCTGCTCAGAGCCTTGGGCGACCGCAGCGAACGCGCCCATGCCACGGTCGACGATGTCCGCGCGACCCTCAACCTCGACCGAGAGGGAGTCGATCTCGTTCGCGAGCGTTCGCGCGTAATCGGCGAGCGCGGTCGGCGTCAGGTCGTTGCCAGGCCGGTTCTGCAGATCGCGCGCTGCGTTGACGCCGGCGGCGACGAGTGCAGCCTGCGCGACGACGTCCGCGAGGTCTGCCGGGGAGGAGACAATCAGCCGCTCGAGGCTCTCAGCCTGCGAATCCGGCTTGCCGCGCGGTGTCGACTTGTGCCGCTCGAAGCGGTAGTCGGCCAGGATCGTGCCCTCCACGAGCGCCGCTGCGACCTGTGGGTCGCCGTCCCCGGGCAGCTCCCAGCAGAGCGTCTTCGCGGACAGCTCGCGGGTGCGATCGCGCGCGATGGCGGCTGCGACGCGAGCGCGCTCGGATGTGAAGTCCCCACGCTTGCCCAGCCCGACGACGAGCCAGCGCTTGCCCTCGGCGTGGGTCAGTGCGAGCGTCTTGAACGAGCTGCGGGCCTCGCCCGAGGCGAGCAGCTCGGCCACCTCCGGCGGTATCCCCTGCGGGCTGGGCTTACTGTCGTCGAACACGCCGAGCACGACCGTGTCCGCATCGGTGGAGCCCGCGGGCTCGGTGGTGGAGGAGACATGCATGGTCGCGCAGGATACCGACTGTGTTGACAAAGGGTTCGATCGATCAAGCTACGCCACTACGCGCGTGGCGACCCGTGCGTTTTGAGCTTGCCGGCCGATGTCTCTGGGGCACCGTGCGGGTTTTCAGAGGTACCTTCACTAGCATTAGCTGACCTATCCGTTCTTTTCACGACCCCAGGAGCGTTCTCAGCCCATGCCCAAGACCGTGATCCTCGGCGCCGCGCGCACCCCCATCGGCAAGATGGGCGGCGGCCTGTCCTCGCTGGATGCCACCGAGCTGGGCGGCGTGGCGATCGAGGCCGCGCTGCAGCGCGCGGGGGTGGAGCCCGAGCAGGTCGAGCATGTCGTGATGGGCCAGGTGCTGCAGGCCGGTCAGGGTCAGATCCCCTCGCGCCAGGCCCAGATCAAGGGCGGCATCCCCAAGGAGGTCTCTTCGGAGACGATCAACAAGGTTTGCGCTTCGGGACTGCGCGCCTCGGTGATCCTCGACCAGGCGATCCGCGCGGGCGACGTGAACGTCGGCGTCGGCGGCGGCATGGAGTCGATGTCGCAGGCGCCCTACCTTTTGCCGGGCGCGCGCTTCGGCTTTCGCATGGGCGATGTGAAGGCGCTCGACGCGATGGTCCACGACGGGTTGACCAACCCCTTCTCGGGCAAGCAGATGTTCATCGAGGCCACCGAGGTGGGCGACGAGCTCGAGATGACGCGCGCCGACCTCGATCGCTGGGCGCTGCGCTCGCACGAGCTCGCGCTGAAGGCGACCGACGAGGGGCGCCTGCCGGAGGAGATCGTGGCGGTGACCGTCAAGGGCAAGAGGGGAGACACGACGGTCGAGGTCGACGAGGCCCCGCGCCGGGACACGACGCTCGAGAAGCTCGCCGCGCTGCCCGGATTGGTCGGCAAGGACGGCTCGCACACGGCCGGCAACTCGCCGGGAGTCAACGACGCGGCGGGCGCGCTCGTGCTGTCTTCGGATGAGTGGGCCGCCGCCAACGGCAAGGAGGCGTTGGCCGAGATCGTCGCCCACGCACAGTCCGCCAACGACTTCGCCTACCTGGCCACCACGCCCGCAAACGCCGCGAAGAAGGCGCTCGACAAGGCCGGTTTGCAGCCCGGCGACATCGACGTGTGGGAGATCAACGAGGCGTTCGCCTCGGTCACGCTCAACTCGATCCGCATGCTCGGCATCGACGAGGACCGCGTTAACGTCAACGGCGGCGCGGTCGCGCTCGGCCACCCGATCGGCGCCTCGGGCGCGCGCATACTGGGCAGCCTAGTGTTCGAGCTGCGCCGCCGCGGCGGTGGCTACGGCTGCGCAGCGATCTGCTCGGGTGGGGGGCAGGGCGACGCGGTCATCCTGAAGGTCTGAGACGTGCTCGAGGCCGGAAACGGCGCTGTCGGATCGCGCGTGGCAGCGTTCTTCGACCTGGACAAGACGTTGATGGCGGGCTCCTCGGGGATCTTCTTCGCGCGGGCCGCGTACGAGACGGGGATGATCTCGCGCAGCCGTCTGGCGCGGGACGTGTACGAAAACCTGCGCTTTCGCCTGCGCGGCTCGACCGACGATCGCGCCGACGAGGTGCGCAAGCGCGTCGGGGAGATGATCGCCGGGGTGCGCGTGCGCGACCTGCAGCGGCTCTCTCCGCGCGTGCTCGCGGGCGTGCTGCCACGGCTGTATCCGCAGATGCTCGCGCGCGCCTACGAGCACCAGGACGAGGGGAGGCTCGTTTACATCCTGACGGCCGCCTCGCAGGAGATGGCGGACCTGCTCGCGCACGTGCTCGCCTTCGACGGCGGCCTCGGCTCGCGCTCTGAGATCGTCGACGGCCGCTATACGGGACAGCCGGCCGGCCCATTCAACTATCGACAGGGCAAGGTGCTGTCAATGCGCGAGGTCGCCGAGCGCGAGCACATCGACCTGGCTGCCTCCTATGCCTATTCCGACTCGGAGTCCGACCTGCCGATGCTACGCGCGGTGGGGCACCCGGTGGTCGTCAACCCCGACCAGGATCTCGCCAGGATCGCGGCGGACGAGGGCTGGGAGGTGCTGCGCCTTGATCACCTCGGCGCGCGCCTGAAGGTGCTCGCCGCGGTGGGCGCCGCGGCCGCGCTGGGCGGGCTGGGATCCGTCGTCAGAGAGCACGTGGGAGCGCGCGCGGACCCCAGGGCTCTACAATCCCGCGCGTCTCGCCCGACACGTCCCGGCCCTATCCGCCGGCGCGCACGTCGCTAGAGCCCGGCTCGATGTCCTCTTCAACTGCCCACAGCAAGATTCGCGTCGTCGTGGCCAAGCCCGGCCTGGACGGCCATGACCGCGGCGCGAAGATCATCGCGCGAGCGCTGCGCGACGCCGGGATGGAGGTGATCTACACGGGGCTGCACCAGACGCCCGAGCAAATCGTGGAGACCGTGATCCAGGAGGACGCCGACGCGGTCGGCCTGTCGATCCTGTCGGGGGCGCACATGACGCTCGTGCCGCGCGTGGTGGCGCTGCTGCACGAGCAGGGCGTCGATGATGTGGTCGTCACGGTCGGGGGGACGATCCCGGCCGAAGACATCCCCGAGCTGAAGGAGCTGGGCGTGGCCGAGGTGTTCACGCCCGGCGCGCCGACCCAGGCGATCGTCGACTTCATCCGCGCATCCGTGCATTGATGATGTGCTAAATACGCAGCGTAGAGCCATTTTTCGCCTGATTGACTTGTCAGTCAATAAAACGGGTAGGATGTCCCTCAACAGACCTTAAGGAGTAGCCTGAGAATGAAGATATGCGTCCTGGTGAAGGAGGTCCCGGACGCCGCCGTCGAGAAGAGGATCGACTCTTCGACGGGGCGTATGGACCGCAGCGGGGAGAAGAACCTCAACCCGTATGACACGCACGCCATCGAGGCTGCGATGCAGATCAAAGAGGGTGGCACTGTGCCGGTCGAGGAGATCGTCGCCGTGACGATGGGCCCTGACAGCGCCGTGCGCGCTCTGCACAAGGCGGTCTCGCTTGGCGCCGACCGCTCGGTCCACCTATCCGACCCGGCGGTGGCCGGCTCCGACGTGGCGGCGACCGGGTATGCGCTGGCCAAGACGCTCGAGCGCGAGAGCCCCGATCTCGTGCTGCTCGGACAGCAGTCCGACGACGGCGAGTGCTACACGATCGGCGCGGTCGTGGCCGAGCACCTGGGCATGCCGTCGCTTACGCAGGTGATCAAGATGGATGTCGAGCCCGACACATTGCGCTGCGAGCGCCAGGCCGAGTACGGCTACGACACCGTGCAGATCAAGCTGCCGGCCGTGATCTCGGTCGGCGACGCGATCAACGAGCCGCGCTACCCGTCGCTGAAGGCGATCATGGGCGCCAAGAAGAAGCCTCTCGACACTGTGACCGCGGGCGACGTGCAGATCGATGCGGCGAAGGTGGGCGGCGAGAACTCCGCCGCCCAATGGGTCGCCGCCAAGGCGCCCCCGGCGAAGGCCGCCGGGCAGATCATCGAGGACGAGGACACCAACGAGACGGTCGAGCAGATCGTCGCCTGGCTCGACGAGAGGAAGCTTCTGTAATGGGGGAGGGCAGGCCCTCCCCCATGACCCCCTCCCATCTTTGAAGGAGCAGTTGATCTAGATATGGCAAACATCCTCGTTTACGCGCTGCACTACGACGGCGCGATCAACAAGAACTCCCTCGGCGCCGTCTCCGAGGGCGCAAAGCTCGCCGCCGAGCTCGGCGGCGAGGCGCACGTGCTGCTGCTGGGCGAGAACGTGCCCCAGGATCTGGCCGCGTCGCTCGGCAACTACGGCGCCAAGAAGGTGCTCGTCGCCGAGGGCCCCGAGGGCCTGGCCCAGCCGCTGGTCGACGCGATGGCCGCGGCGATCCAGGGCGGCGGCTACAAGTACGCGCTGTTCGGCGGCGGCCTGCTCGGCTTCGAGATCGGCGCCGGCCTCGCCGCGCGCCTCGGCGCGGGCGTGGCGATGGAGATCACCGCGGTCCGTGTTGAGGGCGGCGAGCTGATCGCCGAGCGTCCGATCCTCGGCGACTCTGCTATCTCGGAGATCAAATATCGCTCCGAGGTCGGCATCATCATCGGCCGCCTGAACGCGTTCGAGATCAAGGAGACCGGCGCGGGCGCCGCCCCGGTCGAGCAGCTCTCCTTCGAGCTGAGCCCGCAGGCGCAGCAGGCCACGATGGTCACGCGCGGCGAACAGCGCGGCGCTGACGTCGACATCGAGGGCGCGAGCATCCTGATCGCCGGCGGTCGCGGCCTCGGCAAGGCAGAGGGCTTCCAGCTGGCCGAGGACCTGGCCGGCGCGTTCGGTGGCAACAGCGCTGTGGCAGCCACCCGCGCGGTGGTTGACGCCGGCTGGTACCCATACGCGGCCCAGATCGGCCAGACCGGCAAGACGGTCGCGCCGAAGCTATACCTCGCGGCGGGTATCTCCGGCGCGATCCAGCACAAGGTCGGGATGCAGGCCTCGGAGAACATCGTCGCGATCAACAAGGACGCCAACGCGCCGATCTTCGAATTCTCAGACCTCGGGATCGTGGGCGATCTGAACAAGATCCTGCCGAAGTTGACAGAGGCCGTAAAGGCAAAGAAGGCGAGCTGAGAAACGCCACGTGGAGCGGATGCGCGAGCGCGAACGAGCACAAGGAGCGTGAAGCGAAATGTCATCTCACAACGGCTCTCATAACGGCAAGGTCTCCCCGGCGGCTTATCCGCCGCCGGTCGACCCACAGAAGGAGTTCGTCAAGCGCGGCCTCGACGCCGAGGACGAGCTGATCGAGGTCGGCGTTGCGATCGTCGGCGGCGGCACTGCCGGGCTCGCCTGCGCCAACCGCCTGCTGCAGCTGCTGGGCGACGATCCGGAGATGATGGAGCGCCTCGGCGAAGTGCCGGTCGCAGTGGTCGAGAAGGCGAAGACCTGTGGCGGGCACAACCTGTCCGGCGCGGTCATGCGCCCGGGTCCGCTGCAAGAGCTGTTCCCCGACATGACCCGCGAGCAGTGGCGCGAGGAGGGCTTCGCGTTCGGCGAGGTCAAGAAGGAGTCGGTGTACATGCTCACCGGCCCGAAGAGCAAGCTCCCGGTTCCGATCCCGGCGGTGCCGAACTTCAAGAACCACGGCAACGAGGTGGTCTCCGTCTCCGCACTCGCCCGCTTCCAGCAGCGCCAAGCCGAGGAGGGCGGCGCCTACGTCCTCACCGAGACCTCGGCAACCCAGCTGATCGTCGAGGACGGCCAAGTCGTCGGCGTGCGCTCCGGCGACAAGGGCCGCGGTAGGGACGGCGAGCCGCTCGGCAACTTTGAGCCCGGCACCGACATCAAGGCGCAGGCGACCGTCCTCGCCGAGGGCTGCTGGGGCCACCTCACGGGCGCCGCGATCAAAGAGTTCGACCTCGCCGAGAACCGGGAGCCGCAGGTGTGGGAGCTCGGCGTGAAGGAGGTGTGGAAGGTCAAGCAGCCGCTCGACCGGGTGATCCACACGTTCGTGCAGCCGTGGCCGCTGAAGGTCGCAGCCAAGTACGGACAGCTCGGCGGCACCTGGCTGTACCCGATGAAGGACGAGAAGACGGGCGAGGACATGGTCTCGATCGGGTTCGTCGTCGACCTCAACTACCGCGACGCGACGACCTCGGCGCATGACCTGCTGCAGACGTTCAAGACGCATCCGCTCGTCAAGGACATCCTCGAGGGCGGCGAGCGGGTCGCCTGGGGCGCCAAGGCGCTTCCCGGCGGCGGCTACTGGTCGATGCCGAAGCTGTCGATGCCCGGTGCGGTGATCGTCGGCGACGGGGGCGGGATGGTCGACACGGCGGCGCTGAAGGGGATTCACCATTGCATCAGATCGGGGATGCTGGCGGCCGAGTCGATCTACGCGGCGCTCAAGCGCGGCTCAAGCGACCTGTCCGACTACGAGGAGGCGGTCGAGAAATCCACGATCGGCAAAGAGCTCTACCAGGTGCGCAACACGCGCCAGGCATTCCAGAAGGGCTTCCTCGTCGGTAGCCTGCTGGCGGGCCCGTCGATCATGTCGAAGGGCAAGGTTCCGCCTGGCCGACAGGAATGGCATCGCGACGACGCCGAGCCGATGTTCGTCGGCGACACGAAGGATCGCTATCCAAAGCCCGACGGCAAATACACCTTCGACAAGCTCTCCTCGGTGTTCATCACCGGCAACGCGACACGCGACGACGCTCCAAACCACATTCGCGTGCAGAAACACGTCCCGCGCGAGATCGCCGAGACCTGGCGGTGGATGTGCCCGGCCGGGGTGTATGAGATCCCCGAGGACGCGCCCGAGACCGGCGACGTGGATGTGATCGTCAACTACACCAACTGCGTGCAGTGCGGGGCGATCACCGCCAAGGGCGGACGGCTCACCACGCCCGAGGGAGGCGACGGCCCCCTCTATCAAATCCTCTGAACCGGGCCGGTGCGAAACATGCGCGGATAGCGCGTGTTAGAGGGTTGTGATGAAGATGGCATCCCGCAGCAAGCTTCTCTCGCGCCGGCCGGCAACGGTCAGGCGCGCCGCCGTGTCGGCGGGCTGTGCGCTGACGCTCATGTGTCTGGCGCAGGCGCCCGTGGCACTGGGGGGGACCATCGCCGGGGACGGTGGCCAGACGGGGCAGCTCGGCACGGGGGGGAACGTGCCGAGCGCCTCGGCGCTGCTCGAACAGTGCGCGACGACCGGCGAACAGGGGGAACGCGCAGCCACGTTCTCGGGCGAAATGACCGCGATGGCCGGCGCCGCGCGCATGGGGATGCGGATCGACCTGCAGGAGCGGCTGTCCGGCGAAATCGGCTTTCACCTCGTTACCGCGCCCGGGCTAGGTGTGTGGCGTGCGTCGAGTCCGGGAGTGATGATCTACAAATACGTAAAGCAAGTGACCGACCTATCCTTTCCGGCGGTTTATCGCGCGGTTGTGCGCTTCCACTGGCTGAACGTCAAAGGCCGCGTGATGCGGCGCACCGCGTTGCTAACGCCGGTCTGCGCGCAGCCGGCGCCTCCTGCGCTCTCGACGCCTACGTCGCCGGGGGCGACCTCGACGCCTGGAGTCGTCTCGATGCCTCCCACGTCGCGGTTGGCTGTCGGCTAAGAACGGGTGTCGTCGCGGGGTCTGCGCGCGCCACGCGCATCGGCCGCTAGAATGAACACAGATGAAGGCGAAGATCCATCCAAGCTATGTGCAGGCCCATGTGCGTTGCACCTGCGGCAATGAGTTCCTCACGCGCGCGACGCGCGATGAGATCCATGTCGAGGTGTGTTCCAACTGCCACCCCTTCTACACGGGCCGCCAGAAGCTGATGGACACTGGCGGGCGCGTGGAGCGCTTCCAGCGCAGGGTGGCCAAGGGTCGCCTGCACTCCGCGCAGACGCGGGCTTCCAAGTGATATCCCGAATCAAAAATCCGCTGGTGTTCCCCAGCGTCTGGACGCGCCTGACGTCCGCCGCCGTCGGCCCATGTGCCACCGGCACACTGTCCGACACCGTCGGACCTCAGATCGCGACCATCCATCCGGGAAACACTGACCGGATTTTTGATCCGGGACACTAGCGATGCACTCGCTCCTGGCCGCCGGTTCACCGCCGACGCCAGCGGAGAGAGAGACGCCGTCAGCCGTCTTACAGGTAGATCCCGTCGATCACGCGGCGGCCGTTGCGGTCGCAGGCAACGGCGACGGTGTGGGTGAGCTGAGCGCCCAGCGCGACGCGCCCGTGGGAGGGCAAGCGGTGCTGGAGGGCGTGATGATGCGCGGCGTCTCCAACTGGGCGGTGGCGGTGCGCAAGCCGACCGCTGAGCAGCTCGGCGAAGACGAGCGCTCCCCCGAGGAGGCGGCGCTGGGCGAGATCGAGGTGAGCACCTTCCCGCTGACCTCGGCGCTCAGCCGTCACCGCGCGCTGCGCCTGCCGATCGTGCGGGGAGTCGTCGCGCTCGGCGGGTCACTGATGATCGGCTTTCGCGCCTTGGAGATTTCCGCGAACGCCCAGCTACCGCCCGAGGAGGGGGCGGATGACGGGAAGGCTGAGCCAGGCGGCTATGACGACGGGGACCCTCAGCAGGGAGGGCAGGAGATCCCACGCGGCGTATGGGCCGGGACGGTCGTGGTGGCGATGCTGTTCGCGATCGTCCTGTTCTTCCTGATTCCCGTCGGGCTGACGAGCCTGATCAAGGGTCAGCTGGGCTCTTCAGTGCTGTTTTGGCTGGTAGAGGGTGTAGTGCGCACGGGTATCTTCCTCGGCTACATGCTGCTGCTCTCGCGGCTGCGCGATCTGCGGCGCGTGTTCGAGTATCACGGCGCCGAGCACAAGACGATCTCCTGTTTCGAGGCCGGCCTGCCGCTAACGCCCGCCAACTGCAAGCGTTTCTCGCGTTTGCATCCCCGCTGTGGCACGAGCTTCCTGCTGGTGGTGATGATCGTCGCGATCTTCGTGTTCGCGCCGATCGGGCTACCCGCGTGGTACTGGCTGGTGGCGACGCGCATCCTTGGCGTGCCGGTGATCACGGGGATCTCCTTCGAGCTGATCAAGTTCGCCGGGCGTAACCGCCGCAGGCGCTGGGTGCAAGCGGTGATGTGGCCGGGATTGAAGCTGCAGTTGCTGACCACGCGCGAGCCCGACCTCGACCAGCTCGCGGTCGCGATCGCGGCACTCGAGGCGGTGCTGGCGCTCGAGAAGCCGGGCGACCTGACGGCAGCGGATCTGATGGGCGTGGAGGTCGTCGCTTAGCCAGACGGCCGGGAGCACTGCGCTGGCCGGCGTCCTCGGTCGCTCGCGTGCGAAGCACGCCGCGCTCCCTGCGTCCTTGGCCAGCTTGACTCCCGGCCGTCTGGCGGGCGTGTTGGGGGGCAGACCCTCGGCTCGCTTCGCCCGGGTGCCAGCGCGCCGTTGTAGGCTCGGGCGATGATCGAAGACCTCGTAGAGCAGATCGAGACCAGCTTCGCCGAGCTTGGCGAGCAGATGACCGACCCGCAGGTGATTGGCGACAGGGAACGTTACGCCGAGGTTGGCAGGGCTTACAGCCGGCTCGAGTCTGCGGCCAAGCTCGGGGTGGAGTGGCGCCACGCGCGCGACGACGCGGCGGGCGCCGAAGAACTGCTGTCGGAGAACGGCGAGGACTCCGAGTTGCGCGAGCTGCTGAGCAGCGCGCGCGCGCGGATCGAGGAGCTCGAGGAGGAGATCCGCCTGGCGATGGTGGAGAGCGACCCGAACGACGAGAAGAGCGTGATCGTCGAAATTCAGGGCGGCGCGGGCGGCGACGAGGCCGGACTATGGGCTGGAGACCTCTATCGGATGTTGAGCAAGTACGCCGAGCGCCGTGGCTGGCAGGCCGAGCCGATGGACATCGGCGAGGGCAAGTTCACGTTCGCGGTGAAGGGCGACGGAGCGTATTCGGTGTTCAAGTTCGAGGGCGGCACTCACCGCGTGCAGCGCGTGCCTCAGACCGAGTCCCAGGGGCGTGTGCACACCTCCACTGCGACCGTAGCGGTGCTGCCGGAGGCGGAGGATGTCGACGTGCAGATCGACCCGAACGACCTGCAGATCGACGTCTACCGCTCCTCCGGTCCGGGTGGTCAGTCGGTCAACACGACCGACTCAGCCGTCCGCATCACGCACAAGCCCTCGGGGATCGTGGTCTCGATGCAGGACGAGAAGTCACAGCTGCAAAACCGCGAGAAGGCGCTGCGCGTGCTGCGCGCGCGGATCTACGAGCGGGCTCTGGCGGAGCAGCAGGCCGAGCTTGCCGCCGACCGCCGCTCGCAGGTCGGCACGGGCGACCGGGCGGAGAAGATCCGCACCTACAACTACGGCGAGCGGCGCGTGACCGACCACCGGATCAAGTTGACCGTGCACAACCTCGATCAGGTGCTCGAAGGCGACCTGGACGAGCTCACCGCGGGGCTGCAAGCGGACGAGAAGCGTCGGCGCCTGGAGGCGCACTCGGAGGCCGTTCCCAAACCGTGAGTGCGGTCGGCGCGTGCATGCACCGAGCTGGGCGTCTCGGGACGGTGAAGCCCCGGCAGACCGGCGGCGTGAGCAGCTCGGCGTCGTGATCGGTTCAGGCGTCTCTGCGCGCGACGCGCTCGACGGCGCGATCACGGCGATCGGTGCGGCCGGGTGCGAAACGCCACGGCTCGATGCTGAAGTGCTGCTCGCGCATGTGCTCGGAGTCGAGCGCGGGCGGCTGCTGATCGATCGCGAGCTGACCGTGCAGGGGGAGGCGGTGCGTGCCTTTCAGAACGCTGTGCGCCGCCGCTCGGTTGAACGCGAGCCGGTCGCCTACATCGTGGGGAGTCGCGGCTTTCGCCGGATCGACTTGAAGGTTGACTCCCGCGTGCTCGTGCCTCGTCCCGAGACTGAGCTGCTGGTTGAGGTCGGGCTGACTTTGCCGCGCGGGACGAGCGTGCTTGACGTCGGCACGGGCAGCGGCGCGGTGGCGCTTGCGCTGCAGGATGAGCGCCCCGACCTATATGTGGCCGGCAGCGACGTAAGTGCCGAGGCGCTCGACGTGGCGCGGTCCAATGGGCTGCGCCTCGGGCTGGAGGTCCGTTGGCTGCATGCCGATCTGCTCGCGGGCGTGGAGGACGGGTTCGACGCGGTGCTCTCCAACCTGCCATATGTCGCCGAGTCCGAGCGTGCACAGCTCGCGCCGGAGATCCTTCGCCACGAGCCCCCCGGTGCGCTATTCGCCGGCGAGGACGGGCTGGCGGCGATTCGGGCGCTGCTCGCGCAGCTGGCCGATCGCGCGCGCGTGTGTCTCGTCGCGATCGAGGTCGGCGCCGGTCAGGCGCAGGCGGTGGGGGAGCTGATGCGCGCTGCCGGCTTTACGGCGGTACGCACCCAGCGCGATCTCGCCGGCATCGAGCGCGCGGTGGTAGGGGAGCGCACGTCAGCGGAGCGTGTGTCAAGACACCGCGTCGCAGCACAGCGCGCGTCGTGAGCCCGGCGCCAGGATCACTTGACGAGCCCGACGCCCGCCGGCTGGAGGAATGTCTCGCTGCCGGCGGCGTCGCGGTGTTTCCGGCGGACACCGTCTACGGCGTCTGCTGCGATCCCGACGACGAGCGTGCCGTGAGGCGCCTGTATGAGCTGAAGGGCCGCTCGGCCGAGCGCCCGGCAGCTGTCATGTTCTTCGCGCTCGAGCCGATGCTGAGCAGGCTGAGCGAGCTGCACGATGCGGAGCGCACGGCGCTGAGGGCATTGTTGCCGGGCCCGGTCACGCTGCTGCTGCCCAACCACCGCTCGCGCTACAGCCCGGCCTGCGGTCCTGATCCGGCGACGCTCGGTCTGCGCGTGCCGCGCCTGCCCGAGCGTTTGGCGGCGCTGCGCTCAGTCACCAGACCCGTGATGCAGTCGAGCGCCAACCTCTCGGGGGAGACTGACGCGCGGCGGCTAAGCGACGTGCCGGAGAGCATCCGAGCCGGCGCCGACCTCGTGCTCGACGGCGGAGAGCTGCCAGGGACTCCTTCGACGGTCGTCGACCTGCGCGACTACCGCGCGAGCCGTGAATGGCGTGTGCTACGCGAGGGAGCACTCGGCGATGATGCTGTGCGGGAGTTGTTGTCGTCGTTGAGTTGAACACATGGTTTCGCGCTCCTGGCGGCCTGTGCTTTCACGGTGCGCGCTCCGAGTGCTAGCCTCGTGACAGCTGCCGCGACTGGCGCCCTGAGGTGGAAGCGACCACCGGGAAGCGGTCAGCGAACCCGCCGCGCGCCTGGGCACCACAGTCCTCACCGTCTGCCAAGGAGAGCGCGATGCCCGAGCTGAGCCCCGACTACTTCAACCGCCCCCTCGCCGAGGTGGACCCGGAGGTCGCTGATGCGCTACGCGGCGAGTTGCGCCGCCAGCAGGACACGCTGGAGATGATCGCCTCGGAGAACTTTGTGCCCCGCGCGGTGCTCGAATGCCAGGGATCAGTGCTCACGAACAAGTACGCCGAGGGCTACCCCGGCCGCCGCTACTACGGCGGCTGCGAGTGGGTGGACGTCTCCGAGCAGCTCGCGATCGACCGCGCCAAGAAGCTATTCGGGGCAGAGCACGCAAACGTGCAGCCACACTCGGGAGCACAGGCCAACACCGCCGTTTACCACGCGCTGCTGCAACCGGGGGACACGATCATGGGGCTGTCGCTCGCTCACGGCGGCCACCTGACGCACGGCATGAAGATCAACGTTTCGGGCCGGCTGTACGACATCGCCGCGTACGAGGTAGACCGCGAGAGCAGCCTGATCGACATGGAGGAAGTGGCTCGCATCGCCCGCGAGCGCCGCCCGAAGCTGCTGCTCGCCGGCTGGTCGGCCTATCCTCGACAGCTCGATCTCGCGCGCTTCCGCGAGATCGCCGACGAGGTGGGCGCGCTGCTGATGGTCGACATGGCCCATTTCGCCGGCCTGGTCGCGGCGGGGTTGCATCCGAGCCCGATTGCACACGGCGCCGATGTCGTGACGACCACCACCCACAAGACACTTGGCGGTCCACGCGCCGGGATCGTTCTGTGCAAGGAGGAGTACGCCAAGAAGATCGACTCGGCCGTCTTCCCCGGCCAGCAGGGAGGACCGCTCGAGCACGTGATCGCGGCCAAGGCCGTGGCGCTGAGGATCGCCGCCGGCGAGCTGTTCGCCGAGCGCCAGCGCCGCACCGTGGAGGGTGCCCAAGCGCTCGCCCGCGAGCTGCTGGGAGCCGGCCATGGCGTCAACGTGCTCACGGGCGGAACGGATGTGCATCTGGCCTTGGTCGACTTGCGCGAGGCGCAGCCCGAGCTGAGCGGCAGGCAGGCGGAGGACCGCCTGCACGAGATCGGCATCACGGTCAATCGCAACGCCGTCCCGTTCGACCCGCGCCCACCGATGGAGGCGTCCGGCCTGCGGATCGGGACTCCGGCGCTCGCCACGCGCGGCCTGCAGGCGGAGGACTTCGTCGAGGTGGGCAAGATCCTCGCGAGCGCGCTGACGCCCGAATACGAGGCCCGGGCGGGCGAGCTCATCGAGCGCGTGAACGCGATCGTCGAGCGCTATCCGCTGTACGAGAGCCTCGCCGCGGCTGCGGCCGTTTAGCGCGCACCGCAACCCTGCGCCGTGGAGGAGCGTGCTCTGAGCTCGCCCGTGTGCGGCCGTGACTCGAACGACCCCCCTCCCTGCGATGCTGTCGATGTCGATGCGTAACCCAACCGAGCTCGACGCGCTCTATGCCTTGCTGTCCGCCGCGGCCGTGACCGCGCTGCTGACCCCGGTCACGATGCGGATCGCGCGGGCGGTCGGGGCGATCGACGAGCCGCGCGAGCGAGGACTGTCAGACCGCCCCACCCCGCTGCTCGGAGGCCTTGCGATCTTTGCCGGAGTACTCGTGGCGGGTCTGCTTTGGCTGCCGGGCGGATATGGCGCCGGCGTCAACAGCGAGCCCCATCTGTGGTCCGGCGTCCTGATCGCCGCCGCTCTGATCACGGTGGTGGGCGCGCTCGACGACCGCTTCGACCTCCCGCCCGCGCTGAAGCTGCTCGGGCAGCTGCTGGCGGCGGTGATCGTCGTGCACTTCGGCGTGGCGGTGAAGGCGATCACGCTGCCCTTCATCGGCAAACTGGCGCTCCCGAACGCGGGCGTGACGAACGCCGGGCCGGTGCTGACGGTGATTGGGATCGTGGCGATGATGAACGTCGTCAACTTCTCCGACGGGGTCGACGGGCTGGCGGCCGGGGTCTGCGCGATCCTCGCGGCGGCGCTCGCGGTGATCGCGTTCGACCTGAACCGCGGGCAGCCAGGCGTGCTCGCGGCGTTGACGGCGGGCGCCGCCCTTGGCTTCCTGATCTATAACTTCCCGCCCGCGTCGAGCTTCATGGGCGATTGCGGCGCGAACCTGCTGGGGCTGTTGATGGGGGTGATCACGGTCGAGGCGGCCGTCAAGACGACGGCGGTGGTGTCGTTCGTGCTGCCGCTGATCCTGCTGACGATGCCGTTCCTCGATACGACGTTCGTGGTGCTCAAGCGATTGAAGTATCGCCAGCCGATCTACCGGCCCGACAGCGAGCACTTCCATCATCGGATGGCGCGCATCGGCTTCTCGAACAGGCGCACGATCGCCTATCTGTATGCGTGGACGCTGATGCTCGCCGGGCTCGCGCTCGCTTTGCGGTTCGTCCCTTACAGCGATCATCACGGTCATCTGCACACCGGCTGGACGCTCGTGATGATCGCACTCGGCCTGCTGGTCGCGGCCGCCAGCGTCTATCTCGTGTACGTGCTTGAGATCCTCAAGTTCAGGCGCCTGGACGCGATACGACTGCGCAGGCTGCGCCCAAACGCGTCCCCGACCGAGATCGAGCGGCACGTGACGCGCGACTTCGAAACCGGCGAGTTCCAGACCATCTCAGCGGCCGAGCGCCCCGACGTGCCCGTGACGGGGAGCGGTGTGGACCGCGGGGGCGCTGAGCAGCGGGTCGGCGAGCGGCAGGTGGATCAGGATCGCGTAGGCGCAGACGAGCAGCGTGGCCACACGCAGGCGCCGATCGCCGCAGACGGCGGCTAGCGGTAGCGGCCAGACGGCGTACCACGGCAACAGCCATGCCGTGGACAGCAGCAGTGCGAGCGTGCTCCAGCCAGCAGCCACGCGCCAATCGGCGGTGCCTCGCGCCGTGCGCCACAGCGCGTAGCAGAGCGCGATCAGGAACGCGATGACGAAGCAGTGCCGCCACCAGCCGGGGGTGCCGTGCAGCCCCAACAGTCGCGCGGTCTCGGCGGGGATGCTGTGCGTGGCGATCAGCTGCTGTTGTTCGCCGACGGCGTCGAGGAAGCCCAACGCGTGCGAGCCGAAGCCGATCAGTCCGACGAACGCCACCAGCGCGAGGCCGAGCGCCGCGACGGCGGCGACGCGGAGGCGCTCGCGCCGGCCCGAGGGGGCGAGCAGCAGGAACGGCAGCACGATCCCGGCGGTGACCTTGACACCGACGCCGGTGGCCAGCGCTAGCGCCCCGGCGCGATAGCGCGCAGGCGCCGTAAGCGCCGTCCCGGTGGTGAGCGCGAGCGCTCCGCCGAGGAACGCGAGCACGAGCGTGTCGTTGTGGGCGCCGCCGACAGCCAGCTCCAGCATGACCGGATTCAATCCCACGAACGCCGCGGCGAAGCGTCGCGAGTGTCCGAGCGCGCCGGCGGCGCGTGCGGTCAATGCCACGGCGATGAGGCTCCCCGCAACCGCCGCCACCTTCAGCGTCCACAGGCCGCCCGCCAGTCCGAGCGGTGCGGTGGCGTAGCTCGCGAGCGTGAACAGTGGTCCGTAGGGCGAGTTTTGAAACGGCCAGCCGATGAACGGGTAGATCGGGTCGATGGGCGCTTCGAAGGCCACGTGCGTATACGGGTCGAGCCCATGTAGGACGCCCATGCGCGCGAACGCGAGGTATCCGAACACGTCTTGGGAGATCAGCGGCGGGCCGAGCAGCAGCAGGACGTTCGAGGCGAGGATCCCAGCCGCGAGGACACGCCAAGGAAGCGCACGCGCGCCGGTGAGCACCAGCAGGTAGCCCACGCACATGATCAGCGTGAGCGTCTGAAAGCCGCCGGAGGAGAGACCGAGCCCGAGGCTCCCGAAAGGGCCGGCCATCCAGCCGGGCCAGCCGCCGCTACGCCCGGGAACGAGCTGGGTCGGGCCGCTCGCGGCGCCCGCCGCGATGCAGAACACGCTCACCACGACGCCCGCCAGTCCGAGCAGGCCGAGCACGCGCAGAGGAGCCCGCGATCGGTCCCCCGTGCCTGCTCGCGCGCGGCGCGCTCGCCCAGGGCTCACGGATGTATCGGGCTTGGACTTACCGTGGCGGGGAGATGCGGGGGTGGTGGCGTGTATGCGCCCATTGTTACGTCTAGCCGACCTGCAAGTGTTTGGCGTGCCAGCTACCCTGTGATAGCCGCCGCGCCCGGTAGGAGGCCTTTATCCGCGGGCGCGCATTGAGGCGAGCGCCCGTTGTGCGGGCGAGATTTCCACCCTATGCGACGACTGAGCCGCTACCGCAAATCAACTTCCGACCGGGCTCCTGGGCCGCGTCGCGTCCTGATCCTGTCGGCCGACGTGGGCGAGGGTCACGCCGCCGCGGCGCGAGCGCTCGCCGAGCAGATCGAGGGCTCGCGCGAGCAGGCCGAGGTCACGATCATCGACGGCCTCGCCGCGATGGGACGCCTGCTACGTCCGGTGGTAGAGGACGGCTATCGCGTGCAGCTGCGCTTCATGCCTTGGACCTACACGCTCGTCTACTGGCTGCTCGAGCACGTGGCGCCGATCCGCTGGTCCACGCGCCGCACGCTGTGGCTGCTCGGCTCGCGCCCACTAGCGCGGTGCATCGCCGAACACGACCCCGACGTGATCGTGTCCACCTATCCGGCCGTGACGGTCGTGCTTGCGCGACTGCGCCGCACCAAAGTGGTGGACTGTCCCACGGTCGCAACGATCACCGACCTCACCGGCCTGTTCTTCTGGGCCCAGCCTGGAATCGACATGCATCTGGTTATGTATGGCCAGTCTCTGTCCTCGGTCGAGCGGATCGCGGGGCAAGGCAGCGTACGTCTCGTGCGCCCGTTGATATCGGCCGACTTCCTCGGCCCTCGCTGCCCGCTGCAGGCGCGCCGCGCGCTGGGCCTGCCCGAGCTGGGCCGCATGGTGATCGTCTCCGGGGGAGGCTGGGGGGTGGGGGACATCCAGGGCGCGGTGGGTGAGCTTGCGGGGATGGAGGAGGTCAGCTCCATCGTCTGCTTGGCTGGGCGCAACGAGCAGCTCGAGAGCAAGCTGCGCAGCGCGTTTGCACGGGAGCCGCGTGTGACGGTGTACGGGTTCACCGACAAGATGCCCCAGCTGCTCGCGGCCGCCGATGTGCTCGTGCACTCCACCGGGGGCGTCACCTGCCTCGAGGCCAAGGCCGCTGGTACCCCGGTCGTCTCCTATGGGCTGCCTGTCGGTCACGCCCGCTTGAACACGCGCGCGATGGCGACGCTCGAGCTGCTGCGGCTGGCCAATAACGTCGACGAGCTGCGCGAGCACGTGCGCGCGAGCTTTGCCGAGACGGGCGCCACCGCTCCAGCGGAAGCGCTGGCGGAGAGCTCGTTGCAGGAGCTGCTGGTGAGCGACGGTCGCAGACCACCGACACGGGCAGACGGAAGGCCGGCGGTCGGTCTGACGACGGTAGCGACCCACGCCGAGGAGTCCGCGGCGGTCGACCTGGTCCTCGGCGCCCCGCGGCGTGTACGCTCGATTCCTCTATGGCGGCTGCGGCTGGTCGCGTTCGCCACCCCGTTCGTGCTGCTGCTGAGCGTCGGCGCGTGGACGATGTCGACCGACGAGGTCACGGCCCTGGCGAGCGCGCTGCTGCGCGTCCACCCGCTCACTCACATCAAGACAGAGCAGCCGGATGTGGGTCTGATCGTGCGCGCGCCGGCGAATGAGGTGACGCTCGTGGCGACGGAGCTCGCCGGTCGCGGGATCCACGCGTCGTTCACCGACGACGGCGTCGTCCCTTCGCGCGCGACGATTCTCAGGCTGTACTCCTTACACGACGAGCTGCTGCCCGAAGTCGGGCCGGGCAGGGCCCTGCTGCGCTGGGTGCGCACCCGGGGCAAGCTGCGCTCGCAGGCTCACGCCCTGGGGTTGCGCCATCACTTCTACTTCCTGCAGCCCCGCACCGGGCTGACGGTCGGTCAGCTGGTGCTGGCGCGCACCGACGACGCGACTCCCGTGCAGGGCGCACAGCGTTTGAGCGCTCCTGGAGCATTGCCTCAGCGCGGCACGCGAGCCGGCGAAGTGCTGGTGGTGGCGATCGATGGATCGTCCACTTCGGTGGCGGGATTGGAGCGAGTCGTCTCCTGGCTCGGCTCGGACAGGCTCGGCGTCGAGCCGCTTGCGTGGCTCACGCGCACACCCTCCACCAACGGGGCGCCGGTCTCGAACAGGTCGGTCAGCAAGCGAGAGCGAGCGAGCAGCGCCGCGCCGAGGACCAGCAGCGCGAGCGAGCAGCTCAGAGGCACGCCCCCGAAAGGGGTGGCGTTGAAACGCTCGCCGAGCAGCAACGGCGCGAGCACGACGGGGACGACCGTCTGAGTCACGAACACGACCGGCGCTACCTGGATCGCCGGTCGCGATTGCAGCGCGCTCGCCTCACTGAGCAGCCCGACGGCCGACGCGACCGCTGTGCCCGCTCCCCAGGCTGCCGCTGCGAGGAGGTGTCCCTGAGCGAGGTCGTCGGAGGCGAGCTTGGTCGCCACCCCGCTCCACGCAAAGCCGAGCCCTGCGCCGATCATCGTCACCGCCGCGGGCGAGCGGTGAATCATGCGTAGCAGATAGGGCAGCAAGCTTGCGATCGCCAGGACGCCCAGCACGATCGCGATCGTCAGTTCCTCGGAGGTGTGCGAATCGCTGCGCGGAGGCGCTGTGAGCCCCGCGCCGATCACGCCGATCACGATCGCGCCCATCGCCAGGTACTCGTAGCGTCCAGCATGCTCGCCGAGCATGCGCTGCGCGACGACCATCAGCACGAGCAGGCCTGCGGCGAGAGCGGGCTGAACCACCACCAGTGGCGCCAGTAGCAGGGCGAGGACCTGCAATGGCCACCCGAGGATCGACAGCCCTGTGCCGGCGAGCCAGCGCGCGCGCTGGAGCAGGCCCCAGACGAGCGCCAGGCGCAGGTGCTCCTCACGGGGCGCCTCGCGGGCGTCGAGCGCCTGGAGCGCGATCCCTAGGCTGTAAAAGGTCGAGGCGCCCACGGCTGCCCCTATTCCCAGCACAAGATCGACCATGTCCATGCACGATCATCGCACTCGCGAGCCCGCCGCCACGGGCGGAATCGTGCTGGGCGGGATGGGAGCCGTAACCGTTGCGGCTCACCTGCTGCCCGCGCTCAGCATCTACTGGCCGGCGCTGCGGCGCCGGCTGGATGTGGAGTGCACGACGGCGAATGGACACGGGTGCGCGCTCACCTTCGACGACGGCCCTCATCTGCAGGGAACGCCGGCGGTGCTCGAGGTTCTGGCTGCCGCAGGCGTGCGCGCGACGTTCTTCCTGGTCGGCGAGCAGGTTCGGCGTAACCCCGGGCTGGCGCAGGAGATCCTCGCCGCCGGGCATCAGGTCGGCCTGCATTGCGACCGGCATCGCAACCTGCTGCGCCTAACGCCGTGGCAGACGCGCGCGGACATCGCGCGGGCGCAGGACACGATCGAGGCGGCCACCGGCCGCGCGATCGGGCTGTACCGGCCGCCGTACGGCGCGCTGAGCGCCTCGGCGCTGCGTCTCGCACGCGCACGCGGCTGGCGCACGCTGCTGTGGAGCCAGTGGGGCAAGGACTGGCAGGCGAGGGCCACGCCCGCCTCGATCGCCGCGCGCGTGACCGACGGAGCGGTCGCGGGCTCGGTGCTGTTGCTGCACGACGCCGACGACTACTCGGCGCCCGGCTCCTGGCAGCGCACCGTCGCGGCGCTGCCGCGGGTGCTCGAGACGCTTGCCGAGCGCGGGTTGCAGCTCACGAGGCTCTGACAATCGACGCGAGTGCGTGACGGCGGGGTTGCCGCTTTCTGCAGCGGGGTTGCTGCTTTTCTGCAGCGGGGGTGACGTTATTTGCCCAGAGGTGGCGTGTCTTGCAGCGGGGTTGCTCGTTTTCTGCAGCGGGGTTGCTGCCTTTCTGCAGCGGGGCAGCCTCTGCTCTCCGTACCGGCGGATAGGATCAAAGGCTTGTCCAAAGTGATTTCGATCGACACGACCGACCCTGTTACGGCGGGGATCGGCGCCGTTGAAGGTACTGTCCCAGTCGCCGTGCCAGGCCTGACGCGGGCCCATGCAGGGCGATCGCGAACGCGAACGCGCTGGTGGATCGAGGCGGGGGTGATCGTATGGCTGTGCTGGGTGTACGACGCGATCACGAACCTTGCCCCGCTGCGCCTGCACACCGCGCTCAGCCACGCGACGGACATCCTGCGCACGGAGCGCGCGCTGCACCTCGATCCCGAGCCCGCGCTCGATCACTGGCTCGCCGGCCACCACACGCTCGGGCTGGTCCTGGCCAATTACTACGACAACGCGCACTTCATCGTTACGCTCGGTCTGTTGGGCTGGCTGTGGTGGCGGCGGGCGGACCTATATCGACCGCTGCGCAACTCGCTGGTGCTCGTTAACGTGCTCGCGTTCGTCGTCTTCTGGCTCTACCCAGTCGCCCCGCCGCGGATGCTTCACGGCTTTACCGATGTGGTGGCGGCTACGCACGCGTTCGGCTCTTGGCACACCGGCGCGCTGGCTTCTCATGCCAACCAGCTCGCGGCGATGCCTTCGCTGCACATTGCCTGGGCGGTGTGGTGCGCGCTTGCGCTGTGGCGCATCTCGCAACGGACTTGGTTGCGCACGCTGGCGCTGCTCTACCCCTGCATGACCGCGCTGGCGGTGCTGGCGACGGGTAACCACTTCCTCTTCGACCTCATCGGCGGCCTCCTGGCGATCGCGGCTGCGGTCGCGCTCACGGAAAACTCGATGGGGCTCCTCACGCGGCAGAGGAGCAAGCGGACCGATCGCGGCACGCGGGCGTCGCGACCGCTGCCCGTAAAACCGTCCCTCCCCGCGTACCGAGTGTCACAAACTTGTTACGAAGTCCCGGATCAGGTAGACTGAGCGGGCCGACGCAGAGGGGAATGAGCGCTCACAGCGGCGCTCGTCGGGTCCGCCACACGATGACGTGCGGGCTTTCTCGTCTGTAGGGTGGGCCACGCTATGCCAGATTTCGATGCCAACGAGGATTTCATTCGCCTGACACGCGCTGGTCGGGATGATACTCCCGACCCTGTAGAGGTCGACCCGGTAAGGGCCGAGCCGCCCGTCGTGCGCCGCGCTCGAGTGTGCGTTGAGGGTCACTACACGCCGCGCAGCGGCCGGCCCAAGCGCGGCACGGGTGTGACGATGATCGCGCGGCGCAGGCACTTCGCCCGGCGTGCATGCCCTTACGGCCGGCGTCTGCCGGTACTGGCGACCCAGCGGTACAACCGCCGGCGCCTGTGGACCGTGTGCCACGGACTGCCCCCTGGATCTCCACGCTGACGTGATCTTCCTCCGCTACCTCGACGTGTGCCTGGTGCTCGCGACGGCCCCGTTTGTGCTCGTCGGCGGCATGCCGACGCTCGGCTATCTGATCGGCGCTGGCGCCTGGCTGTTGACGCGGGCGGGCACCGCCTTCCTGCATGCTCAGGCCCGTCGCGTCAGCGAGGCCAAGGCGCGCGCCGGGTTGATGGTCGCCGCGTTGCTCGGTCGCGTATGGCTTGTTGCGCTGGCGATCATCCTTGCGCGCTATGCCGGCGGCAAGAGCGATGGGATCATGGCCGCCGCGCTGTTGTTGGCAGCCTTCACGGTCTACCTCGCGATGTCGTTTGTCACGCGCGACGGTCCGATTCAGGGCGCGCCCCGCGTTTCGGGAAGGCCGAGCACCTCGTGAGCGCCGCCGTGTCCGAGCCTACGCCGCCCGCGGATCAGACGCAGCGGCCCGCATCCAAGCTCAAACGCACGCTGCTGATGCTTGCGGGGGTCTGGATCGGCGGCGTCGTCGTGCTGTTCGTGATCTTCGGCAGCGGCGGGCGTAACAACGCATATCAGCCGCAGAACGAGTTCAAGCTCGACAATTGGGTTCACCTCGGCATCTTCTCGATCAACAAGGCGGTGCTGTACCTGTTTCTTGCGGCGATCGCGACCTGCGTGAGCATGATCTATATCGCCGCGCGCATGCAGGCGCGGCCCAACAAGGTCCAGACGGCGGTGGAGGCGCTCTACCAGTTGATGCGCGAGAACATCACCGGCGGCAACCTCGACGAGAAGATGGCCAAGCGCTGGTTCCCGTTCATCGCGACGCTGTTCCTGTTCATCATGTTCTCCAACCTCGTTGGTTACATTCCGCTGCCCACCAACACCGAGCACAAGATCGACGTGTTTGGTTTGCATATCCCATCCTTCTCGCTATATGCGGCCACGGCAAACTTGTCAATCCCGCTTGTGCTCGCGCTGCTGGTATTCATCTCCTACACGTTTGAAGGACTGCGCGCCAAGGGTCCGATCGGCTATCTGAAAGGGCTCGTCCCGGGCGGCGTGACCGGCGGGATGGCGGTCGCGATCTTCTTTCTCGAGGTGCTCTCCAACTTCATGCGGATCCTGTCGCTGACGATTCGTCTGTTTGCCAACATCCTCGCCGGCCACCTGATCATCCTGTTCATGGCTGGAGCGCTCGCCGTGATTCTCGGGGTCTCCGCGCTGGCCTGGTTCACGATCCCGTTCGGCATCCTGCTGTTCGCATTCGAGGTCGGCCTGGTGGCTGCCCTGCAGGCGTTCATCTTTGCCACCCTCACAGCCATCTACCTCGGCGGCGCGGTCGCCGAAGACCACTAAAGGAGTCAACTGTCGTGCACATAGCTCTCATCACCATGCTGGCCGCCGTGACCGAAGAAACGGCCAAGGCCGGCAAGTCGATCGGCCTCGGAGTCGGTGGAGGCCTCGGTGCCGTCGGTGCCGGTGTCGGCATCGGCATCATCTTCGGCAAGGCGATCGAGGCGATCACGCGCCAGCCGGAGATGCGCGACGAGATCACGCAGTTGCAATGGCTGGGCTTCGCTTTGACAGAGGCCTGCTTCTTCTACGGGCTCGTGGCCGGATTGCTCGCCGCGTTCATTGTCTGATTCGATGCTCGCGCTTGCAAACCTCTCAGCGTCCGGCGCGCAGGTGATCGCCTCGAGCGGCGGCTTCCTGATTGAACCGGGCATCGGGCTGATGGTGTGGACGCTGCTCGTCTTCGGGGCGACCATGTTCCTGCTCTCGAAGCTCGCCTTTCCGCGTATCTCAGCGGCGCTCGGCCGTCGCCAGCAAGCGATCGAAGACTCGATCGACACGGCGCAGCGCACACGCGAGGAAGCCGAGCAGATCCTTACCGAATATCGCGAGCGGCTGAAAGAGGCGCGCGCCCAGTCGGAAGAGATCGTCGAGCGCGCGCGTGAGACCGCCAAGGCGCAGGAGCGCGAGGGCAAAGAGAACGCTCAGGAGTTGGTTGCCGAGGGTGCCAAGCGCGCGCAGCGCGAAATCGAGATGGCCACGAAGCAGGCGCTTGGGGAGATCCGCAAGGAGGTCGCCGACCTGACGATCATGGCCACTGAGAAGGTGACGCGCAAGACGCTCGACGAGGCAGACCAGAAGCGCTTGGTCGAGGAGGCGCTCGCCGAGCTCGACTTCTCTGGCATCTCCGCCGGGGCGGCCAACAACTGATGGAGGAGCTCGCCCGGGTATACGGCCGTGCGCTGTTCGAGGTTGGCCAAGAGCAGGGCAAGCTCGACGAGCTGCGCGAGCAGTTGAGTCAGTTCGTCGACGCGCTGAACGGCAGTCACGAGCTGCAGGTGTTCTTCTTCTCGCCGTATTTCTCGAGCGTGGAGAAGCAGGACGCGCTCGCCCGTCTGCTCGACGGTGCCGAGGAGAGCTTTGTGAATTTCCTGAAGGTGTTGATCGACGGCCATCGCATGCCGGTGCTGTTTCGTATTCGCGAGGAGTACGAGCGACTGTGGGCGCACGAGAACAGGGTGCTGCCGGTCGAGGTGACGAGCGCGATCGCGCTCGACGAGAGCACGACCGCGAGTCTCGGTAGGAGCATCGGCGAGCGCACCGGGCTCAAGGTGAAGTTGAACGCGCGCGTGGATCCGGAGATCCTCGGCGGAATCGTGGTGAGGGTCGGGAACTCGATTCTCGACGCTTCTATTCGCAATCGACTGGACCGGCTGCGCGTGCAAGTGGGG
>DASYAM010000023.1:0-67587 GCA_036501315.1 Solirubrobacteraceae bacterium
GGTCGCGTACAGCAGGATCACGATCAGGAACGACACGAGCGTCGGCTCGCTCCACACCCACCAGTGCCCCCACGACCCGCGCGCCCAGATCGAGCCGGTGATCAGCGTGGCGACGCCGAAGATCAGGCTCATGTGGATCGCGACATAGGAGCGCAGGTCCCACTTGCGCTCGCGCGTGCGCAGATGCGCGATCGCGAGCAGCCCGCCGATCACGAACCCGCACAGGGTGACGATCGCCAAAGGCACGTGCAGGTAGAAGATCTTCTGCAGGAACCCTTCTTCGGCTTCGATCGGCGCGTAGAAGAACACGAGCGCGAGCGCGGTCGCCATCGCGGCGACCGAGGCGATGCTCAGCGTGCGCAGGCCCCTGCCCGTCACCGCGTTGCCCGGAGGGGTCATCCGCCGCGCTGTGCTTCGAGGCCGGCGTATGGGATGCCGGGGTTGAGGGTGGGGATCACTGGTCCTAGTCCTCCAACAGGAAGTCGAAAACGGCGTAGGCGATCAGCCCGAACACCAGATCATAGAGCGCAAGCGTTCCCAGCCAGCGCCCCTGCGGGCCCGTCGGGTGGGCGAGCACCAGCAGCGGCGCGCTCGCGCGGGCGGCGCCGATCACGATCGGCACGAGCAGCGGCAGCGCGAGCAGCGGCCCCAGCAGGTCGCGCGCGCGCGTCTGCACCGCGAGCGCCGCCACGAGCGTGCCGATCGCCGCGATGCCGATGTCGGCGAGCACCAGCACGCCGATCAGATCGGGCAGGGTCTGGGAGAGCGGCGGCGCAAGCAAGAGCAGCCCGAAGGCCGGCACGGCGACCAGCTCGAGCACCGCGAGATAGGCGAGTAGCGCCAGGGCCTTCGCCAACAGCATCGCCGTACGGTCGACCGGGGCGAGCAGGAACGCGTCGAAGCCGCCCTGGTCCTGGTCGGCGACGAACAGACGGTTGACGCCGAGCATCGCCGCGAACAGCAGCGTCACCCACAGGATCCCCGCCGCCTCGTCGCCCGAGACCGTGTTCTGGTTGAGGGCGAAGTGGAACACGACGAAGGTCGTCACCGCGAACAGCGACATGCCGGGGATCGACTCGAGCGTGCGCAGCTCGACGAGCAGCTCCTTGCGCAGCAGCGCGCCGACCGTCGCCCATGTACCAGGCGGCCGCACGCTTGCTCCCACCGGCGCGGCTTGGCCTCGCACGGCCATCTCTCCCGACGGTGCCTCGGCCGGCGGCGGGGTGGGCACGCGCGCGTTCATCGATACAGCTCGGCGATCTCGCCGGGGTCGACGTCCGCGGCGCGGCGCAGCAACGCGGGCCGGCCGTCGCACAGCCCCAACACCAGGTCGGCCTCGGCGAGCCCGCCGGTGGGGTCGTGGCTCGAGATCACCCGCGTGCGCTTGCAGGCGGCGCCGATCAGCGGCTCGACCAGCGCGCGCGCCGCCGGGTCGAGGTTCGCCCATGGCTCGTCCAGCAGCAGCAGCTCGGGATCGTGCAGCGCCGCCCGCGCGACAGCGGCGCGCTGCACCATCCCCCGAGAAAGGCTCTTCAGCGGCTCGTCGGCGCGATCCGCGAGCCCGACGGCCGCGAGCAGCTCCTCGACCCGCGCCATGGCGACGCCGTGTAGGCGCGCGTGGAAGCGCAGGTTCTCACGGGCGGTCAGCTCGCGGTAGAGCAGCGGCTCGTGTCCCAGCAGCCCCACGCGCCCACGCACCGCCCAGGCCTCGTTCGGAAGCGACTTGCCGAGCACTTGCACGCTCCCCGCATGGGGTCTTAACAGCGTCGAGAGCACCCGCAGCAGGGTCGTCTTGCCGGCGCCGTTCGGCCCGAACACGACCAGCGTCTGCCCGGCGGCCAACGACAGCGACACGTCGCTCAAGGCCTCGCGTTCACCGTAGCGGCGAACGAGCCCCACCAGGCGCAGAGCCGACCCCTCGCCGAGATCGCCCGCGTCCGCCGACACGGGGCCGGCCAGAGTCGGCGTGGTGCCGTGATCGGCCATCTGCCCGCCGGCGTCGCTCAGACGCCGGCCGACGCGGCGGGCGTCTGCGCCGTCTGCGCTGCCGCGATCAGCTCGCGCACGATGTCTTCGCCGTCCTCGCGTCGCAGCAGCTCCACTGGGTCGGGGTCGCCGCCCACGATGCCCTCGAAGAACTCCTTGCGATCCTGATACGTCGGCAGCGTGCCCTTCGCCCAGCCGCGTACCTCGTTCAGCAGTACCGCCAGGCGCGCGTAGGGCTCGCCGTACTCCTCGGCGATCTGGCGCTTGATCCGCTTCGCAAGCGCCGGCGAGGCGCCCGCCGTGGAGATCGCGATCGCGAGCGGGCCGGTGCGCACGATCGCCGGCAGGATGAAGTTGCACAGCGGCGGCACGTCGACCACGTTCACGAGCATCGCGCGGCGCTCGGCATCGTCGTAGAGGGCGATGTTCACGTCCGTGTCGTTCGTGGCGGCGATCGCCATGAACACGCCCTCGAGATCCTCCGCTCCCGAGTACGCGCGCCGCTCCCAGCGGAGCGAGCCCTCGCGCGCGTACTCCTGCAAGGCGGGCTCGGCCTCGGGCGCGATCAGTGTGACCTCACCGTCGCACGCGAGCAGCCCCTCGACCTTCTCCAGGCCGATCTTCCCGCCTCCGACGACGAGGCAGCGCCGGCCGGTGAGCTTCAGGCAGGCGATGTAGAACGGGGTGTCGAGCATCCCCTGCACGCACGACTGGTCGCAGATCCCTCTGCGCAGCTGGCAGACGCACTCCTTGCCTGCATAGGCCTGGGCGGGCATGCCTCAAAGGGTAGCCGCCGACGAGCTGATGCTGTACGAGCGGCGCATGCGCCGCTCGTGAGGGGCCGCATGCTGGACGATCTTTGATCGGTCCTCATACCGTAGGCGCATGCGCCTACGGCTGGGACGTGCATGCACGTCCCAGAGGCAGGGTCGCATGCGACCCTGCCTCTGGCCGTTTACGGCCAGGTCTCCATTCAGCTCTTATTTCAAGCATGCGGCCGGCAGGCCGCACTTCATCTACTTCGGCAAATCCCGTCCCAACGCGCGCGCCCCCACCCGCGCGAGCGCCGCCGCGCCGTTGCGCCACGCGTGCTCGCGGTCTGCTGCCCGCCCCGAGCGCAGCTTCGCGACTGCGCGCGCGGCCTGGGTGCCACCTTCGTCATACGGCCCCCACCACAGACCGCGCGTTCCCGGTGGGTCCCATGTCACGAGCTTCTCCTGCGCGCATGCCCGCAGCCCCGCCTGTCCCAGCGTCCGGCCCAGCCCGCTCCCGGCCGCCGCGCCCCACGGGCCGCGCGCGAGGAGGGGACCGGGGAGGTGGTCGTTGATCCACACCATCCCCGCGCGCAGCTCGTGCGCGATCCGCCGTCCCCCGTAGCGATCGGCCGTCCACACCGACGCGCCGAGCCCGTAGTCGCTGTCGTTCGCGGCGGAGATCGCCTCTTCGGTCGAGTCGACCGTCGCGACCGCCAGCACCGGCCCGTTCAGCGGCTCGCGCATCACGCGCATCTCCCGCGTCACGCCGGTCAGCACCGCGGGCGCGTAGAACGCCCCGTCACAGCCCTCCGGACTGTTCAGCGGACCGCCGCAGCGCAGCTCTGCCCCCTGCGCCACCGCCTCGCTCACGAGCGTGTGCACATGCTCGGCGCGGCGGGTCGACGTGAGCGGCCCGACCTGCGTGCCGGGATTCGCGGGATCCCCGACCGTCAGCGCTCGCGCGCCGGCCACGAGCCCGGATACGAACAGCTCTGACACCTCGCGGGCCACATACACACGCTCGATCGCGCCGCGCGCCTGCCCCGCGCCGGCATACCCCGCCCACAGCGCGCCTGCGACCGCGCGCGCGACGTTGGCGTCGGCGAGCACGAGCATCGCATCCTTGCCGCCCAGCTCGACCGTCACCTCCTTCTCGCGCGACACGCACTCCCGCGCCACCGTCCGCCCGGTCTGCGGCGAGCCCGTGAACAGGACCTTGTCAACTGGCGCCTGCGCCAGCGCGACCCCGATCTCCGCCCCGCCGTGCACGATCCGCACGAGCCCCTCCGGTAGGTCCGCGCGCGCAAGCACCCGCGCGAGCTGCTCGCCCGCCAGGCACGCGCGTGCGGCGGGCTTGAACACGACGCCGTTCCCGGCCAGCAGCGCGCCCGCGATCTGGCCGAGCGGCTGCGCGAACGGCGCGCTTCCGGCCCCGATCACGCCGACCACGCCGTACGGCTCGTACACCACGCGGGCGCGCTTTGCGAGCGACAGCGAGCGCGTCACTCCCACACGCCGTGTGCCCAGCGCCTCGGCCCCTTCGTCGGCGATCCAGATCAATGCGTCGATCGCAGCCAGCAGCTCGAGCACCGCGATCTCTGCGCGCGGCCGTCCCTGCTCGCGGGCGAGCCCTCTTACGAGCTCGTCGAAATCGTCGATCGTTGCCTGTGCCATCCGGCGCATGTACCGCGCACGATCCTCGATCCGCAGCAGCGCCCACAGCGGCTGCACCTTGGCGATCTCTTCTACCACCTGCTCGACCTGCTCCGCAGGCGTGACCGGCACGCTGCCGAGCAGCGCTCCCGTCGCGGGATCGCGCGCGTCTAGGCTCGCCGGTGTGGAGGGGGTCGCGTCCATGCCCGCCTGCGCGGCCACCGTCGCGCCCGCGCTTGCGGCAGTAGCTCCCGTGCTCGCCTGCATGCCGGTAGTGCTCGTGTCCATACGCGTGCGATTATCCATCGCGCAGTCCGCGCGCGCGGCGAATCCGCTGCAGCCGCTCGCCCAACTCCCGCTCCGCCTCGTCCGGCGCATAGAAGCTGGCGCCGGCCACCTCCTCCGGCAGCAGCTCCTGCGCAGAGACGTGGCCGGGACGGTCGTGCGGGTAGTCGTAGGCATAGGAGCCCACCTCCTGGCCCGGTCGGGGACCTGACCGTAGCCAGCCCGGCACGGATGCCGCGCCGTGCTCGCGCACGTGGCGCTCGGCGGCGGCGAGGGCACGGCCGGCGCCGTTGGACTTCGGCGCCAGTGACAGGTAGATGGCGGTCTGCGCGAGCGCGTAGCGCGCCTCCGGCAGGCCGACGTGCTCGACCGCCTGCGCCGCCGCGGTCGCGATCAAGAGCGCGCCGGGATCGGCGTTGCCGACGTCCTCCGAAGCAAGGATCACCATCCGCCTGACGATGAACCGCGGATCCTCCCCGCCCTCCAGCATCACGGCCAGGTAGTACAGCGAAGCGTCCGGGTCGGACCCGCGCGTGGCCTTGATCCACGCCGAGATGTAGTCGTAATGACGGTCGCCTCCTTTGTCGTACAGCACGGCACGGCGCTGCAGCGCGTCCTCCACGCGCGCGAGCGTGACCCGTTCCTCGCCAAGCTCCGCGGCGGTGTCGAGCGCCAACTCGAGCGCGTTCAGCGCGGTGCGCGCATCGCCTTCGCTGCGCGCGGCGAGGAACTCGATCGCCTGCTCGTCCACCTCTGCCCCGCCGTTCCCATCGATGCCGTGCTGGTCCATCTCCACCCCAGCACCCCCATTCACCCCGTGCTGATCCACCTCCACCCCGGCGTGCGCGTCGCCGTCCGGCTCGTTCCGCGCCGTCGTCGATCCCGTATGCGCGCGTGCGGCCGCGCGCCTCAGCACGGTGGCGATCTCGTCTTGATCGAGCGCTTGCAACGCGTACACGCGCACGCGCGACAGCAACGCCCCGTTCACCTCGAACGCGGGGTTCTCGGTGGTCGCGCCGATCAGCGTCAGCAGTCCCTCCTCCACCGCCGGCAGCAGCGCATCCTGCTGGGCCTTGTTGAACCTGTGGATCTCATCGAGGAAGAACACCGTCCTTGTGCCGTTTGCGTCGCGGCGGTGCGCGGCGCGCTCGATCACCGCGCGGACCTCGGCCCGTCCCGCCTGCACGGCGCTCAGCTCCTCGAACGCGGCCCGCGAGCGCTCTGCCACCATCCGCGCGAGCGTCGTCTTGCCCGATCCCGGCGGCCCATACAGCACCATCGAGTGGGGGTTGCCCTGCTCGATCGCCGTCCTCAGTGCCGAGCCGTCGCCCAGCAGATGCGCCTGCCCGACGAACTCCTCCAGCCCCCGCGGACGCATCCTCACCGCGAGCGGGCGTCCCTCCTGCGGCCCTCCGCTCTGTCTCCCGTCGGCGCTCTGCCTGCCGTCGGGATCCTGCTCGAACAGCGTATCCATCCTCTCAGTATCCCCATCTTCTGGAATTTAGACCCGGCTGCAGCATTTAGCTTTCCCGGGAGGTTGCCGACTAGAAGGTGTCGAACTTCTATCTCCAGTGTTTTTTACTTTTCGGCACCTCTGCTTCCAGGAAACGTGTTTTCGGCGATCTGAGCGCGAAAGCCGCTCGAGATGAGCGTTGGCACGGCAGAGATCCTCCCGGGCGCTCCGGCGCGCCTCGACTTCCTCGATCTCGGCGGCGAGATCGCCGCGCGCTCGCCCCTGCAGCTGTTCTGGCGCCGCTTCCGCCAGGACCGTGTCGCGCTTGTCTCGCTCGCCTTCGTCGTCTTCCTGCTCGTCCTCGCGCTCGCGGCGCCGCTCGTCGTCAAACTGCTCGGCCTGCCGGGTCCCGACGTGCAGAACCCCAACCTGACCAACGCCTTTGGCAGTCCCCTCGGCCCCAGCCTCGCGCACCCGTTCGGGGTCGATCAGCTCGGCCAGGACGTCGCCTCGCGAGTCATCTACGGCAGCCGGGTCGCGCTCGAGGTCGGCATCCTCGGCACGCTTGCAGCAACCTTGATCGGTGTCTTCGTCGGCACGCTCGCCGGCTTCTATCGCGGCTGGGTCGACATGCTGCTTTCGCGCCTCACCGACGTGGTGCTCTCGATCCCGGTCCTACTGCTCGGCCTCGGCCTCGGCGCGGCCTGCGCGGTGCGCGGCTGCGTTGGCGGCGTCGTCCAGCCCGGGCTCGGCACGATCGTGTTCATCGTCGCGCTGGTCGGATGGCCGTACATCGCGCGCATCGTCCGTGGTCTCGTCCTCTCGCTACGCGAGCGCGAGTTCGTCGCGGCCTCGCGCTCGCTTGGCGCCTCCGACGCGCGCATCATGCTCTGCGAGATCCTCCCCAACCTGCTCGCGCCGGTCGTCGTCTACGCGAGCCTGTTGATCCCGCAGAACATCCTGATCGAGGCGGCCCTGTCGTTCCTCGGCATCGGCATCCGCCCACCGACCGCGAGCTGGGGCCAGATGATCGCCGCCGCCACCCCGATCTTTAATACCGCCTGGTGGTACATGGCCTTCCCGGGCATCGCGCTGCTGTTGACGGTGCTCGCCTTCAACCTGCTCGGCGACGGTCTGCAGGATGCGCTCAATCCCCGGACCGCGAGGGCCGGATGACCGGCCGTTTGAAAAGGCCTTGCAAGGACGTGCCCCACAGTTGGGGCTGTTCCGGACGTGCCGATCTGTCTGTACAGGCGGCCGCATGTACTTCGACGGCGTTCCAAAAACGACAACTCACAGGGGGAGCCATGGCTGGGTCAATCAAGGTAGTCGCGCTAACAGTCCTAGCCGGAGTGTTGACGCTCGGGCTCGCCGCGTGCGGCTCCAGCAGCACGAGCACGCTCACGGGCGCGAGCGGCATCAAAGTCGCCAAAGGGATCCAGACGCCGTTCTCGGAGCTGCAGGCCGGCGGCAAGCGCGGCGGCACGCTGACCGTGCTCGACCACGAGGACTTCGAAAACCTCGATCCGGGCGGCGCCTACTTTGCGCTCGACTACGAGCTCGTCGACGCCGTGCAACGTCCGCTGTATTCGTACAAGCCCAACTCGTTCAGCGCGCCTGTCCCGAACATGGCCGCCTCCGCGCCGCAGATCTCCTCCGACGGTAAGACCCTCACCGTTCACATCCGCCACGGCGTTCACTTCAGCCCGCCGGTCAACCGCGAAGTGACCTCGGCCGACGTCGCCTACGCGATCGAGCGCGGCGCCAACCCGAACGTGCCGAACCCCTACTTCCACACTTATTTCAGCTCGCTGATCGGCGCCGACAAGGCCGACGGCGGCCCGATCTCGGGTCTCGCCACGCCCGACAAGTACACGATCGTCTTTCACCTCTCCGAACCGAAGGCGCAGATCGTCGCTGACGCGCTCGTGCTGCCGCTGAGCGCGGCCGTGCCGGAGGAATACGCCAAGCGCTACGACGCGAAGAAACCGAGCGAATACGGCAACTACCAGGTCGCCACCGGCCCGTACATGTTGAAGGCCAACAGCGCCGGCAAGGTGCTCGGTGTCGGCTATCAGCCGGGCAAGTCGGCGACGCTCGTGCGTAACCCCAACTGGAACCCCGCGACCGACTACCGGCCCGCCTACCTCGATCAGATCGACATCCAGATCGGCGGCGACCCGACGGTGATCGGTCGCCAGGTGCTCGAAGGGTCGCACGTCGTGCAGAACGACACCCCGGCGCAGCCGATCATTCAGCTCGCCTACGAACACTTCCGCAGCCAGCTCGAGGTCTCGCCGGGCGCCGGCGACCATTACGTTGCGGTCGACAACAAGCACGGCCCGTTCGCCAACATCAACCTGCGCAAGGCGTTCTGGGCGGCGCTCGACCGCACCGCGCTGAACAAGGCGCGCGGCGGCGAGTTGGTCACGAACGTGATGACCCACTTCCTCCTGCCGGAAATCCCGGGCTTCGCGGAAGCGGGCGGTCTCGCCGGTCCGCAGTTCGACTACAACGCCCATCCCGAAGGCAACCAGCAGGTGGCGGCCAAGTACATGAAGCTCGCCGGCTACCCGACCGGCAAGTACACAGGGTCGCAAACGCTCCAGATCGTCGGTGCGACTGGCAGCCCCGAAGCCGAAGACGCCGAAATCATCAACCAGACGCTGCGCAACCTCGGGTTCAAAACCAAGCTGAACCTGGTCGACAAATCGGTCATGTACGGGAAGTACTGCACCGTCCCGGCGGAACAGATCGACGTCTGTCCGAGCGTCGGCTGGACAGCCGACTTCGGCGACGGGCAGGCGGTGCTCGACCTAGCGTTCAACGGCGCTCACATCGAACCCGTCGGCAACTCCGACTTCGGGCAGGTCGACGTCGCCAAGATCGACAAGGCTATGGCAGCGGCCGAACTGATCGTCGGCGCGGAAGCGCGCGCGCATGCGTGGGCGAGCATCGACCGTGAACTGGTCGCCGACGCCGCCGCGATCCCCTACAGCTGGGAAAAGGCGCCGAACATCGAGTCCAAGAACGTTCTCGGCGTCGGCGATCTGTGGAACGCCGGCTCGTGGGACTACACCTACACCTCGCTGAAGTGAGATCGAGCCACCAGCGATCTCCCGATTCCAAATTCGGAAATTGGATCACTTTGACGACGCATTGTGACTGCAGTGTGACGGGAAGATAAAGAGGCCCTGGAGAGTTTGCTCTTCAACGAAGCGCGCGTCTAACCATGGCTATACGCAGCTCAAAAAAAGTAACAACAAATCTTCCTTCTTTATCTTTCGGTATCGCGATTGTGATACGCCGTCCAAGGAGTTGCGTGGGACGTCGTCGTGGAAAGCAGATGGGCACGGCGTCGTGACCGGCTACATCGTCCGCCGCATCCTCTGGGGCGTGGTGCTGCTGGTCCTCGTCTCCGCGCTGACGTTCGTCCTGTTCCGCATCCTGCCCACCGCTGAACCGGCTCGCCTCAGGGCCGGCCGCGGCGCGAGCCCGGCGACGATCGCCGCGCTGCGCCGCGACCTCGGCCTGAACAAGCCGTTGGTCGTGCAGCTCTGGCTGTACATGAAGAACCTCTTCCTGCACTTCGAACTCGGCTACAGCTACCACTCGAACGCGTCCGTGCGCTCGCTGATCTTCGAACGGCTGCCCGCGACGGTCTCGCTCACGCTCGGCGCGGCCGTCGTCTGGCTCGCGGTCGGTCTGCCGGTCGGGATCGTCTCGGCGCTGCGCCGCCGCTCGCGCCTTGACCGCGCGAGCATGGGTGTCGCGCTGGTGCTGGTATCCGCTCCCGAATACTGGCTCGGGCTGATCGTCCTCTACCTGTTTGCCGCCGACATCGGCCAGGTGAAGGTCTTCCCCGGCTCGGGCAGCTATGCCGGCTTGACGAGCGACCCGTGGAAATGGCTCACCTCACTGCTGCTCCCCTGGCTCGTGCTCGCCGCGAGCTTCGCCGCCGTGTATGCGCGGCTGATGCGCTCCTCCCTGATCGAGACGATGGGCGAGGACTACATCCGCACCGCCCGCGCCAAGGGCCTGACCGAGCGGCGCGTGGTGATGCGCCACGGCGTGCGCGCTGCGATCAACCCGATCATGACGATCTTCGCGCTCGACGTCGGCACGCTGCTCGGCGGCGCGATCCTCGTCGAGACGGTCTTCGACATCCCCGGCATCGGCCGCCTCTCTTACGACGCGATCACCCACGCGGACTTCCCGATCATCCAGGGCACGGTCCTTTTAGTGGCGCTGTTCATCGTCGTCGCGAACATCCTTGTCGACATCGCGTACGCATATGTAGATCCGAGGGTCAGGTACTCGTGACCGAGGCATCGCTGAATGAGCCGCTTTTGCGAGTGGAAGATCTTAGGGTTGAGTTCCCGACGGAGGACGGGGTCGTGCACGCCGTCGACGGGATCTCCTACGACGTGCGCGCCGCCAGCACGCTCGGGATCGTAGGCGAGTCGGGCTCCGGCAAGACCGTCGCCGCGCTGACGGCGATGGGCCTCACGCGCCGTGCGGGGGCGCGCATCTCCGGGCGCATCCTGTTCGAGGGCCGCGACCTGCTCGCGCTCTCCGAGGAGGAGATGCGCCGCCTGCGCGGCAACGAGATCGCGATGATCTTCCAGGACCCGCTGTCTTCGCTTCACCCGCTGTATACCGTCGGCGCGCAGATCGTCGAGGCGATCCGCGCCCACCGCGATGTGTCAAAGGCGCAGTGTCGCGCGCGTGCGATCGAGCTGCTCGAGCTGGTCGGGATGCGCGAGCCGGACCGCCGCGTGGATGAGTATCCGCACGAGCTGTCCGGCGGCATGCGACAGCGCGCGATGATCGCGATGGCGCTCGCCAACGAGCCGAGGCTGCTGATCGCCGACGAGCCGACGACCGCGCTCGACGTGACCGTGCAGGCGCAGGTCCTCGCGCTGCTCGAGCGCTTGCGACGCGAGCTGTCGATGGCGATCGTGATCGTCACGCACGACCTCGGCGTGGTCGCCGACATCGCCGCCGACGTCGCCGTCATGTACGCCGGCCGGATCGTCGAGTCCGGTCCAGCCGCGCGCCTTTTGTCGGCTCCTGAGCATCCTTACACGTGGGGGTTGTTGCGTTCGATCCCGACGCTCACCGGCCCGCGCGCGCGCCGTCTGGAGCCGATCCCCGGCAGCCCCCCGAGCCTGATCGAGCGTCCCTCCGGCTGTCACTTTCACCCGCGCTGCCCCTACGCCCAGCCCGATCACGCGCGCATCGATCCCCGCCTCGAGCCCGTGCCCGGCGAGCCCGATCACCGCGTCGCGTGCCTGCTCGAGCCGCCGCTCCGCCACGATCTGTGGGCGCAGCTGCGCGCGGGAGGCACGGCCGCGCAGGCCCTGTCCGCCACCACTGCGGGAGTGCCAGAGGCACCCGCATGAGCACTCATGTCGCCGAGGAGAAGCAGGACCCCCGCGCCGATGAGCCGCTCGTGGAAGTGCGGGACCTGGTCAAGCACTTCCACGCCGCCGGCGGGATCTTTACCCGGCGCAAGAGGGGCGTGGTCAGGGCGGTCGACGGCGTGAGCTTCGACGTGCTGCGCGGCGAGACGCTCGGCATCGTCGGGGAGACCGGCTGCGGCAAGAGCACCACAGCGCGCCTGATCATGCGCCTGCTCGACGCGAGCGGCGGCGAGGTGCGCTTCGACGGGCAGGACCTGCTCGGGTTATCCGGCGCGCGCCTGAAAGCGGCTCGGTGCGATCTACAGATGATCTTTCAAGATCCCTACTCGTCGCTGAACCCGCGCAAGACGGTAGGCGCGATCGTCGCCGAGCCGTTCGCGATCCACGACCTGCACCGCGATCGCGCCGAGCGCAGAAGCGCGGTGTGCGAGCTGCTGGACACGGTCGGGCTGAGCCCCGAGCACTACAACCGCTACCCGCACGAGTTCTCCGGCGGCCAGCGCCAGCGGATCGGAGTGGCGCGCGCGCTCGCGCTGAAGCCGAAGCTGCTGATCGCCGACGAGCCGGTCTCGGCGCTCGACGTGTCGATCCAGGCGCAGGTGCTGAACCTGTTGAGCGAGCTGCAGGATCGGTTCGGGCTGACGATCGTGCTGATCTCCCACGACCTCTCCGTCGTGCGCCACATGTGCGACCGCGTCGCCGTCATGCGGCTCGGCAAGATCGTCGAGCTCGCACCCAACGACGCGCTCTACTCCTCTCCCGAGCATCCCTACACGCGCGAGCTGCTCGCCGCTGTGCCCGGCGCGCGCTCGTAAAGGCGGACCCGCGCCCGAAATATGCGGCGGGTTGCCGTCCGTTCCGGCGCGAGCCCTGGGGTACGATCAGCGGGTGACGAGCACCGATCTCGCCGCGGAGGCGACCGAGCTGCTGCAGGCGCTGGTTCGCTTCGACACGGTCAACCCGCCGGGGAACGAGCGCGCCGCGCAGGAGTACCTCGCGGCGCATCTGACCGACGCGGGCTTTCACTGCGAGCTGCTCGGCGCCGAGCCCGAGCGGCCCAACCTGCTTGCGCGCCTGCGCGGCAGCGGGGAGCCGAGAGCGAGCGAGTCAGGAACGCCGAGTGGCGACGGGGACGTCGCCGGAAATCCCCCCACTCCCGCCGACACCGGCCCCACCCTCTGCTATCTCGGCCACGTTGACACGGTGCTCGCCGACGTCGCGGAGTGGAGCACACACGGCCCGTGGTCGGGGGACCTCGCCGACGGCTTTCTCTGGGGGCGGGGCGCGCTCGACATGAAGTCTCAAGTTGCCGCCGAGGTCGCCGCCGCCGCGTCGCTTGCGCGCTCGGGCTGGCGCCCGGCGCCCGGCCGCGAGCTGTTGGTCGTGGCGGTCGTCGATGAGGAGACCGGCGGCTCGCTGGGAGCCCAGTGGATCACGCAAAACCATCCCGAGAAGGTCCGCTGCGACCTGCTCGTCAACGAGGGCGCCGGCGCGGTGTTCGAGTACGGCGGCAAACGCCGCTACGGGGTGTGCTGTGCGGAGAAGGGCGTGTTCCGCTTCACCGTCACCACCGACGGCGTCGCCGCCCACGCCTCGATGCCACGGATGGGCGAGAACGCGCTGTTGAAGATGGGCCCGGTGCTCGACCGGCTCGCGGCGCACCAGCCCGCCTATCGATTGACGGCCGAGCCGCAGGCGTTCCTCAGCGGGATCGGCGAGGACCCGTCTGACCCGGAGGGGTCGGTCGCGAACATGCGCGCGGTGGACGAGCGCCTCGCGACGATGTTCGAGCCGATGCTCGGCGTCACCTTCACCCCCACCCGGATCGAGGCGTCGGAGAAGATCAACGTGATCCCCAGCCGTGCACAGCTGAAGGTCGATTGCCGCGTACCGCCAGGACTCGGCGAAGAGGAGGTGTTGGCCGGCATCGCCGAAGTGCTCGGCGAGCAGAAGAGCGGCTCCGCGCGGTCCTGGCGGATCGATTTCATCGAGCGTATCGTCGGCAACCGCTCGCCGATCGAGTCGCGGTTGATGGACGCGATCTCGGCGTGGATCTCAGAGCGCGACCCCGGCGCCGAGACGGTGCCGACGATCCTGCCCGGCTTCACCGACTCGCGCCACTTCCGCGCCGCCTTCCCCGAGTGCGTCGCCTACGGCTTCTTTCCTCACCGCCACCAGTCGCTGCTGGAGACCGCGCCACTGATCCACGCGGCGGACGAGCGCATCGACTTGCGCGACCTCGCTTTCGCGGCGGAGTTCTTCCGCGACCTCGCCCAGCGCATTCTCGGCTGACGGCAACCGCGCTGGCGCTCCTCGCCACCGCGGTCTCAGCCGAGGCTCTGCCGGCCTCGGCCCGATCGGTCCCGAAGGCTCTGTTTCGGCTTCGGTGTACAAAGCTCGTCGAAAGCCGCATAATGATTTGATGCCAAGGATGGTGGAAGTACTGGAGAAAGCGAACTCGGCGGCCGTCACGGTTGTGCGGCACGTGCTCGAGGGGCCGCCTACGCAGCTCGCGCACGCGTTGCTCGCGCAGACGGCGGCGGCGCGCGCGGCCGCCGTTGCGATTCCCGCGACGGCATCTTCCCCAGCGCCGCAGGCATCGATCGCGCAGCAGATCCAGAACTGGGCACTGGACTGGGAGCCGGTCCTGATGATCGTGTTCTTCACGGTGATCATCTTCGTGCTGTGGCGCACGCTGAAGGTGATGCCGCGGATCAAGCCGCAGCAGATCAAGCCGGCGTCGAACCAGTCGGTGTCGTTCGCCGACATCGCGGGCGCCGACGACGCCAAGGCGGAGCTGCAGGAGCTGGTCGAGTTCCTACGCGAACCAAAGCCGTTCCAGGCGCTCGGCGCGACCGTGCCGAAGGGCGTCCTTTTGCACGGCCCGCCAGGTACGGGCAAGACGCTGCTGGCGAAGGCGGTCGCGCACGAGTCCGGGGCGCAGTTCTTCGCCCAGTCGGCCGCGTCGTTCGTCGAGATGTTCGCCGGCCTCGGCGCCGCGCGCATCCGCCGGCTGTTCGCGATCGCGCGCAAGCACGAACCGGCGATCATCTTCATCGACGAGCTCGACGCGGTCGGCGGCCGGCGCGGCATGGACATCTCCGGCGAGAAGGACCAGACGCTCAACCAGCTGCTCGTTGAGATGGATGGCTTTGCCGCGAGCGGCCGCGTGGTCGTGATCGCCGCGTCGAACCTGCTGGAGAAGCTCGACCCGGCACTGCTGCGCCCCGGCCGCTTCGACCGGCAGGTGTTCGTCGTGCCGCCGGACGTCAAAGGGAGGGAAGGGATCCTCGCAGTGCACACGCGCGAGAAGCCGCTCGACGGCGTCGACCTGGGGCTGGTCGCGCAGCAGACGAGCGGCCTGACCGGCGCGGACCTCGCGAACATCTGCAACGAGGCCGCGATCTTCGCGGCCCGCCGAGGCAGCGCGACGATCGCCGGCTCAGATTTCGACTCGGCCCTGGAGCGCGTGATCGCCGGGGTGCAGTCACGCCGCGTGCTGAACGCGCACGAGAAGCGCGTCGTCGCCTTTCACGAGGCGGGCCACGCGCTGTGCGGCGAGCTGTTGCCGTCGGTCGATCGCGTGCACCGCATCTCGATCGTGCCGCGCGGGCGAGCGCTCGGCTACACGCTCAACCTGCCGGCTGAGGATCGCTATCTGAAGACGCGCGAGGAGCTGCTCGACTACATGACCGTGCTGCTCGGCGGGCGCGTCTCCGAGCAGATCGTGTTCGGCGCGATCACCACCGGCGCCTCCGACGACCTGAAGCGCGTCGCGGAGATCTCCCATTCGATGGTGCACGACTACGCGATGGTCGGCGGCGGCGTCGGCCGCGCCCCCGACGGCGACGTGCGGCTGTCGGAGACGACCCTGCGCATCCGCGACGAGGAGCGCCAGGACCTGATCGAGGAGGCGCGCCGCGCGGCGCAGAAGCTGATCGTCGCCCACCGCGCGCAGCTCGACGCGCTCGCGCACGAGCTGCTCGAGCACGAGGTGCTCGACCGCGACGCGATCGACCGGATCATGGCGGGCGTGCCGCGGCTCGAGCGTGCCCCGGGCGTCGGCCTGCGCGTCGTCGCTGCCGCCGAGGCCCACGATCCGCCAGCCGGGCCGGCGTCGATCCCCGTGCCGCAGGCGGTCTCTGATGAGGGCGGCGACGTCGCGTCCGCATGACACGCCGGAATGGCCGCTCGACACGCCGCGAGCGCTCCCTCTCTGCGCCCTTATAGACTGGCCCCATGTTCAATCGCATCGACCACATCGGCGTAGCCGTCGAGGAGATCGACGCCTCGCTCGAGCTCTACCGCGACCGCTTCGGTCTCGAGGTCGCCCATCGTGAGGTCGTCGAGTCGCTGGGCGTCGAGGCCGTCCTGCTCGACGTCGGCGAGAACCACGTCGAGCTGCTCGCACCGCTGGCGCCGGACACACCCGTCGGCAAGTTCCTGGCTAAGAAGGGCCCCGGACTGCATCACGTCGCCTACCAGGTATCCGACATCGACGCGACGCTCGCCACGCTGAGAGCGACCGGCATGGCCACGATCGACGAGCAGCCACGAGTGGGCATCCGCTCCTCGCGCGTGGCGTTCCTGCAGCTGGCCGGGACAGAGCGTGTGCTGACCGAGATCGTCGAGCCGGCCCACGATCTGGCGGGCGCGCACTGATGGCCGCGCTGCGTCACATCTCAATTGGCTTCCAAGGCGGCCAGGTGCTCGCGCTGCGCATGGACGAGGCGCAGCTGAAGAGCCTGTACGCGGCGCTCGGCGAGGGCGGCTGGCACGAGCTCGACAGCGAGGACGGCCACGTGCGGTTGTATCTCGGACAGGTCGTCTACGTACGCGCGGAGAATGATGATCAGCGCGTCGGCTTCGGCGCCTAGCCGCCTGCGGTTGCTGGACGAGGAAGTGCTGCGGTGGGCGCGCACGCGGGGGCACAGTCCGCGCGCGGATCGCGCCGTGGCGCGGTTCTCGCGACTGGGTGAGCACGCCGGCATATGGGTCGCGATCGGCGTCGCGGGGCAGGCGCTCGACCGCGCGCAGAAGGATCGCTGGCGGCGCATGACGAGGACGATCGTGCTCACCTACGGGCTGAACACCGCGATCAAGCTCGCCATCCGCCGCCGTCGGCCACAGCTTCAAGGCCTGCCACCGCTGACGAGCACGCCGTCGCAGCTGAGCTTCCCGAGCGCACATGCCTCCACTTCATTCGTCGCCGCCCAGCTGTTTCGTCGCGTGGGCCTGCCACGGCTGCCGCTCTACGCGCTCGCCTCGGGCCTGGCGCTGTCGCGGGTGTACCTGGGCGTGCACTACCCCTCGGACGTGCTCGCCGGTGCGCTGCTCGGCAGCGCGGTCGCCGGTAGCGTCGCGCTGGCCCACCCGCTGCCGGCGGCGGGACACGGCGAGGCGGAGTCGAACGGTACGGTCGACTTCGGCGCGGGCCTACGATCCCGGTTGCGCGCCTCAACTGGTACGGGACTTTCGACGTGAGCACCAGGATCGGCATCGTGGGGATGCCCAATGCGGGCAAGTCCTCGCTGTTCAACGCGCTCACCAAAGCGGGCGCCGAGGCCGCCAACTATCCCTTCACGACGATCGAGCCGAACGTCGCGGTCGTGCCCGTGCGCGACGAGCGGATGGAAGCGGTGGCGAGCACCGTGGGCGCGTCGGAGATCGTGTGGGACACGGTCGACTTCCACGACATCGCCGGCCTGGTGGCGGGGGCGCACGAGGGGGAGGGGCTGGGCAACAAATTTCTCGCGAACATCCGCGAGACGCACGCGATCGTGCACGTTGTGCGGGCTCACAACGACGAAAACGTGATCCATCCCGAGGGTCGCGTGGACCCGCTCGCGGATATCGAGACGATCGAGACCGAGCTTGTGATGGCCGATCTCGAGGCGGCCGAACGGCGGGTGGACAAAGTCGGCAAACAGGCGCGCGGGGGCGACCGCGTGGCGATCGCCGAGGAGGCGTGGCTGCACGAGGCGATCGCGGCGCTGCAGGCCGGTCGCCCGGCGCGCACCGTGCCCGTGCCCGAGGAGGCCCCCAACGCGGCGCGCGACCTGGGCTCGCTGACGAGCAAGCCGGTGCTGTTCGTGGCCAACGTCGACGAGGGCTCCGAGGAGATCCCAGCATCAGTCCTCGAGCACGCCACAGTGCAGGGCGCGCGTGCGGTGGCGGTGTCTTCGCGCATCGAGTCCGAGCTCGCGGAGCTCGACGACGAGGACGCCGCCGCCATGCGAGAGGAGCTCGGCGTGAGCGAGTCCGGCCTGCAGCGCGTGGTGCGCGAGGCGTTCGCGCTGCTGGAGCAGATCTCGTTCTTCACCGCGGGCGAGGCGACGATCGCGCAGTCGTGGCATCTACGCCGTGGCCTCACCGCGTGGCATGCGGCCGGCGAGATCCACACCGACATCCAGAAGGGTTTCGTCCGCGCCGAGGTGATCGGCTGGAAGGAGCTGGTCGATGCCGGTGGCTACGCGGGAGCGCGCGAGCGCGGCACGCTGCGCCTAGAGGGCCGCGACTACGTTATGGATGATGGAGACGTGATCACCATCAAGTTCACCCCGTAGCGGCCCGCTGGCACGGCGCCAGGCGGCGTCCTCACCCTTCGGGTACAGGCCAGTCGCTCGCCTGCGAAGCAGGCCAGTCCTTGCCTGGCTTGACCAGCGGACCGCTACGCGAGCTCCGCGAGCTTCTCCAGCCGCTCGGCCAGGTGGTTCATGCCGAGCTTGCGTGCAGTGAGCGCGCCGCTCGCGAAGTCGGTCGCGCGATCGGGCGGGCGCTCGACGTCGATCCGCTGGAGGGTCGCGATCTGCTTGAACGTGCGCAGCAGCTCCGCGTTCTCGAGTAGCGCGGTGGCGGTCCGCGGGCGCATCTCCTCGTCGCCGAACAGCGCGTCCTCGGCTTCCGCCGCGAGCAGCGCTGCCTCGAGCGAGCCATGTGCGCGCAGCAGCTCAGCGGCCGTCTTCGCGCCGATGCCGGGCGCGCCGGGCAGGCCGTCGGAGGGGTCGCCGCGCAGCGCGATGAAGTCGGGCACGAGCTCCGGATCGATCCCGTAGCGCTCGCGCACCTGCGCCGGGCCGAGCTCACCGTGGTCGGACCCTTTGCGTAGCTCGACCACCGCGACGTGCTCGCTCACCGCTCCATACAGGTCACGGTCGCCCGTGAGCAGCAGTGCGCTGCCCGCGCTCTCCTCCTCCGTACGCGCGAACGAGAACATCACGTCGTCGGCCTCGAGCTCTTCGCTTGAAGGCACCTCCCAGTCGAGGCTCGCGAGCAGCTCCGGGGCGCGCTTCCACTGCCAGGCGAGCTCCGCGGGCATCGGGTCGCGCTGGGCGTGATAGCCCGGGTACAGTCGCACGCGGTAGGCCGCCTCCTCCGCGCCCATGCACGCGACCACGGCGCGCGGGCGCCCGGCCGGGCGCACGTCGATCAGAGTCAGCAGCGCGTTGACCGTCCCCAGCAGCGCGTTCACCGGCCGGCCCTTGCCATCGGCGATCGATTTGGGTAGCGCAAAGAACGAGCGATACAGCAGCCACGGAACGTCGGCGATCAAGAGCGGACCAGGCATGTCGGATGGAGAGTAGGGGTTTGACAGATACAGCGAGGCGGAGTAGCGTGACCGAATTCCGTCAGATGGGCTATGCCATCGCGCGGGGAGAGCAGGGAGAGGTCGCGCGGCAGGGCCATGAGCTTCAGGAGGAAGCAGATGCTCGCTGCACAAAGCTTCGCCGTTTTGTTTCACGCTCCAGGTCGCGCGCACGAGCGCCGCCTGTCAATGATGTTGGCTCTCGTGGTCGTCCTCGCTGCGCTCGTTGCGGCCGTCCTCGCGCCGAGTGCCGGCGCCCACCCGTCGTTTGCCGGGAGGCCCTCGTCCTTTGGCCGGCCCTCATCCCCCGGCCGGCCTCCGTTTGCCGGCAGACCCGCCCACCGCGCGCTGACCTATCTCGCCCTCGGCGACTCGCTCGCGTTCGGCTACTCCGCGGCGAAGTTCAACAGCCTGCTCCCGCAAGAGCCCGCCTCCGCGTACGACACCGGCTATGTCGACGACTTCGGCAAGCTCCTCGCCCTGTTCGAGCCCGGCGTTCAGACCGTCAACGACGGCTGTCCCGGCGAGACGACCGAATCGTTCATCAAAGGCCCCTGCACATACGGGCTGCAGTTCCCGCTGCACCATCCCTACAGCGGCTCGCAGCTCGCCGACGCGCTCAGCTACCTCGGCGCGCATCCAGGCACGGTCAACCCGATCACGATCGACATCGGCGCCAACGACGCGCTCGGCGTGATCGAGAGCGTGTGCAAACTGGAAGCGAAATGCGTTCAGGAACAGGCCCCCGCGCTGTTCGCGCACGTCGGCACGAACCTCGCCCTGATCCTCGGACAGCTGCGCGCGGCCGCGCCAAGCGCGCAGATCATCGTGCTCGGGCTGTACAACCCGTTCGGAGAATCGATCACTGGCGGCGACGCGCTGACAGCGAAGCTCAACGAAGTGATGGCGGCCGACGCGGCCGGCGTGGGCGCGCGCTTTGCCGATCCGCTGCCCGTGTTCAACCCTCCGGGCGCGCTCGAACAACCGACGCTGTGCACGCTCACGAACATCTGCACTTCGCTCAAAGACATCCATCCCACCGACCTCGGCTATGCCGTGCTGGGCGGGCTGGTGTTCGGACAGTATTTGCGCTTCTGACCCGCTAGTGTCCTGATTCATTAATTTGGTCAGTGTTTGCCGGATGGATGGGCGTGATCTGACGTTCGACGGTATCGGCCAGTGTGCCGGTAGCACATGGGCCGATGGCGGCGGACGGCAGGCGCGTCCAGGCGCCGGGAAACGCCACCGAATTAATGAATCAGGACACTAGCCGGCGATGGTCCCACCCGCGGTCGAGATCGCCGGTGCGCCCGGTGCCTGCGCTCCGCCCTGCGCCCCGCTCACGGCAGACACGCTTGCCGATGGCGTGGCGGCGGGGGCTGGCGCAGGCGGAGCGGTCGAGACGGGTGCCGACGGCGTCGCGGGGGCGTCCGCGGGCTCGGGCGTCCCTGGTTGTGCGCTGCGGTCGGGCTCGGGCTTGACAGCAGCCCCGTTCTTGACGCTGAAGTACGCCCACGTCGAGTCGAGCCCCAAGCGGGCCTCCAGCTCCGGCCCGCTCACCTGTGTGGCGCCGCCGGAGCCGAGCACCGCGGCACGGAGGATGCGCGGCGAGAACCCGCGCGAGAGCACTTCGATGCCGCGGAAGCTGCCCTTGACGAGGCCCTTCAGGCGCGCGGCCACGGTGGCGAAGGGGATGCCGAGCTTCCAGCCTGACCGCGTCGTTTCATAGGCGTCAGTCACGCCGCGCAGCCACGGCTGCGGCTGGACGCCGGGAAATCCGTTCTCCACGTTCTCCGTACGCCCGCCCGAGCTGGCGAAGAAGTAGGTGATCGCCGGGTTGCCGCCGTAGGTAACGACCTGCCCGGCCGTGTCGAGGATCGCGGTGTCGGTCTGCGGGGTCTCGGCGGCGACACCGCGGTAGACCTGCGAACGGGTGTCCGCATACACGTCGAACTTCGACCCCCCCGCGTGCGCGGTGAGCGCGTAGGTGCGGCTCGCGACCGCCTGCGCCTCGAGCGCCGCGAGCGGCCAGCCGGAGGGCATCTCGGCGGAGACGACCCCGCGTACGTACGTTTCAAGAGGGAGCGTCTGCACCTTGCCGCCGACGAGCACGCGCACGGTCGCCCCCGCCGGGGCTTGGCCGAGCGCCGTGCCCGTGTAGTAGTGAGCGAGGATCGCCTGATAGGTCCAATCATGCTCGGCGTAGCCCAGCGCGCCGTTCTGGCTCATGCCGACTCCGTGCCCATCGCCTGCGCCCGAGATCTCGAGCACCGGCGCGGCGCGCGCGACGCCGACGCCCAGCAGCAGCGTTGCGACGCACGCAGCCAGGATCGCCGGCAAGGCGCCACGCGCCGGTCCCGAAAAGCCGAAGCCTCGGGAATAAGTCCCGGTAGGCTGCGGGCTTGCGTCTCTGCGGGGAGAGACCTTGGTGCGGTGGTAGGTTGATTCGATGGTGAGCATCCGTGCCTGCGTCGATTCTTGCGAGGGAGTGGCTTGTTCGCCGGCTCCGTCGAGTGGGCTTCCCGTCCGTGACATTCCCTCGATCGGACGACTCCACACGGGCCGTGAGTCCTACCGGGTGAGGACGGCCATTCGTTTGGCCGAACGTCCCGGCGGGCAATCTCGGTTGCATGAGCTCGCAGATGACCAGTGACACCAGCCCGGCGCGAGCAGGCGACTCGGCCGCCGAGGCGGCGGTGCTGGCAAAGGTCCCAACTGAGCTGTACATCGCCGGACGCTGGCGCGCGGCGTCGGGCGGCGGGACGCTGAGCGTCGAGGACCCCTCGACCGGCGAGCCGCTCGTGGAGGTGGCCGACGCGCAGGCGCAGGACGCGCTGGCGGCGCTGACCGCCGCCGCCGAGAAGCAAACGGAGTGGGCCGCCACGGCGCCGCGCGAGCGCGGGGAGATATTGCGCCGGGCGTACGAGGCGATCGTCGCGCAGACCGACGAGCTCGCGCTGCTGATGACGCTCGAGATGGGCAAGGCGCTCGCGGAGTCACGCGCCGAGATCGGCTATGCGGCCGAGTTCTTCCGCTGGTTCTCCGAGGAGGCCGTGCGCGTGCACGGCCGCTACATGGTCAACACCACGGGCCAAGGCCGCATTCTCACGATGCGCCAGCCAGTCGGCCCGTGCGTGTTCGTGACGCCGTGGAACTTCCCGATGGCGATGGGCACGCGCAAGCTCGCCCCGGCGATCGCCGCCGGCTGCACGATCGTCGTCAAGCCCGCCCAGCAGACGCCGCTGTCGATGCTCGCGCTGGCGCAAATCCTCGAGCAAGCGGGTCTGCCAGGGGGCGTGTTGAACGTGATCACGGGCAAGCATTCGGGTGAGCTGATCGAACCGCTGTTGAAGGACGCGCGCACGCGCAAGCTGTCGTTCACCGGCTCCACCGAGGTCGGCCGCTCGCTGATCGAGCAGTCGGCCGAGCAGGTGTTGCGCGTCTCGATGGAGCTCGGCGGCAACGCCCCGTTCCTCGTGTTCGAGGACGCCGATCTCGACGCGGCGATCGACGGCGCGATGCTCGCGAAGATGCGCAACATCGGCGAGGCCTGCACGTCAGCCAACCGCTTCCACGTGCACGAGTCGCTCGCCGCGGAGTTCGCGCGCAGGCTGGCGGAGCGCATGGGAGCTTTGAAGGTAGGTCGCGGCGCCGAGCCAGACACGGACGTCGGCCCGCTGATCGACGAGACCCAGCGCGGCAAGGTGGAGGAGCTGGTGGGCGACGCGGTCGACCGCGGCGCGAAGACGTTGATCGGCGGGAAGCGCCTCGCCGGCCCCGGCTACTTCTTCGCGCCCACGGTTCTCTCCGGCGTGGCCGAGGAGTCGAGGGTGCTGCGCGAGGAGATCTTCGGCCCGGTCGCACCGATCGCGACCTTCTCGACCGAGGAGCAAGCGCTCACGGCGGCCAACCTGACCGAGTACGGCCTCGTCGCCTACGTCTACACGCGCGACCTCGCACGGGCATTCCGCGTTTGCGAGGGCATCGAGACCGGAATGGTCGGCCTCAACCAGGGTGTCGTCTCGAACGCCGCCGCGCCGTTCGGTGGCGTCAAGCAGTCGGGCTTTGGCCGCGAGGGCGGCTTCGAGGGGATCGGCGAGTACCTGGAGACGAAGTACGTCGCGCTGAGCGTTTGAGCTCGCGAGCGCTCTACGTCGACGGGCGGACCGTTGTAGCCGTCGAGCGGCGCTGCCTGTGCAGCAGCTCGGCGAAGAACCCCTTGCCGAGGACGCTCATCGTCAGCAGCGAGCCGAACAGCACGATCGCGTCGATGCTCTCCCTCCCCTGCTTGGTCCAGTAGTCGTCTTCGAGGTTCAGCCACAGCGCGAACTCGTCCAGCGTCAGCGCTGCCCCGCTGCCGTAGGCGGCCGAGGTGATCCGCGATCCGCGCCGCCGCTCGTCGATACCGACCTCGAGCAACCACAGATAGCCGACGCTAAGCAGGCCTGCGATACCGAAGGTCATGTGATGGATGTGGCGCCCGCCAGGGGTGATGTTCCTGAACGGTCCCCGTTCTGCACGGATCGCGTGGGTGATGCCGCGCACCGTTGCGAACGTCACGAAGAACGCGCCGGTCGAGAACAGCTGGCGCTCCTTGCGCCGATCGCCGAAGTGCTTGTAATACAACGAGCGCAGGTCGTGCTTGGACGCCCGCTGGTGGGATGCCCTGTGACCGTTCGAGGTTGGGCTGCGCGCGGGCATGTCGCCATAGCCTAGATCCTCGCCAGGTCCAGTCGGGACGCCAGCGGTTAGGCTGCGCGGCCATGCGCCCTCGTCTGCCCCCGCCGCGCGCCCTGCTGCTGGGCCTGGTCGGTGTCCTGAGCGCCGTTGCGCTAGCGGCCTGTGGCTCCTCCTCTGCCGGAAGCGGTCTCGCGTCCAGCCCGCCGGCCGAGATCATCGCGCGTGCGAAGGCGGCCGCGGACTCAGCAAATAGTGTTTATATCTCCGGCAGGCTCGTGAGCAAAGGCGTTCCGGTCTCGCTCAAGATGGAACTTCTCGTCGGCAAGGGCGGTCGCGGTCGAGTCGCGCAGAACGGGCTCAGCTTCGAGCTGGTGCAGGTCGGCGGAGTCGTCTATATCGACGGGAGCGCCGCCTTCTATCGCCACATCGGCGGCTCTGCCGCGGCCCAGATCCTCCATGGCAGGTGGCTGAAGGCGCCCGCCCGCGCTCCGGCGTTCGCTCCGATCGCTGCCCTCACCAACCTCGGCGATCTGATCGGCTCGGCGCTGGCGAGTAGCGGGCCGCTCACGAACAGAGGGGTTACGACGTTGCACGGGCAGAAGGCCGTCGCGATCGACGACGTCTCCCAGGGCGGGACCGTGTATATAGCGGCGACCGGCAAGCCATACCCGCTCGAGGTGGTCAAAGACGGGGGAAAGGGAGGAGCGGTCGTGTTCGACCGCTGGAACGAACCGGTCACGCTGGTGGCGCCTGCCGACGCGATCGATGTCACGAAGCTTCACGCCTCGCGCTAGCTCCTCCGGGATCGTCCCACTCTCTCGGCAATTCGCTTACTGCGTTTCGGCACGCTCAAGCGGACAGCCAGGGCCGTCGAACGCGGGAATGGAGCTATCGGACGCGAGATCACTGTGAGCGGAATCACCCAAGTCGACTTGCGCAGGCCCGCCCAGAGCGGGATGGCGCCTGCACGCCCCAAAAAAAAGTTTACTGGCCCAGACTATTCGGGTAAGCTCGATTATGTGGATAGTCGACCGGCGCAGCAGACGCTGGCGTCCCGGCGGCCGGCTCTTGGAGGGCCGCCGCGGCGCAGCTCTGCGCTGCGCTGGGCCCCGTGGGCGGCTGTCGGCTTGGCTGCAGCCGTAGGCGCGGTGGCCACGGGTGCGACCCTGGTGGCCGCCGGCTGCGTCCTCGTCCTCGCCGGCGCGGCGACGATGCTCGGACGGCGCCTCGGCGAGGACCGGCGCGTGGCGCTCGAGCAGGAGATCGATGACCGCTCCACCGAGCTGACCCGCGCGCTGTCGGAGCTCGAGATCGCGCAGGCCGAGACCGTGCGGCGCCTGTCGATGGCGGTCGAGTTCAGGGACGAGGATACGGGCGCTCACATCGAGCGGATCGGCCGCTTCTCGACGCTGCTTGCCGAGCAGGTCGGCATGGAGAGCGAGTTCTGTGCGCGGCTCAGCCATGCCGCGCCCCTGCACGACGTAGGCAAGGTGGCGATCCCCGACGCGATCCTGCTGAAGCCGGGACCGCTCACGCCCGAGGAGCGCGCGATCGTCGAGACCCACGCCGAGGAGGGTCACCGGCTGCTGCAGGGGTCGTCCTCCTCGATCCTCGATCTGGCGGCGACGATCGCGCTGAGCCACCACGAGAAGTGGGACGGCAGCGGTTATCCGCGGGGTGTCGTCGGCGAGACGATTCCGATCGAGGGACGGATCGTGGCGATCGCCGACGTGTTCGACGCGCTCACCTCGGACCGCGTCTACCGCAGGGCGTTTGCGGTCGAGGAGGCGGTGCAGATCATGCGCGAGCAGCGCGGACGCCACTTTGACCCCGTGTTGCTCGACGCGTTCCTCGAAGTGCTGGGTAGCTCTGGTCCCGACGCGCGCGAGCAAGTCAGGGCCGATCCGCTCGCGCTGATGGAGAGCACGCTCGAGATGTTCGTCACCGCGCTCGAACGCGGCGACGCGGAGACGGCGGAGAGCGCGATCGCGCAGGCGATCGAGGATGGCGTGCCGGCGGGAACGTTGCACGACGAGGTGATCGAACCGGCGCTGCGATGGGTCGGCCAGGCGAAGGCGACGGGCAAGCTCGAGGAGGACGCCGAGCGACCGGCGCTGGTGATCCTCAGACGGGTACTGGCGACGCTGTACAGATATGTGCTGGGCCGGCACGAGGAACCGGACGCGCTCGAGCGGATCTCACGGTCCGTGCAGGTCGTCGAGGCACGGCTCGAGTCCGATGCGCAGGACAACGGGCTGGGAGCCGACGGGGTCCCCCCGCGGGACCCCCACGCCGCCAAGGCGCGAGCCGTCGGCTAAATTGCCACGCATGACACCTACCGCGATTGTCACCGGCGGCGCCGGCTTCATCGGCTCGCACCTCGTAGACGCGCTGCTGGCCGACGGCTACGGCGTGACCGTGATCGACGACCTCTCCTCCGGCAAAGCCGAGCGGGTCGCCAAGGATGCCGAGCTGCGAGAGCTCGACATCGCCGACTTCGCGGCGCTCGTCGCGGCCGTGGAGGAGGTGCGCCCGCGCGCGATCTTCCATCTCGCGGCGCAGGCGAGCGTGGTGGCCTCGGTCGAGGACCCCGGGCGCGACTGCGAGGTCAACGTGAAGGGCACGCTGAACGTAGTCGAGGCCGCCGGCAGGTGCGGCGCGCCGGTCGTGTTCACCTCGACCGGCGGGGCGCTGTACGGGGATGAGGCACCGATGCCCACCGCCGAGGACCGGATGCCCGCGCCGCTGTCGCCATACGGGGCGTCGAAGTGGGCGGCCGAGGCATATGTGAAGACGTGGTCGCTCTCCTCCGGCATTCCGCACGCGGTTTGCCGGCTCGGGAACGTATACGGGCCGCGCCAGAACCCGCACGGCGAGGCTGGGGTCGTGGCGATCTTCGCGCACCGCCTGTACACGGGACAGACCCCGACCCTCTACGGCCACGGCAAGCCCACGCGAGATTACGTCTACGTGGGGGATGTCGTCAGCGCGCTGCTGGCCGCGTCGGGCAGGTCGGGGACCTATAACGTCGCCACCGGTGTGGAGACCGATGTGAGCACCGTGTGGAGCGAGCTGAGCAAGGTCGCCAACTCGCAGATCGAGCCCGAGCTGGCGGATCTGCGGCCGGGCGAGCTCGAGCACAGCTGCATCGACGCGAGCCACGCCGAACGGGAGCTCGGCTGGCGCCCGGAGGTGTCGATCGCGGAAGGGCTGCGTCTGACCTATGAGGCGCTTGTCGAGGAGTTCGCGCCTGCCGCATAGGCTCGCGCCCGCGCAGGGCGCCGGCGAGACGCACCTCTCGGGCTCCCGAGATGACCGTTGAGTTCGAGGCTGCGCGCAATCAGGGCGCGCAGGCTTCTGCAATTCCTCGCGCACGCGTTGCCGGGAGGCGCGAGCACGACGAAGGTATGGATATGAGCCATGCTCGTGCCGCTCTCGCCGGCCCTCTACTGACCGCCGCGATCGTCTCCCTGGGCATCGCACCCGGACTGGCGTGGGCGGAAGCGCCCGGAGCGCAGCAGACGCCGCCGGCGCTGGTGGGCGGCAGCGAGTATGGCGCCCCCACGCCCACGCCCACGCCCACGATCGCCTCGCCGCGCCCGGTGGTGGACGCGCTGAGCGTCGCCACGCCCACCCCGGCTGGCCGGCCGCCGCGGGTGGCGCTGCGGATCGACGAGCAGGGCGTCGGCACGGTCGCAGTACAGGTCGTGGTGACGCTGCTGAGCACGCACGCGCGAGCGATCGCGGTGAGCATGGGTTGGGTGCACACCGGCCGTGCGGTGACCGTCACGTGGCCGCGTGGCGCGACGCTGGCGCCGGGCAGCTACCAGGTGAGCGTTACCGCTCACGACCATCACGGCCGCACGCTGCTGCGCACGGTGCACAGTCCAGGGGTCGCTGCCCTGACCGTTGCTACACCCGCACCCGCGCCTGCGGCGGGGCCCAAGCCGGCGGCCTCCACGACGGCCTCGCCCACTCCCGCGCCCGCGGGAGTGCCGTCCCCGGCGCAGACGGCGTCCGCAGGCGCCGTCTTCCCGGTGCAGGGGCCGCACAACTTCGGAGGCCCCGAAAACCTGTTTGGCGCGCCCCGCAACGGATACCTGCACCAGGGCCAGGACGTTCTCACCGCTGAAGGCACACCAGTGGTGGCGCCGCTGGCGGGGACGATCCTCACGACGAGCTACCAGGCGAGCGGCGCCGGCTATTACGCCGTGGAGCAGACCTACGTCGGCTTCGACTTCATGTTCGCCCACTGCGAGCCCGAATCGCTCCTTGTCGGCGCCGGGCAGTCCGTGGCGGCGGGGCAGGGGCTGTGCAAGGCCGGCCAGACCGGCGACGCGACCGCGCCGCACCTCGACTTCGAGCTGTGGGCCGGTGGCTGGCAGGTGGCCGGCGGCGAACCGATCGATCCACTGCCCTATCTGCGAGCTTGGGAACAGGACGGAGCGAGTTGAGCGCTGCCGGGCGCGCGTGCGCACTCGATGCCCGCGGACTCCGTGAACGGGCACCGGCAGGGTTTGGCGGACGGTGAGGAAGCGTGGCCGAGCTGGGGCGAGGCGTGGAGCGGCTCACCTGAAGCGTCCGAGATGGCTCCAGTCGCTAGCATCGGCTGCGCGGCGAGATAGCTCAGCTGGTAGAGCACACGACTGAAAATCGTGGTGTCGGCGGTTCGAGTCCGCCTCTCGCCATATGCTCGATCCGCGTTCTTCGAATCGAATGGACGAGGCCTCCCGGACGGCGCGTGCGGCCGAAGCGCGCGGCGAGGATGTCGAGGTGAGCGAGGCTTGGCGCCGTTACCGTCTCATCCGCGACGCCGCTCGCGACCCTGACGAGTTGCTCGCCGAGGGTATCGCCCTGAGTTGCAGCGCGATTGAGCTGGCTGCACTCGATCGCACGCTGCGATGAGCGGCTGATGACCAAAGGATCGCATGGTATGACCCAGACCATCTCGGACTCGTTGTTGTGGCGCTGAAGAAGTCCGATCTATATCGCTCGTTGTGGCAGAGCTGCGATGAGTTGCGAGGCGGCATGGACGCCTCGCAGTATAAGGACTACATCCTCACGCTGCTGTTCGTGAAGTACGTCACGGACAAGGCCAAGGCCGATCCGAACAGCCTGATCGAGATTCCTGCCGGCGGCTCGTTCGATGACATGGTCGCGCTCAAGGGCAACACGGAGATCGGCGACCGGATCAACAAGATCATCGGCAAGCTGGCGGAGGCCAACGATCTGCTGAAGGTGATCGACCTCGCGGACTTCAACGACGAGGAGAAGCTCGGCAAGGGCAAAGAGATGCAGGACCGGCTCAGCAAGCTGGTTGCGATCTTCGCCGACCTGGACTTCCGCGGCAGCCGTGCTGAGGGCGATGACCTGCTAGGCGACGCCTACGAGTACCTGATGCGCCACTTCGCCACCGAGGCGGGCAAGTCCAAGGGCCAGTTTTACACGCCCGCCGAGGTCTCGCGGGTAATCGCCAAGATCGTCGGTATCGGCCCTGATACAAGCCAGGATCAGACGGCCTACGACCCCACCTGCGGCTCCGGATCGTTGCTGCTCAAGGTCGCGGCTGAGGCGCCGCGTGGGATCACGCTCTACGGCCAGGAGAAGGACAACGCCACATGGGCGTTGGCGAAGATGAACATGGTCCTCCATGGCCACGAGGACGCCGACATCCTCAGGGGCGACACGATCACGAGCCCGCTGCATGTCGACAACGGCGTCGAGCTGCACAGGTTCGACTTCGCGGTCGCCAATCCGCCTTTCTCGGAAAAGTCATGGAGCAACGGCCTGGAAAACGACTACGGACGCTTCGAGTATGGGCGCCCGCCGCAGAAGAACGGCGACTACGCATTCCTGCTCCATATCCTCAAGTCGCTGAAGAGCACCGGCAAGGCGGCGATCATTCTTCCCCACGGCGTGCTCTTCCGCGGCAATGTCGAAGCCGCGATTCGCCGTCAACTGCTCGACCGTGGCTTCATCAAGGGCATTATCGGCCTGCCGCCGAACCTCTTCTACGGCACCGGCATTCCCGCCTGCATCGTCGTGCTCGACAAGGAGAACGCCCAGGCTCGCACGGGCGTGTTCATGATCGATGCCTCCAAAGGCTTCATCAAGGACGGCGCGAAGAATCGCCTGCGCAGCCAGGACATCCACAAGATCGTCGATATCTTCAACAAGCGGACCGAGATCGAGCGCTACTCGCGGATGGTCTCGCTCGGCGAGATCGCCAGTGAGGCCAACGACTACAACCTCAACCTCCCGCGCTACATCGACTCCTCCGAGCCCGAGGACATCCAGGACCTCCATGCGCACCTGCACGGCGGCATCCCAGACCGCGACATTGACGCGATGGGGGACTACTGGGAAGCGTTCCCGTCGTTGCATGCGACCCTATTCGAGCCCAACCGTCCTGGCTACTGCGACCTGGCGATCGATGTGTCGGAGGTTCAGCAGGCTGTGCTCGACTCGGCCGAGTTCCAGCAGTTCTCAACCGGGGTCTCAGAGCAGGACGGCGAATGGTTCGCGGCGCATCGTGGCGCGCTGGCCTCGATTACGGGCGACACCCGGCCGAATGACCTGATTGCGACGCTCGGGGACGACCTGCTAGCGCGATTCAGAGAGACACCATTGCTCGACGAGTACGACGTGTACGAGCAGCTGCTCAGCTATTGGCACGAGACGATGCACGACGATGTGTTTTTGATCATGAACGAGGGCTGGATCGGTGCGGCGAGACCCCGCCGCACAATTGAGGACAAGGACCGCAAGCTCTCGGAGACGCCCGATCTCGTCATTGGCAGTGGTAGGAAAGCCGACAAGTTCAAGATGGACCTGATTCCGCCAGTCCTGGTTGTCGCCCGGTACTTCGCCGATGAGCAGGTCAAGCTCGAAGAGTTGAATGCCCGCGCCGAGGAAGCTGCTCGGTTAGTGGAGGAGCACACCGATGAGCACGCGGTTGAGGACGGTCTGCTTGCGGCCGCGGTCGAGGACGGGAAGATAACGAAGGCCTTCGCAAGTGCGCGACTCAAAGATGCGCAGCGTGAGAACTCCGACGCTGAGGAAATCGCTGCGTTGGAAAAGGTCATCGCGCTGTTCAACGAGGAGTCTGCGGCCAAGGGGTTGGCTAAAGAGGCGCAGGCCGCGCTCGACCTTGCGACGCTGGAGAAGTACGGCGATCTGAGCGAAGCAGATGTAAAGACGCTGGTACTCGATGACAAGTGGGAGACTACTGTCTCCGGGCGGGTTGCGAGTGTGCTGACCTCGCTTGTCCTGGGTCTCGTAGGTCGGATACACGAGCTCGGAGAGCGGTACGCTGAGACAATGGGAGATCTGGAAGCAGAGCTCGAAGAACGGAGCATTCAGGTTGTATCGCACCTAGCTGAGATGGGGGTCCTCTGATGAAACCAGACACGATCCAGCAAGAGGTTAATGTGCGGCTTGCGGACATCTGTGAGTTTATTACTAAGGGCGCAACTCCTACTACGTACGGACACGGATGGCAGGCCGCGGGCATCCTGTTCTTGCGCAGCGAGTGCGTTGCTGCCAAGGGTTTGGATCTTAAGCAGTCCAAGTTCATTTCTAAAGAGGCCAACTACTCTCTTCGGCGCAGCCAGGTAGTCGACGGCGATCTACTCATGACGATTACGGGAAACGTGGGGCGCGTAGTTCTACTGGACAGTGTGGGTATCGCCAATATCAACCAGCACATCGCTCGAATTCGTATCCGTGACCAAAGGTTTGACCCTGATTTCATTTATCACTACCTATCACAGGAACAGGTAAAAGAGAACTACGACTCGATCACAACGGGCCAAGCTTACCCGCAGCTCAGCCTAGTACAGGTCCGCGACACCGTTGTAAAGGCTCCTCCAATCAACGAGCAAAGGGTGGTTGCAGCATCTCTCAATGCGGCAGATTCTCTCATCGCTGTCCTGGGGCGTATGATCGTCAAGAAGGAGACGATCAAGCAGGGCATGATGCAGAGACTTCTCACGAGTGAGACCCGCCTCCCTGGCTTTATCGAATCATGGCGGGAGGTAACTCTGGGCGATGTGGTCAGCTATGTTAAGACGGTTGCCATATCGCGTGCCCGGCTCGATACAAGTTCGCCGCTGCGCTATCTTCACTATGGCGATATTCACACCAGCCCCACAGTCAGTCTTGACGCCGCACAAGCAGTAATGCCTCATGTATCCGCCACTCTGGCAAGGACTGCGGGGCGCCTCCAGATTGGCGATCTCGTTCTCGTCGATGCATCTGAGGATCAGACTGGCGTAGGGAAGTCGGTAGAGGTCACCTCGGTGCCAAGGGATGGGATCGTGCCGGGTCTGCACACAATCGCCGCGCGCTTCGACAAAGCGGTCATAGCCGATGGGTTCAAGGCGTATCTGCAGTTTATCCCTGCATTCCGGGCCGCGTTGCTACGCCTTGCAGCTGGCACGAAGGTCTTGGCGACCACTCGATCGCACATCTCCAGCGTGGTTCTATCTCTGCCAAACATTGATGAGCAACGAGCCATTGCTGGGGTTCTTAGAGGTTGCGACGCCGAGATCGAAGCACTATATGCCCGTCTCGCAAAGGCAAGGGCAATCAAGCAGGGCATGATGCAAGAGCTGCTCACAGGCCGGACAAGGCTCCCCGTCACAGAGGCAGTAGCAGCATGAACTTCGTCGGCCAGCTCGAGCGGATGACGCATCACCGGGTTGTCAAACTGTTTCACGACCGGATGAACTATGACTATCTCGGCAACTGGGAAGACCGTAAGGACACCTCCAACATCGAGACTCAGGCACTGGAGAAAAACCTTGAAAAGCGCAAATATGGAGCGATCCAGATCGGCAAGGCCGTTGAACGACTACACAGGGATGCCCTGATTGGCAGTGGGCGGGATCTGTACGAGGCCAATCGCGACGTCTACGAACTGCTGCGCTATGGCGTAAAGGTCAAACCCGGTATAGGCGAGCTGACCGAGACGGTCTGGCTGATCGACTGGGACAACTCCGAGGCGAACGACTTTGGGATCGCCGAGGAGGTGACGGTACTGGGGCGGCACACCAAGCGCCCCGACGTCGTCCTGTACGTCAACGGCGTCGCGGTGGCGACGCTCGAGCTGAAGCGCTCGAAGGTCGCGGTGTCCGAGGGTATCCGCCAGTCGCTGGGCAACCAGGACCGCGAATTCATCCGACCATTCTTCACGACCGTCCAGCTAGTGATGGCCGGCAACGACGTCGAGGGGCTGCGCTACGCGCCGATCGACACTCCGGAGAAGTACTGGCTGGCTTGGCGAGAGGACTCGGAGATCGAAGACCCGCTCGACCGCGCTCTGACTCAGCTGTGCTCGAAGGAGCGGCTGCTCGAGCTGATCCACGACTTCGTGGTCTTTGACTCGGGCGTGAAGAAGATATGCCGTCACAACCAGTATTTCGGTGTCAAGAAAGCCCAGGCTCGCGTTGCCAAGCGCGAGGGCGGGATCATCTGGCACACCCAGGGCTCTGGCAAGACACTGACGATGGTGTGGCTGGCCAAGTGGATCCGCGAGCACCAGACGGATGCGCGAGTACTGATCGTCACCGATCGCATCGAGCTCGACGAACAGATCGAAAAGGTGTTCCTGGGAGTCGGCGAGAAGATCTATCGCACCCGTGACAGCGCTGACATGCTCGCGGTGCTCAACAGCTCTACCGAGGAACTGATCTGCTCGCTGATCCACAAGTTCCGCGGTTCGCAGGATGGGCGCGCTCGCGACGAGGCCAGCAGAGACTTCATCGAGGAGCTGCGTACCAAGGTCCCAGCGAACTTCTCGGTCAAGGGTAGGCTGTTCGTGTTCATCGATGAGGCCCACCGTACACAGTCGGGCAAAATGCACACCGCAATGAAGCGGCTCATGCCCGAGGCGATGTTTATCGGCTTCACCGGCACGCCGCTGCTAAGGGCCGACAAGGCAAAGAGTATCGACAAGTTCGGCAGCTTCATCGACACCTATAGGTACGACGAAGCAGCCGAAGACGGCGTGGTGCTCGATCTGCTCTATGAAGCGCGGAACGTCGACCAGCGTCTGACCTCGCCGCAGAAGGTTGACCAGTGGTTCGACGTCAAGACGAAAGGGATGACCGATCTTTCCCGGGCCGAGCTGAAGAAGCGCTGGGGGACGATGCAGAAGGTCGTCAGCGCTGAGCCACGGACGAGGCAGATCGTCAATGACATCCTGCTCGACATGGAGACCAGACCGCGCCTCTCCAACCGCACCGGCAACGCCATTCTCGTCGGGTCGGACATCTATCGGGCGTGCAAGTTCTACGAGCTGTTCTCGCAGACCGAGCTGAAGGGCAAGTGCGCCATCGTCACAAGCTACGAGCCGCATGCGGGCGACATCGCCAAGGAGAACTCGGGCGAGGGTGTGACCGAGCGACTGCGCGAGTACGACATCTACCGCCAGATGCTGGCCGATCACTTCGACGAGCCGGCTGGTATCGCGATGGGAAAGATCGAGAAGTTCGAGCAGGACGTCAAGGAGCGCTTCGTCCACGAGCCTGGACAGATGCGGCTGTTGATCGTCGTCGACAAGCTGCTGACCGGCTTCGACGCGCCCCCCGCAACATACCTGTACATCGACAAGGCGATGCGCGATCACGGTCTGTTCCAGGCTATCTGTCGCGTCAATCGGCTCGACGGTGAGGACAAGGACTACGGCTACATCGTTGACTACCGGGACCTGTTCAACTCGCTAAGGAGAGCGATCGGCGACTACACCTCGGGTGCCCTGGACGGCTATGAGAAGCAGGACATCGAAGGTCTGCTGTCCACCCGGATCGAGAAGGCACGCGAGGACCTCGACGACGCGCTCGAGCGGGTGCGTGCGATCTGCGAGCCGGTCGCCCCGCCGAAGGGCACGCTCCAATATCAGCAGTACTTCTGCGCCCGCGAGCCGGGCAATACCGATCAGCTGAAGGATAACGAGCCCAAGCGGGTCGAGCTGTACAAGGCGGTCGCGGCGATGGTCCGTGCGCACGGCAATCTCGCCAACGAAATGAGCGACGCCGGGTACAGCCCTGAGGAGGCGAGCGCCATCAAAGCAGAGATCAAGCACTACGCCGACGTCCGCAGCGAGGTCAAGATCGGCGCTGGCGAGGATGTCGAATTCAAGCAGTACGAGGCCGGGATGCGCTTTCTGCTCGACACCTACATCCAGGCCGACGCTTCTGAGACGGTCGCCGACTTCAAGGACACCGGGCTGATCGAGCTGATCGTGCAGCTGGGCGCCGACGCGATCGACAGGCTGCCTAAGGGCATCCAAACCGACCCCGAAGCGGTTGCCGAGACGATCGCCAACAACATGCGCAAAGTCATCATCGACGAGCGCGCGATGAACCCGAAGTACTACGACAGGATGTCGCAGCTGCTGGATGCGCTGATCGAGGAGAAGCGCCAGGGTGCGATCGATTACAAGCAGTACCTGCAAAAGCTGATCGCCCAAGCGCAGCGGCTAGGGAAGAAGGAGTCCGAAACTCCCTATCCCAATTGGATCGACAGCGGCGCCAAGCGCGCGCTCTACGACTTTGGCCTGCCGAGCGAGGGGCTCGTCTTGGGTGTGGATGAGACGATTCGCCACACGAAGCCGGATCAGTGGATCGGCAATACCTTCAAGGAGCGGAAGGTCCGCAGGGCGCTCATCAACATCCTGCCGCCCGAGTACGATCGTCTCGAGGAGTTGATGGCACTGGTGAAGGCACGCGATGAGTATCGCTAGCGGCTGCCTGACGGTCAGCGGCATCGACGTCGATGTCGTTTACAAGGACATCAAGCACCTCCACATCGGTGTCTACCCGCCGGTTGGGAGTGTCCGCGTCGCCGCTCCGAGGCGTCTGGGTGAGGAGTACGTCAGGCTGGCCGTCATCCAGCGGCTGCCGTGGATCAAGCGTCAGCGCAGGCAGTTGCAGAACGCGCCACGGCAGTCATCTCGCGAGATGGTCACCGGCGAGTCCCACTACGTCTGGGGTGTGCGCTACCGACTCAAAGTGATGCAGCGACCCGGCCGGGCGCATGTCGAGCTCGACGGCGAGCGCCTGCTGCTCTACGTACCAGAGAATACGGAGGTCGACGCACGGCTGAAATTGCTACAGGATTGGCAGCGTGCCCAGCTGCGAGCGGCGATTCCGGCGCTTATCGAGACATGGGAGCTGGCCATCGGCCGGAGCGTGCCGCGCTGGAGCATCCAACGCATGAAGACCAAGTGGGGCTCATGCAATCGCGAGACCGGCCACATACGCTTCAATCTGGAGCTCGCCAAGAAGCACCCGCGCTGCCTGGAGTACATCGTCGTCCACGAGATGATTCATCTGCTCGAGCGGGGTCACGGCGAGCGCTTCATCAAGCTCATGGATGGCTTCCTTCCGGATTGGCGCAGTCGCCGAGACGATCTCAACAACGCGCCCCTGACCGACGAGAGGTGGGTCGAGTCCGCTAGCGGGCGAGCGCTCGCGACCACTTCCTAGCGCAACCGACCACGTGCATCGGGCGCCTATGCATCAGCGGCGACACAATGTAGCCGTGCCTCCCGGCCTTTACTCTCAATCCCCCTGCTTCCCGTCGATAAACGCGTTGGCCGCCTCTGGCCCGAGAAACGGAGCGAGGCAGAGATAGGTCGCGTGATAGGCGAAACGTGGCAGCTCGTGAGCCTCGGTGCGTTTGCGGAACTGCTGGTAGCCGATCTCGAAGGTCGCGGCGATGATCGCTTCCATGGCCGTGCGGCTGCGCGGCTCGGCGGCGTGCTGATTGCCGTCGTGAAGGAAGATCGTGAAAGCGGTGTGGCTGTCGTCGACGCGTTGGATGGCGGGCGCGCCGACGGCGTGCGATTCGACATGTACGAGATAGGCGATCGGGTGTGTCGCGATGAACTGACTGGCCGCGTGGATGCCCCGCCAGACACGCTCGGGCCACTTCTCGGCGCTGAAGAACCCGCTGGCGGCTACAGCCATCGTCTGCTGGAAGGCGAGCTCGTGGGCCGCCAGGAATGCCTGCTGCTTGTCGCGGAAGTGGGTGTAGAACACGCGCTTGTCGACGCGTGCGAGCGCGGCTATGTCCGTGACCGTGGCAGCTGTGTAGCCCTTGAGTGCGGCGGTCTCGGCGGTCGCGAACAGGATGCGCCAACGCTGGTTCTGGGCGATCTCGCTGCTTGACAGGCGCGTCCGGCCCGACGGTATCGGCGGCGGGGGTCGAGTCGGCAGCTCCGAGACATGGGGAGAGGGCTCAGGCGAGGGCTCGGGGGTCAGCGCCCACCAGCGGCGCTCCACGGCGGGCCGGTTGTAGCTTTCGATCCATCGCTCCAGCTCGTCCGCGAGATTCGAGAGGTCGTGCTGACCGCGACGCAGGCGCTGTGAGAGCAGCCAGTGAGCGGCGCCGATGATCGAGCGGGTCGGCAGGTCGGGAGTGGGCGCGCTCGCAGCGACCTCTACACGCGCCGTTTCGATGATCCTCTCGATATCGCTGATCGTGTGATCGCGCGCGTCGAGCGCGCGCGGGCCGCCCGCCATCGCCTCGTTGGCGATGAACTGCGCGCGGGCGGGCTCTTCTTCGGCACGCTCCAGCAGCCGCCGGATCGCCGCCTGGGGCGCCTCCTCGGGAGGAGCTTGATCGACCGCCACCTGGATGTGCTTCATCAGGCGGTCGGATATGTCGCGGTGCGTGGCGAGGAAGCAGTCATCCTTGTCGGTGAAGTAGTCGTAGAACGTGGGTCGCGACACGCCGGCATGGGCGATGACCGTTGAGACGGTGACACCGCTGTACCCGTCGCGACAGGTCGCCGCGATCATGCCCGCTATCAACCGCTCCCGCTGAGTGCTCTTGTCTCCCTTGACGGAGCGTGTGTTTATGTCGAGGACGTCTGTCTCGCGCTGTGCCATGTTGTCCGTACCGTAGCCGAATACACGTGTCCAGAATGGGGTTTTGTGCCCCCCGATCGTGCTTACGGGGGGCGCGGTGGCGCTGGATCAAGTGGACCGCCAAAAAAGCGCCGAGGCAAGCGATCTCCACCTCACCCGTTTATTCTAAATCGTGGATTCGTCCTTTCTGTACCGCGTCGAATGGGGTCAGTAGACAACCCGTGTCGGCACATGTCGATAGGAGCTTGATCGCTGCAAGATGCCATTACGTGGACCGGCGGCTCTCGCTCAGGGGGTTGGGCTCATCGCTGCCGTTTATCGATCGCTCGGGCCGCGAGGCCCGCTGGACACGATGTAGCGCCGGGGCCGGCCGACCACTACATCCTGTCTAGAGTTTGACAACGGCCCTTATAGGATCGACGGCAGAGCCACTTGTCCGCCTCCCTCCGCCTATCGATCCTCGACCAGTCTCCTGTCTCCGAAGGCTCGACGGGCGCGCAGGCGCTGCAAAACTCGCTCGACCTGGCGCGCTTGGCGGACGACCTTGGCTATCACCGCTACTGGGTCGCTGAGCATCACGGCGGCCCGATGTTGGCCGGGCCCTCCCCCGAGGTTCTGATTGGCCCGCTCGCCGCTGCCACGCGAGGCTTGCGGGTGGGCAGCGGTGGCGTGATGCTTCCCCACTACAGCCCGTTGAAGGTGGCCGAGAGCTTCAGCGCGCTCGCCGGCCTGTTCCCCGGGCGGATCGATCTCGGCCTTGGCCGCGCCGCGGGGACCGACCCGATGACCACGTTCGCCCTGCAGCGCGACCGGCGAAGCGCGGCTCCCGACGACTTCCCCCAGCAGCTCTCCGAGCTCCTCGGCTATCTCGATGACCGCCTTCCGAGCGATCATCCGTTCGCGCGACTCGCCGCGACGCTTCCCGGGCGGCCCGAGCGGCCCGAGCCGTGGCTCCTTGGCTCCTCTCCGCAGAGCGCCGTCTGGGCGGCCGAGCTGGGCCTTCCATATGCCTTCGCCGATTTCATCAACGCCGAAGGCGCCGAGATCGCACGCTCCTACCGCGAGCGTTTTCGCGCGAGCGAGGCACGCGAGGCGGCTCCGCGGGTGGCTGTCGCCGCCTGGACGATCTGCGCCGATACCGACGCGGAGGCGAGACGGCTCGCCTCCAGCAGCCGGATGTCGTTCAAGCTGCTGCGTCGCGGAGAGTTGATCGCAGTGCCGTCCCCCGAGAAGGCAATGCGCTTCTTGGCGAGCGAGGAGGAGCGCGCTGGGTCCGGGAACGCCCGCCGCGCGGTGCTCGGGTCTCCAGCGGCGGTGCGCGAGCAGCTCGAAGGCCTCGCGGTCGAGTATGGCGCCGAGGAGGTCATCGTTGTCACCATCACCTTCGACCATCAGGCGCGCCGGCGCTCATACGAGCTGCTGGCTGACGTGTTCGAGCTCGAGCCCAGAGCGTCTCGCGGCGGGCTCTAAATGCCACACGGAAGTGTATTCGCGATCAGCGATCTCCATGTCACGCATCCAGAGAACCGCAGGGTGGTTGAAAATCTGCGGTCACAGTCAGATGACGATTGGCTGCTGGTGTGTGGAGATATCAGTGAGACGGTCGAGGATGTCGAGTGGGTTCTCGACCTGCTAAGCAAGCGGTTTGCAAAGGTCGTCTGGGTGCCGGGCAATCACGACCTGTGGACGCCGCCCGGTGAAAGTCTGAAATTGCGCGGCGAGCACAGGTATCGACATCTGGTCGACCTTTGTCGCCGGACCGGCACGATCACCCCCGAGGATGCATATCCGATCTGGGAAGGCATCGGCGGTCCGGTGACGGTCGCACCACTTTTTCTCTTGTACGACTACTCGTTTGGATCCAACATCGCCCCGACCAAGGAGCAGGCGCTGACGCGCGCGCACGAAGCCGGCGTCGTATGCAGTGACGAGTTTCTTTTACACCCGGACCCATATCCGAGCAGAGCTGAGTGGTGTCATCGGCGGGTACGTGAATCGGAGGTACGTCTCGCCGCCTGCAATCCGGAGATCCCCACCGTGCTCGTCAGTCATTTCCCTTTGATCTCGGAGCTGACGCGTGCTCTGTGGCATCAGGAGTTCGCGCAGTGGTGTGGCACGAGCCAAACCGCCGACTGGCACCGTCGATTTCGCGCCGCCGTGGTTGTCTACGGTCATCTTCACATTCCGCGCACAACCTGGCATGACGGTGTGAGATTCGAGGAGGTGTCACTCGGTTATCCGCGCGAGTGGCATCGTCGAGGACACGCTCGCGATCCCCTGCGACGGATATTGCCTTTGGAGGTGTCATGATCGAGGAGATACTGCCCGCGTCGGTCATCGCCGTCGAGGCGCGCCACGACTCGCCCAGCGGCGGGTTGTTCACGACGGAGGAAGCCGTCGTTGAGCACGCGGTCGAGAAGCGGCGTCGAGAGTTCACCACTGGCCGCGCATGTGCGCACGACGCGTTAGAGCAGCTCGGCTTACCCCCGTCGCCAATACTGAGCGGCGAGCGCGGCGAGCCACGGTGGCCTGCGGAGGTGGTGGGCAGCATCACACACTGCGACGGCTATCGCGGTTGTGCGGTCGCTCGCATCAGTGAGATCGCGACCGTCGGCATCGACGCCGAGGTGAACGCTGCGCTCCCGGAGGGAATCGAGGCGGCGATCGCGCGCCCGGAGGAGCTTGCGTGGCTGCGAGAGCTCAAACGCGAGGCTCCCGCGGTGCACTGGGATCGACTGCTGTTCAGCGCAAAGGAGTCCGTATACAAGGCCTGGTTTCCGCTGACAAAGCTCTGGCTGGACTTCGAGGAGGCGTCTATCGTTGTCGACCCGTCGACGGGCACCTTCTTCGCTCGCCTGCTGGTTCCCGGGCCGCTGCTCGGCGAGCGGCGGGTGACGGCGTTCTCGGGTAAGTGGCTCGTGCGAGACGGGTTGATACTCACCGCGATCGCGCTGCCGCCCCCAATCGACCCTGCGGCCCGGGACGGGCTCTGAGAGCTTTCCCCAGGCGAGGAGATCGGATCGGGAAGTACGATGCGATCTTGCCCCGACAGCCATTTCCACGAGCTCTCTCCTTATTGTTCCGCCTGTCAGGACTTCAAGGGTGACGGGCCTCGATCCCCAGGCCCAGGACCTGCTCGACGTGATGGCGGCGGCCGGAGTGGCGCCTATTCACATAATGTCGGTAAGCGACGCACGGGAGCGCATGCGGGCCACGCTGATTCCACGAGGGGCCCCGCTGGCGCTCGCAAACGTCGAGGACGTTTCGGTGCCGACCCCGGACGGCCCGCTGGGTGTGCGGCTGTATAGGCCGACCGAGGGCGTTCTGCCCGTAGCCCTCTTCTTTCACGGCGGTGGCTGGACGCTCAACGATCTCGACACCCATGATGATCTCTGTCGTCGCTTGGCCCAACGCTCAGGGTGGTTGCTCATCTCGGTCGACTATCGCCGTGCTCCGGAGCACAAGCATCCGGCCCCGCTCGATGACGCCTTCCATGCATACCGCTGGCTGCTGGACAACCGGGAGCGGCTCGGCTGTGACTCGACCGCTCCCTCCGTCGTGGGGGAAAGCTCGGGCGCTACGATCGCAGCCGCTCTGACACACCGTCTGCGCGACGACGGCATCCCGATGCCGAGTTATCAGATCCTCGCTTATCCGCTGCTCGACCTGCCCGAGCGCTGGCCCTCATACCACGAACGTGGCGATGGCTACATGCTCGATCGCGCGCAGCTCGAGTGGTACTTGGGCCACTATCTACCGGCTGAGTGTGATCTCGAAGACCCTTACCTCTTTCCCCTGAAAGCCCAAAGTTTCGCCGGCCTGCCGCCGGCGTTGGTAATGACCGCCGAGTTCGACCCTTTGCGCGATAGCGGCGTTGCATATGCGGAAAAGCTTTCTCAGCACGGTGTTCCCGTAGAGCATGTGCACGTGGCGGACCAGATGCACGGGTTCCTCCTGCTGGGCAGGGTTGTGGCAAAAGCCGCAAGCCTGCTCGATCGTGTCGCTGACGCGTTGAGCTCGCACAGCACCGCCGCCCGCGGCGCATAGCTCTGCTCGACTCCCGACCGACGACCCACAGCCGGCGCTCGAGCCGGCCAACGCGTTCGCTTTACCCGCCGGTCCTCAATTTGGGACGACCCCCAACGGCTCGAGAAATCACTCGATGTGGACAGGTGACGCATGCGATCGACCCACAAAAACGGCGTCTTGCACAAAAAGCTTGACACGCACGACCTCAACATGTTAGATGCCACAATCATGTTTATAGGCAAGGGGGATCTCTATATGCGTGCCGATCTCTTGGTTCGCCACGCGTGTGTGAACGGCCGGTTGGAAGCGCACTCGAACGCGTACTCCGATGGCCCATCTCCCCGGTTTGTGCGCAAGCGCACCCGCTGCGCGTGGACATAAGACCTGCCCACGTATGAAGACGAGTGAGCCCCCACGCAGTCGGCTCGCCTCCGGCCTGAGCGCTGACTCGTCCGGCGGGCGCGTCGACCTCAATCCGGATCCCGCGGCGCGCAATCTCGAGCCGGCTGCGCTCAACCTCGAGCCAACGGCAGCGCCGCGCGAGAGCGTCGAGCCAACCGCAGCGTCGTGCGAGAGCGCCACCAGCGTGCGTCTGCAGGGACTGCTCGACGCCGATACCTTCCGACCGTGGCGCTCGGGCGTCGGTGACGGCGTGGTCGCCGGGTCGGGACGGGTGCACGGGCGCCCCGTGTGCGTCTGGGCTCAAGACGTTAGCCATCGTGGCGGTTCGCTGGGCTCAGCCGGCGGCGAGACGATCGCACGGACGATCAGGCACGCAAGCCGCGCCGGCGTGCCGGTGATCGGCCTTCCCCACTCCGGCGGAGCGCGCCTACAGGAGGGTGTCGCCGCGCTCGGCGCCTACGGCGCGATCTTCCGCGAGCAGGCGCTCGCGCGAGTACCGCAGATAACGATGATCCCCGGCGCCTGCGCCGGGGGTGCCGCGTATTCACCCGCGCTCGGGGACTTCGTCGTCATGGTGAGCCCGGAGTCGCGTCTGTTCTTGACCGGGCCAAAGGTCATCGAGCAGGTCACCCGCGAGCGGATCTCTGCCGAGGATCTCGGCGGGCCGCGTGTGCACTCCGCCAACGGCGTCGCGCATCTCACCACCGACGATGACAGATCGGCGGCCGAGCTCCTACACAGGCTGCTGAGCTATATCCCCTCGACCATCGGCGGATCGCTGCCGCTCGTGCCGCCTGTCGATCCGCCACCGGGCAGTCCCGCCGAGTGCCTGCCCGCCTCCACGCGCCAGGTGTACGACGTGCGCAAGGTGATCTCGCTACTCGTCGACGGAGGACGCTACCTGGAGCTCGCCGGCCGCTGGGCGCGCAACATGGTCACGGGGTTCGCCCATCTCGACGGTCGTCCGGTTGGCGTGATCGCCAACCAGCCGCACCACCTTGGCGGCACGATCGACAGCGCCGCGTCCGAAAAGGGGCGGTGGTTCGTCGATCTCTGCGACCGCTTCACGCTCCCTCTCGTGGTGCTCGTGGACACGCCCGGCTTTCTTCCCGGTGCACACCAGGAGCGCGCCGGCGTCATCCGTCACGGCGCCTCGCTGCTACGGGCATTCGCGCGCTGCTCGACGCCGAAGATCACGGTGACCCTGCGCCAAGCCTACGGTGGCGCGCACATCGTGATGAACTCACGGGACCTGGGAGCCGATCTGACCCTTGCCTGGCCGCGCGCGCAGATCGGGGTGATGGGTGCATCGCAGGCCGTCGCGATCGCCGAGCGCCGTGCGATCGCCGACGGCGCCGACGCCGACAGGCTCGCGGAGGTATATGCATTGGAGCGCCTCGGCGTCGATGTCGCGGCGGCCAGCGGGTTCGTCGATGAGATTGTTCCGCCGGAGCAGACGCGCGACCGTCTGATCCGCGCGTTTGAGCTGCACGTGTGACCGTGAGTGACGACTCTGCGATCGCCGTAGTCGGAATATCCTGCCGACTACCGGGCGCTCCGAGCCCGGAAGCCTTCTGGCGGCTGTTGCGCGAAGGCACGAGCGCCATCGCCGAGCTTCCACCCGGCCGCTGGGATCTGGAGGCGCTGCCGGAGTCCGATCGCTCGCTCCCAGGCGTCTTGCGCGGTGGCTTCCTCGAGTCCGTCGATCGCTTCGACCCCGACTTCTTCGGCATCCCCCGCCGCGAGGCGGCGAGCATGGACCCGCAACAGCGACTGGTGCTCGAGCTCAGCTGGGAGGCGCTCGAAGACGCGGGCATTGTTCCCGCCGACCTCGATGGCAGTCGCGCGGGCGTCTTTTTGGGCGCGATCGCGAGCGACTACTCGCATCTGCTTCAGCAGCGCGGAACGGGAGCGATGACGAGGCACGCGCTGACCGGCACCTCACGCGGAATCATCGCCAACCGCGTCTCCTACGTGCTCGGTCTGCGGGGTCCCAGCCTGATCGTCGACACCGCCCAGTCATCCGCGCTGGTGGCAGTCCACCTCGCCTGTGACAGTCTCCGCAAGGGCGAGTCCTCGGTGGCCCTCGCCGGGGGTGTGAGCCTGAACATCAGCCCTGCGAGCGCGATCGCCGCGTCGAGATTCGGCGCCCTCTCCCCGGATGGCGCCTGCTTCACTTTCGATGCGCGCGCCAACGGCTACGTACGCGGCGAGGGCGCGGGCGTAGTTGTGTTGAAGACGCTTTCCTCAGCGCTGGCCGATCGGGATCCCGTCTACGGTGTGATCTGCGGCAGCGCAGTCAACAACGATGGGTCCGGCGACGGTCTCGCGGCGCCCGATCGACAGGCCCAGGAAGCGGTTCTGCGCCAGGCGTATCGCGCCGCGGACGTCGAGCCGGCCGAGGTTCAGTACGTGGAGCTGCACGGCACCGGCACCCGGCTGGGAGATCAGGTCGAGGCGGCGGCGCTCGGCGCGGTGCTCGGCGCCGGGCGGGCGGGGGAGGAGCGGCTGCCGGTCGGCTCGGCCAAGACCAACGTCGGGCACCTGGAGGGGGCCGCCGGCATCGTCGGTCTGATCAAGGCGCTGTTGTGCGTAAGCCACGGCGAGCTCCCACCAAGCCTTAATTTCGAGGCGCCTCCTCCGCGGATCCCGCTGGAGGAGATCGGCCTGCGCGTTCAGCAGGAGCTCTCGCCGTGGCCGCGGCCCGAGCGCCGGCGTGTCGCCGGCGTCAGCTCGTTCGGCATGGGGGGAACCAACTGTCACGTGGTGCTAGCGCAAGCTCCTGTGGCGGAGCGGGATGGCAAGCGCGCCGCGCCGCCGGGCGGCGAGCGCGTGCTCGGCACGACGCCGCTGGTGCTCTCGGCGAGGAGCGAGAGCGCCTTGCGTGAGCAGGCCAGTCGGCTGCATCGGTATATCGAGGCCTCGCCGGGGCTTGAGATCGACGACGTCGGATATTCGCTTTTGAGCACGCGCTCGCTGTTCGAGCACCGTGCGGTCGTGCTCGGAGACGATCGGCGGATGGGGCTGGAGGGCCTTGCTGCGCTCGCGCTGGGGGAGCCGGCCGTAAACGTGATCGAAGGCGTTGCCGATCTCGATCTCGACTCCGAGTCGATGACCGTCGGCGAGCCGGCGATCGCGGATCGGGCGGATAGCCGTGACGCGGGCACGACATCCGCCGGCGCCCCGCAACCGCGCGATCCGGGCGAGACCGAACGCTTCGTCAGGTCTCTCGCAAACGCGCACGTGCGTGGCGAGGATGTCGACTGGGCCGCGTTCTTCGCCGGCTCGGGCGCCAAGCGTGTCGCGTTGCCGACCTACGCCTTTCAGCGCCGAAGCTACTGGCTCGCGGAGGAGCCCGCGCCGGCCGGCGAAGACGACCCGGCGCAGGTCCTCGAGTCCGGTGTGCCGTCGCCCGCGCTCGGTGTGCCCGCCCCCGCATTCGGTGTGCGGGCCCCCGCGTCCGGTGTGCCGGTCCCCGAGTCAAGTGTGCAGGGCTCCAAGCCCGGTATGCCGGTCATCGAGTCCGGCGGCGTGCAAGCCGCCAAGGGTGCGCTGGCGCGACTGTTGCTCGACGCGACGCCCACCGACCGCGAGCGGATCGCGCTCGAAGGTGTCCGTGGGGAGGTGGCGAGCATCTTGGGGCACGACTCCGCCGGGGAAGTGCCCGCGAAGCAGGCATTCAAAGACCTCGGGTTCGACTCGCCCGCTGCGATGGAGCTGCGCAAGCGGCTGAAGAAGCTCACCGGGCTGCGCCTGCCTGCTTCGCTGCTGTTCGATCATCCCACCCCGATCGCGCTGGCTCGGCACGTCTGCGCGGAGATCGTCGGCGTGGGGAGCGCCCCGGCGGGATCCACCTCGGTCGTCCGCCCCGCCCCGGTCGCCGGCGCCACCACCGAGCTGGAGCCGGTCGCGATCGTGGGGATGAGCTGCCGCTATCCGGGCGGGGTCTCCTCGCCCGCGGATCTATGGGAGCTCGTCGCGACGGGAACAGACGCGATCGGGGAGTTCCCACACGATCGCGGATGGGATGTCGAGCATCTGTTCGACCCCGACCCGGACAGCTTTGGGACCAGCTACACGCGTTATGGCGGCTTCCTCTACGACGCCGGCGAGTTCGACGCCGAGTTCTTCTCGATCGGCCCGCGCGAGGCGCTCGCGATGGACCCGCAGCAGCGCCTCCTGCTGGAAGGCGCATGGGAGGCGTTCGAAGACGCCGGCATCGATCCCGGCTCGCTGCGCGGCTCGCAGGCGGGGGTGTTCGTCGGGGCGATGGCGCAGGACTACGGGCCGCGTCTGCACGAGGCGCGGGACGCGCTCGAGGGCTATACGCTCACGGGCAACGCGGGCAGCGTCGCGTCCGGGCGACTGGCTTACGTGTTCGGCCTCGAGGGCCCGGCGGTGACGGTCGACACGGCCTGCTCATCCTCGCTCGTGGCGCTGCACACGGCCCGCCAGGCGTTGCTCGCGGGCGAATGCGCGCTGGCGCTCGCCGGCGGCGTCGCCGTGATGGCCAATCCCGGCATGTTCGTCGAGTTCTCGCGCCAGCGTGGTCTCGCGGTCGACGGGCGCTGCAAGTCGTTCGGGGCCGCCGCCGACGGCACCGCCTGGTCTGAGGGGATGGGGCTGCTGCTGCTCGAGCGGCTTTCCGACGCACGCCGCAACGGCCATCGTGTGCTGGGCCTGGTACGCGGCTCGGCGGTCAACCAAGACGGCGCCTCGAACGGGCTGACGGCGCCGAACGGGCCCTCTCAGGAACGCGTGATCCGCCAGGCGCTCGCCAGCGCCGAGCTGTCGGCCGCGGAGGTGGATGCGGTCGAGGCGCACGGCACGGGGACGACGCTCGGCGACCCGATCGAGGCGCAGGCGCTGCTTGCGACCTATGGGCAGAGCAGGACACGCGGGCCGCTGTGGCTGGGCTCGTTGAAGTCGAACATCGGCCATTCCCAGGCGGCGGCAGGTGTCGGCGGGGTGATCAAGATGGTGCAGGCGATGCGTCACGGCGTGCTGCCGCGGACGCTTCACGCCGAGGAGCCATCCCCCCATGTCGATTGGTCCAGCGGCGAGGTGCGGCTGTTGAGCGAGCAGGCGCCGTGGGAGCGCGCCGGTGGCTCACGGCGCGCGGGCGTCTCCTCGTTCGGGATCTCCGGCACGAACGCGCACGTGATCTTGGAGGAGGCTCCGCCCGTAGAGCAGACCGCGCCTGCGGGCGTTGTGAATGGACGCCCGCCCGCTGCCGCCCGGCTCGAGGTCTTGCCGTTCCTGGTTTCGGCGTCGAGCGGGGAGGCGCTCAGGGCGCAGGCCGTCCGTCTCGGCTCACATCTGAAGGCGGACTCGGCGGGCGCGCCGTTTGAGCTCGCCGGCGCGCTCGCGCTCGATCGCGCGCAGCTCGCCCACCGGGCCGCCGTCATGGCTGCCTCCAAGGACGCGGCGATCGCCGGCCTGGAAGCGCTGGAGCGCGGCGCGGCCGCCGACGGCCTGTTCCGGGGCGCGACCAAGGACGGAGACGAAGGTAGGACGGCGTTCCTGTTCTCCGGTCAGGGCGCCCAGTGGGCGGGGATGGGCGCAGCGCTGTATGAGGCGTTTCCGGTGTTCGCCTGCGGCCTCGATCAGGCGTGCAGCGTCCTGGACGGTCTGCTCGAGCGGCCGCTGCGCGAGCTGATGTTCGCCGTCGACCGCTCGGCCGACGGCTTGGCGAGGAGCGCTGCGGATGGGGACTCGACAGATGGCTCGGCGAGGAGCGTTGCGGATGAGGGCTCGACAGCTGGCTCGGCGCCGGAGGCGTCGTTGGATCGCACGCAGTTCACTCAGCCCGCGTTGTTCGCGCTCGAGGTTGCTTTGTTTCGGTTGGTGTCGAGCTTTGGTGTGAAGCCGGATTTGCTGTTGGGTCATTCGGTGGGTGAGATCGTCGCGGCGCACGTCGCCGGTGTGCTCTCGCTCGAGGATGCGTGCGCGCTGGTGGTGGCGCGTGGCCGGTTGATGGGTGAGCTGCCCGACGGTGGGGGGATGGCGGCGGTGATGGCTTCCGAGGAGGAGATCGCCAAGAGCCTCGCCGGGTTCGAGGGCCGGCTGACGATCGCGGCGGTTAATGGGCCGGAAGCCGTCGTCGTCTCCGGCGAGCTGGATGCGCTCTCGGAGTGGGAGGGCGCGTTCGCGGGAGAGGGGCGGAAGGTCACGCGATTGCGTGTGTCGCACGCGTTTCATTCGCAGTCGATGGACCCGATGCTCGCGGAGCTCGCCGCGGTCGTTCGGGGTCTTTCCTTTGCCTCGCCGTCGATCCCGATCGTCTCGAACGTGACGGGTGAGCTTGGCGGCGATGAGCTGTGCAGTGCGGAGTACTGGGTCAAGCACGTGCGTGAAGCGGTGCGGTTCTGTGACGGCGTGCGCTCGTTGCAGGGCGCCGGTGTCACACGCTTCCTCGAGTTGGGTCCCGACGGTGTGTTGAGCGCGATGGCGTATGAGTGCCTCGGCGAAGAGCTCGCGCACGACGCGCTGCTCGTTCCCACGCTGCGGCGGCGCGGTCCGGAAGCGAACGACTTCCTGAGCTTCCTTGCACGCGCGCACGTCGACGGCATCGAGGTCGACTGGGGCGCTCTGTTCGCGCCGGCTCGCGCCGCGCACGTCGAGCTGCCGACGTACGCCTTCCAGCGCGAGCACTACTGGCTCGAGTCCGCTACACCGATCACCGATGCGACCTCGCTCGGACAGTCCTCGGCCGAGCATCCCCTGCTCGGCGCCGCGATGGCGCTCGCGGACGAGCAGGACGGCTGGCTGTTCACCGGACGTCTCTCGCTCAAGAGCCACCCGTGGCTGATCGACCACGCGATCCTCGGCCAGGTGCTGATGCCCGGCACCGGCTTCCTCGAGCTGGCGCTTGCCGCCGGGCAGCGAGTTGGTACCGAGATCGTCGAGGAGCTGATGCTGGAGCGGCCGTTGCTGCTTGGCGAGGAGAGCGTGGTCCAGATCCAGCTTTCGCTCTCGGGGCCGGATGAGACCGGCAGGCGCGCGCTCGCCGTCTACTCACGCGCCCAGGGGATGCCGGGCGAGGAGTCGCAGGAGAGGGAGTGGACCCGGCACGTCTCGGGCGTGCTCGCCCGGACGAGCACGAGCTCGCCATCCGGCGAGGAGCGCGCGCTCGCCGCCGGGCTCGATGGTCTCGCCGACATGGCGTGGCCGCCCGCGGGAGCCGAGGAGCTCGACACGGAGGATCTCTACGAGCGGCTCGCGGAAGCGGGATACAACTATGGCTCCTCCTTCCAGGGCCTGGCGAAGGCGTTCAGGCTCGGAGGGGTGCTCTACGCCGAGGTCGTCCTCGAGTCCGAGCAGGAAGACCGGGCGCACGACTTCTGCATCCATCCGGCGCTGCTCGACTCGGCGTTGCACGCACTGTTGCCGGCGGCGTTCGCGGCCGGTCGTGCGGACGAGCTCGAGGTTCCCTTCTCGTTCTCGGGGGTGCGCCTGCTCGCCCAGGGCGCGAACGTGCTGCGGGTGCGTCTCGACACGGGCTCCGAGACGCTCGGTCTGGTGGCGCTCGACGAAAACGGGTCCGCGGTGGTCGCGATCGATGCGCTCGAGTTGCGCACGATCGATCGCGACCAGCTCAAGCTTGCCGGCCGCACGAGCCACGATTCCCTCTACGAGCTCAAGTGGCTTGAGCTTCCGCCCTCGTTCTCGCGCTGCTCCGAGCTTCCTCTGGCGGCGCTCGGCGAGCATGACGGAATCCTGCTCGCGGATGCGGTTCTCGACTACCACCCCGATCTGGCGGCGCTCGAGGACGCGCTCGAGCAGGGCTCTCCAGCGCCCGCGGCGGTGCTGGTGGACGCCGGGGCGCTGCTCGCGGAGAGCGCCGCGCCGGCCGAGGACCGAGGGCTAGCGGGCGCCGTTCAGAGGGTCACGACGCGGCTGCTCGAGCTGCTGCAGGAATGGACCGCTTCAGAGCGCCTTGCCGATGCGAGGCTACTGCTCCTGTCGGAGCGCGCGGTCGCCGTCACCGAGCAGGACACGCCCAACCTGGCTCAGGCTGCGCTCGTCGGCCTGATGCGCTCGGCCCAGTCTGAGCATCCCGGACGGTTCGGTCTGATCGACCGCGACGGCAGTGACGCCTCCGCGCGCGCGCTTCCCGGCGCGCTGATGGGCGAGGAGCCGGAGCTCGCGCTGCGCGACGGCTCGCTCTATGCGCCGCGCCTGGCTCGTCGCAAGGGGGAGGACCGCGGTTCGCGGACGCCGTTTCACCCGGAGGGCACGGTGCTGGTCACGGGCGGCACGGGCGGCTTGGGGGCGCTGCTGGCGCGCCACCTCGTTACTGAGCACGACGTGAAGCGACTGTTGCTCGTGAGTCGCAGCGGGCCTGAGGCCGCGGGCGCGAGCGCGCTACGTGCCGCGCTGCAGGAGCGCGGCTGCGAGGTGCGGATCGCTGCATGCGATGTCACGCGCAAAGAGCAGCTCGAACAGCTGCTCGCCTCGGTGCCGGCGGCCCATCCCGTCAGCGTGGCGATCCACACCGCCGGCGTGCTCGACGACGGCGTGCTCGACTCGCTGAACGGCGAGCGTCTCGCGCGGGTGATGGCGCCGAAGGTCGAAGCGGCGATGCACCTGCACGAGCTGCTGGCACAGACCGAGCTCGTCTTCTTCTCCTCGGCCGTCGCGGCTGTGGGCAGTCCCGGGCAGGGCAGCTACGCCGCCGCGAACGCTTTTCTGGATGCGCTCGCCGCCTACCGCCATGCCCAGGGACTCCCGGGCGGATCGCTCGCGTGGGGAGCGTGGGAGCGCGGGATGATGGGCGAGCTGAGCGCGGGCGATCGCGCGCGCTTCGAGCGCCAGGGAATCGCGCTCCTGTCCGACGAGCAGGGGCTCGAGCTCTTCGACATCGCGCTTTCGATCGACGAGCCGCTGCTGCTGCCGGTGCGTCTGGACGGAGCTGCGCTGCGTGCGCAGGCGAAGGCGGGCCTGTTGCCGGCGATCCTGAGCGGGCTGATCCGCGTGCCGACTCGGCGCGCCTCTGAGGCCAAGGGCTCGCTGGCCAGACGGCTGGCCGAGGCGTCTGAGGCAGAGTGGGACGCGATCGTCCTCGCGTTCGTCGCCGGCCACGTCGCTGGCGTGCTCGGGCACGCCTCCGCTGTCGCGATCGACCCGCAGCGCCCGTTTAAGGAGGCGGGCTTCGACTCGCTCGGCGCGGTCGAGCTGCGCAACCGCTTGGGCCAGGCGAGTGGGCTGAAGCTGTCGTCGACGCTCGTCTTTGACTACCCCACCCCGGCGGCCGTGGCGGGCTATCTGCGCGCCAAGGTCGAAGGGGCGAAGCGCGGCGCCAAGCCGCTCGTGCGTCACCTGCCGGCGCACACCGACGAGCCGATCGCGATCGTGGGCATGAGCTGTCGCTATCCCGGCGGGGTCTCCTCGCCGGAAGAGCTGTGGGAGCTCGTCGTCTCCGGCGCGGATCGGATCGGCGAGTTCCCCGTCGACCGCGGCTGGGACGTCGAGCGGCTCTACGACCCCGATCCGGACAGCTCCGGGACCAGCTACAGCCGCCACGGCGGCTTTCTGTACGAGGCCGGCGAGTTCGACGCCGAGTTCTTCTCGATCTCGCCGCGCGAGGCGCTCGCGATGGATCCTCAGCAGCGGCTGCTGCTGGAGGGCGCGTGGGAGGTCTTCGAGGATGCGCAGATCGCCCCGGCGTCGCTACGCGGCAGTCAGACGGGGGTGTTTACGGGCGTGATGTATGGGGACTACGCGACCAACGTGGGGCCGGTGCCCGGAGAGCTCGAGGGCTATCTCGTCACCGGGAGCGCCGCGAGCGTCGTCTCGGGGCGCCTGGCCTACATGTTCGGCCTCGAGGGCCCGGCCGTGACGCTCGACACGGCCTGCTCTTCTTCGCTGGTGGCAATGCACCTGGCCTGCCAGGCGCTGCATTCGGGGGAGTGCGAGCTGGCGCTGGCCGGCGGCGTGACGGTGCTGGCGAACCCCGACGTGTTCGTCTCCTTCAGCCGGCAGCGAGGGCTCTCCCCCGATGGTCGTTGCAAGTCCTTCGGGGCGGGCGCCGATGGTGTTGGTTGGTCTGAGGGCCTCGGCCTGCTGCTGCTGGAGCGGCTGTCGGTGGCGCGTAAGAACGGCCATCGGGTGTTGGGCTTGGTGCGTGGCTCGGCGGTCAACCAGGACGGTGCGTCGAACGGTTTGACGGCGCCGAACGGCCCGTCGCAGGAACGCGTGATCCGTCAGGCGCTGGCCGGCGCCGGTCTGTCGCCGGGCGACGTGGATGTCGTCGAGGCGCACGGCACCGGCACGAAGCTCGGCGACCCGATCGAGGCCCAGGCGCTGCTCGCGACCTACGGGCAGGAGCGCGAGGGCTCGCCGCTGTGGCTTGGCTCGTTGAAGTCGAACGTCGGTCACACGCAGGCCGCGGCCGGCGTGGGCGGTGTCATCAAGATGATCCAGGCGATGCGCCACGGCGTGCTGCCGAAGACGCTGCACGCCGACGAGCCCACGCCTCACGTGGACTGGTCGGAGGGTGACGTGCGGCTGTTGAAAGAGCAGGTGCCGTGGGAGCGCAGCGGTGTCCCTCGGCGTGCCGCCGTCTCCTCGTTTGGGATCTCCGGCACGAACGCGCACGTGATTTTGGAAGAGCCGCCGGCCATCGCAGAGGAGCCGTCGACGGACGCCGATGGCGTGGACGGCGGTGCGCCGAGCGTGCCTCGGCTGGAGGTCTTGCCGTTTTTGGTGTCTGCTTCTGGTGGTGAGGCGTTGCGTGCGCAGGCGGGTCGTCTTGGCTCGTTTGTGAAGGGTGCGGCTGATGTCGAGTTGGCCGGTGTCGCGCGTGGGTTGGCCGTGGGTCGTGCGCGGTTGTCCGATCGTGCGGTCGTCGTGGCGGAGGATCGTGACGCGCTGGTCGCGGGGTTGGGGGCGTTGGAGCGGGGTGAGCGTGCGGATGGTCTGTTCGAGGGTGTCGCCGGTGGCGGGGGTCGTACGGCATTTTTGTTCTCGGGTCAGGGTGCGCAGTGGGCGGGGATGGGTGCGGGGTTGTACGGGTCTTTCCCTGTTTTTGCCTCTGCGCTCGACGAGGTGTGCGGGGTTTTGGATCCCCTTCTCGGTCGGTCGCTGCAGGAGTTGATGTTTGCCGCCGAGGACTCCATCGAGGGCGCATCCGACGGTTCTGCCGGCGGTAGGGCTGATGGCTTGGTCGACAGTTCGTCGGGCAGTTCGGTGGAGGCGGGATTGTTGGGTCGGACGCAGTTCACGCAGCCGGGGTTGTTTGCGGTCGAGGTTGCGTTGTTTCGGTTGGTGTCGAGTTTTGGTGTGAAGCCTGATTTTTTGTTGGGTCATTCGATCGGTGAGATAGTTGCGGCGCATGTTGCCGGCGTTCTCTCTTTGCAGGACGCGTGTGCTTTGGTGGTTGCTCGTGGCCGGTTGATGGGCGGGTTGGCGGATGGTGGCGGTATGGCGGCGGTGATGGCCTCAGAGGACGAGGTTCTGGCGAGCTTGTCGGGGTTTGATGATCGTTTGAGTATCGCTGCGGTGAACGGTCCTGAAGCGGTTGTTGTCTCTGGCGAGTTGGGTGCGCTTTCGGAGTGGGAGGACGCGTTCGCGGCGGTGGGGCGGAAGGTCACGCGGTTGCGTGTGAGTCATGCGTTTCATTCGCAGTTGATGGACCCGATGCTCGATGAGTTCACGGAGATCGTCAAGGGTTTCTCTTTCAGTCCGCCATCGATCCCGATCGTGTCGAACGTGACGGGTGGGCTGGCAGGCGAGGAGTTGTTGTCTGCTGAGTATTGGGCGAAGCATGTGCGTAGCGCGGTGCGTTTTTGTGATGGTGTGCGCTCGTTGGAGGCGACGGGTGTTACGCGCTTTTTGGAGCTTGGTCCGGATGGTGTGTTGAGCGCGATGGCGTATGAGTGTCTCGAGGAGGATCTCGCGGACGACGCGCTGCTCCTCAGTACGTTGCGCAAACACCGTCCCGAAGCAAAGGACCTGCTCTCCTTCCTCGCCCAAGCGCATGTTCACGGGATCGACCTTCACTGGGGGGCGCTGTTCGAGAAGACCGCACCGCATGTCGAGCTGCCGACGTACGCTTTTCAGCGCGAGCATTACTGGCTCGAGACGGCTGCGGGCGCCATGGACGCGGGCGCGCTTGGGATGGGTGCGGGCGAGCATCCGTTGCTCGGCGGGGCGCTGCCTCTCGCGGGCGAGCAGGACGGCTGGCTCTTCACCGGGCGGATTTCCTTGAAGACTCATCCGTGGCTGGCGGACCACGCCGTCATGGATCGCGTGCTGATGCCGGGCGCGGGCTTTATCGAGCTCGCGCTGGCCGCCGGGCAACGGGTCGGCGCCGAGATCGTTGAAGAGCTCACGTTCGAGCGGCCACTGCTGTTGGATGAGCAGGGCGCCGTCCAAATCCAGCTCTCGATCGCCGCGCCCGACGACGCTGGCAGGCGCGCGATCGCGATCTACTCGCGTGAGAGCCACGCGCGGGAAGCCGCGGAGGACGGAGGCGAATGGATTCGCCATGCCGTGGGCGTGCTCGCCGTGGAGGAGGAGTCGAGCGTGTATGGCCGCGAGGAGGTGAGCTTGTATGGCGGCGAGGAGGCGGGTGCGCACGGCGGCGAGGAGGGGGGCGCCGACGGGCGGGATCGGGCGAGCGGCGACCTTGGAAGTCAAGCGGCGGCCGGCGAGCTGCGGCGCTTCGCCGCGCAGCCGTGGCCGCCATGGGACCCCGCCGAGCGCACGGATGCCGCCGAGCCCCAGGATCCCGCCGAGCGTACGGAACTCGCCGAGCGCACGGATATAGCCGAGCGCCTGGACACTGAGTTTCTCTACGACCGGCTGGCGGAGGTCGGCTACAACTACGGGCCGTCGTTCCAGGGGCTGCGTGCGGCGTGGCGTGCCGCGCAGGAGCTCTACGGCGAGATCGTCCTGGAGCAAGCGCAGCAGGATCGGGCGGGCGACTTCTGCATTCATCCGGCGCTGCTCGACTCGGCTTTGCACACGCTGCTGCTCGGTGCGCTCGAGGACGGCCGCGCGAGCGCGCTGGAGGTCCCGTTCATCTGTACTGGCGTGCGGATGCACGCTCGGGGCGCGAGCGCGCTGCGGGTGCGGGTCGACACTGACCGCGATGGACGGTCGTCGAGCCTGCTGGCGCTCGACGAGAGCGGCGCCCCGGCGCTTTCGATCCAGACTGTCGAGACCCGTGCGCTCGACCCCGAGCAGCTGCAGGGCGCCAGAGCGTCGAGCTGGAATGCGCTCTACGAGCTCCAGTGGGCGCCGCTGCAAAGCGCGTCTCCCAACGGCTCGCGGCTGCGCACGGCGATCCTCGGCGCGGAGCGGCCCGTCGCCGACATTCAAGGGATCGAGCTGGAGCGCCACGGCGATCTGGCGGAGCTCGAGCAGGCACTACGAGAGGGTGCGCCCGCGCCCGAGCTCGTGCTGATCGACGCGCGGTCGCTCGCCGGGCAGGCGCGGCCCCGGCTAGAGCCCGAGACCGGGACGGGGCCTGAGCTCGAGCCCGAGACCGGGATGGGGCTTGAGCTCGAGCCCGCTGCCGCGACCGATCGCGACGGGGGAGATGGTGCGGACGGCGAATCCGTGCTCGCGCGGGACGTTCACAGGTTGACGGCGCGGACGCTCGAGCTGTTGCAGAGCTGGGTCGCGTCCGCGCCTCTGGCCGAGTCGAAGCTGCTGCTCGTGACCGAGAACGCGGTGAGCGTCACCGCGGGAGAGGCGCCCAACCTCGCGCACGCGGCGCTCGCCGGCCTGCTGCGCTCGGCCTTCTCCGAGCACCCCGGTCGCTTCGGCCTGCTCGACCTCGACGGCAGCGAGGCCTCCGACGGCGCGCTCTATGGTGCGCTCGTCAGCGACGAGCCGGAGCTCGCGCTGCGCGCGGGCGTGCTCCATGCGCCGCGCTTGGGGCGTGTGGCGGCGGCGAGTCAGGCGGTTGCGCCGCGGACGGCCGAGTCCCGGGGAACGGTGCTGATCACGGGCGGCACCGGCGGGTTGGGCGCGCTCCTGGCGCGCCGGCTGGCGAAGGTGGACGGTGTCGAGCGGCTGCTGCTCGTGAGCCGCAGCGGCGAGCGGGCCGAGGGCGTCGCAGAGCTCGTGTGGGAGCTGCGTGAGCTCGGCTGCGAGGCGCGGGTCGCCGCCTGCGACGTCGCCGACAGGGCGCAGCTGCGGGAGCTGCTCGCGTCGGTGCCGGCGGCTCATCCGCTCACCACGGTGATCCACACCGCCGGCGTGCTCGACGACGGCGTGATCGAGTCGCTCGACGGCGAGCGGCTCGCGCGCGTGCTGGCGCCCAAGGTCGACGGGGCGATCAACCTGCACGAGCTCACCGCCGAGACGGGGCTCGCGGAGCTGATCCTGTTCTCCTCGATAGCGGCCACGGTGGGCACCCCGGGGCAGGCCAACTACGCGGCCGCGAACGCTTTTCTGGATACGCTGGCCGCTCATCGCCGTGCGCAGGGGCTTGCGGCGATGTCGCTGGCGTGGGGCGCGTGGGAGCAGGCGGGCGGCATGGCCGACGCGCTCGGCGAGGCCGACCGTGCGCGCCTGCAGCGGATGGGCATCGCCTCGCTTTCCGACCTGCAAGGGCTCGAGCTGTTCGCGCTTGCGCGAGGTCTCGACCGTCCGCTGCTCGTGCCGGCGCGTTTGGACATGACGGCGCTGCGCGCGCAGGCGAAGGGGGGGATGCTGCCCGCGATCATGCACGGGCTGGTCCGCCCAGGCACGCGGCGGGCGGCGGATGCGAAGGGCGCGTTGGCGAGACGGTTGTCGGAGGCGCCAGCGGCGGAGCGGGAGGCGATCGTTACCGAGCAGGTCGTCGAGCACACGGCCGGTGTTCTCGGTCACTCCTCCCCTGGGGCGGTCGACCCGCAGCGTGCGTTTAAGGAGCTCGGCTTCGACTCGCTCGCCGGTGTGGAGCTCAGAAACCGCCTGGGCCAGGCGACGGGGCTGAAGTTGCCCTCGACGCTCGTCTTCGACCATCCCACCCCCGCCGCGGTGACGGGCTACCTGCTCGAGCGGCTTTCGCTCGACCGTCCCGGCGACGATCGCGATCCCCGCGAGGCCGAGATCAGGCGCGCGATCGCCTCGGTGCCGATCGCGCGCCTGCAGAGCGCCGGCCTGCTCGACGTCTTGCTGACGCTGGCCGGCACGGAACGCTCGCCTTCGAACGGGGCGCCCGACGCCGGCGCCGGCGCCGGCGATCGCGCCGCGAGCCAGATCGAGAGCATGGACGCCGAGAGCCTGATCGGTAAGGCCCTGGAAATCGGCAGCGCGGGCGGCTGACGGATGGCGCCTGAGAACGAGCAGCTCGTAGAGGCCCTGCGCACCTCCTTGGTGGAGCTGGAGCGCGTGCGCGAGGTCAACCGGCAGCTCCTCACGCGCGCGGACGAGCCGATCGCGATCGTGGGGATGAGCTGTCGCTATCCCGGTGGCGTCGCCTCGCCCGCGGATCTGTGGGAGCTCCTCGCGCGCGGCGGCGACGCGATCGGCGCGCTGCCGGAGGATCGCGGCTGGGACGTGGAGGGCCTGTACGACCCCGACCCCGATCACCCAGGTACGAGCTACTCCCGCCACGGCGGTTTTCTTTATGACGCGGGTAACTTTGATGCGGAGCTGTTCTCGATCTCGCCGCGCGAGGCGCTGGCGATGGACCCTCAGCAGCGGTTGCTGCTGGAGGGCGCGTGGGAGGCCTTCGAGCATGCGAGCATCGACCCCGCGTCGCTGCGAGGCAGCCAGACGGGCGTGTTCGCGGGGGTGATGTACGGGGATTACGGCACGAACGCCGGTCCGGTGCCCGCGGAGGTCGAGGGGTACATGGGCACTGGCAGCACCGGCAGCGTCGTCTCCGGGCGCGTGGCGTACGCGTTCGGTCTGGAGGGCCCGGCGGTGACGGTCGACACGGCGTGCTCTTCCTCGCTGGTGGCGGTGCACCTGGCGTGCCAGGCGCTGCGCGCGGGCGAGTGCTCGCTCGCGCTGGCCGGCGGGGTGACGGTGCTGTCGAGCCCGAGCGTGTTCGTCGTCTTCAGCCGTCAGCGCGGCCTATCGGCGGACGGGCGTTGCAAGTCCTTCGGCGCGGGCGCCGACGGCGTCGGCTGGGCCGAGGGGATGGGCCTGCTGCTGCTGGAGCGGCTGTCGGACGCGCGCAAGCACGGTCACCGGATCCTGGGCTTGGTGCGTGGCTCGGCGGTCAACCAGGACGGCGCTTCGAACGGCTTGACGGCGCCGAACGGCCCGTCGCAGGAACGCGTGATCCGTCAGGCGCTGGCCGACGCCGGCCTGTCCGCCGGCGACGTCGACGCGGTCGAGGCGCACGGCACGGGCACGACGCTCGGCGACCCGATCGAGGCGCAGGCGCTGCTCGCGACCTACGGGCAGGAGCGCTCGGGCGGCCCGTTGCGCCTGGGCTCGTTGAAGTCGAACATCGGTCACTCCCAGGCGGCGGCGGGGGTTGGCGGCATGATCAAGATGGTGCAGGCGATGCGCCACGGCGTGCTCCCGAAGACGCTACACGCCGAGTCGCCCTCGCCCCACATCGACTGGTCCGCGGGCGAGGTGCGCTTGCTCGGCGAGGAGCTGCCGTGGGAGCGCGGCGGGGCGCCGCGGCGGGCGGGGGTGTCGTCGTTTGGGGTCTCCGGCACGAACGCGCATTTGATCTTGGAGGAGGCTCCGCCTGCGGAGCAGGCTCCGCTGGAGGGCGTTGTGGATGGCGAGCAGCCGGCCGCATCGCGGCCTGGGGTCTTGCCGTTTTTGGTGTCGGGTTCGGGTGGTGAGGCGTTGCGTGCGCAGGCGGGTCGTCTCGGCTCGTTTGTGGAGGGCGCGACGGGTGTCGAGTTGGCTGGTGTCGCGCGTGGGTTGGCCGTGGGTCGTGCGCGGTTGTCCGATCGTGCGGTCGTGGTGGCGGAGGATCGTGACGCGCTGGTCGCCGGTCTGCAGGCGCTGGAGCGGGGGGAGCGCGCGGATGGTTTGTTTCAGGGTGTCGCTGCCGCCGGCGCCGGTCGCACGGCGTTCTTGTTCTCAGGTCAGGGCGCCCAGTGGGCGGGTATGGGCGCGGGTTTGTATGAGGCGTTTCCCGTGTTCGCCGACGCGTTGGACGAGGTGGGCCGAGTGATGGACGTGCCGTTGGGACGTTCGTTGAAGGAGCTGATGTTCGACGCCAACGGTTCCGCGGGCGCGGCGGGGAGTTCGGCTGATGGCTCGACTGATGGCTCGGCCGAGGGTTCGGTGGAGGCGGGGCTGCTGGATCGCACGCAGTTCACGCAACCTGCCCTGTTCGCTGTCGAGGTCGCTTTGTTCCGTCTCGTGTCGAGCTTTGGTGTGAAACCTGACTTCTTGTTGGGTCATTCGGTCGGTGAGATCGTCGCGGCGCATGTCGCAGGTGTTCTGTCTTTGCAGGACGCGTGCGCGTTGGTAGTTGCACGGGGGCGGTTGATGGGCGCGCTGCCTGAAGGGGGCGGGATGGCTGCCGTGATGGCCTCCGAGGAGGAGGTTCTGGCGAGCGTTGCCGGGTTTGAGGGTCGTTTGGGCGTCGCCGCGGTGAACGGTCCTGAAGCTGTTGTCGTTTCGGGTGGTTTGAAGGCGCTTTCGGATTGGGAAGGCTCGTTTGCGGGACGGAAGGTCACACGGTTGCGCGTAAGTCATGCGTTCCATTCGCAGCTGATGGAGCCGATGCTCGAAGAGCTCACCGAGATCGTTAACCGTTTCTCTTTAAGCCCGCCGTCGATCCCGATCGTGTCGAACGTGACGGGTGAGCTTGCCGGCGATGAGCTGTTGACCGCTGAGTATTGGGCCAGGCATGTGCGTGAAGCGGTGCGTTTTGGTGACGGTGTGCGCGTGCTGGAGGCGGCTGGTGTCACACGTTTCCTGGAGCTTGGTCCCGACGGTGTGCTCAGCGCGATGGCGTATGACTGCTTGAGCGAGGGGCTGGAGGACGAGGCGCTGCTCGTGAGCACGCTGCGCCGGCCTCGCCCGGCAGCGAAGGAGGACCAGCCCGATCATCTGGAAGCGAAAAACCCGTCCGGTCGCTCGGAAGTGAAGGAGCCGCTGGATCGCGCGGACGCGAAGGAGCCGTCCGGTCGTCCGGAAGTGAAGGATCTACTCGGCTTTCTCGCGCGTGCGTATACCCACGGCTCGAGCGTCGACTGGAGCGGCCTGTTTCCACAAGACGCTCCCCATGTCGAGTTGCCGACGTACGCTTTTCAGCGCGAGCACTATTGGCTCGAGACGGTTGCGGGCGCCGCGGACGCGGGCGCGCTCGGCATGGGTGCGGGCGAGCACCCGTTGCTCGGCGGGGCGCTTCCCCTCGCGGGCGAGCAGGACGGCTGGCTCTTCACGGGGCGCATTTCGTTGAAGACTCATCCGTGGTTGGCGGACCACGCCGTCATGGATCGCGTGCTGATGCCGGGAGCGGGCTTTGTCGAGCTGGCATTGGCTGCCGGGCAACGAGTCGGCGCCAAGGTCGTCGAAGAGCTCACCCTGCAGGCGCCGCTGCTGCTCGACACCGAGGGTGCCACCCAGTTGCAGCTCAAGCTCTCCGAGCCCGATCCCGACGGGCGTCGTGAGCTTCACGTCTACTCCCGTTCCGAGGATTCGTCGCCGGACGCGCCGGAGCAGGGCGGGGAGTGGACCTGTCACGCCACAGGGATGCTCGCCGCCGACGGGATTGCGACCGTCGTCGGCGAGGGGGCATCTGCCACTGGCGGGACCGCGACCGTAGCTGGCGAGGGGGCATCTGCCACTGGCGGGACCGCGACCGTAGCCGGCGAGGGGGCATCTGCCACTGGCGGGACCGCGACCGTAGCCGGCGAAGGGGTATCCGCCACTAGCGGGACCGCATCCGTCGTCGGCGAGGGCGTGTCCACCACCGGCGAGAGCCGGGGTGCGACCGGCCCGCGGCCCCCCGTCGAGGTAGGCGCGCCGCGCCGCTTTGCCGAGGAGCTCTGGCCGCCGGCGGGCGCGGAGGAGCTCGACACCGCGCTCCTCTACGAGCGGCTCGCGCAGGCGGGCTACAACTACGGTCCCGCCTTCCAAGGTCTACGCGCGGCCTGGCGCGTCGGTGAGGAGCTCTTCGGCGAAGTGTCGCTCGCCTCCGATCAGGAGGCGCAGGCGGCGAGCTTCGGCCTGCATCCGGCGCTGCTCGACTCCGCCTTTCACCTCGACCTGCTGCGCGCGCTCGACGCGCCCCAGGAAAGCGCGGTGGAGATCCCCTTCGCCTTTGCCGACGTGCGTCTGCACGGACACGGGGCGAGCGTGCTGCGCGTGCGCCTCGCGCGCGACGCGCAGGCCCTGAGCGTGCTCGCGCTCGACGAGAGCGGCGCGCCGGTGCTCTCGATCGAGCGGCTCCAGACGCGCGCGATCGATCGCGATCGGCTGCAACAGGCCGCGACCGTCGGCGAGGCGCTCTACGAGCTCCGGTGGGTCGAGCCGCAAGCGGCCCCCGCCGACGGCGCCCCGCTCCGCGCCGCGCTCCTCGGTGGCGGCAACCCCCCGCCAGACACCGGCCTCGAGCTCGAGCGTCACCCGGACCTGACTGTGCTCGAGGCGGCGATCGCGCACGGCTCAGCCGCGCCAGAGCTCGTGCTCCTCGACGCTCGGGCGCTAGCCGACCACGGGGATCTCCACGGCAACGCCGCCGGCGGAGCGTCAGCGGAGCCAACTCAAAACCTGCTCAGCTCCATCCATGCGCTCACCGCGCGCGTGCTCGAGCTGCTGCAGGCGTGGATCGCCTCCGAGCCGCTCGCCGAGGCGAAGCTCGTGCTCCTCACCGAAAACGCGCTCGCGGCGGGCGACCGCGCGGACCCCCACCTGACCCAGGCCCCGCTCGCGGGTCTGCTGCGCTCGGCGCAGTCCGAGCACCCAGGGCGACTCGCCCTGATCGATCTCGACGGGACCGCATCCTCGCGCAGCGCGCTCGCCCGCGCGCTTGCAAGCGACGAGCCCGAGCTCGCGCTGCGCGACGGGGTGCTGCTCGCGCCGCGGCTCACCGCCCTGAAGCCCGTAGACCGCGACGCGGGCGACGCGCCCCCCGCCGCCGTCGTCCCCGATCCCGAGGGCACCGTCCTGATCACGGGCGGCACCGGCGGGCTGGGCGCGCTGCTCGCCCGCCATCTGGTGACGGCGCACGCCGTCAAGCGGCTCGTGCTCGTCAGCCGCCGCGGGCCCGCAGCCGAGGGCGCCGAGGATCTCGCCGGTGAGCTGGGCGTGCTCGGTTGCGACGTGCGGATCGCCGCCTGCGACATCGCGCGCAGGGACGAGCTCGCGGAGCTGCTCGCCTCGATCTCCGCCGCGCACCCGCTCACCACCGTCGTCCACGCGGCTGGAGTGTTCGACGACGATGCGCTCTCCGCGCTCGACGGCGAGCGCCTGCGACGGGTCATGGTCCCGAAGGTCGACGGCGCGGTCAACCTGCACGAGCTAACCCGCCACAGCCCCCTCGTCGAGCTGATCCTGTTCTCCTCCGTCGCCGGCACGCTCGGCTCTCCCCGCCTCGCCCCCTACGCGGCCGCCAACTCGTTCCTCGACGCGCTCGCCGCCCACCGCCGCGCGCAGGGCCTGCCGTGCCTCTCGCTCGCCTTCTCGATGTGGGAGCGCGCGACCGGCTTCAGCGGCGAGCGCGACGAGCAGGAGCGCGCCCGCATCTCGGCGCGCGTGCGCCGCTCCGAAGGCCTCGTCCCGCTATCCGACGAGCACGGCATGGGTCTGTTCGATCGCGCTCGCGCGCGCGCAGAGTCGCTGCTCTTCCCGGTGGCGTTCGACGCCGCCGCGCTGCGCGCCCAGGCCAAGGCCGGAGTGCTGCCCGCCGTCCTGCGCGGACTGGTCCGCCTGCCGGCCCGTCGCGCGACCGACGCGGGCGGCGCGCTCGGCCGGCAGCTCGCCGACGCCTCCTCGCAGGCCGAGCTCGACGCGATCGTCTCTCAGCTGGTCAACTCGCACGTCGCCTCCGTGCTCGGGCACGCCTCCACCGACGCGGTCGATCCCCGGCGCGCGTTCAAGGACGCGGGCTTCGACTCGCTCGCCGCCGTCGAGCTGCGCAACCGCCTAAGCCAGGCCACCGCCCTAAAGCTGCCCTCGACGCTCGTCTTCGACCATCCCACGCCGCTCGCCGTGGCGGGATATCTGCGCGCGCAACTGCACGGCGCCGCGCGCACGGACGGCGCCCGGCGCGGCGCCCGGCTCGCCACGCCCTCGGCCGCGAAAGGCGACGAGCCGATCGCGATCGTCGGCATGAGCTGCCGTTACCCAGGGGGAGTCGCCTCGCCCGAGGACCTGTGGGAGCTCGTCGACGCGGGCGTCGACGCGATCGCAGAGTTCCCCGCCGACCGCGGCTGGGACCTCGAGCGACTGTACGACCCCGACCCCGACAGCCCCGGCACGAGCTATGCGCGCGAGGGCGGCTTCGTCGCCGGCGCGGATACGTTCGACGCCGCCTTCTTCGGCGTCAGCCCGCGCGACGCGCTCGTGATGGACCCGCAGCAGCGACTGTTGCTGGAATCCGCCTGGGAGGCGTTCGAGCGCGCCGCGATCGCCCCCACCTCGCTCGCCGGCAGCCAGACGGGCGTGTTCACGGGCGCGATGACCTACGACTACGGCGCCGGCTCGCCCTCCGAGCGGCTCGACGGCTTCGGCACCGCGAGCGTCGGCGCCGGCGTCCTCCCCGGCCGCGTCTCCTACACCTTCGGTCTCGAGGGTCCTTCGATCTCGGTCGACACCGCCTGCTCCTCCTCGCTCGTCGCCCTCCACCTCGCCTGCCAGGCGCTGCGCTCCGGCGAGTGCTCGCTCGCGCTCGCCGGCGGCGTCACCGTGCTCTCGACGCCCGGCATGTTCCGCTTCTTCAGCCGCCAACGGGGTCTCGCCCCCGACGGGCGCTGCAAGTCATTCGCGGCCGCCGCCGACGGCGCGGGCTTCTCCGAGGGCGTCGGCCTGCTGCTGCTCGAGCGCCTCTCCGACGCGCAGCGCTCGGGCCGCCCGATCCTGGCCGTCGTCCGCGGCTCGGCCGTCAACCAGGATGGCGCCTCCAACGGGCTGACAGCTCCCAACGGCCCGTCGCAGGAACGCGTGATCCGCCAGGCGCTCGCCGCTGCCGCCCTGTCCGTGAGCGACGTCGACGCGGTCGAGGCGCACGGCACCGGCACGACGCTCGGCGACCCGATCGAGGCGCAGGCGCTGCTTGCGACCTATGGACAGGAACGCTCGCGGGAGGAGCCGCTGTGGCTCGGCTCGTTGAAGTCGAACATCGGCCACACCCAGGCCGCCGCGGGCGTCGCGGGGATCATCAAGATGGTGATGGCAATGCGCGCGGGCGCGCTGCCGCGCACCCTGCACCTCGACGAGCCGACCCCGCACGTGGACTGGTCGGCGGGAGCCATCGAGCTGCTCTCGCAATCGGCTCCCTGGCCCAAGCGCGCGCATCCGCGACGCTGCGGGGTGTCCTCGTTCGGGGCCAGCGGCACCAACGCCCACGTGATCCTCGAGCAGGCCCCCGCGCCGGAGTCCGCCGTGGCGCCTGCGCCTGAGCCGGCCCCGCGCCCGGCGTCCGCGCGCGAGCCGGTCCAAGCGCCCAAGCCGGCCGCGGACCTGGCGTCCGCGTCCCAGCCGGTCCAAGCGCCCGATCTGCCCCGGACTCAGAGCCCGGCATCCGAGCCGCCCACCGGCGGACCGTTCCCGATGCCCTTCCTGGTGTCCGCCAGGAGCGCGGAGGCGCTGGCCGCTCAGGGGGAGCGGCTGCGCGCGCACCTGCTCGCGCAGCCCGAGCTCGAGCTCGCAGCCGTCGCCTCGACGCTCGCCTTCCACCGCTCGCATCTCGACCACCGCGCGGCGATTCTCGCCGGGGAGCGGGAGGAGCTGCTCGGCGGGTTGCTCGCGCTCGCGGGCGGCGAGACCGCGCCGGGCCTGCATCAGGGCGCCGCTCGCGGCGACGGCCGGGTCGCGTTCCTGTTCTCCGGGCAGGGCTCGCAATGGCCCGGCATGGGCGCCGAGCTGTACGCGATGTTCCCGGTGTTCGCACGGGCGCTCGACGAGGTCTGCGCGATCCTCGACACTCACCTCGAGCGGCCCTTGCGCGAGCTGCTGTTCGCCGCCGAAGGCTCGGCCGAGGCGGCGCTGCTCGAACGCACCGAGTTCACCCAGCCGGCGCTGTTCGCGCTCGAGGTCGCGCTGTATCGGCTCCTCACGAGCTTTGGCGTCAAACCCGACTTCCTGCTGGGTCATTCGGTCGGCGAGCTCTCGGCCGCGCACGTCGCAAACGTGCTCTCGCTGCAGGACGCCTGTGCCTTCGTCGCGGTGCGCGGGCGGCTGATGGGCGCGCTGCCCGACGGCGGCGCGATGGCGGCGGTGATGGCCTCCGAGCAGGACGTGCTCGCGAGCCTCGCCCCGTTCGCGGACCGCCTGTCGCTGGCCGCGGTCAACGCGCCCGAAGGGGTGGTCGTCTCCGGCGCCGAGGGGCCCCTCGGGGAGTGGGAGGCCCAGGCGCTCGCCGACGGTCGCAAGGTGACGCGGTTGCGGGTCTCCCACGCGTTCCACTCCCAGCTGATGGACCCGATACTCGCCGAGCTCGAGACCGTCGTCAGCGGCCTCTCCCTCAGCGCGCCGACGATCCCGATCGTCTCGAACGTCAGCGGCGAGACGCTCACCGCCGAGCAGGCGACCTCGCCCGCGTACTGGGCCGAGCACGTCCGTCGCACCGTGCGCTTCAGCGACGGCGTTCGCTTCCTCGCGCAGCAGGGCGTCACGCGCTTCCTCGAGCTCGGCCCGCACGGTGTCCTCAGCGCGATGGCCCATCTGTGCCTGGAGCGGGACACCGCCGCCAAGGCGCTGCTCGCGAGCGCCTTGCGCGCGCGCCGTCCCGAAGCGAGAGAGCTCCTCGGCCTGCTCGCGCAGGCTCACAACCACGGCCTCGACGTCGACTGGGGCTTCCTCTTGGAGGCGGCGCCGTCCGCACCCGTCGAGCTGCCGACCTACGCCTTCCAGCGCCGGCGCTTCTGGCTCGAGCCCGCCGCGGCGGACGGCGATACGGCGGCGCTCGAGTCCGAGGTCGCACGGCTGGAGCGCGCCCGCGCGATCCCCGCGGAGGCGAAAGGCTCGTTGGCGAGCAAGCTCTCCGCGGCGCCCGCGTCCGAGTGGGACGCGATCGTCTCAGCGCTCGTGCTCGACCACGTGGCCGGCGTGCTCGGGCACGCCTCCACCGCCGAGGTCGATGCCGAGCGCTCCTTCAAGGACGCCGGCTTTGACTCGGTCGCCGCTGTGGAGCTCCGCAACCGCCTGAGCGAGGCATCCGACCTACAGCTGCCTTCGACGCTCGTCTTCGACTACCCCACCCCGCTGGCGGTGGCCGGCTATCTGCTTCTGGAGGTCGAAGGCGCGACGCACGGCGTCCAGTCGGCCAGGCGCTCGCCCGCGCGCGCCGAGGAGCCGATCGCGATCGTGGGGATGAGCTGCCGCTATCCCGGCGGCGTCAGCTCGCCCGAGGAGTTGTGGGAGCTCCTCGCAGCCGGCGCCGACGCGATCGGCGCGTTCCCCGAGGATCGCGGCTGGGACGTCGAGCGCCTGTTCGACCCGGACCCGGACAGCCCGGGTGGGAGCTACACGCGCCACGGCGGCTTCCTCTACGACGCGGGCGACTTCGACGCGGAGCTGTTCTCGATCTCCCCGCGCGAGGCGCTCGCGATGGATCCCCAGCAGCGACTGCTGCTGGAGGGCGCCTGGGAGGCCTTCGAAGACGCCGGGGTCGACCCGCTGAGCCTCAAAGGCTCCCAGACGGGCGTGTTCACGGGGCTCATCTCCACCCTCTACGGCCTCGACCTGGACCCGCCCGAGGGGATCGAAGGGCTGCGCCTGACCGGCAACACCGCGAGCGTCGCCTCTGGGCGCTTGGCCTACACGTTCGGCCTCGAGGGCCCCGCCGTATCGGTCGACACCGCCTGCTCCTCCTCGCTCGTGGCGATGCACCTGGCGTGCCAGGCGCTCCGCTCCGGCGAGTGCGATCTCGCGCTGGCGGGCGGCGTGACCGTGCTCACCAACCCGCTCGTCTTCGTCGAGTTCTCGCGCCAGCGCGCCCTCTCCGTGGACGGGCGCTGCAAGTCCTTCGGTGCTGGCGCCGACGGCACCGGCTGGTCGGAGGGCATGGGCCTGCTGCTGCTCGAGCGCCTCTCCGACGCACGCCGCAACGGCCGCCGCGTCCTCGGCCTCGTGCGCGGCTCGGCCGTCAACCAGGATGGCGCCTCCAACGGGCTGACAGCCCCGAACGGCCCCTCCCAGGAACGCGTGATCCGCCAGGCGCTCGCCGCTGCCGGCCTGTCCGTGAGCGACGTCGACGCGGTCGAGGCGCACGGCACCGGCACGACGCTCGGCGACCCGATCGAGGCGCAGGCGCTGCTCGCGACCTACGGGCGAGCGCGGGCCGGCGGCGAGGCGCGCATCGACGGCCAGGTGCGCATCGACGGCCAGGCGCGCACCGGCGTCCAGGCGCCTGGAGACAGGCCTC
>DASYAM010000024.1:0-6037 GCA_036501315.1 Solirubrobacteraceae bacterium
CGCTCGGCGACCCGATCGAGGCGCAGGCGCTGCTCGCGACCTACGGGCGAGCGCGGGCCGGCGGCGAGGCGCGCATCGACGGCCAGGTGCGCATCGACGGCCAGGCGCGCACCGGCGTCCAGGCGCCTGGAGACAGGCCTCTCTGGCTCGGCTCGTTGAAGTCGAACATCGGCCACACCCAGGCCGCGGCCGGCGTCGGCGGTGTCATCAAGATGATCCAGGCGATGCGCCACGGAGCGCTGCCGCGAACGCTCCACGCGCAAGAGCCCTCACCCCACGTGGACTGGTCCGGCGGCGAGCTGCGGCTGCTCCACGAGCAGGTCCCGTGGGAGCGAAATGGCGATACGCCGCGCCGTGCGGGCGTCTCCTCGTTCGGCGTCTCCGGCACAAACGCGCACGTGATCTTGGAGGAGGCCATCGCCGTGGAGGAGACTCCAGCGGTTGGGGAGGCCGCGGTCCTGCCGTTTTTGGTGTCGGGATCGAGCGGTGAGGCGCTGCAAAGTCAGGCGGCTCGGCTCGGTTCGTTTGTGAGCGAGCGTCCCGAGGCCGAGCTTGGCGGTGTCGCCCGTGGTCTGGCGCTGGGTCGTGCGCGGCTCTCCCACCGTGCCGTCGTCGTGGCCGGCGAGCGCGATGCGTTGGTTGCCGGTCTCGGTGCGCTCGAGCGTGGGGAGAGCGCGGATGGCCTATTTCAGGGTGTCGCCGCTGCCGGTAGAGGCCGCACGGCGTTTTTGTTCTCAGGTCAGGGTGCGCAGTGGGCGGGGATGGGCGCTGGGCTCTATGAGGCGTTCCCTGTTTTTGCGTCTGTGCTCGACGAGGTGTGCGGCGTTTTGGACGGTCTGCTGGGGCGGTCACTACGGGAGCTGATGTTCGCTGCCGATGGCTCCATGGAGGGTTCCGTGGGGGGTTTGTCGCGCGGTGCGGCCGATGATTCGGCGGGGGGGGCGGCTGATGGCTTCGCAGGGGGCGGGGTGGAGACGTCACTGTTGGGTCGGACGCAGTTCACCCAGCCGGCGTTGTTTGCGGTCGAGGTTGCCTTGTTTCGTCTCGTGTCGAGCTTTGGTGTGAAACCTGACTTCTTGTTGGGTCATTCGATCGGTGAGATTGTCGCCGCGCATGTTGCCGGTGTTCTCTCCTTGCAGGACGCGTGTGCGTTGGTGGTGGCGCGTGGGCGTTTGATGGGCGCGCTGCAGGATGGTGGCGGGATGGCTGCGGTGATGGCCTCAGAGGAGGAGGTTCTGGCGAGCTTGTCGGGGTTTGACGATCGTCTTTCAATTGCTGCGGTGAACGGTCCAGAAGGAGTCGTTGTTTCGGGTGATTTGGGTGCGCTTTCGGAGTGGGAAGGGGTGTTCGTGGCGGTGGGGCGGAAGGTCACGCGGTTGCGTGTGAGTCATGCGTTCCATTCGCACTTGATGGACCCGATGCTCAATGAGTTCACCGAGGTCGTCAAGGGTTTCTCTTTCAGTCCGCCATCGATCCCGATCGTGTCGAACGTGACAGGTGAAGTCGCCGGCGAGGAGCTGCTGACCGCTGCATATTGGGTCAGGCATGTGCGTGAAGCGGTGCGGTTTTGTGATGGTGTGCGCTCGTTGGAAGCGGCCGGTGTCACACGTTTCTTGGAGCTCGGCCCGGATGGTGTGTTGAGCGCGATGGCGTATGAGTGTCTCGAGGAGGATCTCGCGGACGACGCGCTGCTCCTCAGTACGTTGCGCAAACACCGTCCCGAAGCGAAGGACCTGCTCTCCTTCCTCGCCCAAGCGCACATCCACGGTGTGCGCATCGACTGGAGCGCCCTGTTCGAGCCAGCCCCCGCTCCACCCGTCGAGCTGCCGAAGTACGCCCTCCAGCGCCGGCGCTACTGGCTCGAGGGCACGGCGCGGGCCACCGACGCGACCTCCCTCGGACAGTCCTCCGCCGAGCATCCCCTGCTCTCCTCCGCGATGGCGCTGGCCGGCGAAGAGGACGGCTGGCTGTTCACCGGGCGCCTCTCCCTAAAGACCCACCCATGGCTCGCCGACCACGCGATCATGGGCCAGGTGCTGCTCCCCGGCACGGGCTTCGTCGACCTTGCGCTGGCCGCCGGACAGCGAGTCGGGGCCGAGGTCGTCGAGGAGCTCACGTTCGAGCGGCCGCTGCTGCTCGACGAGCAAGGCGCCCTCCAAATCCAGCTCTCCGTCTCTGCGCCGGACGACACCGGCAGGCGCTCGCTCGCGATCTACTCCCGCCCCGAGGACGGAGCCGAGGATGAGCCCGAGTCGGAGCTCTGGGTGCGGCACGCCTCCGGCGCGCTCGGCGCGTCCGCCGGTGGCGCGTCCGGCGGTGAAGCGTCCGGCGACGACGCGTCCGGTGAAGTGCCGGGCGGCGGAGAGACCCCATACGCGTCGGAGCTAGAGAGCTTCGCCGCCGCCCCCTGGCCGCCCGCGGGCGCGGAGGAGCTCGACGCCGAGTACCTCTACGACCGTCTGGCCGAGCTGGGCTACAACTACGGTCCCTCCTTCCAAGGCCTCTCGCGAGCGTTCAAGCTGGGAGACGACCTCTATGGCGAGGTCGCGCTGGAGCAGGAGCAGGCGAGCCAGGCATCCTCCTTCCGTATTCACCCGGCGCTGCTCGACGCCGCCGTGCACGCGACGTTCCTGCAAGCGCTCGACGGCGGCCAGGCAGGCGGCGTCGGCGTGCCCTTCTCGTTCGCCGACGTACGCCTGCACGGGCACGGCGCGAGCGAGCTGCGCGTCCGCCTCGGCGGCAGCGACGCGACTGCGAGCCTGCTGGCGCTCGACGGCGACGGCGCGCCCGTGCTCTCGGTCCAGCGGCTGCAGACGCGCACGATCGACCAAAGCCAGCTGCAGGCGGCCGCTCGCGCAGGCCGCGAGGATCTCTACGAGCTCCAATGGCTCGAGCTGCAAGGCTCCTCCCCGAACGGCTCGCCGCTGCGCGCGGCCGTGCTCGGCGAGGGCGACGGTCTCCGCGCGGCGGGCGTCGAGCTCGAGCGCCACGCCGATCTGCAGGCGCTCGAGGATGCGCTCGGCGACGGCGACGGCGACGGCGACGGCGACGGCGCGCCCGCGCTGGTGCTCGTCGAGGCCGGAACGCTGGCGCCGGAGGGCGAGCTCCTTGACGGCATCCACCGGATCACCGCGCGCGTGCTCGAGCTGCTGCAGGCGTGGATCGCCTCCGAGCCGCTCGCCGAGGCGCGGCTGCTGCTCGTGACCGAGGGCGCGGTCGCCGTTCGCGACGGTGAGTCGCCCAACCTGCTCCAGGCGGCGCTGATCGGTCTGCTGCGCTCGGCCCAGTCCGAGCACCCGGGCCGGTTTGGCCTGGTCGACCTCGACGGCGGCGAGGCCTCCGCGGGCGCGCTCTACGGCGCCCTGACGAGCGACGAGCCGGAGCTCGCGCTGCGCGCCGGCACGCTGTACGCGCCGCGGCTCGGCCGGGTGGCGGCGCCCCCCGAGACGGCGGCGCCGGGCTCGCTCGATCCCGAGGGAACGGTGCTGATCACGGGTGGCACGGGCGGGCTGGGGGCGCTCGTGGCGCGCCACCTGGTGGCCGACCTCGGCGTGCGCCGGCTGGTGCTCGCGAGCCGTAGCGGCCCGCAGGCCGAGGGTGCAGGTGCGCTCGCAGTCGAGCTGGGAGGGCTCGGCTGCGACGTGCGCATCGCCGCCTGTGACGTAGCGCAGAAGGAGTCGCTGCGGGAGCTGCTCGCCGCGCTCCCCGCGGCCCATCCCCTGAGCCTCGTGGTCCACACCGCCGGCGTGCTCGACGACGGCGTGATCGACTCGCTCGACGGCGAGCGTCTTGCGCGGGTGCTGGCCCCGAAGGTCGACGCGGCGCTCAACTTGCACGAGGCGATCGGGGGAGCGGAGCTCGTCCTGTTCTCCTCCGCCGCGGCCGCCGTCGGCAGCCCGGGCCAGGCCAACTATGCGGCCGCGAACTCCTTCCTGGACGCGCTCGCCGCGCACCGCCGCGCGTGTGGCCTGCCGGGCATGTCGCTGGCCTGGGGCGCCTGGGAGCGGGCCACCGGCATGGCCGGCACGCTCTCAGAGGCCGATCGCGTGAGCTTCGAGCGCCAGGGGGTCTTCCCGCTCTCAGACGCCCAAGGCCTCGAGCTCTTCGACGTCGCCCGTGGCCTCGGCTCCCATCTGCTGCTGCCGATCCGCCTGAACACGACCACCCTGCGCGGACAGGCGCAGGCCGGGATGCTGCCGGCGATCCTGCGCGGCCTGATCCGGTTGCCCGCGCGTCGCGCCGCGAGCGCACAGGGATCGCTGAGCAAGAAGCTCGCGCAGGCGCCAGAGTCGGAGTGGGATGCGATCGTCGCAGAGCTCATCCGCGGTCACGTGGCGGGCGTGCTCGGTCACGCCTCTACCGCGGTCGTCGATCCGCAGCGGCCATTCAAGGAGGCGGGCTTCGATTCGCTCGCCGCCGTCGAGCTCCGCAACCGCCTCAGTCAGGCCACGGGGCTGAAGCTGCCGTCGACGCTCGTGTTCGATCACCCCACCCCCGCGGCGGTAGCGACTTTGGTGCGCGCGAAAGTCGGCCGCGACGGATCCGCGCGCCCGGCGATCGACGCGCAGCTCGACGGGCTCGAAGCGATGCTGACCGCGATCGCCGGCGACGAAGAGGCCCGCAGGCGCTCCGAGGAGCGCCTGCGCCTGCTCGGCGCGCGGATCAAATCGTTCCTGGCCGGCCCGGCGAATGGCGCCGCGACCGACGAGGAGCCGGCGAGCAACGACGACCTGGAGTCGGTCTCCGACGACGAGCTGTTCGAGATCATCGAGAAGGAGTTCGGCGCGTCGTGATCGCTGCCGAGAGAGAGACGGCGCAGTCCAGGAGAGGAGCGGCCGAGCGATGAGCGACGGAAGCGTCCACCTGGGCGACGACAAGCTGCGCCGCTACCTCAAGAAGGTCACGGCCGACCTGCGCGAGGCGCGCCGCCACATCGACGAGATGGAGCAGCGCGAGCGCGAGCCGATCGCGATCGTGGGGATGAGCTGCCGCTATCCCGGCGGGGTCGCCTCGCCCGAGCAGCTGTGGGATCTGGTGGCCTCGGGGACCGACGCGATCGGGGAGCTGCCCGCAAACCGCGGCTGGGACCTCGAGCGGCTGTACGACCCCGACCCCGACCACACCGGCACGACCTACAGTCGCCACGGCGGCTTCCTCTACGACTCCGGCGAGTTCGACGCCGAGCTCTTCTCGATCGGGCCGCGCGAGGCGCTCGCGATGGATCCCCAGCAGCGGATCCTGCTCGAATGCGCGTGGGAGACCTTCGAGAGCGCCGGGATCGATCCGGCCTCGCTCGTCGGTAGCCGCACCGGCGTGTTCGCCGGGGTGATGCACAACGACTACGGCGTCGGCACGGGGCCGATGCCCGGCGAGCTCGAGGGCTACCGCGCGACGGGCATCGAGGACAGCGTCATCTCCGGGCGCCTGTCCTACACGTTCGGCCTCGAGGGACCCGCCGTGTCGCTCGACACCGCCTGCTCCTCCTCGCTCGTGACGATCCACCTCGCCTCGCAAGCGTTGCGGCTGGGAGAGTGCGACCTGGCGCTCGCCGGCGGGGTCACGGTGTTCGCGACGCCCACCGCGTTCATCCAGTTCTCACGCCAGCGTGGCCTCGCCCCCGACGGGCGCTGCAAGGCCTTCGGGACAGGTGCCGACGGCATCGGCTGGGCCGAGGGCGTCGGCATGGTCATGCTCGAGCGCCTCTCCCAAGCGCGCCGCAACGGCCATCGGGTGCTGGCGCTCGTGCGCGGATCGGCCGTCAACCAGGACGGCGCGTCGAATGGGCTGACGGCGCCCAACGGGCCTTCACAGGAACGCGTGATCCGCCAGGCGCTGGCCAGCGCCGGCCTGTCCCCCGCGGAGGTCGACGCGGTCGAGGCGCACGGGACGGGGACCCCGCTCGGCGACCCGATCGAGGCGCAGGCGCTGCTCGCGACCTACGGGCGAGCGCGGGCCGGCGGCGAGGCGCGCATCGACGGCCAGGTGCGCATCGACGGCCAGGCGCGCACCGGCGTCCAGGCGCCTGGAGACAGGCCTC